>NZ_FNGC01000001.1:0-35389 GCF_900102785.1 Arthrobacter sp. ok362
AGAAACAAGACTGCTTGCGTCCACTATGTGGTTCCCAGACAACAAACCCGTTGCTTGAGAACCGACAACAACATAACAACACCACCGTTGCCGGTGCGAACCGGCAGCACGTTGTAACACCACAGATTTCCCACCCCCACGCCCCCAGGGCGCCGGCGGGTGCGGACACAGGGTTACGGCGGTCATAGCGTGGGGGAAACGCCCGGTCCCATCCCGAACCCGGAAGCTAAGACCCACAGCGCCGATGGTACTGCACCCGGGAGGGTGTGGGAGAGTAGGTCACCGCCGGACAACCATTCAGGTCGAGGACCCCCAACCACGTTGGGGGTCCTCCCGCATTTAACCCCCAAAAGCTGCTGATGAATCAGGCGGACAGTTCTGGCACATGCGTAAGACCGATAGGAACCTTGGGAATACCTTTAGTCGGCCAGCTATTTTGGACGTGGGCATTGTGAGGCACTATTGGGCAGGCTAGGGTGTGAATTCCTACGGACCATTAAGGCGCAGGGTGCGTCGACCGGACCTTATATAGGAGTCCCACGATGCGCGTAGATCCTGGTTTCGCCTTGGGCAAGAACGGTACTAAAAGGCATCGGTTTAGCCGCTCCTTCTTGGGGCACAAATGGATTTCCCTGGCGTCAGTCTTTTTCCTAGTGGCCGCCACAATCTCCCTTATTGCGGGCCCCGCAGAGGCCGCCACCCTGACCTTTTCTACTACGGCTGATGCGGTCGTGAAGCGTGACAGTCCCACCATTAACTTCCGCACGGCAACAGGCCTAAAGGCTGATAACTCGCCGGTCGAAATGATCTTCCTCAAGTTCACGGTAACCGGCAGTGCGGGCAGCACTGTGACCGGCGCCAGGCTCCGGCTGTTCGCTACGGATCCATCCAACTCGGGCGGCCAATTCCGGCGCGTCCTCAACAACTCCTGGAGTGAAAACACGATCACATTCAACAACGCGCCCGTTGCGGAGACGCCGATTGTGGCTTCGCGCGGCGCTGTTGCCGATAACACCTTTGTGGACTTTGATCTCTTCGGCGTGATTAAGGGTGACGGCACGTATTCGTTCCGCATCAGCAACACATCCTCCGACGGCGTCATTTACAGCTCCAAGGAGGCTTCGGTAGCCACTCAACGGCCTCTATTGACTATCACCACGAACACGACGCCGCCGCCCCCTCCTCCTCCGCCCCCGCCGCCGCCTCCGCCCCCCGGCGCTAACCCGTGCGGGACGGCGACCGTCGCGCCGACGAAATACGACCACGTCATGTGGGTGCTATTTGAGAACAAGACCTATTCACAGGTCATAGGGAACGCCAGCGCGCCGTACATGACGACGAAAGCGAACCAGTGTGCCTCGGTTTCCACCTGGAGTGACGCAGGCACGGGCTTGCCTTCCTTGCCAAGCTATCTGGCCATGACGTCGGGCAGCACGCAGGGCGTCACTTCCGATTCGAACCCCTCAGGCCTGCCGCCCATCACGGCCGACAACATCTTCCGGCAGGTGCGTACGGCCGGCCAGTCCTATAAGAGCTACATGGAGGACATGCCCTCAAATTGCCGGCTAACCGCGTCCGGGCTCTATGCAGAGCGGCACAACCCGGAAATCTACTACCAAGGGACGGGGGACAGGGCGGCATGCGCAATCAACAATGTGCCCCTGGGCACCGTGAGCGCGGGACACCTGGCGAGCGACCTGGCCAACAACACTCTGCCGAATTTTTCCGTGGTCGTGCCGAACGTGTGCAATGACATGCACGACTGCAGCGTCGCCACGGGCGACACCTGGCTCTCGCAATGGCTGCCGGTGATCTTGAACAGCCAAAGCTACCGGGCGGGACGAACGGCGATATTTGTAGTTTTTGACGAAGACACTCCGATACCCAATTTCGTGGTCGCCCCGTCCGTGGTCCCGGGCACCGTTATCCAGGGCAACTACAGCCACTACTCCCTTCTCCGGACCACCGAGGAAATGCTGGCCATCGGGCTGAAATTGCAGAACGCCGGCACGGCCCTGAGTTTCCGCTCGCCGCTGCGCATCTAGGCGCTGCAGGGGAGTCCCAGCAGACTCTCGCTAAGCTCCCGGGCCCGACGGAACGTTCTCCCAGTTAGGCTCGTTAGAATTCGACGGGGCTGGATTCCAAAAGACCAGCCCAACGCTTCGTTCTAAGGACACCTCAATGCCCGAGCGCACTATCGTCATCACCGGAGCCAGCGACGGCATCGGCGCGTCCGCCGCGCGGACCTTCGCCCGGCAGGGGGAGCGCGTGGTCGTCGTCGGGCGTTCCGCGCAGAAGACCGAGACGATCGCCAACGAAATCGGCGCCGACTTCTTTGTCAGTGACTTCGCCGACCTTGCCCAGGTGCGCAACCTGGCCGCGCAGCTGAAGGAAAAGTACCCGCAGATCGACGTCCTGGCCAACAACGCCGGCGGCATCATGGGACCCCGCGAGCTCACCGTGGACGGCCACGAGACAACCTTCCAGGTCAACCACCTGGCACCGTTCCTGCTCACCACCGAGCTGATCGACGTCCTCGCCGCCAGCCGGGCCACCGTCATCAACACCTCGAGCGTCGCGAATTCGCTCTTCGGCAAGCTGGACATCGACGACCTCGACGCGGCCCGCAAATACTCCACCAACCGCGCCTACGGCAACGCCAAGCTCGCCAACATTCTCTTCACCAACGAGCTTCACAACCGCTACAACACCGAGGGGATCTCGACGGCGGCGTTCCACCCGGGCGGGGTGGCCACCAACTTCGCGGCCGACTCCACGAGCCCCATGCGCCTGGCCTACACGTCCTTCCTCAAGCGCTTCATGCTGACCCCCGACCAGGGCGCGGACACCCTTGTGTGGCTCGCTAACGCCACCCCGGGCCACGATTGGATCTCCGGCGCCTACTACGCCAAACGGACGCTCTCCAAGGCCAACAAGCAGGCCTACGACGCCGGACTGGCCAAGGCGCTCTGGCAGCGCAGCGAGGCGATGGTTGCCCAGGACCTCGACAAGCTGGACCGCCGCGCTTAAGCAGCCGCTCCGCAACGGTGATTCGGCCTCTGAGCAGCCAAAACGTGGGATAGCCTTTCCTGCACCTCTCCGATTGGCGGTTGAGGGCTTCTAATGGGGGGAGTGCTCCTAAACGTCGCCTGAAGAAATTGATTATTGCGTCCCTGGCGGCTTCCGCCGTCGTTTTGAGCGCCACGGCCATGCCGGCATCTGCCGCCCCCGCGCCGAAGTCGTACAAGAACTGCACGGAGTTGAACAAGGTCTACCCGCACGGCGTCGGCCGCAGCGGCGCCCGGGACAAGACCACCGGAAAGCGCGTCACCAACTTCCGCGTCGACAACACCCTCTACAGCTACAACGACGGCGGTGCGCGGCACCGGGGCGAGTACGACCTCGACCGCGACAACGACGGCATCGCCTGCGAAAAGCGCTGATGTGAACACGTTTAAGCGGCGCCCCGGCTTGGACGGCTACCGCCCGGCCTGCCGGCGCGCTGCCCAATCTGCTACCGCGCGGCGTCGACCTTGTCCAGGGCGTTCAGGGCGCTCTCCATGGTTCCGGCCAGGTGGCTGGCGGGGGCCGGCTTGGCGAACAGGTAGCCCTGCAGGGAGTCGCAGCCGCGGTCCATCAGGTACTTGGCCTGCGCGGGGGTTTCGATGCCTTCCGCCGTGACCTTCAAGCCGAGGGCATGCGCGGCGTTGATCATGGTGGCGAAGAACGGCAGCTGTTCCTGGCCGGTCTTGATCATGGCCACGAAGGAGCGGTCGATCTTGACGTTGTCCAGGGGCAGCTCCTGAAGCCGGCCGAGCGTGGAATATCCGGTGCCGAAGTCGTCCATGGCAATCCGGACACCGGCCTTGCGCAGCTGCCGGAGCTGGCCCAGGACGTCCGAGGCGGCGTCGAAGAACACGCTCTCCGTCAGCTCAAGCGTCAGTTGGCGCGGGTCAACGCCGGTGGACGCGGCAATCGCGAGCACATCCGTGGCGAAGTCCCGGTGCTGGAACTGCAGTCCCGAGACGTTCACGGCGACGCTGTACGCGGGGTCGCCGGCCAGCCACGGCCGGATCTCGGCGCAGGCGCGGCGCAGGACTTCATCGCCGATCTCGCGGATCAGGCCGCTCTGCTCCGCCACAGGCAGGAACTGGTTGGGCGGCACCAGCCGGCCGTGCCGCTCCCACCGGGCGAACGCCTCGAACTGCACCACCGAGCCGATGCCCGGCGACACCACGGGCTGGTAGTGCACCGAGATCTGGCCCAGCTCGACGGCGCGCCGGAGCCCGGAATCGCCGTCGGCCTTGTGGGCCGCGGTGCTCAGCATCTCTGGCCGGAACCGCAGCCAGTTGTTCTTCCCGGCAGCCTTCGCCGCGGTCATGGCGGCGTCGGCCTGCCGCAGCAGTTCCGCCCCGTCCAGCGTCTGCCCCGACTTCGACGCCAGGCCCATGCTCACGCCGGGCCGGACCATGGAGCCGCCCACGCGCAGGGGCGCGTAGAGGGCCTCGGCGATCCGCTTGGCCACCGCGTCCGCGTTGAGGCACTCGGTCAGCAGCACCGCGAACTCATCGCCGCCCAGCCGGGCCACGGTGTCATGCGGGCGGACGCAGTTGCGCAGCCTGCTCGCCAACTCCACCAGCAGCTCATCGGCCGCCGAGCGTCCCAGCACGTCGTTGAGGTGCCTGAAGTCATCGAGGTTCAGCAGGAGGATGTCCACCGGATCCGGACGGCGCAGGGCGGCGGCGAGCCGTTCGTTGAAGAGGGGTCCGTTGGGCAGTGCCGTCAGCGGGTCGCGGAGGGACCCGGCCTTGAGTTCGTCGTCGTGCTCGGCAAACGCCGCGGGAGCAGCCGCACCCTGAAGTCCTCCAGAAACAGGAGTATGACGGCGGAGAAAGTCGCCGCTGAGGGACCGCCCGGCGCTGCCGGCGCCGGCATGGCCTCCGGCGGCGGTGTTCGATCTGTGGCTCTCCCCGGAGTTGCCTCCGGCGGTGCCGCGGATCGAGAGGGCCACGGACGTTCCGGCGTCGGCCGCTCCTGCCGGCGCGGGGACAAGCGAGCACGTGATTTCGACCGGGAGTTCGGTGCCGTCGGCCCGCCGGCCCGAGCCGGTGAACGGGGAGCGGGGGCTTGCCGCCTTGCCCAGTCCGGCCAGGACGCCGTGGAATTCCTCCCGTGAGGCCTCGGCCAGGAGCATGCTGTGGTCCGCGCCCAGGAGCTGCGCCCGGGAATAGCCAAAGAGCCGCTCTGCGGCCGGGTTGAGGAAGGAAATGGATCCGTCCGCGCCGACCAGCAACAGTGCGTCCGGGCTGTACTCCAGCAGTTGTTGTGCGAAACCAGCTTCCACGATGTCTGACAGCCCCCCAGGCGATGAACGGATAGCGGGCGTCTTGCGGAGAGCAAGGCGCACTGCGCTGACTGAATCATATGCGGTGCGGGCTCCCCGAACGTGATGGGCATCATGCCGCAACCAAATGTGTCGAACGCGCCGGCCGTGACGCAAGCTCACCAGGGCACCAGCCGGCTGCCCGGGCAGCAGCCGAGCTACCCGGGCACGCGCTGAGCTGCCCGGGCACGCGCTGAGCTACCCGGGCAGCGGTACGCCCTCGAGGTCAGCGATGGCCGCTGTCGAGTTGCTGACGGCCCGCTGCCTGGCCGCCCCGGGTTCCGGGCGGGAGAAGAGGAAGCCCTGCAGGGCATCGCAGCCGTGGTCCATGAGGTAGCGTGCCTGGGCCGGTGTCTCGATGCCCTCGGCCGTGACCTTCAGTCCCAGGCTTCGGGCCATGTGGATCATGGAGGTGAGGATGGGGAGTTTCTCGACGCCGGTCTGCAGCATCGACACGAAGGACTTGTCGATTTTCACCACGTCCACCGGCAGGTCCTGCAGGCGGCCCAACGAGGAATAGCCGGTCCCGAAGTCGTCCAGGGCCACGCGGATGCCGGCTTCGCGCAGGGTCTCGAGCTGGCCGATGACGTGGGAGTGGGCGTCGAAGAACACGCTCTCGGTCACCTCCAGGACCAGCTGGCGCGGGTCCACGCCGCTCCACGCCGCAATGTCCAGGACGCGCTCGGCGAAGTCGCGGTGCTGCAGCTGCACGCCGGAGACGTTGACGGCCAGGCTCCGGAACGGGTCCTCCCCGAGCCACGGGGCGAGCTCGGTGCAGCTGCGCCGCAGCACCTCGGCCCCGATCTCCCGGATCAGGCCGCTGCGTTCCGCGGTCTCGATGAAATCGTCCGGAGGGATCAGCTCGCCTTCCCATTCCCAGCGGGCCAGGGCCTCGAACTGCACCACCTCGAGCCGGTCGCTGGAGATGACGGGCTGGTAGTGGACCGTGATCTGCCCCAGTTCCACTGCCCGCCGCAGGCCGGCCGTGAGCTGGGTGCGCTCCAGCAGCGCGGCCAGCATCTCGGGTTGGAAGTGCACATAGCAGTTCTTCCCGGCCTCCTTGGCCGCGTACATGGCCAAGTCCGCCTGCCGCAGCAGTTCCGATGACGTCTCCGTCCCGGCGTCGCGCGATGCCACGCCCAGGCTCAGGCCCGGTCGCATGAGCGTCCCCTCGATGGAGACGGGGGCGTTCAGGGTGCTGACCACCCGCTGGGCCACGCCGTCGGCGTCCCGGCAGCCGACCAGCAGGACCACGAACTCGTCACCGCCCAGCCGGGCGACGGTGCCGTGCGGACCCACGCAGTTCTGGAGCCGACGGGAGATCTCGACCAGCATCTCGTCGCCGGCATGGTGGCCCAGGACGTCGTTGACTTCCTTGAAGTCGTCCAGGTCCAGGAGCAGCACGTGGACCGGTTCCGGGGTGAGCAGTGCCGCGGCGGCCCGTTCATTGAAGAGCATCCGGTTGGCCAGCCCCGTGAGCGGGTCCTGGAAGGCCAGTTCCTTGAGCTTGCCCGCCTGCTCGGCCAGTTCCTCCATGGCGCGGCGGGCCTGGTCCTGGGCGCGCCGGCGTGAAGTGATGTCGCGGAAGTTCCAGATCCGTCCCACGATCGCATCCGCCACCTTTTGCGGGCGCGAGTACAGCTCCACGGTGCGGCCGTCGGCGAACTCCAGGACGTCGTGGCTCTGCATCAGGCTGTCCGCGTAGAGCGCTGAAACCTTCTGCAGGAAGTAGTCGGGGTCCACCAGCTGGTCCGCGATGAACCGCACCAGCGCATTGGGGTCCTCGGCCGCGATCAGCTCCGGCGGCATGCCCCACAGCTTCAAGTACTGGTCGTTGATCCCGGTGATTTGGCCCTCGTTGGAGACCACCACGATTCCGTCCGACGTTGATTCCAGCGTGGCATCCAGAAGGGAGACGGCCAGCCGCCGGCCGGAATCGGAGTCATTCCGGTGCTCGGCGTCGCGGACGGCTACCGCCATGGCCGTGCCGGCGTCGACACTCACCAGCGCGCACGTGATCTCCATGGCGAGTTCCGAGCCGTCGCGGTGCCGTCCGACGGCGGCGAACGGCCGGCTTCCGGCCTGGCTCTTGCGACCCAGCCGGCCAAAGACCCGCAGGAAGCCGCGGCGGGCTTCCTCCGAGAGCAGGATGGTGTGCTGAACGCCGAGCAGTTCCTCACGGGGGTAGCCGAACAGCCGTTCCGCGGCCGAATTCACGAAGGCGATGGTCCCGTCCGCGGTCAGCAGCAGAAACGCATCAGGACCCTGCTCCAGCAGGTCTTCACAAAATCCAGTTCCCACGACGATACCGGCCCCCAAGCGACGGAAGTTCATAGAGCGATGATGTTCCCGGCCGAGGTGCCCGGATCAATGCGTTTCCCTGAATCATAGGGTCCTTCGGCCCTGTGTCCAGCACATCGGCCACGGAACTTTGCGGGTCACCGGTTGCCGGGCACCCGCTCGCCCCGCAGCGCGGCGATGGCACGGGCCGCCCGGTCCAGCGCAGGCTGGAGCGCGGCCTCCGGCTGGGGGCCCGAAAACAGGAAACCCTGCAGGGAATCGCACTCCAGCTTCATCAGGTAGCCGGCCTGGGCGGCCGTTTCCACGCCCTCGGCCGTGACAGTAAGCCCGAGTCCGTGGGCCATGCCGATCATGGCGTTCAGGATGGGCAGCTGTTCCGTGCCGGTGTTGATCATGGATACGAATGACTGATCGATCTTCAGCGTGTCCACGGGCAGGCCCTGCAGTCGCCCCAGGGATGAAAAGCCGGTGCCGAAGTCATCGAGCGCCACGCGGACGCCGGCCGTGCGCAGGCTCATGAGCTGCTGGATCACGTGGCAGTCGTCCTCGAAGAAGACGCTCTCCGTTACCTCCAGGACGAGCTGGCGGGGGTCCACGCCGCAGGATTCCGTCACGGCCAGGACCAGCTCGGCGAAGTCCCCGTGCTGCAGCTGGACGCCGGAGACGTTAACGGCCAGGGACCGGGAGGACTCCTCTTCCAGCCAGGGCTTGAGCTCGGTGCAGCCGCGCAGCAGTACCTCGGTGCCGATCTCGACAATGAGGCCGCTGCGTTCCGCCGCCGGAATGAACTGCTGGGGCGGAACGAGCACGCCGTCGCGTACCCAGCGGGCCAGGGCCTCCACCTTGGTCACTGTCCCGCTGCCGGCGGAGACGATCGGCTGGTAGTGGACGGCGATCTGTCCGCTGTCCACGGCCAGCCGCAGGCCGGCCTCGAGGTCGTTGCGGTCCACGAGGGCCTTCATCATCTCCGGCTGAAAGCGCATGTACCGGTTCTTCCCGGCGGTCTTGGCGGCATACATCGCGACGTCGGCACGGCGCAGGAGCTCGGAGGCGTCAACGGCGGCCTGCCCGATCGAGGCGAGCCCCAGACTGAGGCTGGGCCGCAACATGGTGCCGTCGATCCACACCGGGACGCGCAGCGAGTCAACGATCCGGGCAGCGACCGCCTCGGGCTCCACCGAGTTGATCAGGAGCACCACGAACTCGTCGCCGCCCAGCCGGGCCACGACATCGCTTGGCCGGACGCACGTGCGCAGCCGCCGGCCGACCTCTATGAGCATCTGGTCCCCGGCATGGTGGCCCAGGATGTCGTTGACTTCCTTGAAATCGTCCAGGTCCAGGAGCAGGACGTCCACTCCGGTGCCGCGCGGGCCCTCGAGGGCGCTGGCGAGGCGATCATTGAACAGCTGGCGGTTGGACAGCCCGGTCAATCCGTCCCGGAACGCCAGCGCCTTGAGCTGGGCGGACTGCGCGGCGAGGTCTGCCATGGCCCGGGTGATCCGGTCCTGGGCAACCTTGGCCGCGGTTACATCGCGGAAGCTCCACACCCGTCCGACCACCTGGTCTGCGACTTTCTGCGGGCGCGAATAGCGGTCAAACGTCCGGCCGTCGCGGAATTCCAAAATGTCGTGGCTTTCCGCCGTGGGATCGGCGTAGAGAGCCTCAACCTTTTCGACAAACTGGGCCGGGTCGCGCAACTGATCCAGGACGAAGCCCATGACGGCCTCATCGTCCCCGGTGGCCAGCATTTCCCGCGGGATGCCCCACATGGTGAGGAACTGATTGTTGACGCCGGCGATCTCGCCCTCGCTGCTGACCACAAGGATGCCGTCGGCAGTGGATTCGAGCGTCGCGCTCAGCAGCGACATGGCCTCGCGGAGGCCGTCATCGGTCTCCGGCCGGTGCGAGGTGTCGCGGACCGCGGCGATCATGCTTGCAGTACCATTACCAGCGCCGTCCCCGGTCACGAAGACGGACCCGGCCACCTCGGCCTGGAACTCCGTGCCGTCCCGCCGCACCCCGTAGGCCTCCACGGGAGCGGTGTCAGTCTCGTCGGCGTCGGCGGCGTCGTTGTCGGCATGGGCGTCGCGGCGGAGGTTGAAGAACAGCCGCTCCAGCCCGTTCCGGAACCCCTCGGCCAGGAGGATGCGGTGGTCCGAGCCCACGAGCTCCCCGCGGTCGTACCCGAACATGCGCTCCGCGGCGGTGTTGACCATCCTGATGGTCCCGTCTTCTGCCACTACCAGCAGGGCGTCGGGGCTGGATTCCACCAGATCCCCATAGCCCGGGACTGCGCCGAAGCCTTCTTGTGGGACCGCGCCGGGGCCTTCCTCCGGGTACGACGACGCCGTCATCCGGCTACCGCCGTGCGAATTTGAGACCAACCAACCATTTAGAACCCTCCCATCGGGAAATCATAGGTGCCCGGAGGGTGCACGCGGTGCCAACACGTGGGCGGGGCGGGTCCAGGCCTGCGCGGGAGGACCAAACGCCCCCGTTGCGCTATCACCTAGGGTGCTTATGGCCCGGGTTTAGCAGCCCTAAGCGACAGGGCAACGAGGGGGGAGCGGCCTACCGCAGGCTCCCGGGTCACGGCCTGGTAATGGCCAACGAGTTCGGCCCCGAGGACGGACCACGTCCGGCCCTGAACCGAGGCGTGCGCGGCCGCGGCGAACGCGCGGCGCTTGGCGTCGTCGCCCATCAGGTCCATTACCCGGGCACGGAGCGCCGCAAGGTCGCCGGGCTCGTACAGCCAGCCGGTCCGGGAATTCTCCACGAGGTCCAGCGGGCCGCCACGGCCCGTGGCCACCACCGGCACCCCGGACGCCATGGCCTCCTGGATGGTCTGGCAAAAGGTCTCGAACTCGCCGGGATGGACGAAGAGATCGAAGGAAGCCACCACCCGGGCAAGGTCGGCGCCGCCGAGGAACCCGGTGAAGACCGCCTGCGGCAGGGCAGCTTCCAGGGCGGGCCGCTGGGGCCCGTCGCCGACAATCACCAGCCGGGTTCCGGGAACATCCGCCAGCACCGCCAGATCCTCCACCTGCTTCTCGACCGCCAGCCGGCCCACGTAGCCGATCAGGCGCTCGCCGCCGGGCGCCACGGAGGCCCGCCAGCCGGCGTCGCGCTTTTCGGGGTTGAACCGCTGAGTGTCCACGCCGCGCCGCCACATGTCCACGCGCGGAATGCCGCGGCCGCGGAGCTGGTTGAGCGCGAAGGTGGAGGGGACCAGGGTGCGCGAGGCCAGCAGATGGATCTGGTCCACCCGGTTCCAGGCCCAGTTCTCCAGGAAGGGGACGCCGTAGCGCCCCGCGTAGCCGGGGACCTCGGTCTGGTAGATGGCCACCGTAGGGATTCCGAGCTGGTGGGCGGCCTGCGCTGCCCGCCAGCCGAGCACGAACGGGGACGCGAGGTGCACGACGTCGGGCGCGTAGTCGGCAAGGATTCGCTTGACCCGATACACACCGCCCATCGCCACCCGCACATTCGCATAGCCGGCCAACGGGACCGAGGGGAGTCGGTGGACGTGGGCGCCATAGACCTCGTCCGGGACGTCCGTGTCCTGCGTGGACGGCGCGATCACCAGCACCTCGTCCCCGCGCTCCTGCAGATGCTCCAGCACGCGCAGGATGGAGTGGGTGACCCCGTTCATGAGCGGCAGGAATGATTCGGCGATGATTGCGATCCTCACTCCTCCACGGTGCGGGCGGCGGTTTGCGGCGCGGGGGAGCGGGCGTGGCCGGCAGGGGAAGAGTGGGTTAACAGGTGGGCGCGGCGAGGCCGATCTGCTCAAAGGGTGGAAAGGGCAGCAAAAGGCGGGGAAACTACCGCTAACTGACGGGAACCGTCAAGGGGGCGCAGTTGATTGCGGCCATGCGTTCACGGCGCAAACCCAACGAAACAGTGGTGCCGGACGGCATGACGGAAGACGAGCTATAGCGGATCGGGCCAGTTGCCGACCGGGAAGAGCGAACGGGTGCCGGAAACCATCGATAACCTCACAGCCGGGCCGCCACGCGCACGCATATTGCCTTCCATCAGAAATACCTCCAGAGGCTACGGAACTTCAGAATACGCCCGTCGCCTCCCAGCGTCCAGAGGCGGTCAATCGGCCTTGAGCACGTCCGGAAGTTCGTCCACAAACACGGTCTGGGGCGGTTCAAAATAGATCACCAGCACCTGCTCGCCCACGGCGAAGACGCTGCTCTTGTCGAACGGGTGCGCATGGAACGCACTGGTTCCGCCGCGAACGGGCAGCATGACCTCGCCGATGGTGCCCGGGCCGATCCGACCCGTGACCCGCCCAATCTTTCCGGTCAGGCTCCGGTCAACGTCCTTGTGCATCAGAATCCTTGTACATCTAAACCGTTGGGCATCAGAATCCCCGCATTTGCGTGCGCATGGCAGGCACTACGCACCCGGAGCCTTGGTGTCCCGTTTGGCGGCGTCCCGGGTGTTCTTGAGCGCGCTGGAGAGTGCCGGGAGGTAGTTGCCCACCTGTGCCAAAATCCCGCCGATCATCCTGTTGACCCCTTCGCCGCCGTTGAGGACGGTCATCTGGCCGACGTGTGAAAACGGCTCGGCGGCCGCCGCCACGATCGCCGGCATGTTCTCGGCGAGCTGCTGGGAGATGACGGCGTCCTGGTTGGTTGCGAGCGCTTCGGCACGGGCCTTGATGCCCTCCGCCTCGGCCAGGGCCTTGGCCTTGATGGCTGAGGCGGCGGCCTCGCCGCGGGCCTTCGTGGCGGCAGCCTCGGCCTCGCCGGTGACCTTGGTGGCCCCGGCCGCCGCCGCTGCCGCCGTCGCGTTCGCCTGCGCCTGCAGCTCGGTCCGCCGGGCGTTGACCTGCGCCTCGAGCTCGGTGCGCCGGGCCAGCGCCTCGGCCGCGCTGATGTCCGCGGATTTCTGGCCCTCGGCATCGGTGCGCTTGGCATAGGCCCTCGCGTCGGCGGGCTTGCGGACGGTGGTCTGCAGCTTCTGTTCCTCCCGGTCGGCCTCGAGCTTGGCGACCTCGGTTTCCTGGACCACCACCTGCTGACGCGCCGACGCATCGGCCAACGGCCCGGCCTGGGCCGCGTTTGCCTTGGCACGCTCGGCATTGGCCTGCGCCACGGACTGCCGGATCGCGGACACACTCCGGGCGTCGGCGATCATGGCCTCTGCCTCTGCTTCCTTTTCCGCCGCCTCGCGGTTCCGGGTGGCCTCCGCGATGCGGGCCTCCATCTTGACCATGGCAATGTGCGGCTTGGCGATGTTCTGGATGTAGCCCGTAGGGTCTTGGAGGTCCTTGATCTGCAGCGAGTCGACCACAAGCCCCAGCTTCTCCATTTCGACGCCGCTGGCACTGCGGACCTGGGAGGCCAGCTTGTCGCGCTCGCGGATGATTTCCTCGACCGTCATGCTGCCGATGATCGAGCGCAGGTGGCCCTCGAAGACGTTGTAGACCTGGCTTTCCATCTTGGGCTGTTGGCCCAGGAACCGCCGTGCGGCGTTGGCGATGAACGGCGGGGCATCCCCGATCTTGTAGATGACCACACCGTCGACAATGACCTGGATGCCCTGGGAGGTCACACAGGAGACCTTGAGCTCGGTTTCATTCAGCGTCAGAGACAGCGGCCGCACGGTCTGGAGCCCGGGCAGCACCAGGGCCCCCTTGCCCGTGACGATCTTGAAGTCCATTCCCTCCCGGGTTTCCAGCGTGCCGCGCGTCAGCCCGGAGATGATGAGGGCCTCGTTCGGTTCAGCCACCTTCCACATCAGCTTTGTTGCCACCCAGATGACGCCGATGACTACGGCCGCCCCCAGGATGATCGAAATGAGCGGGTAGAAGGCTGACAAGTCCGGCATTAACCAGGTCCTTTCACGGTGGTGGAAAAGGTATAAAGCAAAGCCCCAAACGATGCTGCTGGTAGTCCCCGGCCGGCCCGGAAGCGGGAATCAAGACGCCGCCCAGCCAGCTGTTGTACACAGTCTGGGGTCCTACATGCTTGGAAGTCCAGCAATTCGACAGTGTTCGGGCATACGCCCAAGTGCCGCCGGTGCCGAAAGCCCCTGTTGGGGCGGCCGGCGCCGTGCCAGCGTGGGAGAGGGTGCGAGCGTGGATGGGCGCGTTAGCGTGGATCGGCGGGCAGCCGGACGACGGCACCCGTAGAAGGGTGATGGGAGATGCGCGGCTCTCCTCTCGGGATGACACGACTGACCGGGATCGCGTGGGACATCTGGCGGGCCGGGTGGGCAAGCCAGGACGCGATCGCCCGCCGGCAACGGGACCGTCTCGCCGTGCTCGTTGACCACGCGCGGTCCGCCTCGCCCTTCTACCGCAGGCTCTACCGGGACGTCCCGGAGAAGGGCACCACGGATCTGGTCAGTTACCTGCGGGAGCTGCCTCCGGTGGGCAAACGCGAGCTCATGGAGAACTTCGATGACTGGGTGACCGATCCGCACATCACGCTCGCCGGGCTAAAGGAAGACCTCCTCGGGGACACCTCGCGCGTCGGCGGCTTCTACCGCGGGCAGTACCTCGTGATGACGACGTCGGGGTCCACGGGGGAGCCTGCGGTCCTGGTCCATGACCGGACCTCGCTGCAGGTCGCGAACCTCCTTGCCCCGATCCGCGAACGGCGGACCCTGCTGACGGCTGCCGAGGCCCGGGCCTTCCTGCACCAGGGAGTGCGGGCTGCGGCGCTGATCGCGGACGGGGACCACTTTGCCGGCGTCGTGCTGACGGAAACGGCGCGGCGACGCAGCCCCCCCACCGCCCGCCGGGTCCGCGTGTTCTCCGTGCTCCGGCCGCTCCCGGAACTCGTGGCGGACCTCAACGTGTTCCAGCCGACCATGCTCTACGGGTATCCGAGCGCCATGCTGCAACTGGCCGCCGAACAGAAATCGGGACGGCTCCGGATCCATCCGCTCCTGGCGGTCGCTGCCGGCGAGGGCCTGGCAGCTGATGCCGGGGCGGACATCGAGGCCGCCCTCGGTTGCCGGGTCACCGTGCGGTACCTTGCTTCCGAGGCTCTCGCCCTGACCAGCCGCTGCCGGCAGGGGTTGTTGCATGTCAACGCGGACTGGAACATCGTGGAGCCGGTGGACGGCGTCTTCCGGCCCGTGCCGGCGGGGGAACTCTCGCACACGGTGCTGGTCACCAACCTGGCCAACCGGGTCCAGCCGCTGATCCGGTACAACCTGGGCGACCGGGTGCAGCTGGCTGCCGGCCCGTGCGCGGGCGGCAGCCCGTTTCCCACTCTGCGGGTCGAGGGCCGGAGCGGTGACGTGCTGAGCTTTGCTGCCGCCGACGGGAGCGTGGTGACGGTGCTGCCGTTGGCGCTGGGTACCGTGATCGAGGAGACTGCCGGCGTCCGCCGGTTCCAGGCGATCCGCACCGGGTTGAGGTCGCTGACCGTGCGGATCGAGGTCTGGCCGGATGCCGTGACGGCTGCCGTGCGGGCGGAGGCGGGGGAGCGCCTGGGCAAGTTCTTCGCAGCCCAAGGCGCCGGCGGCGTCGATGTCCGGTTTGCCGATGAGCCGCCCCGGCCGGACCGCAGCGGCAAGTTCCGCGAGGTGTGGTCGGCCTGAGTGCGCTACTGCTGTTACTTCTGGTTTAGGATCCGCCGGGCGTCCCGCTGGGCCTGGAGCTCGTGCGGGCTCAGCGCCTGTCCGGTCAGGTACCCGGCTGCGGCCATGATCCGGCGCAGTTCCGCGACCGTGCGCGGCGTCGTCACTCCCCGGTGTGCCATGGCGTGGCAGTTGGCGCAGAGCGGCACCAGGTCCGTGACGGGATCCAGTTCGTAGTTGCTGCCCAGCTGTGACACCGGGACCAGGTGATGGACCGGAATGAAGTCGTTGCCGATCTCCCCATAGGCGATTTCAAACGAGAACCCGCACACGGCGCAGCTGGTCCCGTGATGGGCGATGCAGGCCCGCCGCGCGTCCGGACTGTGTTCGTACCGGTTCACCTCTACCCGGCTGACCGCCGCCGCCGGGACGGTGCCGGGCACGGGCTCGGTGGGGTCGGCCGGCTGCGGGCCGAATTCGCTCCAGAGCCCGCGGAGCAACGGTTCGGCGGCCGGCTCGATCGTCACCCCGGATCCGTGCAGAGCCGCCCAGTCAATGCCGGGGCCGGCCTCCCGGAGGACGCCGGGCGGGATCTGGTCCCCGGCCGGCAGGAGGGAATCGAAGGCAACGCGGACGTAGCGCGGCTCGTCGCCACCGGAGCCGCCGGAGCCGCCGGTACCGCCGGTACCGCCGGAGCCGCCGGCGGTCGCCGCGGCGGCTCCGGTCGCCGAAGTCGCGCTGTCGGGTAAATCGGTGCCCGGCGTCATGCTGTCCGGAAAATCTGAGTTTGGCGTCTGGGCGCGGGGTGCCGGGCGCTCCGAAACGATCACGCCGTGGCCGATCAGGCCGCGGCCGTGGCGGCCCTGGAGCACGAGCCACGCCTCCGCGCCGGATGCAATCTCCACATGGCGGCCCACATTCCAGCTGGCGAGGAACCGGCCCGTTTCGGCGACCTCCTGAAGGACTGTCGGGTAGGTCCAGTCGTTCCATTCGTCGGGGTCCCAGACGAGGATGATCGCTGTCATGTGCCCATTGTCGCAGTGTCTGGGGTGCCGCGCGGCAGGGGCACCGGACCTGTTTTCCGGGCGGTTCCGGACCGGGATCCTGGGCTTGTTTCCTGGGCTCGGTTGCCAGGGCCAAGAGCATGGCACGGCGGTAAAATTGGACTTAGAGGGGTGTTCGAGAAATGTCCGGGTCCATCGACTCCATTGTCGTCTTTTTGCTCGTCTTCGCCGCAGTCTCACTGCTGGCGATCGCAGGCACGTTTGTCCTCATCTGGCGGGACGGCCACGGGCGGATTCCGCTGGAGCCCTCGGAACGGCCTTGGACGGCCGGAACCCTCCCCAGCCTCCCGTACTCCCAGGTACGTCTCTAGACTGCCGTTTCAACCGTACGGCTTTTAGCCCGCACGGCTGTCAACCCGCACGGCTTTTAACCCGTACGGCCGCCTGCGGCCTGCACAGGCCCTGACGGCCCTGACGGCCCGTTCTGGCAGGTGGCGTTGAGGGTGTCCTCCGCTATGGCCTCCATTTCCTGCAGGATGCGGCTGGCCCCGGGCTGGAGCGGTTCCGGCGGGTAGGCCACGGCCATGGCGAGCTGCCGGGTGCCGTCCGAGCTGGTCATTGCGATGGTGCCGTAGCCGGGAACGTCGCCGGGATGGCCATAGTAGAAATCGTTCGTGCAGAGGTCATTCCAGCGGACCACGCCGAGCCCGTACCTGGCGTAGAGCGGGCTCTCCATTTGCGTGATGGTGTCCGGCTTGAGCAGCCGGTCCTGCAGCAAGGCGCGGTAGAACGTGTTCACGTCCGCCACGGAGGACACCATGCCGCCGGCGGCGTTGTCGATCTGCGCGGCGGGATAGGTGACGTCGAGTTGTTTGGGGCCCAGCGCGATGTAGCCATGGACCATGGACGACGGCGGAGGCCCGGCGGCTGTCATCGAGGTTCCGTTCAACCCGAGCGGTTCGATGACGTCGGTGCGGATCACCTCGCCGATCGGCCGGCGCCGCAGGCGTTCGACGATCAAGGCCAGGGCAATGTAGTTCGAGTTGGAGTACTCAAATCCCTGGGCCAGCTTTGCCTTCCACGATATGCGGCCCGCCATGGCCAGCAGGTCCACCAGGCTCACCTTGGTGGTCAGCGCCTTCCGCACAGTCTCCGGATCGTACAGCGGCCCGTCCACGGACGGCATCCCCGAACGGTGCTGCAGCAGTTGGCGCACGGTGACGGGTCCCGGCGGGTGCATCACCTTGTCAAAGTCCGGCAGGTAGGTGCTGACCGGTGCGTCCAGCTGGATCCGGCCTTCCTCGACCAGCTTCAGCACCGAGACCGCCACCATGGATTTGGTGATGCCGCCGACATGGACGGGGTCCGTTGCCTCGGCACGGGATCCGCCATCCAGATTCCTAACACCGTACGCCGCGGACCATTCGTCCCCGCCCACGCGGAGCTGGATGAGCACGGCAGGGGCGCCGTCGCCGAGCATTCTCCTGCCGAACTCTTCGAGCACCGCCCGGTAGCCGGAATCGGGCGGGAGCGGCTGGGCCGGCGGGTTCGGCCCGGGACTGCAGCCGCCCAGGGCCGCCGTGAGCGCGACGGCGACGATCGCGGCCGTGAGCCGGCGGAACGATGCTCGAGTCCAGGCCACCGCCATGATGGTCCTTCTTGCAGGTCGGGTTTGTGTCGGCGTAGGAGGGATGCCCCTGGCCGGGCACAGTCCTGACCCTTGTGATACTCCTCAGGCAGACGGCGGGCGACTAGAGCCATAAGTCATGGCTCTAGTCCCCGCCGGCGGCGCCGGCCGTCGCGGGCGCGTCCGCCACCACAGGGTGGTCGCGGTGCAGGTTTCCGAGGGCTGAGGCGCCCTGCGGCGACCCCAGCTCCTCGAAGAACTCCACGTTGGCGCGCACGTAGTCGGCCCACTCGTCCGGGACATCGTCGGAGTAGTAGATCGCCTCCACCGGGCACACGGGATCGCACGCGCCGCAGTCCACGCATTCGGACGGGTGGATGTAGAGCGAGCGTTCACCCTCGTACATGCAGTCCACCGGGCATTCGTCGATGCAGGCTTTGTCCTTCACATCCACACAGGGCTGGGCGATCACGTACGTCATGGCAGGCTACACACCCGTGTAGACGGTCTTGCCCCACGTGAAGAAGTCCAGCGCGGACTTGCCCTGTTCGCGGAACGTGTTGGTGGAGGAGTCCTTGACGCCGCCGAACGGCACGTTCAGGTCCAGCCCCGCCGTCGGACGGTTGACCTTGATGACCCCGGCCTGGGCGCGGGCGGCGAAGTCCGTGGAGAGCGCCAGGGAGTCGGTGCAGATGCCGGCGGTGAGGCCGTAGCGGGAATCGTTGATCGCGGCGAGCCCGGCCTCATAGTCCGGGACCTCGAGGACGGCCACCACGGGTCCGAAAATCTCCTCGGTCACGGCGGCGTCGTCGAAGGGCAGGTCCGTGAGGACGGCGGCCGGGAAGAGGAAGCCGGCGTCCGTGCCGCCGTCGTACGCACCGTGCAGCAGCGTGGCGCCGCGTTCGACGGCGGTGCGCACCGCGGCCTGGTTCTGTTCGAACTGCTGGCTGCTCACAACGGCGCCCATCTTTGCGCCTTCGAGTCCGTCGCCGGCGGTGTACTGCGCGGCTTCCTCGGTGAGGGCCTCAAGGAACGCAGCACGGATGCCGGGCGTGACGTAGACCCGGGACGTGGCGGTGCAGGCCTGGCCGGTGAGGCCGAACGCGCCGGCCGCCACCACCTGGGCGGCCCTGCGGGGATCGGCGTCGTCCAGGACCAGCACGCCGTTCTTGCCGCCCATTTCCAGCTGGACGCGGGCGCGGTGGGCGTTCAGGATCTCCTGCAGCCCGAGTCCCACCTTGGTGGAGCCGGTGAAGGACATCCCGGCGATGCGGGGATCGCGGGCCAGGGCGTCGCCCACCACGCGGCCCTTGCCGTGGACCACGTTGAACACGCCGGCGGGCAGTCCGGCGTCCTGCAGGGCGCGGGCCAGGTGCGAGGCGGAGAGCGGGGTGAGCTCGGCCGGCTTGATCACCACGGCGTTGCCGCTGATCAGTGCCGGGGCGGCCTTCCAGGCCGGGATGGCGATGGGGAAGTTCCACGGCGTGATCAGCCCGACGACGCCGAGCGGCTCGCGGCGGGTGGTGATGGTGGTGTCCGGCAGGCCGCTGGGCAGCACTTCGCCGGTGGCCGCCCAGCCGAGGGAACCGAAGAAGCGCAGCACGTCGGAAGCGCGCTTGACCTCGCCCTTGGCCTCAGCCAGAGTCTTGCCCTCTTCCCGGACGAGGTCTTCGGCGATCGCGGCCTGGCGGTCCAGCAGCAGGTTGCCGGCGGCCATCAGGATGGCGCCGCGGGACGGGGCGGGCAGGGCGGCCCAGGCCGGCTGCGCGGCGGTGGCGGCGGTGATGGCGGCGTCGACGTCGGCTGCGGTGCCGCTGGGGGAGAGGGCGGCGAGCTCGCCCGGGCGGGCCGGGTTCATCCGCTCGGTGTCCGCCCCGCCGAGCCATTCGCCGTTGATGAGGTGCCGGGCGGTGATGAGGTCCCGCACGGTGGGGGTCTCGGTGGGGGTCTCGGTGACAGTTGAGAGATCTGTGTCGGTGGAAGTCATGGTGTTCCTTCGGGAGAGTCGGAGCAGGGTGTGTGCGGGCGGTCAGAGCCCGCGGATGAGGCCGCCGTCGCAGCGCAGTGCCACGCCGGTGATGTAGGAGGCCGGGGCGCTGCAGAGGAACGCCGCGGCGGCGCCGAATTCCTCGGGTTCGCCGTAGCGGCGGGCGGGGATGGTCTTGCGGGATTCGAGTTGGATTTCCTCGGGCGTGGTGCCCCGCCGCTTGGCGGCGGCCCGGTCCAGTTCCGCCACCCGGTCCGTGGCGATGCGTCCGGGAAGGAGCATGTTGACCGTGACGGCGTCCAGCGCCACCTCGGCGGCGAGGGTCTTGAGGTAGCCGGCCAGTGCCGCGCGGCCGGTGTTGGACACGGCCAGGTTGGGCAGCGGCGCCACGACGCCGCTCGAACCGACGGCCAGGATCCGTCCCCAGCGCCGTTCCCGCATGCCCGGCAGGATGTGCGAGACCAGGGCGTGGTGCGGTTTGACCAGCTGTTCGAACGCCGCGGCGATGTCGTCGGCGCCGAGCGTGGCGGCCGCGCCGGGCTTCGGTCCGGGACCGTTGAGGACCAGGATGTCGATGGGCCCGAGCGCGTCCACGGTGCGTTCGACGGTGGCGGCCACGCCGTCGGCGGTGCTGAGGTCGGCTTCGACGGCGACGGCGCTGTGCCCGTCGGCCTGGAGCCCGGCCGCGATCTCCTCGGCGCGCTCCCGGCGCCGGCCGGTGATGGCTACCCGTACGCCCTCGGCCGCGAGGGCCCGGGCGACGGCGAGGCCGAGTCCGCCGGTGGAGGCGGCCACCAGGGCGGTTTTCCCGCTGATTCCGAGGTCCACTAGTGCCTCCCCGCTGTGGTGAGGGCGGCGGCCGGATTCGGGCCAAGGGCCTTCGCGGCCTCGGCCAGATGCGTGCGCAGCCCCGTCCGGAGAACCTCCGGGAACGCCGCGGCCGGGGCCCGGACGCCGGCGTCGGCAATCAGTCCGCGCTGGTGCAGGCACTCCTTGCGGATCGCCAGCGCGATCTTGGCCTGCTGTTCGAAGTTGATCAGCGGCAGGTATGGCAGCAGGGCATCGCGGGCGGCCTCGTAGCCGTCCTTCTGCCATGCCCGCACGCAGGCGATGAGCGCTTCCGGGTAGGAGAACCCCGTCATCGCCCCGGCGGCGCCGGCCATAAGCTCGTCCAGCAGCCCCTGGCCGCCGAGCCCGCCGAACACGGAGACGTCCAGGGCTGCGGTCAGGTGTCCGATCGCCACAGATGTGGGCGGGGCCTCGGCCTTGACCGCGGTGACGAAGCTGCAGGCCTGCACCACGGAAATGAGAGCCTCGGTGCTGATGTTGACGCCGCTGGCCAGGGGGTAGTCCTGCAGCACCACGTTGGCGCCGGTGGACTGGTGAACGGCGTTCAGGTGCGCGCTGACCACGCCGGGGTTGGCGGAGTTGGCCTGCACCATGACGGCAGCCAGCCGGTCCCCGGTGGCAGCCTGGATGGAACGGATTTCGTCGACGGCCGTGCCGGTGTAGAGGGAAGTCACTCCCACCACGAGGGGCAGGCGCGTTTCCTCCATGACCACTTCCAGGACCAGGCTGCGCTCGGCCGCAGTCAGGGCCGCGGCCTCGCCGAACACGCCCAGGACCGTGAGCCCGGTGGCGCCGATCGACTCGTAGTAGCCCACGAGTCCGGCCAGGCTGTCCGTGTCGATATCCAGGGCGCTGCCCTGGAACGGTGTGGCGACGACGCCCCACACGCCGGGTGTCAGTAACTCCCGCATTGGTTTCTCCTTCTAAGCTCTTGCTGTTCTTCGTGCGGCTGAATCTTCGGCTGAACTCACCCGACTGAACTCGTCTGTCCGCTGAGCTCTTCTGTCGGTTGAACTTCGCACCGCCTGGGTATCAGGCGGCGGAACGGCTAGCGGCCGTCTCTCTAATGTCCAGGCCAGAGCGGCGGGCGCTTCTCCTGGAAGGCGCGGACGCCCTCGGCGGAGTCCGCGCTGTCCAGCGCCGCCATGAGGGCCGGGAGCCGGAGCCCGCGGGCCTCGGTGGCGGTCAGGTGCGCGGTCTGCGTGACCATCTGCTTGACGGCCCGGACGGAGGTGGGGGCGCAGGCGAGGATCTGCTCCAGCCAGCGCTGCACGGCGGCGTCGAGCTCCTCCGCGGGGACCACCTCATTGACCAGGCCCATGGACTGCATCTCCGCGGCCTCGGCCTTCCGCCCGGTCAGGAGCATGCCCATCGCCTGGGTGTACGGGATCCGGCGCACCAGCTGGTGGATGCCGCCGTCGAGCGCCAGGCGCCCCACGCGCGGTTCCGTCAGCCCGAAGCGGGCGGTGTCCGCGGCGATCACGATGTCCGCGCCGAGCACGATCTCCATGCCGCCGCCCAGCGCGTAACCGTTGACCCGGGCGATTACCGGGATGTCCAGCGTGGTGCGCAGGCTGAGGCCGCCGAAGCCGTTCGGGTCCAGGCTGGCCCAGTACTCGAGGCCGGTCTTGTCCACGGCGGAGGCGGACATGTCCGCGCCCACGCAGAAGGCCCGGGTGCCGGCACCCGTGATGACCACGGCCCGGACGTCGGGATCGGCTTCGAGCTGGTCCCAGATTTCATTGAGCCGGGCCTGGGCGCCGCCGTCAACGGCGTTGAGCACGTGCTGGCGGTCGATGACCACCGTGGCGACGTGGTTCTCGATGGTCAGGGTGACCTTGTCCACTGTGTCCGGGACTGCCGTGTTCGGGACTGCGGCCGTCTTCTCGGCTGCGGAAACGGCGGTCATCGCAGGACCCCCAGCTGCTGCAGGCGCTCGATGGTCTCGGCGTCGAACCCGTTCTCCAGCAGCACCTCGACGTTGTGCTCGCCGAGCCGCGGGGCCACCCGGCGGATGGTGGGCGGGGTGGCGGAGAGCCGGATGGGCGCGTTGAGCATTTTCACGGTGCCGACGCCGGGGTGTTCTGCCTCGACGATCATGCCGTTGGCGTGCGTCTGCGCATCGGCCAGGGTCTGCTCCAGGGTGTGCACGGGGGCGTTGAGCAGTCCGCTCTCCTCCAGCCGGCCGGTCCAGTACTCGGTGGTGTTGGTGGCGATGCGCTCGCGGAAGATCGCCTGCAGTGCCGGCTTGTGCTCGAACTGCTGCTCCAGGTTGGCGAACTCCGGCCGCAGCGTGAGGTCCTCGTCCAGGCCCAGGGCCTCGGAGATCCGGGCCAGCGGGTCCGGGGTGAAGCCGCCCACCATGCAGACGGCGCCGTCGGTGGTTTCAAAGACGCCGCTGAGCGGCATGGCGCCCCAGTTGACCTCGTAGCCGCGGTTGAGCTGCATGCACGCCTCCTGCATCTGCAGGTGCAGCATGGAGTCGTACATGGTCACCTCCACCTTCTGCCCGACGCCGGAGGTTTCCCGGGTGCGCAGTGCCAGCAGGATGCCCTGCATGAGGTGCATGCCGGTGATGTAGTCGCACAGCGTGGTGGGGTAGATGGACGGCTTGACGTCATCCGATTCGCGGCGCCACATCACGCCGGAGTAGGCCTGGGCGATCGCGTCCTGGCCGCCCTTGTGCGAGTAGGGGCCCTCGGGGCCGAAGCCCGTGCCGGAGGCCCAGATGATGCCCGGGTTCTGCTCCTTGAGGTCCTCATAGCCGAAGCCCATCCGCTCCATCACGCCGGAGCGGAAGTTGCTGACCACCACGTCCGCGTCCGCCAGCAGCCGGCGGAGCACGGCTTTGCCGTCGTCGGTGCGGGTGTCCACGGAGATGCCGCGCTTGTTCCGGTTGATGGACAGGAAGATCGGGTTGTCCTGGCCGTCCTTGTCCGGGAACGAGTTGCGGGAGATGTCCCCGGCGCCCGGGCGTTCCACCTTGATGATGTCCGCGCCGTAGTCGCCCAACAGCTGGGTGCAGGACGGGCCCATGAACACCTGGGTGAAGTCCACGATCTTGACGCCGTCAAGGGGGAGCGGGGTGCCGGCAGATTCAGTGCCGGCGGCGGGGGCCGCCGTCGTGCCAACAGTTGTTGTGCCTGACAGCAGGTCATCGATGACGGTGCTCATGCCCCCACCACCGCGTCCACGTCAAGGGTGGCGTTCGACGACGGGACGTCGCCCGGGTCCGCGCCGTGCCGGCGCATTCCCTGCTGGATGTCCAGCGCGGAGACGTCGCGGACAAGGGTGCCGGTCTGGACCGCCAGCGCGGCGGCGACGCCGACGGCCTGGCCCATGGCCATGCAGGGCGGGATCTCGCGGGACATCTTCTGCGCCTCGGGGGTGGCGGAGTAGTGCCGGCCGGCGACGAGCAGCTGGTCCACTTCCTTGGGCAGCAGCGAGCGGTAGGGGTAGTAGTAGTCGCGGCCGCGGGCCACGGTGTCAGCGAAGTGGCGGCGGGAGGTGACGTCGTCCTTGGTCATGACGTACTCGCCTTCCAGCAGCCGGGTCTGGCGGACGCCCATCTGGGACGCGACGTCGAGCATGTAGCAGTTCTCGAAGCCGGGCAGGTTGGCGCGGACATAGTCCACGGCCTCGGTGATGCGGTCCCGTGCTGCGAACTCGGCGGCGGTCATGTCCGCCGGGTCGACGCCGTCGAAGCCGGTCATGTGGGGTGCGTTGCACCAGACGACGCCGTCGATGGGGGTCTTGAGCCACCACAGTTCCCAGGCCCCGCCAAGGAGACGCTTGATCTTGCGGTTGATGGCGCGGGCTTCCTTCGGGTTGGCCTGTTCGAAGGCCTCCGCGGCATTGGTGTCCACGTTGCCGAGGCGGAAGACGAGCGTGGTGAGGTAGCTGTCCTTGACGTAGCTGGCGCCGGCCCGGGAGGCGACGTCGATGTCGCCGGTGGTGTCGATCACGATGTCGGCCATGAAGGCCTGCGGGCCGGACTTGGTCTCGCAGATGACGCCCTTCATGACGCCGTGGTCCACGATGGGGCGGGAGAACCAGGAGTGCAGGCGGAGGTTGACGCCGGCCTCGCGGACGAGGTCGTTGGAGACCCGCTTCCAGCCGTCCGGGTCGAAGGCGGCGGCGTAGCAGACCGGCTTGGGGGTGGTGTGCGAGTGGAAGTCGAAGGTGCCGTAGCGGCCCCACTTGTTCCACAGTTCCTCGGAGGTCTTGCGGTCATCGGCTGGCGGAACGATCGCCAGGCCCAGCTTCTGCAGGCGCTCGACGTACTCGGAAACGATGCCCGTAACCGTGATTTCCTGGCCGTTGATCATGTCATCGAGGACCAGCACCATGCCGCCGGAGGCGAGGCCGCCGAGGGAGGAATAGCGTTCCAGCAGCGTGACGGAGGCGCCGGAGCGGGCCGCGGTGACGGCGGCGGCCACACCTGCGGGGCCACCGCCGACCACGAGGACGTCGGAGCGGGAGATGACGGGGGCGGTGAGGTCCGCCGTGGTGGTGCTGAGTTCCAGCGACGACATGGCTGTAGACGGGTTCATGGGGATCCTAACTTTTCCGGCAAAAGCGCCGTTGGAATGGCGGCCGGTGACGTAGAAGACGGTGACGTAGAAGACGGTGCTCAGGAGGGGATCGCGGCGGCGCTGACCGCGAAATCCACCCGGCGGAGGGTATGGCGCAGCGCGGCCCGTTGCGGACCTTGCTGCGGAGTGTAGTTAAGGTTCCGGCGGACACTGAGGTATCCGGACCGGAGAACGGCGACGGCGGCTAGAGCCGGCCGATTACCACGCGTGAGGTGCGTTAACCCAGATCGCTACGCAGACCTCTTCGTAGCTGTTCTTGTACCAGTGAGGCGTATCCGAAGAGAAGGTGATGGAATCGCCTTCCTCCAGGGTGTAGCACTCGCCGTCCAGGAAGATGTCTTTCCGGCCGGAGAGAACGATGCCGAATTCCTCGCCGCTGTGCCGGAAAGGAGTGGCACTGGTGTCGTGGCCTGGCGGACTCACGATCCATTGGGCCTCCAGCGCACCGTTGAGGTCCGGGGTGAGCAGTTCATAGACCGCCTCACCCACAGACTTCTTGGTAACGCCTTTAAGGTTCCGCCGCTCGGCCCTGCGGACCACGGGGGACCTGGTTTCTTCCTGTCCGAGGAAGAATTTCCCTACGGGGATGTCCAGGCCGTGCGCCAGCTGTGCCAGAGTAGTAAAGGACGGATTGGCCAGGCCGCGTTCGATCTGGCTTACGATCGCCGGGCTGAGGCCAGTGACTTCCGAGAGCTTGGCAAGGGTCATTCCTTTGTCCTTGCGCATGTTGCGGACCTTGTTGCCTACGGTGGCAAGAAGGACGCTCGTGCCGGCTGGGGAAGATCCCGTGACGCTTTCGGTGGCCATGGTCCGACTTTCTCTCGGTGAGCTAACACACATAACTATAGTGAAAACTTTTAGCGAATCAATGGTTTTCACAAATTTCTTTACGGTTGCCGCCCCAATTACCGGCTGGCCGGGTCCCCGTCCCGTCGTGTTCCGGGCCGGATGCGCGCCTTATCTAAGCCGGACCCGGGCGGGATTGAGGCCCCAGCCGGCCCCGGGTCCCGATGCGCTCCCGCTTGGCCTGGCGGCATCGTGCGAGGTGAGGCCGTATTTTCCGCAGAACCATTGACTCTGTGAAGATCTTCAATATAGTTGTGTGAGCCGCAACACTAAGGGTTCGACCACTAAGCGAACACGGATGGGGCGCAACCACCTTCTGGCGGAAGGTGCGCCCGGCCCGCGTTCGTTGATCGTTCCCTTGTACTGATGCAGTGGCATCTGCCAAGCCATCCGCAAGCCTGATGTTGGCCGGTTAACAGGACGCGTTCCTTCGAGATCCGTTCTTTGTTGCCGAGCTGGATGGCCCGTTTGCAATCAATCGCTACGAAGAGGCATGCGTAGCTATCTGGGCTAACTCACCTCCCATGTGGTGAGCCGGTCCCGCCCTGCGGACCAAGCCAAACGATAGTTTCGATGACCGGCGACCCCAACAGGACGTCCGCTGGTGATCCGTACCCTCACGCACCCCGACGGTGCGGGGGAAGGAAAAAGGAATCATGACTGACACTGTCGTCAAGACTGACCTGGAGAGCGGCCGGAAGTCCCGGCTCTCTCCGGAAATCCGCCGGGGCCTGCTCGGTCTCGGACTGGGGAACACCCTGGAATGGTACGACTGGATGGTCTTTGGCCTCTTGTCGGCCTTCATCGGACCCAAGTTCTTCCCGTCGCAGGACCCCGTTGCCGCGACCCTGAGCGCCCTGGCCGTCTTCGCCGTCGGCTTCGCGTTCCGTCCCCTGGGCGGAATCCTGCTCGGCACCTTCGCCGACAGGATCGGACGACGACGGGTAATGCTCTGGTCCATCATGATGATGGCCGTCACCACCCTGATCATTGCCGTGTCCCCGACCTATGACCAGATTGGCCCCGCAGCCGGCGTCATCCTGCTGGTCTGCCGCATCGTCCAGGGTATCTCCACTGGCGTTGAAGCCCCGCTGTCCACCGCCCACGCCGTCGAACTCGTACCCGAGGGACGCGAGGGCTTTGTCGCCGGCATCATCTCCTTCTACGTCAACGCAGGCATCCTGCTCGCCTCGCTTGTCAGCTACCTCTGCAGCCTGATGCTCGGCGGATCCGTCATGGCCGACTGGGGGTGGCGCGTGCCGTTCGTCGTCGGCGCAGCCTTCGGCTTCGTCGTGGTCTACCTTCGCCGGACCCTTCCTGAAACCATGAAGCCCGAAGAACTGGCGAACAACTCCGCGAAAACGGTCTGGGGCGGGGTGCGCAAGCACTGGCTCAGCGTACTGGCCATTACCTTCGTCGTCGGCGCGGCACAGGCTTACAACTACGCCTGGAACACAGGCCTCCCGACGGCTGCCCGCACCGGCTTCAAGGAGGACGCGACCGCCGTCTTCGCGCTCACCACCGTCCTGGGCGTCGTGCTCGTCGCCGGAAGCCTCATCATCAGCAAGGTCGCTGACGGCAAGTCGATGTCCAAGTGGTTCCTGATCACCCGCGCACTGGCCATTCCGTCCGTCTTCCTGATGCTGATGTACGTCAAGCCCGGCATCGCAGGCTTCGCTGCCGTGCTCCTCGGTGGCTCGGTTGTGCTGGTCCTGAACATGACCCTGTACAACGTCGTCACCAGCTCCCTAATGCCGAAGGGTTGCCGCGGCGCCGGAACGGCCCTCGGCTACGGCCTGGGCGTCGCCCTCTTCGGCGGCACGGCCTCCTACCTCCTGGTGTGGCTCCAGTCCCTGAACGCGTCCTGGATCTTCCCCGTTTACGTGGCCGTCCTGTCAGCGCTCAGCATTGTCTTCTATCTGCTCGCCCGCCAGAAGAACGGCATCTTCATCGGCAGGTAAGAACTGCAGGCATGAACCTGCCGGAAAGAACATCAGGACAGTTAGAACGGAAAGTGGGAACCCTCATGGACGCCAGTCGCCCGGACGGAAGAGGCGTGGAGGCAAACGTGATCTCCTTTGACCTCGACGCGTCAGACGTGGAGCTTTACGAGGCAGCGCGTGGGCTGTTGCTGACCGCCCATCACAGCGAAAACCACCGGGTGGCCGCGGCCATGCGCGGTGAGTCGGGGGCCATCTACCTCGGACTGCACATTGGCGCAAAGCGCATCAATGTGTGCGCCGAATCCAGCGCCCTCGCCAATGCCCGCATGGCGCAGGAGGCATCAATCCACTCCGTGGTGGCCGTCAGCATGGACGGACAGGGACAACCCCAGGTCACGAACCCCTGTGGCCTCTGCCGGGAACTGCTGCGTTCTTACGGAACCGAGACGTCTGTCCTGGTCGACGCCGAGGGCTACGTGGGGAAGGTCCGGATCAAGGAACTGCTGCCATTTCCCTGGATGCGGGCCGCGGAAACGGAGTGGGACACCCTTCCGCCCCGCATGGAGCACAGCACCACCTAGCACGGCGGCACCGGCGGCAAGCTGATTGCCGCCACGCCTAGCACCATCACGGAAGGCCGGGACCGCCAGAGTCCCGGCCTTCTTGCGTGCGGAGGGTCCGCCGTCTCCGTCGGAACCTGTGCCGCCGTCGCCGTCGGACGCTGTGCCGGGCACAAAAGCGGGCACACAGAAAGCTGGTGCAGCCGCCGCGTTTCCGCTAAACCACTGCACCAGCAGGTAGTACGAATTTTCTGAATACTATGAAACGTTACTCATTCGCGGCTCCCTATGTCCCGGGGGTTGATGACCGGGTCTCTACGTCTCCTTCAAGATGCCTCGACATCAGCCAGCCTGCGCCGGCCATTGCTACGCCCATTACCAAGAAGGCCCAATTGTCCGTGGCGTTCAGCGACAGGAAGTTGGCCGCCGAATCCAAACCGACGATGAACCCGTAAATGCCAAGGACGATATACAGCAGGCCGGAGCCCATCAGGAAATTCCGGGCGCCCATTGCGGTCCGGGACATGGTCAGGCCAGCGGCACCGATCGCGAGCTGAACGATGTTCAGCAACATCGACACCTGGAACAGGCTCAGGAACATGGCCTTGGAATCAGGCCCGAAGAACCTCAGTTCGCTGTAGTTCGTGGTGATGCCGGGGATGAACCCCAGGACGCCCACGACGATAAGGACGATACCTACACCCATGCCAACGTTCTGTACATCTGTCCGACCATAGTGAACGCCGTGTGCATGGGGAGATGCGGTAGTCATTTTCTGCCTCCAAACACTGTTTGCGGACACTAACAATTTTACGACCGGGGTCTAGAAAAAGCTCCGGGGGGCCCGGGATGGCAAATACCTCGGATCCGGTCGTTGTGCCTGTCGGAAACCGGCCGGACGCCGGGCCCGTGGCACCATGGATCTCGATGAAACTGCGCGCTGATCAGACCGGACAACGTGGCCTTCCCATGCCCCTGTGGCTGCAGGGGGCCCTCGAGTCCGCCCAGGCCGCCGTTATCTCCGCCCTTGCGGTGGCGGTGCCCATCGTCGCGGTGTGGGCCACAGCCGGATTCCAGAACAGCGGGTTCGACTTCCTGGCACGCCTGGCCGGCCAGGCCTGGCTGCTGATCCACGGCGTTCCCCTGCTGCTGGACACCGCCGGTGCCGGGTCCGCCGCGCAGCCGGAATCCGGAACGCTCTCGCTCATTCCCCTGGGGCTGGCCCTCATCCCGTTCCTGCTCGCCTGGCGCGCCGGACGGCGCCTCGCCCGCGCCTCCTACACGGACCAGCTCTGGCAGGCGCTGCTCGGGTCCTGGCTGGTGTACGCGGGGTTCGGGATCGCCACCGGCTTCGTCTGCCGCACATCCGACGTCGGCATCAGCCTCTGGGCCGCCGCGTTCATCCCGCTCATCCCGTTCGGGCTCGGCATGGTGGTCGGCGCGCGCCGCGAGGCAGGCTCCTGGAGCCGGCTGATCGGCGTCGACGCCGTGGCCTGGCTGTCCCGGACCAGCCAGCATTCCCGCTGGGCCGGGTCCTATCTGGGCTCGGCCATCAAGGCCGGATCGGTGGCGCTGATGGCGAGCCTGGCGATGTCGGCGGCGCTGCTCGCCGTCGACCTCTTCATCCACTGGAACCTCGTGGTGGCCGTGTATGAAGGGCTCGACGCCGGCGCCATGGGCGGCGCCGTCCTCACGATTATGCAGCTGGGCTTCCTGCCCAACCTCGTGGTGTTTGCCCTGGCCTGGATCTCAGGCGCGGGCTTCGGGCTGGGAGTCGGCTCGGCGGCCGGACCACTTGGGACCGCCGTCGGGCCGCTGCCGACCGTTCCCGTGTTCGCCGCGCTGCCGTCCGGCTCGCTGGACTTCGGCTTCGTGGCCCTCGTGGTGCCGGCGCTCGCCGGGGCGCTGGCCGGCTGGTGGTTCCTGCGTGAAGGCGAGAACCACTTCGACGAATGGCTGTCCATCAAGATCCGGGCCCGCTGGTTTACAGCCACGGCCTCCACCCTGGTGCTGGGTGCGGTGATCGGCTCCGTCGCCGGGCTGCTCGCGGCGGGGCTCGCCTGGCTGGCCCGCGGTTCAGCCGGCATCGGGAGGCTGACGGAAATCGGCCCCGACCCGCTCCGCACGGCACTGTTCGTGGCGGCGGAGGTAGGAATCGGGGTCGTGATCGGCTACGCGGCAGGTCCCTGGCTGGAACGCCAGCAGAAGCTGCGTGAAGCGGACCTCGAGACGGTCAACAGCCGCTAACGGCCTTTAACGCAGCTGCGTGGGCATGGAATTCTGTAGCTCCGTCCGGCATGCCGACGTTGACTGTTCCGTCAGGGCCTGCCGGACGCAATGCTGGTAGTCGCGGATCTGGTTGAAGAACAGCGTCGAGGCCAGGATCACCAGCAGCATGACCGCTGAGACCACCAGCCCGGAAATCGTGCCGAACAGGACCAGCCGCGACTCCTTGTACTTCACGGCCCGGATCAGCACCGCGATGCCCAGCACAATCCCGGCCGCCGTGAGCACGGCCGTCAGCCACAGGTAGCTCACGTCGAGCTGGAAGACGAAGAACGAGCCCAGGACCGCGACGATGAACAGCCGGAACAGGGTGTGGGTCAGCCGCGCGGATTCTTTGACCGCCTGGCCGCGCGGATGCCGGCCCGGCTGGCCGCTGCCGGAGTCCGTGGGGGAATTCATGTTTTCCAGCCTACGCGAGCGGCCCCATAAGCTAGGACCATGCGCATAGTTGTCCTCGTTTCCGGCACCGGCTCCAACCTCCAGGCAGTGATCGATGCTGTGAAGTCCGGAGCGCTCGACGTCGAGATCGCCGCCGTCGGCGCCGACCGGCCGGGGACTTTCGGGGTGGAGCGCTCCGCCGCCGCCGGGATTCCCACGTTCGTGGTGGACTTCAAGGCCTACCCGGACCGGGCGGCCTGGAACGCGGCCCTGACCGGGGCTGTCGCCGGCTTTGCCCCGGATGTGGTGGTGTCCTCAGGCTTCATGCGGATTGTCAGCGCGGACTTCATCGACTCGTTTGGCGGCAAATACCTCAACACGCACCCGGCGCTGCTGCCGTCCTTCCCCGGCGCCCACGGTGTCCGCGACGCGCTGGCGTACGGCGTGAAGGTCACCGGCTGCACGGTGCACTGGGCCGACGCCGGGGTGGACACCGGACCCATCATCGCGCAGGAAGCCGTGGCAATCGGGGACGGCGAGAGCGAGGAATCCCTGCACGGGCGCATCAAGGTCGTCGAGCGCCGGCTCCTGGTCTCCACCCTGGCGTCCCTGGCCGCCGCCCAGCACGCACTCGCCTAACCCGCCCGCCTGACCCCGCCTGATTTCCCCGATGCGCTATCAGTCCGGGCGGTTCTCAGCGCTCAGAACCGCCTGAAGTGATAGCGCACCGGGTGGAGTGGGCGCGTTATTCCAGCCGGCGCTGCTTGGTTTCGGGGGCGAAGAACGCCATCCACAGCACGGAGATCAGCACCAGCCCGCCGGCCAGGGCGAACGACGTCGCGAGCCCCAGCTCCGGCCACAGGAAGGCCGCGAAGATCAGCGGCCCGAACCCGGCACCCAGCCGGGAGAATGTCGAGGCCCAGCCGAAGCCGGAGCCGCGCAGCTCGGTGGGGTACAGCTCGGAGACGTAGGCATAGAGCACCGGGATGGCCACCTGCACCACAAAGCCGAACACCAGCAGCCAGAACACGGCGGCGGCGGGGATGTCCACCACCACCGCCACAATCACCAGCGTCAGCGCGGACAGCGGGCCGGTGACCGCCAGGATCCACTTGCGGCCCACCCGCTCCACCAGCAGGGCGGCCACCACCACGCCGAGGAGCCCCACGGCGGCCATCGACGCCGTCGTCAGGAAGGCCTTGTACTCCTCGAAGCCGGCGCCGATCAGGATCCGCGGCATCCACGTCAGGGACAGGTAGTAGACCAGCAGGATGCTGAAGAACAGGGCCCACGCCGCCGTCGTGATCTTCCAGTTGAACTGCCACAGGGCACGCAATTGCGTCCACGCGCTGCCGGCCGAGAGGCGGGGTGCGTCCTGCGGTTCGGGCAGGCTGTAGACCCGGGCCTCGGCCCCGGTGGCCTCGACCAGGGTATCGATTACCTTCGCGGCTTCCTCGCGGCGGCCCTGGCGGATCAGGAACAGCGGGGATTCCGGCACGCTGCGGCGGATCCAGAACACCAGCAGCGCCGGGAGCACCATGACCAGCATGGTCAGCCGCCAGTCAGCGAAGGCCGCGACCAGCCCGGCGGAGACGAAACCGCAAAGGGCCGCGCCGATCGGCCACCAGCCGTCCATCGCGGTGAGCACCCGGCCGCGCTGTTTGCGGGGGGTGAACTCGCCGACCAGCGCATAGTCCACCGGGATGCAGCCGCCCAGGCCGAACCCGGCCAGGAACCGGAACACGACGAACCACAGAAAATCGGGGGAGACCGCGCCGAGCACGGTGAAGATGGAAAAGATCAGCAGCGTCGCGGTGAAGGCCTTCTTGCGGCCCATGGTGTCCGCGATGGTGCCCCAGACAAAGGCGCCCAGGGCCATGCCAATCAGGTTCGCCGTTCCGATCCAGGCGGCATCGCCCGGGCTCAGGGACCAGTGCTTGGACAGCAACGGTATGAGGATGCCGTTGAGGGTTACGTCCCAGGCATCGAACATGAAGCCCAGTCCGCCGATCAGGAAGATCCGGCCTTGGACCTTCCACCGCCACGGCAGCTCCTGGACCACCTGTTCGCCGCTGGGCACAGTGGTGTACGTGTTCATCTTGGCCTCCTGTGTGAAAACTTTACGTGGCCCGGGCACGGCCCGCGTGTGCTTCACACTCCGGCGCGCGGGACGGCCCGGCGCCGGGACGCGATAAACTGGCCGCATCCCCACCACCCGCGGCCCCGCCGCGATATAAGACGGAGACTTTTGTGAGCTTCACGCAGCTTGACCGTGTATCCATCGACCGAGTTCCCATCCGCCGGGCACTGATTTCGGTCTACGACAAGACCGGTCTGGAGGAGCTCGCTCAAGGCCTGCACGCCGCCGGCGTCAAGATCGTCTCCACGGGCTCCACGGCCAAGAAGATCGCCGCCGCCGGGATCCCCGTGCAGGAAGTCGAGGAAGTCACCGGCTCCCCGGAAATGCTGGACGGCCGGGTCAAGACCCTGCACCCGCGCGTGCACGGCGGCATCCTCGCGGACCGCCGCGTCCCGGCCCACATGCAGACGCTTGCGGACATGAAGATCGAGCCGTTCGACCTCGTCGTCGTCAACCTCTACCCGTTCGTGGAGACCGTGAAGTCCGGTGCCGCGCCGGACGACGTCGTCGAACAGATCGACATCGGCGGCCCCGCGATGGTGCGCTCCGCCGCGAAGAACCACGCCGCCGTCGCCATCGTGGTGGACCCGTCGTCCTACGGTGCCGTGGTGGCGGCGGCCGCGTCGGGCGGCTTTGACCTAAAGACCCGCCGCCGGCTCGCCGCCAAGGCTTTCGCGCACACCGCGGCCTACGACACCGCCGTAGCCACCTGGACCGCCAGCCAGTTCCGCGACGAGGACGGCGACGGCGTGATCGACTGGCCCGCCTACGCCGGCCTGGCCCTGGAACGCTCCGAGGTGCTCCGCTACGGCGAAAACCCGCACCAGCAGGCCGCACTGTATGTGGACACGGCCGCCCCGGCCGGCATCGCGCAGGCCGACCAGCTGCACGGCAAGGCCATGAGCTACAACAACTTTGTCGACGCCGACGCCGCCCTGCGCGCGGCCTTCGACTTCGCCGAGCCCGCCGTCGCGATCATCAAGCACGCCAACCCGTGCGGCGTGGCTGTGGGTTCGGCGTCCGCGGCGGACCCCATCGCCGACGCCCACGCCAAGGCCCACGCCTGCGATCCCGTGTCCGCGTTCGGCGGCGTCATCGCCGCGAACCGCACGGTCACTGCCGGCATGGCGCGCACCGTCGCCGGCATCTTCACGGAGGTCGTCATCGCGCCGGGCTTTGACGAGGAGGCCGTGGAGATCCTGTCCAAGAAGAAGAACATCCGCCTCCTGGCCCTCCCCGACGGATACGGCCGCTACCCGACCGAGTTCCGCCAGGTCTCCGGCGGCATGCTGGTACAGGCGACGGACAAGGTCGACGCCGACGGCGACACCCCCGCGAACTGGACCCTTGCCGCGGGCGACGCCGCCGACGCCGGCACCCTGGCCGACCTCGCGTTCGCCTGGACCGCCTGCCGCGCAGCCAAGTCCAACGCCATCCTGCTCGCGGACAACGGTGCCGCCGTCGGCATCGGCATGGGCCAGGTCAACCGGCTCGATTCCTGCAAGCTCGCGGTCGAGCGCGCCAACACCCTCGGCGTCACCGTGGAGTCCGACGTTGCTGTTGGGGGCGAAGCCCCTGGCGGCGCGGCCGGCACCGACGCCAGCGAAGCACCCGAGCGTGCCCGCGGCGCGGTGGCAGCGTCGGACGCGTTCTTCCCATTCGCCGACGGCCTGCAGATCCTGGTCGATGCCGGCGTCCGCGCCGTGGTCCAGCCGGGCGGCTCCGTCCGGGACGAGGAAGTCATCGCCGCGGCCAACGCCGCCGGTATCACCATGTACTTCACGGGAGCCCGCCACTTCTTCCACTAGGCTGTTCCACGCAGCCGCACATAGAGCTGCACAAAGAATGGACATGCCCTCCCTTATCCGGAGGACATGTCCATTTTTTGTGCCAAAGCGTGGGTTGGTGGCCGGCCCGAGGGACATGCCAGGGACATGCT
>NZ_FNGC01000001.1:35915-176491 GCF_900102785.1 Arthrobacter sp. ok362
TCGGACCGGACCGGGGGACATGCTCATTCTTCACGCCAAGGCCCGGACATAGGGGGTATATGTCCGGGCCTTGACGCGGGGGGAGGGCATGTCCAACGGTGATCCGCCGTCCCCTTTTGATGCCAGCGCGGGGCCACCGCGTCCTCCCCACTGCTGAAGAGGGGCCGCAAGGATCCCCGCGCTGGGGTAAACAAGGCTGGGGTAAACAAGGCTGGGGTAAACAAGCCTGCGGTAAACAAGGCTGGGGTGAACAAGGGTTGGGAGGGTTGAGTAGTCGAGGTTTGAATAACAAGGTTTCGGTATCAATCCGGGGTGCCCGTGCTTGGGGTAACAAGGCTGGGCATCCAGGCCCCCGGGTCCCCGCCCAGGATCCAGGCCCCCGGGTCCCCGCCCAGGGTCCAGGCACCAAGGTCCCCGCCCCGGGTCCAGGCACCAAGGTCCCCGCACCCGGGTCCACGCGCCCGGGGTGTACGGGCCCCGCGTGAACGGGGCCCGTGCCCTCAGGCTAGGAGGCAGCCGCGGTGGTGTAGGCCTGCTGGATGACTGTGCCCCAATACGGGCCGTACATCTTGGTGGAGTTGCTGCCGTAGCCATAGCTGTTGATGGAGTTCTGGTAGCCGGAAGCGCTGGTGCCGATGAACCACGGACCGCCCGAGGAACCGCCGGTCATGTTGCAGGGGATCCCCTGGGTGTTGAACTGCGGGTTGTAGGGATCATTGGTGGCGGTGCCGGAGCAGCTCTTGAGGGATTCACCGTTGAAAGGCGACGCGGCGGGGTAGCCGAATGACTTGTAGCTCAGGCCGCGGGCGGCGTTGAACTGCAGCCCGGAGCCGCCTACGACGTCGCTCAGGTACTTGCCGTTAAGGGTGGACATTACGGCGAAGCCGGTGTCGTAGGTCATGTCGCCCGAGGAGCTCCACTGGGTGGGGGCGTAGAGGGCCTTGGCCGTCCACATGCCGTAGGGGGCCGCGCCGTTGAGGTACGCCGGGACGAACGTGAACTTGGTGGCGAAGGCGCCCGGGCCCTCATTCACGCAGTGTCCTGCCGTGGTGACAGTGCTCTTGTTGGCGGAGGAGACCGAGTTGCCGGAGCAGACGTAGTTGGTCCCGCCGAGGGTGAAGAAGACCTTGCCGATGTGCGGGACGGGGGTCTCGCTCGCATTGGTCTTGGTCTGAAGGGCCTGGGATTGCAGCGTCGGAGCGGCGGCCTCAACCTTGCTCGGGGCGGCACCCTCCAGCAGTGCCGCCGCGGGCTTCGCGGCCTTGCCATTGCGCTTCATGGCCTTGTTGGCCAGGACGTCGCCGGGAACCGCATTGCGCATGCGTTCCGTGGTCCAGTAGCCGGCCGTCCCCGTTTCGGTGACGGTGTGGCTTGCGACATCGGGGGCCGAAACCGGTGCCTTGGCCGGTGCGGGGGAGGCGGTGGCCGCCCCCGCGGCACTCAGGGCCAGCAGTGCGGCGGCCGACAGAGTCAGCAGGCTGGTGGCCAGAGTCTTGGGTGTTCTCATGGTGTCCTAACCGGTAAAAATGCGGGGCGGCCGCTGGTCGCGGCCGCTGGATGGAACGAAACTACGGCAATTTGACTAACCTGTAAAGTCGTTTGTCAATTCTTGTTATGCCGCGTTGTGGTGTCACGCATCCGTCCGCGCACGACGCCGGTAGGCACCAACGGGAGCACCTCGGGTAAGTTAGGGGTGTTGAGATAACACAAGATTCCGGAAATACCCAGACCTTCAGGGAGACGCCCGAGCAATGGCAAAGATTATCTATACCCACACCGACGAAGCGCCGATGCTGGCCACCTATTCGTTCTTGCCGATCATTGAGGCGTTTGCCTCGACGGCCGGTGTGGAAGTGGAGACCCGCGACATCTCGCTGGCCGGCCGCATCATCGCCGCGTTCGGCGACTACCTCACCGAAGACCAGCGCGTCAGCGACGCCCTGGCCGAGCTTGGCGCCCTTGCCAAGACGCCCGAAGCCAACATCATCAAGCTGCCCAACATCAGCGCCTCCGTGCCCCAGCTGAAGGCGGCAATCGCCGAACTCCAGGGCCACGGCTACGCGCTGCCGGACTACCCGGACAACCCCTCCTCGGACGAGGAGACGGATATCCGGTCCCGCTACGACAAGATCAAGGGCTCCGCCGTGAACCCGGTCCTGCGCGAAGGCAACTCGGACCGCCGTGCCCCGCTCTCGGTCAAGAACTACGCCCGCCAGAACCCGCACAGCATGGGCGCGTGGACTCCGGAGTCCAAGACCAACGTGGCCCACATGGAGGCCGATGACTTCCGCTCCAACGAGAAGTCTGTGGTGATCGATGCGGACACCAACATCAAGATCCAGCTCGTCAAGGATGACGGCACGGTCAAGGTCCTCAAGCGTGCCTTCCCGGTCCTGGCCGGCGAGGTCATCGACGGCACCGTGATGCGCGCCGCGGCCCTGGATGCGTTCCTCGCCGCCCAGGTCGCCCGGGCCAAGGAGGAGGGCGTGCTGTTCTCCGCCCACCTGAAGGCCACCATGATGAAGGTTTCGGACCCGATCATCTTCGGCCACGTCGTCAAGGCCTACTTCGCAGACCTCTTCGCCACCTACGGCGAGCAGATCGCCGCCGCCGGCCTGAGCCCCAACAACGGCCTGGCCTCCATCCTCAACGGCCTCGAGGACCTCCCCGAGGAGATCCGCGGCGACGTCCAGGCAGCCATCGAAAAGGGCCTCAACGACGGCCCCGAACTCGCCATGGTCGACTCCGACAAGGGCATCACCAACCTCCACGTGCCCTCCGACGTGATCGTCGACGCCTCAATGCCGGCCATGATCCGCAGCTCGGGCCACATGTGGGGCCGCGACGGCCAGGAAGCCGACACTCTCGCCGTCCTCCCGGACAGCAGTTACGCCGGCATCTACCAGGTTGTCGTCGACGACTGCCGCGCCCACGGCGCCTTCGATCCCACCACCATGGGCACCGTCCCGAACGTCGGCCTCATGGCCCAGGCCGCCGAGGAATACGGCAGCCACGACAAGACGTTTGAGATCCAGTCCGCCGGCACGGTCCAGATCGTCGACGACGCCGGCACCGTGCTGATCGAGCACCAGGTCGCCCCGGGCGACATCTGGCGCGCCTGCCAGACCAAGGACGTGCCGATCCGTGACTGGGTCAAGCTGGCCGTCACCCGTGCCCGCGCCTCCGCCACACCCGCCGTATTCTGGCTGGACAAGGGCCGCGCGCACGACGCCCGGATGATCGCCAAGGTGGAGGAATACCTCAAGGACCACGACACCGAGGGCCTGGAAATCGCCATCATGTCCCCGGAAAAGGCCACCGCCTTCACCGTGGAACGCCTCCGCAAGGGCGAGGACACCATCTCGGTGACCGGCAACGTGCTCCGCGACTACCTCACGGACCTCTTCCCGATCCTGGAACTGGGCACCAGCGCCAAGATGCTCTCCGTGGTACCGCTGATCAACGGTGGCGGCCTGTTCGAGACCGGCGCCGGTGGATCCGCCCCGAAGCACGTCCAGCAGCTGCTCAAGGAAAACCACCTGCGCTGGGACAGCCTGGGCGAATTCCTTGCGCTCGCCGTCAGCTTCGAGCACCTCGCCACCAGCACCGGCAACGCCCGCGCCCAGGTCCTGGCCGACACCCTGGACCGCGCCACCGGCACGTTCCTGCTCGAGGACAAGTCCCCGAAGCGCAAGGCCGGCGAGCTGGACAACCGCGGCAGCCACTTCTACCTGGCCAAGTTCTGGGCCCAGGAACTGGCCCGCCAGAACGACGACGCCGAGCTCGCCGCGGCTTTCGCCGCCGTTTCCGACGCGCTGAACTCCAACGAGGACACCATCACCGGCGAGCTCCTGGCCGTCCAGGGATCCCCGGTGGACATCGGCGGGTACTACCGGCCGGACGAGGCCAAGGCCTCAGCCGTCATGCGCCCCTCGGCGAAGTTCAGCGAAGTGCTTGCGACGCTGACCAAGTAGTTTCCGCCGCAGCGCGCAGGCAACGTACCGGCCTCGCCCGGTTGGTCGCCACGTAAAACGCCCCGTCTCCCTGAAGGGAGGCGGGGCGTTTTGCTGCCAGTCCGAAAGGGCAAACCAGGCAGATCAGTGTGGTCAGCTCTGCTGGTCCTGGCCGAAGGGCGGCTCGGGGGCAAGGTCGGGATCGGCGTCCACGTGCTGGAAGGCAGGCTCCGCGCCGTAGCCCACTTCTTCCTGGAGCGGCACGGCGGTGGTGGCGCCCGGCGCGACTGCGTCCACGCGTCCGCGCCATCCGCCCGTCTCGGCTCCGCGCTCTTCGATAAACTGCTTGAATTTCTTCAGGTCGGCAGCAACCTGACGGGAATCAAGGCCGATGGCCGCACCGATCTTTTCCGCAGCCGAGTCCGGCTCCCAGGTCAGCTCGACGTTCACCTTCGTTTCGGCCTCGCCGAGGGTTTCGAACCAGACGGTGCCAGCGTTCCGTGGTTCATCAAGGCTTTCCCACGACACGCGCTGGTCCGGTTCCTGCGTGGTGATCCGCGCGTCGTACTCACGCCGGACTCCACCGATGCTGGTCTTGAAATGGACAGTGGTGTCGTCCAGCTGACTAACGGAGTCCACGCCGCTCATGAAGTGCGGAAATTCCTCGAATTGCGTCCACTGGTTGTAGGCCTGGCTTAGCGGAACATTGACTTCGATGGATTCCTGAACAGTTGCCATGCAGGCGTCACTCCTTCGATTGGCGGACAGCAGTCCGCGATTCTTGTCGTTGACCGGCATAAAGCCGTTCCTCCACGCTAGCGGGCTTCCGCCGAAATAGTAAGCAGACTGACGATGACGGCGGAGGCTTCACGGTCGGTCTGCGGCCAAGTCGACGCGTGTCGCGGCCCCAAGTGTCGCGGAATCCAGTGCGGCAGCAGTTACGCGGGCGCCTCAGCCCTTGCCCTTCCCCTTGTCCTTCGACTTGCCCTTGCCGGCCGGCGCCGGTGCCGGTGCCGGTGCCCGCGCCGGTGCCGGCGCTGGGGCGACGGCGGCCGGGGCGGCACGGGCGGCAGCCGCCGCCTGCGCTGCCGCCTGAGCCGCAGCAGCCTGTTTAGCCGATGCTGTTGCGGCCGCCTTTCGCGCTGCCTCGGCCGCCGCCTGCTGCGCGACCAGGTCTGCCCGGACGGCGTCAATCGATGACTTGATGCTTTGGTGGCGTCTGAAGGACACCTCGCCGCTCGCAGCGAGGGCATCCAGGCGGGTCAGCAGCTCGTCAAGGTGTTTCAGGGAACCGGCGGGGTCGTTGGCGGCTGCAGCCTCGCTGACAGCCAGGACCTGAGTTTGCAGTTGCCTGGCCGCGTCGCGGCCCAGTTCAGGTGCAGGCCCGCAGCCGGCCAGCGCCCCGGCCGCCAGCAGTCCCGCGAGGAGAGCTGCGGGCATCCGGTACCTGGAACGGCCGCGGTCCTGCCTGGCGGTTCGCGAGTGGCTCATGGTTCCACGCCCTTCTGCAGATCCTTCAGATGATCGCCGAGTGGCCCCGTGACGGTGGGGTAAGGGACGACGTCGGGGGCCGCAGGGGCGGACAGGGTGACCGCGACCGTTGCCCCGACAACAAGGACTGCCAGCACGGCGAGCAGCAGGGCCACGCGGGTGCGGAGCCTGGCCCGGCGGAACCATGCGGCACCGCGGTTATGCGAGGGACGGTGGCGCGGCCGGGGCGGCAGAGCATCCGGGTCCAGCCAGCTCAGGGGTCGTGTTCTCGCCGCCGCCGGAGCTGCGGCGGCGGCGGGCCGGCGTGGGCGGGGCCGCCTTGCCGGCGGGGCTGGGAGTATCCGGGTGGTTTCCGCTTTGACGGGTCCCGGCAGGGACCCGGGGGAAACGAGGGCCATCCGGAAGGCTGCCTCAAGTTCGGCGGCCGACGGGCGGTCCAAGGGGTCGAGGACTGTCATGGCCTGGATAATGCGAGCCCACTCCTCGGGCACCGCGTCCGGAATGACGGGCGCTCGGTGCAGGCGGGCCACAGCAGATTCGACGGCACTGCCCGGATACTCCACTTCGCCCTTGAGGCATTCGAGCAGGACCAAGCCCAGAGAGTAGATGTCACTCGCCGGTCCGAGGTCGGCGCCGCGGGCCTGTTCCGGACTGAGATAGGCGGCGGTTCCCACCATGGTTCCCGTGGCTGTAAGCCGGGTCCCGTCGATGATTCGGGCGATGCCGAAGTCTGTGAGCTTGGGCCGAAACGGCTCTCCCGGCCGGACCGGCACCAGGAGGATGTTGGCGGGCTTGATGTCCCGATGGACGATGCCGAGGCTGTGGACGTAGGCGAGGGCGTCGGCGATCCCAGCGCCGACCACGGCCAACTCGTCCAGTGGCAGGGGGCTGTGGCGAATCCGGGTCCGCAGATCCTGGCCGTCCAAGAGCTCCATGGTCAGGAAGGGCCGGGGCTCGTCGGGAACCCGGGTGTCCATCCCGGCGTCGAACAGCGTCACCAGGCTTGGATGGTTCAGAGTTGCCAGCAATTCGATCTCTGCTTCCTGGCGGCGAAGCTCGTCAGGATCGGCCCATTGAGGTGCGAAGAGTTTCAGGGCAACGTCCCTGCCAAGGTTCAGATCCCTGGCAGTGTAGACCGACGCCATGCCGCCCCGGCCAATCACCTCCCCCAGCTCATAGCGGCCGCCCAAGGGCTCGGCCGTGACGCTGTTGGGCGAACTGTCCACGATGTCCCTATACCTTCCGTGTGCGCACCTGCGGCGCTCATAAAGAATGATACGGGGACGGGTATCCGCTTCCGTTCCATGCGGCCGACGCGCCGGTCCCGGCATTGAAGTGCATTGCCTGGCTGGTCGCTCATCCGCAGGCGCCCTTCCGCCGGAGCCGGAGCATGCCGTTGGGTCCCCCAGCGGACCCAACGACCTCGCTCCGGCGGTTACAGGACGTCGACGGGAGCGGTGGCACGCGTTACGGCGGGCGGGGTTTGCAGCCGGGACGGGGCTGCGGACCGGAGCGCTCCGGGTACGCGGGGGCGCGCCGTCCTTCTCGTGCCCGCCCTTCTCGCGCCCGCGACGACGTGGACGGGGAAGGCGTGGACGGTGGCGACGTGGACGGGGAAGGCGTGGACGGTGGCGACGTGGACGGGGAAGGCGTGGACGGTGGCCGCGTGGACGGGGTCAGGCTGGCGGGAATTGGGGTGCCGGAAACCCGGCGGTGGACGATCGAGTCCATGGGGGATTCTCCTGGGTGACTGCTAACGGGCGGCCAAGGCAGCCCGACGGGCCGTGCTCTGTGGAGGCAGAGACGGCCCGACTAGTCAGGAGAAGAACCGGGATCAGCGCAAACGGCTGCGTACTCGTGCTGGAGCGGACCGCCGATGGGGTCGGCCTCGATTGTTGGCAGGTAGAAGAGCAGGCTGGGCATCCACGCAGCCGTTCCGGCAGGCCCATTGGCGGAGTGGCCGCCGCCGGACCCGGTGCCGGGAGCAGGCGGGAGTGCCTCAGGCGCAGGCAGGCCCGTGCCGCCATGCCACGGGCTCGGACCCGGGTTGCCGGAGGGAACCGACGGGTCACCAGTCCCCGCAGGGGGTTCAGCCGGAGGGGCCGCGCTAGACCGGACAGGTGCCCCCGCACGGGGTTCAGACATCAGCCAGGGGGCATAGGCAACCGGGGCGACCGGGGGATTGTATGCCTCGACGGGACGGGCCGCATCGGAACCGGTGGGAGCAGGCGCCGGCGGTTCAGGCGATACTGCCTTAGCTGTGCCCGTGTTGGCGGTGCCCGCTTCTGCGGCACCCGCGGTGGGAGTGCCAGCCGACGACGATGCGCCGCCGACGGCTGCCGGCGTCCCCGCCGGTTTCCCCGCCGGGACGTCGCCCGGAACGGCGCCGCCTGGAGGTACGGCCGCAGGGTCACCGGGCAGCGGGCCGGCCGGACCGGGAACCGGAGCCGCGGGGTCTACAACCGGCGGAACAACGCCGGGAACCGGAGCCGCGGGGTCCACAACCGGCGGAACAACGCCGGGATCCGGTGCCGGTGGGGCCACGACCGGTGGGGCCACGACCGGTGGGTCCACGACCGGTGGGTCCACGACCGGTGGGTCCACGACCGGTGGGTCCACGACCGGTGGGGCAACGCCGGGGCCCGGGACGGCAGGATCCACACCGGGGACGCCGGGGTCCACCACGGGCGGGGTCACTGCCGGATCGGGGAGCGCCGGCTCGACTGCCGCCGGAATCGGGTCAGGCGCCGCGGGCCCCGTGGCGGGCGGCGGAGATTCCGGAACCGGGGCCGCGAGGTCCGGGTCCGTCTGCGCCGGCTCGTCAGCATCGGCGGGATCAACGTCCGCGACATCCGGCCTCGGGCCCGGAACGGCACCAGCGGACCAGGTGCCCGCCGGGGCCGGAGCGATGTCCACGGAGACCAGGGGGTCGACGGAGGGAACAGGGAGGTCGTCGGCGTCCGTGCAGCCGGCGGCCGCCGCTCTCTCGCCGGCGTCGTCGGCCGTCCCGGAGATCGTGCACGCGTCATCCGCCTGTGCGGCCGTGCCGGAGAGGGTCAGCCATGCGGCGCCGGCGACGGCGGCCAAGAGCACGTGGCGCAAGGGGCGGATGGGGCGCACGCGGCGCGGGGTGCGGCCCGCGCGGGAGGACGCTGCTGCTGGATCCATGTGCGCACCCCCGCTCCGCGAAGACTGGACGATTGCCTACAGGGTAAGTCGGCCCCAACGGGGAGTCCAGAGCGGAGCCGAAACTGTAGGCATACCGAGACCCTCGGAATGCGCCGGGTCCGGCGCCCGCGGGACGTGGTCAGTGGGCGTCGTTCGGGTAGGTCACCCCGAGTTGCGCGCGCACACCGTCGAAGAGCCGCATGGTGTTCAGAGAGTCCTCCAGCGGCATGACCGGGCTCTCGGTGAGTCCGTGCTGGATGCACCGCGTGACCTCGCGCAGTTCGTAGGTGTAGCCCCGCCCGACCACAGAGAACTCCTCGCTCCGGGGATCGTCGAAGCCGATCCTGACCAGCAGTTCCTTGGGGTTGTTGATGGAGCCGGACGTCTGGAGGAAGCCATTGCTGCCGGCGACGGTGGCTGTGCGCGGCCCGTGCGCCAGCAGCGACGACGTCAGCTGGGCCTGCGCGCCGTGGTGGTAGCCGAGCGTCAAGGCGTTTTGGGCGTCCACGCCGTCGTCATTGAGCCAGCCGGTGGCGCTGACAGTTTGCGGGAACCCCAGGGTGCCAAGCGCCCAGAGCAGCGGGTAGACCGTCAGGTCCAGCAAGGCGCCGCCGCCGTCCTTGGGCGCCCAGAGCCGGGAGGCGGGCGAATACGGCGCCGGGAAACCGAGATCGGCTCCCACCCATTTGACCGCGCCGATCTCGCCCGAGGCAGCGATCTCAAACGCCCGCTGCATGCTGGGCAGGAACCGGCTCCACACCGCCTCCATCAGAAACAGGCCGTTTGCCCGGGCCGCTGCAATCAGCTCGGCGGCTTCCCGGGCGTTGACTGTGAGGGCCTTCTCGCACAGCACATGCTTGCCGGCATTAAGGGCGGCAAGAGCGATCTCGTGGTGGTGGGCGTGTGGCGTGGCGACGTAGACGACGTCGACGCCGTCGTCGGCGAGCAGCCGGGCATAACCGCTCACGCCGTCCCGGTCACCGTAGGCACGGGCAAAACCGTAGTCGGCCGCGAACGCGTCGGCCGCCGCCTGGGTGCGGGAGCTGACGGCGTACAGTTCCGCATCCGCCAGAAGTTCAAGGTCGCGGGTGAGCGCCGCGGCGATCCCGCCGGTGGCGACGATTCCCCAGCGCAGCCTGGCGCCGGTGGCTGTGCGGGGATCCTGGTCGGGCTGGCTGAACAGCCACGGCTTCGCGATGAGGGCAGACATGGTGCCATCTTCTCACCCGCGGGCGGACGGCCCGCCGTGTTGACGGCCCCGGCACGCGGGAGGTTTGGCACCCACGAGGTTCGACGCCGGGGCTGCGGGCGGGCCCCCAAGGCTCGCCCGCAGCCCCAACGCCGCAGCCCCAACGCCGCAGCCCCAACGCCGGAGCCCCGACGCCGGCGGTTCGACGCCGGTTCCGCCGGCCGGACCTCAGCCGGTTACGGCCGCCGTCGCCCGGTTCCGGGCCGGTTCCTCGGTGAGCCGGCCCTGCTGGAGCCGGAAGCGCCGGTCCGTCTTGTTGGCCAGGGCGCGGTCGTGGGTGACCACGAGGATGGTGGTGTTGTGGTCCCGGCTGAGCGTGCTGAGCAGCTCGATGATGTGCTCGCCGGTCTGCTCGTCCAGGTTGCCGGTGGGTTCATCGGCCAGGATCAGCTTGGGTTCGTTCGCCAGCGCCCGGGCAATCGCCACCCGCTGCTGCTCGCCGCCGGAGAGCCGGTTGATGCGCCGCACGTGCTTGTCCGGATCGAGCTGGACCTGTTCGAGCAGCTGCCGGGCCCGCTCGGCCCGGGCGGCCTTGCGCATCCCGGCAAACTCCATCGGCAGCATCACGTTGTCCACGGCCGAGAGATTCGGGATCAGGTTGAACTGCTGGAACACGAATCCGATGTCCCGGCGCCGGTAGTTGGTCAGCTTCCCGTCCGGCATGCTGGCCAGGCTCACGCCGTTGACCACCACGTCGCCGCTGGTGGGCTTGTCCAGCGCACCGAGCAAGGAGAGCAGGGTGCTCTTGCCGCTGCCGCTCTTGCCCACGATCGAGGCCAGCGTGCCCTGTTCGAGCTCGAAGCTGACGTCGTTGACCGGCTTGATGCTCCGGTCGCCGGACTTGAACGTGCGGACCAGGTTCTTGACTTCGATCATGGCTATTCTCCTCGGAGGACTTCGATGGGACGGATGCGGGCGGTGAGCAGGGCCGGGACGAGGGCGCCGATGATGGCGACGCCGAAGACCGCGGCGATGCCCGCGGCGATGACGCCGGGGGAGGCGCTCGCCGTCACGGAGGTCAGCAGCTGGCTGGCCCCGCCGAAGGGTCCACCCTGGCCGCCGGGGAAGCCGCCGGGGCCGCCCCGCTGGCCGGCCGCCGCCGTCGTGCTGCTGGAGCTGATGAGGGCGCTGGCGATGCCGCCGCTGGCAAGGGAGGCGACGGCGGCGCCCACCACGCTGCCCAAGGCCACCAGCACGAGGGCCTCCAGCACAAACTGCAGGCCGATGGTGCGGTTAGGGGCGCCGATGGCCTTCAGCACGCCGATTTCGCGGCGGCGTTCGCGGACCAGCATGACCATGATCAGGAGGATGATCAGGCCGGCGGTGCCAAGGGCAGCGACGAAGGCGATGAAGGAAATATTCTTGACGCTGTCCAGCGAGCTGACGGCGGTCGCAAGATTCCGCTGGCCTTGGGTGACGTCGGCCTTGCCGGAGCCGAGCGCCGCCTGCAGCGCGGTCTTGGCGGCGTCGACGTTTTCCATGCTGTTGACCGTGACGATCATGGTGGAGAGTTCGTCCGGCAGTGCGGCAAGGGTCTGGGCGGTCGGAAGCGTCACGTAGAGGGCGTTGTTGCCGAAGGCGGTGCCCGCGTCGAACAGTCCCTGGACGGTGAAGGTCTTGTCCTGGATGGTGAACGTCGAGCCCACGCTGAGGCCGTTCTTCGTGGCCAGTGTGGTGCCCAGCAGGGCGCCGGTGGACGCGGCGGTGTAGTTGCCCAGGCCGGTACCCTGCGTCAACTGCAGGGCCTTGCCGGTGGAGTCCACCCCGGCGCCGATGCCCGTTGCGGTGATGGGCAGCGAGAACGCCGGGGCGGCCGCGGTTGTGCTTCCGGAGGTGCCAGAAGTGCCGGTACTAGCTTGGTTACGGTTGCCGAGCGTGCCGGCGTCGACGGCGGCCGTGAGGCTCGTGGTGACGGAGGTGGCCGACTGCCCGCCGGGGCCGCCTTGGCCTGTCCGTCCGGACGCCGCCTCGGCAGCAATTTGAGCGGCGTTGCGCAGGCGCAGTGCCTTGGTGCCGACCACGCTGCTGACGTTGGGGACGGCCGCCGCCGTGGCCGCCTGTGCCGAGGTCAGCGGCTCGCCGCCGCCTTCGAAACCCTGGCCGCCGGCCGGGTTCACGGTCAGGACCGTGCCCACCGAGGCGTTCAGCTCGGCCACCTTGCCGGTGACGGCCTGGTTGGCCACGAGCATGGCCAGGGCAAGTCCGATGGCTACGGCCAGCACGGCCACCACAGCGGCGGTCCTGACCTTGTTTCGGAAGGCGTTGCCTACACTCCGGGCAAGAACGCTCACGGTACTCCTAATTTTTCTTGGGGGTCTCTTGCCGGACCCGATGTCCGGCGCTGATCCCACAGTGGTACGGGCCGCTGTGCGAACCTCCCGGCGAAGCTATGTCTGCGCTGTGAAGCGGAGTGCCGCAGGCAGCGCCACCGCCAGGGTGAGAGCCAGCGTCACAGCCAACGCAAAAGCCCCGGCCCTCCCTTGCGGGGGAGCCGGGGCTCTGTTGCCTGGCGCGCGACAGTCGCGTGCCTAGACGGGTACTACTGCTTGGTGATCGGTCCGAGTACCGGATCGTTGACGTAGGCCGTGTGTACGTTGTCCTTGGTCACGATGACCGGCTTCAGCAGGTACGCGGGAACAACCTTGACTCCGTTGTTGTAGGACTTGTCGTCGTTGATCTCCGGCTTCTTGCCTGCCTGGACGTCGTTGACCATGGTGATCGAGTGGTCAACGAGCGCATTGGTGTCTTTGTTGATGGTGGAGTACTGCTCGCCCGCCATGATGGACTTGACCGACTCAACCTCGGAGTCCTGGCCCGTGACAACCGGGATCGGCTTGCCGGCGGCCTTGACAGAGGTGATGATCGCGCGGGCCAGGGTGTCGTTCGGGGACAGCACGCCGTCAAGCGCGGCGCTGCCGTAAGTTCCTGCGAGCAGGGTGTCCATGCGCTTCTGGGCGTTCTCTGCCTTCCAGCCCTGGGTAACGGCCTGTTCGAAGCTCTTCTGGCCCGAGAGGACCTTCAGAGTGCCGTCGTCGATCTTCGGCTTCAGGACGCTCATGGCGCCGTCGAAGAAGACCTTCGCGTTGGCGTCGTCAGGGGAACCTGCGAAGAGCTCGATGTTGTACGGGCCTGCCGGCTTCTTGCCCTTCATTCCGTCCAGCAGCGCCTGGCCCTGGAGTTCACCGACCTTGAAGTTGTCGTAGGCCACGTAGTAGTCCACGTTCTCGGTGTTCAGGAGCAGGCGGTCATACGCGATGATCGTGGCGCCGGCATCCTTGGCCTGCTTGAGCTGGGTGCCCAGCTGCGCACCGTCGATGGCACCGACGATGATGAGCTTGTCGCCCTTGGTGATCATGGCACTAATCTGGTTCTGCTGATCCGAAACGCCGCCATTGGCGAACTGCACATCCGGCTTGTAGCCGGCCTTGGTGAGGCCGTCGTTGAACAGCTTTTCCGCCAGGACCCAGTTTTCCGAGGTCTTCTGGGGCAGCGCGACACCGATCGAGGAGCCCTTCGGGAAGGCCTCGCCTCCGGAGCTCGAACCGCCGGTAGTCCCGGTGTCGGAACGGCCGCAGGCCGTCAGCGCCAGTGCCGCAATAGCAGCGATCGCTGCTGCCTTTCCTGCTTTACCAATCATTCGCATTGCTTGGTTCACTTTCTTTTGATGGTGTGCGGAGAAATCGGGGAAACGTGGACCAGGGGAGCCGCTCAGGCTCCCTTGGAGATGACGTCTGTGGTTTGGGTGGTCTCGTCGGCCTTGATCTCGTTGCTGCGGCTGAAGTTCTTCATCAGCATCCCGACGACGGACCTCTTGCCCTGGGTCTTGTTGTAGACGTCGAACGCGACTGCGATCAGGAGCACCAGGCCCTTGATGATCTGGGTGAGGTCGGCGCCGACACCGAGGAGCTGCAGGCCGTTGTTCAGCACGGCCATGACCAGGCCACCGATGATCGAGCCGATCACGGTGCCCACGCCACCGGTGACCGCGGCGCCGCCGATGAAGACGGCCGCGATGGCGTCCAGTTCCCAGCCGACGCCGTCGAACGGGCCTGAGGCGGTGGAGCGGCCGACGAAGATCATGCCGGCGAGGCCGGCCAGCAAGGACATGTTCATCATGACCAGGAAGTTGACCTTCTTGGACTGGACACCGGAGAGCTCGGCGGCGTGCCGGTTGCCACCGACGGCGTAGATGTGGCGGCCGATAACGGTCTTCGAGGAGATGAAGCCGTACACGAGGACCAGGACGGCCAGGATCAGGCCCGGCACGGGGAAGGAGGTGCCCGGCCGGCCGGTGGCGAAGAGGTAGGTGGCGTAGAGGATGGCGCCGCAGACCAGGACCAGTTTGAGGACCATGACCCAGGCTTCGGAAACCTCGGCGCCGAGGGCCTTGGCGTTGCGGCGGGAGCGGATCTCGCTGAAGATCACGAACGCGACGCCGAGCAGGCCAATCAGCATGGTGGGGTTGTTGTAGCCGGTATTCGGTCCAAACTCAGGCAGGTAGCCGGAGCCGATGTACTGGAAATCCGTGGGGACCGGGATGGTGTTCGACTTGCCGACCAACTGGTTGGCGCCGCGGAAGATCAGCATGCCGGCCAGCGTCACGATGAACGCCGGAATGCCGACGTAGGCCACCCAGAATCCCTGCCAGGCCCCGATCAGGACGCCCAGCCCCAGCCCCATCAGGACGCCGATGTACCAGGGCAGTCCCCAGTCGCGGATGAAGAGGGACACGCAGACGCCCACGAAGGCGGCGACGGAACCGACCGAGAGGTCGATGTGCCCGGCGATGATGACCAGCACCATGCCGATGGCGAGGATCAGGATGTAGGAGTTGCCGTTGAAGAGGTTGATGACGTTGCCCGACGTGAGCGTGCGGCCCTCCGTAAAAATCTCGAAGAACACGATCAGCGCAACCAGGGCGAAGATCATGCCGAATTGGCGGGTATTGCCGCCAAAGAGCTTCTTGAGCGCGTTCATTGTTTCAGTCCTTGTGTCCGGGGTGTTCGGATTGTTCTGGTTGGTCCCATGGGTCAGGCGGATTTGCGGGCGGACGTCATGAGTTTCATGAGGCTTTCCTGGCTGGCTTGGTCTTTGTCCAGGACGCCGGTGATGGCGCCTTCGAAGATCGTGTAGATGCGGTCCGAGAGGCCCAGCAGCTCGGGCAGCTCCGAGGAAATCACGATCACTGCCTTGCCCTCGTTGGCCAGCTTCTGGATGATGCCGTAGATCTCGAACTTGGCCCCGACGTCGATCCCGCGGGTGGGTTCGTCCAGGATCAGCACGTCCGGGTCGGTGAACATCCACTTCGCCAGCACGACCTTCTGCTGGTTGCCGCCGGAGAGCTTCGCGACACCTTCCTCCACGGAGGGCGTCTTGGTCCGCAGCGACTTCCGGTATTCCTCCGCGACGGCGTATTCCTTGTTCGTGTCCACCACGAAGTTCTTGCTGATCTTGCGCAGGTTCGCCGAGACCGTGGTGGCCTTGATGTCATCGAGCAGGTTCAGGCCCAGGGACTTGCGGTCCTCCGTGACGTAGCCCAGCCCGGCGTCGATCGCCTGGCGGACGCTTTTGAGCTGCAGTTCCTTGCCGTCTTTGTAGACGTGGCCCGAGATGAAGCGGCCATAGGAGCGGCCGAACACGGACCGGGCCAGCTCGGTGCGTCCGGCCCCCATCAGGCCCGCGAACCCGACGATCTCGCCCCGGCGGACGAAGAAGCTGGAGTTCTTGCAGACCAGGCGGTCCTGGATCTGCGGGTGCCCGACGTTCCAGTTCTTCACCTCGAAGAGGACCTCGCCGATCTTCGGCTCGTGGTCCGGGAACCGGGATTCCAGCGTCCGGCCCACCATGCCCTTGATGATGCGGTCCTCGTCGACGCCGTCGGCCAAGACGTTCAGGGTCTCGATCGACTTGCCGTCGCGGATGATCGTGATCTCATCCGCGATCTGTTCGATCTCGTTGAGCTTGTGCGAAATGATGATCGAGGTGATGCCGCGGCCCTTCAGGCCCAGCATGAGGTCCAGCAGGTGCTGGGAATCGGACTCGTTCAGCGCCGCCGTGGGCTCGTCCAGGATCAGGAGCTTCACCGACTTGTTCAGGGCCTTGGCGATCTCGACGAGCTGCTGCTTGCCGACGCCGATCTCCTTGATCGGGGTGTCCGGGTCCTCGCGCAGCCCCACCCGGGCCAACAGCTCGGTGGACCGCAGCCGGGCCTCGGCCCAGTCGATCACGCCGCGCTTGGTGGGCTCGTTCCCGAGGAAGATGTTCTCCATGATCGACAGTTCGGGGATGAGCGCGAGTTCCTGGTGGATGATCACAATCCCGGCGTGCTCGCTGGCCCGGATGTCCTTGAATTCCTGGACCTCGTTCTGATACACGATGTCGCCGGTGTAGGTGCCGAAGGGGTACACCCCCGAGAGCACCTTCATCAGGGTCGATTTCCCGGCGCCGTTCTCACCGCAGATGGCGTGGATCTCGCCGGCCTTCACCCGCAGGCTCACATCGGCCAAAGCTTTAACGCCTGGGAATTCCTTGGTGATGGAGCGCATCTCGAGGATTAGCGGATCACTGTGCGTGTTGAGGGACGTCATCTGCCCTTACGCCTCCAATGCATGACTTCGTTGTCCGCCGCTGCAAACCGCAGGGCCGTCTGATGCAAAAGTAAACTGGATCACGCCCTTGTCGTCAAGTCTTTAACGCAACGGGCGGATAACGAAATGGTTAGTTACGCCGGATTCCGGCGTGCTGGAAGACCAAAGCGGTGGCCCCGAGGGCCTCTGCCCGGTCGCCCAGGGACGACATCGTGAGAGTGGTTGTCTCGCCGATGACCGGCACCGCGTGGCGGATCAGGCCGCGCCGAATCGGGTCCAGGAGCAGTTGGCCGAGCCCCGCCAGCGGACCGCCGACCACGATCACTTCGGGGTTGATCAGGTTCGCCACGTTGCCCAAGGCGCGTCCGACGGCGAGGCCGGCGTCGTCCACGACGCGGAGCGTGGCGGGGTCCCGTTCGAGGGCCTTGCGCACGATGTCCCCGGGCGTGAGCGGCCGGTCCTCGCCGCGGCTCAGGAGCTCGATCATGGTGGTGGTGGAGGCGATGGTTTCCAGGCAGCCCCGGTTCCCGCAGCGGCAGATCAGCCCGTGCTCGTGGATTGTGGCGTGGCCGATTTCGCCGGTGATGCCGACGTTGCCGTAGTAGGGAATGCCGTTGAGGATCAATCCCGCACCGATGCCCGAGCCGATCTTGAGAAACATCAGGTTGCTGATGCCGCTGTGCGGCCCCCACGTGACCTCGGAGAGGGCGCCCAGGTTGGCGTCATTGTCCACGAATACAGGCAGTTCCAGCGCTTCTTCGAGGCGTCTAAGGATATTGATGCCCACCCATTCGGGCAGGATCGCGCCCTGCGCCACGGTGCCGGTGCGGCGGTCGATGGGGCCGGGAATTCCGACGCCGGCACCCACCAGGGCGCTGCGCTCCACACCGCTGTCCGCGAGCAGCCGGTCCAGCACGCCGACGGCGGCCTGGATGCCCTCCTCGGCGTGGTGGCCCAGCGGCAGCAGGACCGACTCTTCGGCGATCACGTGGTAGCTGAGCGAGGCCAGCACGACGCGCAGGTGGCGCCGGCCGAAGTCGATCCCGACGGCGACGGCTCCGTTGCTGTTGAGCCGGACGTTGAGGGCGCGCCGCCCGGAGCTGGTGATCGGCTCGGTGGAAGCAAGTCCGGCGTCCTGCATGATCTTGACGATGTTGGAGACGGTGGCCGTTGAGAGGCCTGTCTGGCGGGCCAGTTCCGCCTGTGTGGAAGGGCCGGCGAGGAGGCATTCGATGATCCGCTGCTGGTTCAGGTGCCGGAGGGCGGACTGCGATCCGGGGTTCTTGGTTCGGCTCCTCGTTGAGCGCGTTGGTGAGGGCATGCTATGAAGCGTGACGCATTCACGGCTTGTAGTCAAGAAGTTAACGCAACGGTAACGGCCGCGTGGGTTCCCGGGGACGCGAAGGGCCGGCGGCCCTCCCTGTCTCTACCGGCGGGACGTTCCGCCCTGTTCGTCGGCCATGCAGGCGGAAATGCACCAAATGCGGTTTCCCGGGCCGCGGCTACTCTGGGATCAGAGAGTCCGCAGTGTTCCTGCGGAGGTACCCGGAGAGTCGTGAGGTGGTAATGGTGCTGCTGGCCCTGATGCAGGCGAACGCCGCCGTGCTGGATGTGAAGACGAACTGCGCCGCGGTGGAGGAGGCGGCGCGCGAGGCGTCCGCCGCGGGTGCCCAGCTGTTGCTGACGCCGGAACTCTTCCCGGTGGGCTACGCGCCGCTTCGGCTGCGGTCAGCCTTCGATCCGGGCACGCTGCCTGCGCTCCGGGAGGCCCTGGCCGGCATCGCCCGGCGTCACAATATCGCCCTGGTCTACAGCCTCCCTGCTGTAACGCCGGCGGGGGAGTGGCACATTTCCGCAACCCTTATTGACGCGTCCGGCGACGAACTGCTCAGCTACGACAAGGTGCACCTGTTCGGCCCCGACGAGCGCGCAGCGTTTGCACCGGCCGCGGCAGCCCCCGGGATCGTGGAGTTCCACGGGCTCAAGACGGCCCTGGCGATTTGCTACGACATCGAGTTTCCCGAGTCAGCGCGGGCCGCCGCCGTGCGCGGTGCCGAACTGCTATTGGTGCCGACCGCACTCGCTGGCGGATTCGAGGCCGTGCCGCAGGTGCTGGTCCGGGCCAGGGCGCTGGAGAACCAGTTGGCGGTGGCGTACGCCAACCACACCGGCGGAGAGGAAGGCTACGACTTCCGCGGCGGCAGCATCGTCGCGGGCCCGGACGGCACGGTCCTGGCCGCGGCCGGCCACGGGACGGAACTGCTTTTCGCCGAGCTGGGAGGAGCTGTGCACGCCGTCGCGGACAGGGCACATGATGCGGACGACGCCGTCGCCTACCTGCGTGACCGCCGCCCGGACGTTTACCGGTCCTGGGGCATCTGACCCGCGGGAGGGCCTGTATCGGGCGGAGCTGCAGCGACGGCGGCCGCGGCGTCGGGCAACTCAGACCCGCCCTGGTCCTGATGGGCGATGTATTGCAGGGCGATCCACAACTCCGCGCGGGCCTGGGCCTGATTGAGATCCATGCCCAGCACTTCGGCGATGACGCCGATCTGCCGGCGAACGCTGTTCCGATGCAGCCCCGTGGTCTTCGCCGTGGCGTCCCAGCTGCCGTTCTCACCAAGCCAGGCCAGCAGGATGCCCAGCAGTGCATCGCGGCGCTCCGGCTCGAGCGCGAGAATGGGTGCCAGCAGGCGGTCCGCCAGCATGGAGCCGGCCTCGGAGCCCAGCAGCCCCGTCACGGACCAGGTGACCTCGTCCGCCCGGACGCTCCGGCGGCTGGTCAGCACCCGGTTGCGCAGCGAGGAAGCGAGTTGGTAGGCAACCGCCAGGCCCGCGAATTCGGTGTCGCTGCCGATCACGAGGCGCCAGCCGAGCCGCTCCACCTCGGCGAGCAGCGCGTCGTCGACCTTGAGCCGGGTGATGGCGGCAAAGCCGTAGTCGGTGTGCTCCACCAATTTGGTGTCGAACAGCCTGCGCCATTCCAGCAACTCCCGCACCGGGCCCTCGCCCGTGTGGCGCGATGCGCCCGCGGCCCGTTCGCTGCCCATCGCCGAGTCCACCCGGACGCCCTGCACGACCCGCAGCTGCCCGGACCGGGTGGAGGAAATGGCTTGGGCCAGCAGGTCCTTCAGCCCGTTGACCTGCCGCGCCGTTCCCGAGGCCACGTTTTCCGGATGCAACAGCAGCGCCGTGGCAAGCTGGCTGGGGGCCAGGGAACCGCTCGTGCGCTGCCGGACCAGCAGTTCCAGCAGCCCGACGGCGGTGGAGACCACGCTGTTCTGGGCCGGGGTCAGCGGGGCGTCCGTACCCAGGACGAGCGCGCCGAGGTTAGCGTCCCGGGTGCTGCGCAGCGGATAACCGACGACCAGCGATGAGCCTGCGGCATCGAATGAATCCATCTCCACCCGGGGGCCGCTGCCAGCGAGCAGCCGGGACAGCAGCGGCTGCAGTGCGGCGGAATCAACTCCTGGCACGGTGCCGGCAGCGGTGCCTGCGGCGGCGCCAGCGGCGTGCGGGCCGGGGGAGCTGCCCGAGCCCCGGGCTCGCACCCGCCCGTCGGCCCCGACCAGCACGGCCCAGACCGGAACGCGCTGCACCAGGGCCGCGAGGAGCTCGTGCTCGGGGCGTGCCGACAAGACCGCCCGCATGAGCTGCCGGTTGGTATCGGCCAGTTGGCGGAAGGTCTTTGCGTTGTCCGATTCAAGGAGCCGGGAGAACTCGAGGCCCAGCGCGGCGAACGGAATGGACCCCGGAATGGACACCAAGGTGAGGTTGTGCCGCCGGCAGGCCCGGACCACGGTCTCCGGCACGGCCTCGAAGTAGGGTTCCAGGCCAAAGCCGAGGGCGCCGACGCGGGCCTCGACCAGGCGCCGCATGTAGGCGTCCACCGTCTCCTCGCTGCCGCCGTCGCCCACGAACGGAAGGCCGGCAGTGAGCAGGAACTCGCCATCGAGCAGGTAGGGGGTCGGGTCCTCCAGCTCGCTGGGCTCGACCCAGCGCAAGCGCTCGTCCCCGTTGCCGCCGTCGTGGAGGACGCCGAGCTCCGGCAGCTGGCGCAAGAACTGCGACAGCGTGACGAAACCCAAGCGCTCGGAGTCCTCAGCAGCCACGGCCGCGGCCCCCGTCCAGCCCGGGCGGCCGAAGGTCCGGACGCCGGGCTGGACGACGGGCCAGTGGTGCATAAAGTCTCATGCCTGAAGAATACAGGTCATTTTGCACAGCCGTGAGAGGTGGCTCACATGCCTAGGGTGGTCAGGGGAAACCGACCACTACTGAAGATAAGGACGTCAACGATGACTGTGCCAACTCTGATCGGGGAACGCCCGCCGGCCGCCGCCGGCCGTCCAGGGCTTGCCGCCCAGCTCCTGCGCCGCAAGCCGATCGGGCAACTGGTCAGCGAGGCCGAAACCGGGCACGGCGGCACGCGGCTGGTCCGCAGCTTCGGCGTGCTCCAGCTGACCATGATCAGCGTCGGCGCCACGCTCGGGACCGGCATCCTGGTGATCCTGGGCGAATCGGTGCCGCTCGCCGGCCCGGCCATCTGGATCTCCTTTGCCATTGCCGGACTCGCAGCCCTGCTCTCTGCCGTGTCCTATGCGGAGATGGCCGGACTGGTTCCGGCCGCCGGTTCCAGCTACTCCTACACCTACGCCACCATGGGCGAGGGCATGGCCTGGATCTGCGGCTGGTGCCTGGTGCTTGAATACGCCGTCTCCGTGGCCGCCGTCGCGGTCGGCGCGGGCCAGTACGTCAACGAGGCCCTGGCGGTCTTCAACCTGGCCCTCCCGGACGCCATGTCGCAGCCGCCGGGAGCCGGCGGCGTGCTGAATGTGCCCGCAGTCGTCATTGTGGTCCTGGCCATGGTGCTGCTGGTCCGCGGTGCCAAAGAGAGCGCCTGGATCAACACAGCGATCGTCCTGGTCAAGGTCGGCATCCTGCTGTTCTTCTGTGCCGTGGCCTTCACCGCCTTCAACGGCGGACACTTCGAACCCCTCATGCCGATGGGCGCCGCCGGCGTCTCCGCCGCGGCCTCCCGGGTGTTCTTCTCCTACATCGGCTTCGACGCCGCCTCCACCGCCGGGGAGGAAGCCAAGAACCCCAAACGCGACCTCCCGCGGGCCATCCTGCTCTCCATGCTGATCGTCACCAGCATCTACGTGCTCGTGGCCGTCGCCGCCATTGGCGCCCGCCCCTGGGGCTGGTTCGACGGCACCGAAGCGGCCCTCGTGAAAATCCTCGAGGAAATCACCGGCCAGCCGTGGGTTGGCGTGGTGTTCGCGGTCGGTGCCGTGCTCGCCATCGCCAGCATCGTGCTGACCGTCCTCTACGGGCAGACCCGGATCCTGCTCTCGATGTCGCGCGACGGCCTGGTTCCCAAGGTCTTCGGCCGGGTCTCGGCCCGCACGGGCACACCGGTTGCCGGAACCCTGATCGTGGGCACCGCCGTCGCACTGACCGCCGGCCTGGTGCCGCTGGGCGCCCTCGCGGACGCCACGAGCATCGGCACACTGTTCGCGTTCGCCCTGGTCAACGTGGCAGTCATCTACCTGCGGCGGACCCGGCCCGAGCTCACGCGAAGCTTCCGCGTCCCGTTCTTTCCGCTGACACCGGTTCTCGGCGCCCTCATGTGCGCCTACCTCATGGCCAACCTCGGCGCCGAGACCTGGGCGGTCTTCGGCGTCTGGATGCTCGTCGGCCTGGCCGCCTACTTCGGCTACGGCCGCAAGAACTCCAGGGTGGCCGCCCTGAGCCATGAGGAATACCGCGGACTATCAGGCCGCCAACCCGCCAACACCACCGCCACCCAGGAACTGAAGGCAGAGATCTCATGACCACCGCCACCGAACTGCCGGCCCCCGAACCGGCTGCCACCACGGCTTCCATCCCGGCCGGCCCCCGTCCGGCCGAGGCGCCCATCACCATGCTGAATCCGGATTTCCCGTTCAGCTACGACCACTACCTCGCCCACCCCGACGGCCTGGGCTCGGTGCCGCCCGAACTGTACGGGACAGAGGTCGCCGTCGTCGGTGCCGGCCTGTCCGGGCTGGTCACCGCCTATGAACTTATGAAGCTGGGCCTGCGGCCGGTGGTCTATGAGGCCGACAGGATCGGCGGCCGGCTGAGGACCGCCAGCTTCCCGTCCGCCCCGGGCATCGTGGCGGACCTCGGCGGCATGCGGTTCCCGGTCTCCGGCAAGGCGTTCTACCACTATGTGGACCTGCTCGGACTGGAGACCCAGGAGTTCCCCAATCCGCTGGCGCCGGCAACTTCCAGCACGGTGATCGAGCTCGCCGGCCAGAAGTACTACGCCGAGACCGCCGCGGACCTGCCCGCTTTCTTCCTCGAGGTGGCGGACGCGTGGAAGGCGGCCGTGAACGACGGCGCCCGGTTCGCCGAGATGCAGGACGCGATCCGGGCCCGGGACACCAGCCGGATCAAGGAACTGTGGAACGCGCTGCTCCCGGAGCTGGACGAGCAGACCTTCTACGGCTTCATAGCCGGCAGCGACTCCTTCAAGGAGGCCGGCTTCGCCCACCGCGAGGCCTTCGGACAGGTGGGCTTCGGCACGGGCGGCTGGGACACCGACTTCCCCAACTCCATCCTCGAAATCCTCCGGGTCGTCTACACCGACGCCGATGACCAGCACCGGCTCATCTCCGGCGGCGCGCAGCGGCTCCCCGAGGCGCTGTGGGAGCACACGCCGTCGGGCATGGCCCACTGGCCGGACGGCACCTCCCTGGCATCCCTGCATGCCGGTGCCCCGCGGGGCGCAGTGGAGCGCATCGCCCGCGACGGCAGCGGCGACTTCCGGATCCGCGAACGCTGGGGACGCGAATCCGCGTACCCGGCGGTGGTGACCACATGCCAGTCGTGGCTGCTCTCGACGCGGATCCACACCGACGAAAGCCTGTTCCCCGCCGAGCTGTGGACGGCGATCGAACGCTCGCACTACATGCAGTCCTCCAAGACCTTCGTCATGGTGGACCGGCCGTTCTGGAAAGACATCGACCCGGAGACGGGCCGCGAGGTCCTGTCCATGACGCTGACGGACCGGCTAAACCGGGCCACATACCTGCTGGACAACGGCCCGGACCAGCCCGCCGTGATCCTGCTGTCCTACACGTGGAACGACGACGCGCTGAAGTGGCTGTCGCTCGACGCGGACGAGCGGGCGGAGCTCATGCTGCACTCGCTGGAGCAGATCTACCCCGGGGTCGATATCGCCAGCCACATCGTGGGCCAGCCGATCACGGTCTCGTGGGAGGCCGACCCCAACTTCATGGGCGCGTTTAAGGCCAACCTGCCGGGGCACTACCGCTACCAGCAGCGGCTCTTCACCCATTTCAAGCAGGACGCGCTCCCGGCCGAACAGCGCGGAATCTTCGTCGCCGGCGACGACGTCTCGTTCACCGCCGGCTGGGCCGAAGGCGCCGTCACCACCGGCCTGAACGCGGTCTGGGGTGTGGTCAACCACCTCGGCGGCCGGACCCCGGAGGGGAACCCGGGACCGGGCGAACTGCTGGCCGAGCTGGGCCCGATCCCGCTGGACTGAGCCGCCAGCCTGGACAGCTGGACGGGAAAAGCTGGACTGGGTGGGAGGATCGGCCCGTTTGGACCACTCAGTCCGCTATTTCACGCCCCGTGAAGTTCGCGGTGCGCGCGTGCCAGTTCCTGGTAGTGGGCGGCGTTGTGCTGGACGCCCGCGAACTCTTCGTCGCTGAGCTCGCGCCGGACTTTGGCCGGAACTCCGGCGACGAGCGAGCGGGGCGGGATGACGGTGCCCTCCAGCACCACGGCACCGGCGGCGATGAGGGATCCGGCGCCGATCACGGCCCCGTTGAGGATGGTGGCGCTCATGCCGATCAGGCAGTCGTCCTCGACGGTGCAGCCGTGGACCACGGCGCTGTGGCCGACGCTGACCCGCGCGCCGACGGTGCAGGGGAAGCCGGGGTCGGCGTGCAGCACCACGTTGTCCTGCAGATTGCTGCCGGCGCCGACGATGATGGCGGCCGTGTCGGCGCGGACGGAAACGCCGTAGAAGGCGCTCGAGTTCTCGGCCAGGGTGGCGTTGCCGATCACGGACGCCGTGGGCGCGATGAAGGCGGAGTCATGGACGGCCGGAGTGGTGCCGGCGAATGCGTAGAGGGGAGCCATGCCACCAGCCTAGGACACCTCCCCGCCCCGTTGCGCTATCAGTTGTGGTCCCTCTGGGCGCCTGTGAGCCACCACAACTGCAAGCTCAACGAGAAAGAGCGGGAAAAGGTTCAGGCGGGGGAGCGGAGGACCGTGAAGCCCTCGCCGCGATAGCCGCCCTCGCTTCGCGGGTCGGGGACGGGGAGCACGACGGCGATTGGCGCGCCGGGTTCGGCCACCCGCCCAAGTTCGCGGACGACGTCGTCCCACTCCTCGGGGGGCAGGCCCGACAGTGCGTCCACCGCCCACACCGAAGAAAACGCGGCGTCGGCGAACGGCAGCGATACCGGGCCCGCCACAGAAGCCTCCAGCCCGTGCGCCCGGGCGATGTGGATGTTCTCCTCGGACCGGTCGACGCCGGTGAAATGGATGCCGAACTGCACAAAGTGCAGCCCGTCCGCGCCCGGGCCGCAATCCAGCCCCAGCACTGCGTGCCGACCCTCGTTCTTCAGCAGCGCCACGAACGATTCGAGCCGGTCCCTGCGGGTGGAGTCCATAGCTCTAGTTAAGAACCGGATTCAGTTAAAGACAACCGTCCGGTTGCCGTCGAGCAGGACGCGGTGCTCGGCATGCCACTGCACGGCCTGGGCGAGGGTGCGGCCCTCCACGTCGCGGCCCATCTGGACGAACTGCTCGGCGGTGCGCCGGTGGTCCACCCGGATGACTTCCTGCTCGATGATCGGTCCCTCATCCAGGGCTGCCGTGACGTAATGCGCCGTGGCGCCGATGAGCTTCACGCCGCGGGCATGCGCCTGGTGATAGGGCTTGGCACCCTTGAAGGAGGGCAGGAACGAGTGGTGGATGTTGATGGCCTTGCCCGTGAGTTCGGTGCATAGCTCGTCAGAGATGATCTGCATATACCGGGCAAGGACGGTGAGCTCGACGTCGTGCTCCTTCATTAGGAGCCGGAGGGCGTCCTCGGCTTGGACCTTGGTGTCCGGGGTGACGGGGATGTGGTGGAACGGGATGCCGTAGAACTGCGCCAAACCCTCAAGGTCGCGGTGGTTGGACACGATGGCCGGAATCTCGATTGGCAGGGTGCCGGAGCGCTGGAGGAACAGCAGATCATTCAGGCAGTGGGCCGAGGTGCTGGCCATCAGCAGGGTGCGGACCTTCCGGCCGGCGGGGTTGAGGCTCCACTGCATCCCGAAGGCCTGCGCCACGGGCTCGAGCGCCGCCTGCAGCTCCGCCTGGGCCGCCACCGTCGTCGCCTCCACCCGCATGAAGAAGGTGCCCGTGCCCTGGCTGCCGTACTGCTGGGAGTCTGTAATATTGCAGCCCGCCACCAGCAGGGCTCCGGCGACGGCGTGCACGATGCCGGGCCGGTCAGGGCAGGACAGGGTCAGGATGTAGGAGGCAGTCAGGTTCTCGTCAGTCACGAAGACCAGCCTACCTGCGCTTCAAGGGCAGTTTTGAAAGGGTTTTGGTAGTGTTAACCCGTCGCAACTGGCGTTGGATGGCTAACCATCAGGGAGCGGCACTCACGAAGACCACGGATCGTACGCCTGGGCCGAGGGTCATGTCTTACCGGTCGGGAGCATCACCGCTGCCGTATCGTTGCTGGCGCCCGCGCGGGGTGTCATCCGCCGCTGTCGCGGCCCGCTGTCCAGGGGCCCGTAATCAAAGGGCGGTGCAACGGGCCAGCCGGTAGCCTGACCAATAGCCGTACCCGTTGCCTACCAGGAGTTCCTCGTGACTACTACCACCGCCACCTCAGCCGCCGTGAGCAACCAGCCGCTGGCCGAACTCGATCCGGAAATCGCCGCCGTACTCGCCCAGGAACTTGGCCGCCAGCGCGGCACCCTGGAAATGATCGCTTCCGAGAACTTCGCCCCGCGCGCCGTGATGGAAGCGCAGGGCTCCGTCCTGACCAACAAGTACGCCGAGGGCTACCCGGGACGCCGCTACTACGGCGGCTGTGAGTACGTCGACGTCGCCGAGCAGCTCGCGATCGACCGCGTCAAGGAACTCTTCGGCGCCGAATACGCCAACGTGCAGCCGCACTCCGGCGCGCAGGCCAACGCCGCCGCGCTCGCCGCCATGATCACCCCGGGCGACAAGATCCTGGGCCTCTCCCTGGCCCACGGCGGACACCTCACCCACGGCATGAAGCTGAACTTCTCCGGCAAGCTCTACAACGTGGCTGCCTACCAGGTCGAGGAAGATAACTTCCGGATCGACATGGACAAGCTGCGCGAGCAGGCCATCGCCGAAAAGCCCCAGGTGATCATCGCCGGCTGGTCTGCCTACCCGCGGCACCTCGATTTCGCTGCCTTCCGCTCGATCGCCGACGAGGTCGGCGCCCTGCTCTGGACCGACATGGCGCACTTCGCCGGCCTCGTCGCCGCCGGACTGCACCCGAGCCCGGTCCCGTACTCCGACGTCGTCACCTCCACGGTGCACAAGACGCTGTCCGGCCCGCGCTCGGGCGTGATCCTGGCCAAGCAGGAATGGGCCAAGAAACTCAATTCCGCGGTGTTCCCTGGCCAGCAGGGCGGCCCGCTCATGCACGTGATCGCCGCGAAGGCCGTGGCCTTCAAGATCGCCGGCACGGAAGAATTCAAGGAGCGCCAAGAGCGCGTGCTCGAAGGTGCCAAGATTATCGCCGAGCGCCTCGGCCAGGCCGACGTCGCCGACGCCGGCGTATCGGTCCTGACCGGCGGCACCGACGTGCACCTGGTCCTGGTGGACCTGCGCGACTGCGAGCTCAACGGGCAGGAAGCCGAGGACCGCCTCGCGGAAATCGACATCACGGTCAACCGCAACGCCGTCCCGTTCGACCCGCGTCCGCCGATGGTCACCTCCGGCCTGCGCATCGGCACCCCGGCCCTGGCCACCCGCGGCTTCGGCGCCGAGGAGTTCACCGAGGTCGCGGACATCATCGCCACGGCACTGAAATCCGGAGCTGCCACGGAGATCGAGACCCTGCAGGCCCGCGTGGACAAGCTCGCCGCCGACTTCCCGCTGTACCCGCAGCACGAGCAGTGGTAGGCCATGACTTCTGCTAAGACTGCAAGCACAGCACAGATCCTTGACGGCACGGCTACCGCCGCTGCCATCAAGGCCGAGCTGACCGGGCGCGTGGCCGCACTCAAGGCCAAGGGCATCACTCCCGGACTGGGCACCATCCTGGTGGGCTCCGATCCCGGCAGCACCTGGTATGTCGGCGGCAAGCACAAGGACTGCGCCCAGGTGGGCATCACGTCCATCCGCCGCGACCTGCCGGAAGAGACCACGCAGGACGAACTCCTGGCCGTGGTCCGCGAGCTCAACGAGAACCCGGAGTGCACCGGCTACATCGTCCAGCTGCCGCTTCCCAAGCACATCGACCAGGACGTCATCCTGGAGGCCATGGATCCCGAGAAGGACGCCGACGGCCTGCACCCGATGAACCTGGGCCGGCTCGTGGCCAACGTCAGCGGACCCATGAAGTCCCCGCTGCCCTGCACGCCCAAGGGCTGCGTGGAGCTGCTGACCCGGCACGGGATAGACCTCAACGGCAAGCGCGTCCTCGTGGTGGGCCGCGGCGTTACCATCGGCCGCCCGGTGGGGCTGCTGCTGACCCGCAAGGACGTCAATGCCACGGTCATCCTGGCCCACACCGGAACGGTGGACCTGCCGGCAGAACTGCGGCAGGCCGACGTCGTGATCGCCGCCGCAGGGCAGCCGCACATGATCAAGGCCGGGGACCTCAAGCCCGGCGCGATCGTGCTCGACGTCGGCGTCAGCCGGGTAGACGACGGCAACGGCAAGGCCGTGGTCACCGGAGACGTTGACCCCGCTGCGGCCGACGTCGCCGCATGGCTCTCGCCGAACCCCGGGGGAGTGGGACCCATGACCCGCGCCATGCTCCTCGCCAACGTGGTGGAAACCGCAGAACGCCAATTGGCGGCGAAAACCAACTCGGGGCTCGCCTAAGGCTTCCGCGGTGGTTGGGCCGGGCCCCGGCGGGCCCAACCGCCGCAGGATTCCGCACGTATCACCGCCGGCGGGCATAACGGAACGGATACGTCAGGAGTTTTTACGAAAAGACTCTTTCATAGTTTGCGGGGATCCACTACCGTAGTGCGGGTGTCCGAACTTGCCTCTAAAGAATCACCCGTGAGCAGCCCCTCTGACGCCGCTCTCCAGTACGTCATCACCGCCGAAAACCTCACCAAACGCTACGGCGACGTCACCGCCGTCGACGGTATCTCCTTCCGTGTCCCCGCCGGGGAAGCCTTCGGCTTGCTGGGCCCCAACGGCGCCGGCAAGTCCACCACGATGAAGATGATCGGCGGGGTCTCGCAGCGCACCTCCGGCAGCCTGAGCATCATGGGCCTGGACCCCGAACAGCACGGGCCGGAAGTCCGCGCCCACCTGGGCGTAGTGCCGCAGCAGGACAACCTGGACGAGGAACTGAAAGTCCGGGACAACCTGCTGGTGTACGGCCGCTACTTCGGCCTGCCCATGAGCTACCTCAAACCCAAGGCCGACGAGCTGCTCGAATTCGCCCAGCTTACGGACAAGGCCAAGTCCAAAGTGGACGCCCTGTCCGGGGGCATGAAGCGCCGCCTGACAATCGCCCGCTCGCTCATCAACGAGCCGCGGATCCTGCTGCTGGACGAACCGACCACGGGTCTGGACCCGCAGGCGCGGCACATCCTCTGGGACCGGCTGTTCCGGCTCAAGGAACAGGGCGTCACCCTGATCCTCACGACGCACTACATGGACGAGGCCGAGCAGCTGTGCGACCGCCTGATCGTAGTGGACAAGGGCAAGATCATGGCCGAAGGATCTCCGGCCAGCCTGATCCGCGAATACTCCACCCGGGAGGTCCTTGAACTGCGCTTCGGCTCGGAGCGCAATGCGAGCGTCGGCGCGGAGCTCGACGGCATCGGCGAACGCCTCGAGACCCTGCCGGACCGGGTGCTCATCTACGCCCACGACGGCGAGGCCGCCCTGGAGCAGGTCACCGCCCGGGGCCTGCGGCCCGTCACCTCGCTGGTCCGCCGCTCCTCGCTCGAAGACGTCTTCCTGCGCCTGACCGGCAGGAGCCTAGTTGACTAAGAAAGCAGAGTTGGCAATACAGGCGGCCACGACGGCGGCGGCGCCGGTCCTGCGCGCGCACTCGCCGGAAGTCTCGGCCGCCCGCGCCCGCCGCTGGGGCGCCTTCTTCTACGCCGAGCAGGTTCTCCGCGTCATGAAGGGCTACGGCTGGACCATCGTCATGTATGGCGTGGGCCAGCCGGTGGCCTACCTGTTCGCGATGGGCGTTGGCCTGGCCACGCTGGTGCAGGCCAACGGCGCCGGCGTATTCGGCGGGGTCAGCTACCTGACGTTCATCGCGCCGGCCCTGCTGATCTCGTCGGCCGTCATGACGGCCGCCAACGAGTTCACGTTTCCTGTGATGGACGGCTTCAAATGGCGGCGCGTCTACTACGGCCCGCACGCCTCGCCGCTGACCCCGGAGCAGATCGCCGGCGGCCAGATCATCGCCGTCACCGTCCGCTTCCTGCTGCAGTCGGCCATCTACTGCGCCGTGGTTGCGCTGTTTGGCGCCTCACCCGGCGCCTGGGGCTGGGTTTCGATCCTCATCGCCACGCTCGCCGGCCTGTCCTTTGGCCTGCCGCTCATGGCCTACGCGGCCACCATCAAGGAAGACCGGGGCCAGTTCGCCATGGTCATGCGGTTCATCGTCATGCCGCTGTTCCTGTTCTCCGGCACGTTCTTCCCGCTGGACACGCTTCCCCTCGGCGTCCGCTGGATCGGCTGGATCTCACCGATCTGGCACGGAACGGAACTTGGCCGCGTGGTCAGCTACGGCTATGAGGAAGAGCCGTGGCTCACCATCGTCCACCTCGTCTTCCTGCTGGGCCTGGCGGCTGTCGGCTGGGTCCTGACCAAACGCCAGTTCGCCAAAAGGATGGCCTCATGAGCGTCCTGACCGGAAATTTCAACGCAGGGGACCACAGCGTCACGGAAGCCGCACGCCGCCGGCGCTTCGGGCCCATCTACTCCCGGAACGTCCGCGCCGTCGTCGCCCGCGGGCTCATGGCCACCAAGAGCAGCAACTGGATGGTCATGGTCTCCGGGTTCTTCGAACCCGTGCTGTACCTGATCTCCATGGGCGTGGGACTGGGCGCCATTGTCGGTTCCGTCCAGGGTCCGGGCGGGCAGGAGATCAGCTACGCCGCATACATCGCGCCCGCACTGCTGGCCGTGTCCGCCATGAACGGCGCCGTGTATGACTCCACCTGGAATGTCTTCTTCAAGATGAACTTCGCCAAGCTGTACCAGGGCATGCTCTACACCTCGCTGGGGCCGCTGGATGTCGCCATGGGCGAAATCTTCCTGGCCCTGCTGCGCGGGGCCATGTACGCCACCGGCTTCACAGCCGTGATGGGCCTGATGGGCCTCATCACCACTCCGTGGGCCATCCTGATGATCCCGGCCTCGGTGCTGATCGCCTTTGGCTTCGCGAGCTTCGGCATGGGGATCACGAGCTTCATGAAGACGTTCCAGCAGATGGACTGGATCAACTTCGTGATGCTGCCGATGTTCCTCTTCAGCGCCACGTTCTACCCGCTCAGCGTCTACCCGCAGTCCATCCAGTGGTTCATCCAGGCCATGCCTCTCTGGCACGGTGTGGAACTGCTGCGCCAGATCAGCGTGGGTGTGTTCACCCCGGCCACCGCCGTGCACATCGGCTACTACCTCGTCATGATTGCCCTCGGCGTCCTGCTCACAACGAGCCGCCTGCGCAAGCTGTTCCTCAAATAAGGGCCGCGGCCGACCACCGCCCATTCCCCAAGTTAAGGAGATCCCATGATCGGCAAATGGCACGCACTCGTGATCGACTGCGAGCATCCGGACACCCTTGCAGGCTTCTACCAGGAGCTGCTGGGCATGATCCGGGTACAGGAAGACGCGGATTGGATCTCGATCGGTGACGCCGCCGACCGGCCCGCCGTCGCCTTCCAGCGCGTCGAACGGCTGGTCCGCCCGCAGTGGCCCGACGCCGAGCATCCGCAGCAGATGCACGTGGATGTCATGGTTGGGGACCTCGACGCCGGCGAGGCCGAGGTCCTCCGGCTCGGCGCCACGCGCCAAAGGGGCGGCGGAAAATCCTTCCGCGTCTACACGGACCCCAGCGGGCACCCGTTCTGCTTGGTCTTGTCCTAGGGGCCCGTCCTTTCGGCGGGGCCGGCGGGCGCAGACCGCCCGCAGGCCGGCCCCGCTGCCCGTTCGCCCGGGGTGGAAGCGCAGCCGTGGGCCGGTCCCGTTTGCGATAATGGGCTCATGCAATCTCTGGGTAGCTCCTCGTCCACGTCCAACGACAGCTCGGCCAGGGGCCGGTTCTCCATGTTCCGCATCAGCGGACCGGGGCTGCTGGTCTTCATCATCGCGTTCGTGGTGGCCGTGATCTTCGCGGCCAACCAGAACGACGTCGTGGGCTGGATCGTGGCGATCATCGCCGGCTTCTGGCTGGCGCTGGCCTCCTTCGTGGTGTTCAGCATCCAGAAGGCCGCGAAGAAGGCCGGGGCCAGGCTGAACGAGGCCCAGAACGCCTTCAACGCCGCGGCCGGGCGGCCGCCGGCGGCAGGCAGCGCTGACCAGGGCGGCACCCGCGTAGTCAGCGAACGCCGCGAATCGGACGGCGTCCGTGACATGAAGCTCGACCACTCCTTCAAGATCGTCCAGGTCCAGATCCGCGTCATCGAGCAGGAGCGCGCGAAGGGCGAGGCCGCGGACCGCGACACGATCAGCCGTGCCCTGGAGACCATCGAGATCACCGCCACCAACGCGCGGGACATGATCAAATCCTCGGGCGGCGACGACGCACCCGTTAGCGGAACCATCATCGACTAGAGTGGATCGCGTGAGCTCGGCATTGAAGAAGGACCACCTTCGCATCGCGTCAGTCAACGTCAACGGCCTGCGTGCCGCCTACAAGAAGGGCATGGCGGAGTGGCTTGAGCCGCGCGAGGTAGACATTTTGTGCCTCCAGGAGGTCCGTGCGCCCGATGCGGTCGTTGCGGAACTGCTCGGTGAGGGTTGGTACATCCTCCACGCCGAGGCTGAGGCCAAGGGACGCGCCGGCGTTGCCATCGCCTCTCGCGAAGAGCCCGTCGCAACCCGGGTGGGCATCGGCGATGACTTCTTCGCCACCACCGGACGCTGGGTCGAGGCGGACTACACCGTGCGCGATGCAGCCGGGGAAGCTTCACGACTGACCGTTGCGAGCGCCTACGTGCACTCGGGCGAGGCCGGCACTCCCAAACAGGACGATAAGTTCCGTTTCCTCGACGTCATGGTCAAGCGCCTGCCCGAACTCACCAAACACAGTGACCACGCGCTGGTGGTGGGCGACCTCAACGTCGGCCACACGGAGCTGGACATCAGGAACTGGAAGGGCAACGTGAAACGTGCCGGCTTCCTGCCGGAGGAGAGGGCCTATTTTGACCGCTTCTTCGGCGAAGAAATCGGCTGGAAGGATGTTCACAGGGGCCTGGCGGGTAACGTCGACGGCCCCTACACTTGGTGGTCGCAGCGGGGCCAGGCCTTCGACAACGACACCGGCTGGCGCATCGATTACCACATGGCCACGCCCGCTCTCGCTGCTGCCGCAGTGTCAGCCGTTGTTGACCGGGCAGCGTCCTGGGACACACGCTTCTCCGACCACGCCCCGCTGGTAGTGGACTACCGGCTCTAGAGTCCGAAGGTTTTTATCAACATGACTAGCTCAACCGTTGCTGCCGCTCAGAAGCGCATTCTCTCCGGCGCCAAGCCCACCGCGGATTCCCTGCACCTGGGCAACTACATCGGTGCCGTGCGCAACTGGGTGGACATGCAGTCCGAATACGACGCCGTGTTCTTCATCCCGGACCTCCACGCCATTACTGTCGACTTTGAGCCGTCCGAGTTGGCAAACCGGACCCGTGTGGTGGCGGCTCAGTACATTGCGGCCGGGATCGATCCCGACAAGTCCATCTTCTTCGTGCAGTCACATGTTCCCGAACACGCACAGCTGGCCTGGGCACTGAACTGCATCACGGGATTCGGCGAGGCATCCCGCATGACGCAATTCAAGGACAAGACCCAGAGGTCTGGCGCGGAAGCCGCGACCCTGGGCCTCTTCGCCTATCCGACCCTCATGGCAGCCGACATCCTGCTGTACCAGACCGACCTGGTGCCGGTGGGAGAGGACCAGCGCCAGCACCTTGAGTTGACCCGCAACCTGGCGCAGCGCTTCAACACGCGCTTCGGGGAGACATTCACGGTGCCGGAGGCGACCATCCTCAAGGCCAGCGCCAAGATTTACGACCTCCAAAACCCTGCGGTCAAGATGTCCAAGACGGGCGAGTCACCCAACGGATCCATCCAGCTGCTCGAAGACCCCAAGCTCGCGGCCAAACGCATCAAGTCCGCCGTGACCGATGCCGGAACGGAGATCCGCTTTGATCCTGAAGGCAAGCCCGGCGTCTCCAACCTGCTGACCATCTATTCGACGCTGACCGGTAAGCCCGTGGCTGAGCTGGAAGCCGAGTACCAGGGCAAAATGTACGGACACCTTAAGACGGATCTGGCCGAGGTGATGGTCGAATTCCTCACGCCGCTGCGGAACCGCACCAACGAGCTGATGGCCGATCCCGCGGAGCTGGACCGGCTCCTGGCCCAAGGCGCGGAGCGTGCCCGCGAGATTGCCTCAGTCACGCTTGCCCGGGTCTACGAGCGGATGGGCTTCCTGCCGTCCCTCAGCTTGGCCGGAGTCCGCTAGGTCAATGTCCTCCGTCAGCAAAGTCACCGCGAAAGCCGCCACGTCGAACGGACAGCGCAGCGAAGGCATCAGCATCGGTGTGATCCTGAGGTTCCCGGCGGACATCGCTGAGGAGCTCCAGCGCTGGCGGGCATCCTTCGGGGACCCGATGGCCGCCGTCGTCCCGGCCCACATCACGCTGGTCACCACCACCATGACGCAGGACTGGGACGCGACCCAACGCCATGTACGGGACGTGGCGAGCAGGCAGGAGCCTTTCACGGTGACCATCGCGGGGACCGGGTCTTTCCGGCCGGTGTCTCCGGTGGTCTTCCTGAACGTCGAGGACGGCTTCGGAGACTGCGTGAACCTGCACCGCCAGTTGCAGTCCGGCCCGCTGGAGCGGGAACTGCCGTTCGGCTACCATCCGCACGTTACTGTCGCCCACGACGTCGCCCCGGAAAGCCTCGACGAGGCCGAAACGGTCCTCAAGGACTACAGGGCCACGTTCCCTGTGGCTAGCATGGGACTTTACGAGCACGACGACAACGGCATCTGGCAGCTACGGGAAGAGCTTGACTTTGGGACCAAACCTGACCACAGAGGCCCGGACGGCACCGCAGACGCCCGATAAGCCGCCGCTTCCCACCGATCTGGCCGGGCTGAAACTGGAAGTCATCCGCAAGAGGGTCGAGTGGGGAAGGATTCGACGCTCCGGGGGCGGATGGATCGGGTCGCTGATGGCCATGGTGGCGTGGCTGCTGGCCCGCGTCAACACGCTGTTACCGGCGCGCGCGTACGCGCACTACCTCCGCCAGCACGGCCCGCTGTTGAGTGCCGGCATCGGGTTCAGGATGTTCTTCTCCATCACGGGCCTGTTGGCCACCGGATTCTCCATCGCCGGCATCGTCCTCAGCGGGCATCCGGCCCTGCTGGACCAGATCATCAAGAGTGTGGCCGCCGCCGCGCCGGGCCTCTTGAAGGTGAACGGCAACCCGGGGCTGGTTGATCCCCAGGAACTGCTGAACCCCACCAGCCTGGGCTGGGCAGCCGGGATCGCCGCTGTGGTGACGGTGTTCACGTCCCTGGGCTGGATCAGCGGCATCCGCGACGGAGTGCGGGGCATGATGCAGGTCGGCCCATTGCTGATGAATCCGATCCTGCAGATCCTCAAGGACGTCGGCACACTGCTCCTGATGGGAGTGGCCCTGGTGATCAGCTCCGCAGCCTCACTGATATTCGGTACGGCCGCGGGATGGGTGACCGAGCAGCTAGGCCTTGATCCGTTGGTAGCAGGGCCCCTGACGACCTCCATCACGATCCTCGTGCCGCTGCTGCTCGGTTGGGGTACCGCCCTGATCATGTACCGGGTGGCCGCCGGGCTGAAACCGGCCCGGCGCTCACTGCTGGAAGGGACCAGTCTCGCCGCGGTGGGCGCAACCGTTCTGCAGATCTTCAGCACCCAGCTGCTGGCCAGTGCCGGCAAGAACCCCATTCTGGCGCCTTTCGCCATCATCATCGGCCTGCTGATCTGGTTCAACCTGGTCAGCCAGGTCTATGTGATCTGCGCCGCGTGGGTGGCGATCCGGGAGAAGGACCTTGAGACCGAGCCCGCCACCGCGACCACCGGCTGGGGTGCCCGTCAGGTCCAGCCGGGCAAGACGCCGGTAGAGCCCCGGGCCCGCCGGAGGTCGCTGTCCACCGCGTTCAGGCGTCGAGGTACTGGTCGGCCCACGCCGAAATAATCTTCGCCGCACGGGCCGCCTGGCCCTTGCCCGTCAGGAGGTGGTCGCTGCCCTCCAGCGAGACGAAGCTGCGCGGGTGGCGTGCGGTCTGGAAGATGGTGCTGGCGTTTTCGATCCCCACCGTGTTGTCGGTGGGGGAGTGCAGCACCATGAGCGGCTTGTGCAGCTGATGGATGCAGTCCGTGAGGTCGGCGTTTTCGAGGTCCTCGACGAAGTGCCGGCGGATCTGAACCCGCTTGCCGCCAAGGTCCACCTCGGCGCTTCCGTCGCTCAGGATCCGGTCCAGCGCCGCGTCAAAGACGTGGGCCACGTGTTTTGGGGAGAAGGGTGCCCCCACCGTGGCCACGGCCTTGAGCTCCGGGATCTGCCGTGCGGCGGACAGGACGGCCGCGCCGCCGAACGAGTGGCCCACGAGCAAGGACACGCGCCGCTCCGAGTCCCGCATGAATTCGGCGGCCTTGACGGTGTCGGCCACCTTGTGGCTGAAGGATCCCTCCGACCACATTCCCGCGGACTCGCCGAGCCCCAGGTTGTCGAACCGGAGCATCCCCACGCCGTTGTCCGCTAGGGCCTTGCACATCCGCGAGGCCGAGGGGCTGTCCTTGCCCAGGGTGAAGCCGTGCGAAAACACGCCCCAGCCCTTCACCGGCCCCTCCGGGACGTCGATGATGCCGGAGAGCAGTTCGCCGGTGGAACCCTGGAAAGAGACTTTTTCTGAGCGGGACACGGTGTCCCCTTTCGTGTGAGGGGGAAAACGACGACGGCGCCCCCACCCAAAAGGTGAGAGGCGCCGTCGTCGTTTTTCTCTTGGTTCTGCCGAGCTGTTGTTAGACCTTGCGGGACAAAATGGCCTGCTTGACCTCGGCGATTGCCTGCGTGACCTGGATGCCGCGGGGGCATGCTTCGGTGCAGTTGAAGGTGGTGCGGCAGCGCCACACGCCTTCCTTGTCGTTGAGGATCTCCAGGCGCATGTCACCGGCGTCATCGCGGGAATCGAAGATGAAGCGGTGCGCGTTGACGATCGCGGCCGGGCCGAAGTACTGGCCGTCGGTCCAGAACACCGGGCAGGACGAGGTGCACGCGGCGCACAGGATGCACTTGGTGGTGTCGTCGAACCGTTCGCGGTCCTCGGCGGACTGCAGGCGTTCCTTGGTGGGTTCGTGGCCGCGGTTGATCAGGAAGGGCATGACTTCACGGAAGGACTGGAAGAACGGCTCCATGTCCACGATCAGGTCCTTCTCCACCGGCAGGCCCTTGATCGGCTCGACCGTGATGGGCTTGGACGTGTCCAGGTCCTTCAGCAGGGTCTTGCAGGCGAGGCGGTTGCGCCCGTTGATGCGCATGGCATCGGAGCCGCAGACGCCGTGGGCGCAGGAGCGGCGGAAGGAGACGCTGCCGTCCATCTCCCACTTGATCTTGTGCAGGGCGTCCAGGACACGGTCGGTGCCGTACATGGTGACCTTGAAGTCGTCCCACGTGGCGTCCTCGGAGACCTCCGGGTTGTAGCGGCGCACGCGCAGCGTGACGTCGAAGGACGGGATCTCCCCGCCGCCGCCGACGCCGGCGGGCAGTTCGATCTTGGATGCTGGCTCAGCGAGTTCAGCGCTCATCTTAGTACTTCCTCACCATCGGCTCGTAGCGCGTAAAGACCACCGGCTTGGTGCCAAGCCGGATGCCCGCAACTGCTTCTGCGGAACCGTCCGCCGGAGCATGCTCATCCTTGTACGCCATGGAGTGCTTCATGAATTTTTCGTCGTCGCGCTCGGGGAAGTCCTCGCGGAAGTGGCCGCCGCGGGATTCCTCACGGTGCAGGGCCGCCACGGTCATGACCTTGGCGAGCTCCAGCAGGAAGCCCAGCTCCACGGCCTCGAGCAGGTCCAGGTTGAAGCGCTTGCCCTTGTCCTGGACGCTGATGCGCTGGTACCGCTCCTCGAAGGAGGCAATGTCCTTCAGGACCTGGTTCAGCGTGTCGGCGGTGCGGAACACCTGCATGTTGGCGTCCATGGTGTCCTGCAGTTCCTTGCGGATCGCAGCGACCTTCTCGGTGCCGTCAGCGGTGCGGACGTGGTCCAGCAGGTTCAACGTGTAGGCCTCCGGGTCAGCGGGGAGCTCCACGAAGTCGGCGGTCTTGGCGTATTCGGCCGCGGCGATGCCGGCACGCTTGCCGAACACGTTGATGTCCAGCAGCGAGTTGGTGCCCAGGCGGTTGGAACCGTGGACGGAGACGCAGGCGACCTCGCCGGCGGCGTAGAGGCCCGGGACCACCGTGTCGTTGTCCTGGAGGACCTCGGCGGTGATGTTGGTGGGGATGCCGCCCATGGCGTAGTGCGCCGTCGGGAACACCGGGACCGGCTCCGTGTACGGCTCGACACCCAGGTAGGTGCGGGCGAACTCGGTGATGTCCGGCAGCTTGGCGTCGATGTGCGCAGGCTCAAGGTGCGTCAGGTCCAGGAGGACGTAGTCCTTGTTCGGGCCGCAGCCGCGTCCCTCACGGACTTCGTTGGCCATGGAGCGGGCCACGATGTCGCGCGGGGCGAGGTCCTTGATGGTGGGTGCGTAGCGCTCCATGAAGCGTTCGCCCTCGGAGTTGCGCAGGATCGCGCCTTCGCCGCGGGCAGCCTCGGAGAGCAGGATGCCCAGGCCGGCCAGGCCTGTCGGGTGGAACTGGAAGAACTCCATGTCCTCCAGCGGGATGCCCCGGCGGAACGCGATGCCCATGCCGTCACCGGTGAGGGTGTGGGCGTTGGAGGTGGTCTTGAAGACCTTGCCGGCGCCGCCGGAGGCGAACACCACGGACTTGGCCTGGAAGACGTGCAGCTCGCCGGAGGCGAGGTCATAGGACACGACGCCGGCGACGCGCTTCTGCTTGTACGGCGTGCCGTCCTCGCGGACAGCATCCTCTTCGACGGTCAGCAGGTCCAGGACGTAGTACTCGTTGTAGAACTCAACGTTGTGCTTGACGCAGTTCTGGTACAGGGTCTGCAGGATCATGTGGCCGGTGCGGTCGGCGGCGTAGCAGGCGCGGCGGACCGGTGCCTTGCCGTGGTCGCGGGTGTGCCCACCGAAACGGCGCTGGTCAATGCGGCCCTCGGGCGTGCGGTTGAACGGCAGGCCCATCTTTTCCAGGTCCAGGACGGCGTCGATCGCTTCCTTCGCCATGACCTCGGCGGCGTCCTGGTCAACCAGGTAGTCGCCACCCTTGATGGTGTCGAAGGTGTGCCACTCCCAGTTGTCTTCCTCGACGTTGGCCAGGGCCGCACACATGCCGCCCTGCGCCGCGCCGGTGTGGGACCGGGTGGGGTAGAGCTTGGTCAGTACTGCTGTTCGGGCGCGCTGACCTGATTCGATCGCCGCGCGCATCCCGGCGCCACCGGCACCGACGATCACGACGTCGTACTTATGGACCTGCATACCAGACGCTCTTTCTCTCAAAATTCGCTATAACCCACCGGCAGGCCGCGCCTGCCGGTGAATTCTCATGCAATCTTCGCCTGCGCTCGGCAGGCAAGATCAGTTGCCGTGACGGACCGCAAGTTCTTGCCCGAACGGGCAGGGGTCCGCGGCGGTTCCGCCGTTACGGCCTTTGCCGTTTATGGCGCCGGGCAGAAGCCGCCGGGAAGCTGGACGCCGTTGGCCACGGGGCACGGATTGAACGTGAAGATGACCAGAGTGCCCAGGACGATGATGACCGTGGTGGCTGCGTAAAGCACGATCTTCAGCCACAGGCGCGTGGCGTCCTTTTCCGCGTAGTCATTGATGATCGTGCGGACGCCGTTTGTGCCGTGCAGCATGGCGAGCCACAGCATGGCCAGGTCCCAGAACTGCCAGAACGGGTCGGCCCATTTGCCGGCCACAAAGCCGAAGTCGATCGCGTGGATGCCTTCGCCGACCAGCAGGTTGACGGTCAGGTGGCCGAAGATCAGCACCACCAGCACGACGCCGGAGAGACGCATGAAAAGCCAGGCGAGCATCTCGAAGTTGCCCTTGGAACCGCCGCTGCGGCGGTACTTGGGCGCGATCCTGCCACTACTGGGCTTTCCGCTACTGGGGTTTCCACTACGCGGGGGCTGAATGGTTGCAGTCATGGCTTAGTGACCTCCAAGGGCGAGGGACAGGTGGCGGATGGAGAAGCCGACCATGACGACGACCCAGAGACCCAGGACGGTCCAGAGCATCTGGCGCTGGTACTTGGCACCCTTCTTCCAGAAGTCGACGGCGATGATCCGCAGGCCGTTGAAGGCGTGGAACACGATCGCCGCGACGAGGCCCGTTTCACCCAGGGCCATGAGGGGGTTCTTGTAAGTACCAATCACTGCGGTGTAGGCCTCGGGGGACACACGCACCAATGAGGTGTCCAGCACGTGGACCAACAAGAAGAAGAAAATCACTACACCGGTAATGCGGTGTCCAACCCAGGACCACATGCCTTCACGGCCGCGGTACAAGGTGCCAGCTGGTTTTGTCGGCACTGAATAAACCTCCCTGCAACACAGCGGCGCTGGCATGGGATCCACGCGGGGGGAACGCCTGCTGCGAGAGCACTCGTAAGCTCAAGCCTAAATCTAGGCTTCGCTCACAGCTTATTCAATTTAGGAACCCCTTGTTGACAGGCCCCGGCGCGGTTTTGCGCCGGTTTTGAGACAAACGCCACATTTGTGTGTTACTGCGGCCGTGGCCGCAGGGGCTGGAAGGGCGCGATCCCGGCCCAATCGGGGCTGATTCGGCCGCCGTCGGCTAAAGTAGCCGTGATGACTACAGACAAAGTGACAAGCCAGGATTCACCGCTGGACCGATTTATTGCGGTCATTCCGGCGGGAGGGGTGGGGACCCGTCTCTGGCCCCTGTCACGGGCAGCAGCCCCGAAATTCCTTCACGACCTCACCGGTTCGGGCAGCACCTTGCTGCGCGCGACCTATGACCGCCTCCAGCCCGTCGCCGGCACGCACGTGCTGGTGGTGACCGGCGCCGCCCACAAGGCAGCAGTCTGCCGCCAACTGCCTGAGGTCCTGGACTCCAACCTTGTCCTGGAAAGCGAACCCAAGGACTCCGGTGCAGCGATCGGCCTCGCCGCGGCCATCCTCCACGAGCGGGACCCGGACACCATCATGGGCTCGTTCGCTGCGGACCAGGTCATCAGCCCGGACGACCTCTTCCAGGACGCCGTCCGTGAGGCCGTCTACACCGCAGCCGCGGGGAAGATCGTCACCATCGGCATTAAACCGACCCATCCCTCCACCGGATTCGGCTACATCCGCTCCGGCGCGAACCTCAACATCCCCGACGCGCCCAGCGCGCAGTCCGTGGTGGAGTTCGTGGAGAAGCCCAGCGAGGAAGTGGCCCAGCAGTACGTCGACAGCGGGGAATATGTCTGGAACGCCGGCATGTTCGTGGCGCCGGTCTCGCTGATGCTCAAGCACCTCGAGGCCAACCAGCCCGAGCTCTTCGCCGGACTCCAGGAAATCGCCAAGGCCTGGGACACCCCGGAGCGCGACGCCGTCACTGCCCGGGTGTGGCCCATGCTGCCCAAGATCGCCATTGACTACGCCGTCGCCGAACCGGCCGCCGCCGCGGGCGACGTCGCCGTGGTGCCCGGAACGTTCCTCTGGGACGACGTCGGGGACTTCGCCTCCGTGGGCCGCCTCAACAGCGCCAAGGAAGTCGACGAGGTCACGGTACTGGGCGAGGGCGCACGCGTTTTCACCGAGAACGCCAGTGGCGTGGTGGTCTCCGATACCAAGCGGGTGATCGCTTTGATCGGCATCAAGGATGTCGTGATCGTTGACACCCCGGACGCCCTGCTGGTCACCACCAAGGAACACTCGCAGCGGGTCAAGCAGGCCGTGGATGCCATCAAGGCCAAGGGCGACACCGACGTCCTGTAGGCGGATTGGAGCGAATCAGGCATGTGCAATGTTCAGCAATCCGTAACGCGCCGTACCCGATGCCGCTATTTATTGTCCGCTCGCTAGAGTTATTCCGTGCGCAACTACTCGACTGAAGCTGAGCCCACGACTCTCGTGGGGCCGTGGCTGGAGCCCCTCCTGCCGGAGCTGATCGCGTTCCGCCGCGACCTCCATGCGCACCCGGAACTTTCGTTCAAGGAGTACCGCACCACCGACAAACTGGCCAAGCGGCTCGAGGAAGCCGGGCTCAAACCCCGCCGCCTCGAGGGCACGGGCCTGACGGTCGACGTCGGACAGGGTCCCATTGCGACCGCCCTGCGCGGGGACATCGACGCCCTGCCGATCATCGAGGAAACGGGCCTTGAGTTCGCCTCGAAGAACCACGGCGTGACCCACGCCTGCGGCCACGACGTGCACACCACCACCATGCTCGGCATTGCGCTGGTCCTGCAGCGGATGCATGAGCAGTCCCCGCTGCGGGGGACGGTCCGGATCATCTTCCAGCCGGCCGAGGAAACCATGCCCGGCGGCGCCAACGCGTGCATCGAGCAGGGGGTCCTGGAAGGCGTGCCGCGCATATTGGCGCTGCATTGCGATCCCCGGATCGAGATCGGCAAGGTCGGCACCCGGATCGGGGCCATCACCTCGGCCTCGGACACCATCAAGATTGAACTCTCCGGCCGCGGAGGCCATACCTCGCGCCCCCACCTGACCGAGGAGCTGATCTTCGCCCTGGCGCAGATCGCGGTCAATGTTCCCGCCGTGCTCTCGCGCCGCGTCGATGTCCGCAGCGGCGTGTCCGTGGTCTGGGGCCAGATCTCCGCAGGCTCGGCCCCGAACGCCATCCCCGGAAGCGGCTACATGGCCGGCACCATGCGGTGCCTGGACCGCGAGGCCTGGCACGACGCCGGCGAGCTGCTCGACGACATCATCCGGCAGATCGCCGAGCCCTACGGCGTCGACGTCCACCTGGAACACACCCGCGGTGTTCCGCCGGTGGTCAACTCCGAACACGAGACCGCGCTGATCGAGGCGGCGGCCCGCGCCGAAATCGGCGAGGGCGCCGTGGTCCTGACCCCGCAGTCCATGGGCGGGGAAGACTTCGCCTGGTTCCTGGCCGACACCCCCGGCGCCATGATGCGCCTCGGCACCAAGACCCCCGGCGGTGAAGAGTACGACCTCCACCGCGGCGACTACATCGTTGACGAGCGGGCGCTCGGCTTCGGCATCCAGGTGCTCACGGCCGCGGCCCTGCGCACCATCCGCGATCTGTAAATCCCGCAGTTACCCGCGACTCTTACCTCCGCCCGGGCCCCTACACCGGGCCGTCGCCGCCGCGCGCCCGCCCCGCTGCACCGGGCCAGGACCGCCGCGCGGAGTTTCCCCACCTATGCCGGCACTACGTCGGGACACGCCGTCGGTGCAGGCCGACACGCCGTCGGCACCCGTCAAACGTGGGGAAACTCGGCGCCCGCGGCTGGGACGGCGCCGCGCTGGCATAATTGAGTTGTGCACAACTGAATTGCCCGCAATCGAATTGTGCAGTACGGTGGAGTCATGACCACGCCAGAAGAGGCCCGCACCGCCGGCCCGGAAGCGCTCCGCCTGAACCGGCAGGTGTGCTTCGCGATGTACTCGGCCTCGCGCGCCGCGACGGCCGCCTACCGGCCCATGCTGGAGGAGCTCGGCCTGACCTACCCGCAGTACCTCGCCATGCTGGTGCTCTGGGAAGCGGAGCCGCGCAGCGTCCGTGAACTGGGGGAGGAGCTCGGACTCGACTCCGGCACGCTGTCGCCGCTGCTCAAGCGGCTCGAAGCACTAGGCCTCGTCCAACGCCGCCGGTCCGCCGAGGACGAGCGCCGCGTGGAGGTCTTCCTCACCGACGCCGGCGCCGCCCTGAGAGCCAGGGCCAGCGGTATCCCGCAGCGCCTGGCGGACGCCGCCGGCCTCACGGCCGCGGAACTGGACCAGCTCCGCGACACCCTGGGGCGGCTGGCCAACGCGCTCCACGCCTCCCACTGAGACCTCCCCGCAGAAACCTCCCCACAACGGCTTTCCCCCGCATGGCTTTCCCGCTGAGCCTGCCCCGCGTTTTTCAACCAAAAATTTTCCCGCCGACAGAACGGAAACCCCATGAAGACCCTCTACACAGCCGAGGCCCTGGCCTCCGGCGAAGGCCGCGACGGCACCGCCGTCAGCAAGGACGGCAAGCTCAGCGTCACCCTCGCCAGCCCGGTGGAACTCGGCGGCGACGGGGCAGGAACCAACCCCGAGCAGCTCTTCGCCGCCGGCTACGCCGCGTGCTTCCACTCGGCCCTCCGTCTGGTCGGCCGCCAGCAAAAAGCTGACCTGACGGATTCCGCCGTCGCCGCGAGGATCCACCTCGGCGCCCTCGACGGCGGCACCGGCTATGGCATCGCCGCCGAACTCGAGATCGCCCTTCCCGCCGTGGACCGCGAAACCGCTGAGGCCCTCGTGGCCAAGGCCCACGAGGTTTGCCCCTACTCCAACGCCACCCGAGGCAACATCACTGTCGACATCACGATCCTGGAGGTCGCCGCATGAGCACCAACACCGAAACTCCCACCCTGCCCGCCACCAGCCGAGAGATCCAGCTGGCATCCCGTCCGCACGGCCGCCCCGTGCCGGAGAACTTCCGCCTCGCCGAGTCGCCGTTGCCCGAACTGCAGGACGGCCAGGTCCTGGTCCGCAACCTCTACATCTCGGTGGACCCCTACATGCGCGGGCGCATGAATGACGTCAAGTCCTACTCCGCGCCGTTTGCGCTCGATGCCGCGATGGATGGTGGCGCCGTTGGCGAAGTCATCGCGTCCCGGGCCGACGGGCGCGCTGTCGGCGATACCGTCGTGCACAGCCTCGGCTGGCGGGAATACGCCGTCGTCGATGCCGCGGCCACCACCCCGGCGCGCACGGACCTGGCCCCAGCCTCGGCGTTCCTCGGCGCCCTCGGCATGACCGGCCTGACCGCCTACGCCGGCCTGCTCAAGGTCGCCGAGCTCAAACCCGGCGAGGTCGTCTTCGTCTCGGGCGCCGCCGGCGCTGTCGGCTCGCTCGTGGGCCAGATCGCCAAGGCCATGGGCGCGTCCCGCGTGATCGGCAGCGCGGGCTCGCCGGAGAAGGTGGCGCGGCTCCTCGACCTCGGCTTCGACGCCGCGTTCAACTACCACGACGGCCCTCTGGCCAAACAGCTAGCCGCAGCCGCGGGTGAGCGCGGGATTGACGTCTACTTCGACAACGTCGGCGGCGAGCATCTCGAGGCCGCGTTGTCCGCGCTCACCGTCGGTGGCCGGGTGGCCATGTGCGGCGCCATTTCGCAGTACAACGCAACCGAGCCAACGCCGGCGCCGCGGAACCTCATGCAGGCGATCGGCAAGCAGTTGACGCTCAAGGGCTTCCTTGTCGGCGGCTACTGGCAGCACATGGCCGAGTTTGTCGAGGCCATGTCCGGCTGGCTCGCCGACGGGACGGTCAGCTATGACGAGACTGTGGTGGACGGCCTGGAGAACGCCCCGCAGGCCTTCATGGACCTGCTCGACGGCGCCAACACCGGCAAGATGCTCGTCCGGCTGTAGCCCGACGAGCGCGCCCCACCAGATACACACACGCCTCCGGCGCTGTTTTCCCGCTACGACGCCTCCGGCGCTGTTTTCCCGCTACGACGCCTCCGGCGCCAGTTCCTGCGGGGACCGGCGCCGGAGGCGTTTGTGCGCCTTCGCTGGCAGGATGGCCCGGCTACCCCTAGGTAACAAGTTCTCAACAATCTGGGTAATTGCTGTGAAGTCTGCTACGTGCACGTGGCGCAGGCCACTAAAGTAGCTTCCATCAGTGCGCCTCGGCGCAGTGCTGCGAATCCATCAGTGACAACAGAGATCAGCGGAACACCGCAGACAGACACTCATTGAACTTCCGTCGTAGCGCCTAATCTTTCTTCCTGGAGGAAAATTGAAGAACTCTCTGCGTGCCACCCTCAAGCGCGGATCAGTGGCCGGGGTCGCCACCGCGGGCGCGGCTGCACTCCTGCTGACTGGCTGCGGGGCTGCCCCGGAGGCCAGCACCGCCACCAACACCGCCAGCAACTACAAGGGCTGCATCGTGTCCGACTCGGGTGGGTTCGATGACCAGTCGTTCAACCAGTCCTCCTACGAGGGCCTGAAGAAGGTCACGTCGGAGCTGGGCCTGAAGATGAACCAGGCCGAGTCCAAGACGAACAATGACTTCGAGCCGAACCTGCGCGCCATGGTCTCCGCCGGCTGCAACCTGACCGTCACGGTCGGCTTCCTTCTCGGTGACGCCACCAAGTCCCAGGCCACCGCGAACCCGGACAAGCACTTCGCCATCATCGACTTCGGCTACGACACCCCGGTCAGCAACGTCAAGCCGATCATCTACGACACGGCCCAGGCCGCGTTCCTCGCCGGCTACCTGGCAGCAGGCACCACCAAGACCGGAACGGTCGCCACCTTCGGCGGCATCAAGATCCCCACGGTCACCATCTTCATGGACGGCTACGCCGACGGCGTGAAGTACTACAACGAGCAGAAGGGCAAGAACGTCAAGGTCCTTGGCTGGGACAAGGCCAAGCAGGACGGCTCCTTCACCGGCGACTTCGAAAAGCAGGACAAGGGCAAGCAGTTCACCCAGAACTTCCTGGACCAGGGCGCCGACATCGTGATGCCCGTCGCCGGCCCGGTCGGCAAGGGTGCAGGCGCGGCCCTCCAGGAAGCCAAGGCAGCCGGCAAGGACGTCAAGCTCATCTGGGTTGACTCCGACGGCTTCCTCACGGCACCGGATTACAAAGACATTATGCTCTCCTCCGTCATGAAGCAGATGGGCCAGGCCGTCGAGACGGTCGTCAAGCAGGACAAGGACGGCCAGTTCACCAACAAGCCGTACGTTGGCACCCTCGCGAACGACGGCGTCCAGCTGGCCCCGTTCCACGACATGGACTCCCAGGTTCCGGCCGAACTCAAGTCCGAGCTGGACCAGATCAAGAAGGACATCGCCAGCGGCAAGCTGAAGGTTGAATCCGCAGCCAGCCCGAAGGCCTAACACCCTCCGCTAAGCGCCACGGCCCGTCCGGTCATCACCGCACGGGCCGTGGCGCTTTTCGTTGCGGCCCACTGCGGCCCAGACCGCAGACCACTAAGCTGGTGCTGCAGCCCCCACTACACGTCCGGATCAAGCCTTCCGGACACCTCGAGATTGGTCAGAGTTTTGAAACTTGAACTCAAGGGCATTACTAAACGCTTCGGCTCCCTGGTAGCCAACGATCACATCGATGTGGTCGTTGAGCCCGGGCAGATTCACTGTCTGCTCGGTGAGAACGGCGCTGGTAAGTCCACGCTGATGAATGTCCTCTACGGACTGTACGAGCCCACAGAGGGCGAAATCCTGGTCGACGACAAACCGGTCACCTTCCGCGGCCCCGGAGACGCCATGGCCGCCGGTATCGGCATGGTGCACCAGCACTTCATGCTGGTCCCCGTCTTTACCGTCGCGGAGAACGTCGCGCTGGGAGCGGAAACCACCAAAACAGGCGGATTCCTGGACCTTGATGACACCCGCCGGAAGATCCGGGAGATCTCCGACCGGTACGGCTTCGACGTCGACCCTGACGCACTCATCGAAGACCTCCCCGTGGGCGTGCAGCAGCGGGTGGAAATCATCAAGGCACTGGTCCGCGACGCCAAAGTGCTCATCCTCGACGAGCCCACGGCCGTGCTGACCCCGCAGGACACCGACGAACTGCTGGACATCATGCGCCAGCTCAAGAGCCACGGCACCTCCATCGTGTTCATTTCCCACAAGCTCCGCGAGGTTAAAGCCGTCTCGGACACCATCACCGTCATCCGGCGCGGCAAGGTGGTGGGCTCGGCCGACCCCGGCGCCTCGACCACCGAGCTGGCGTCCATGATGGTCGGCCGGGCCGTGAGCCTGACCCTGGACAAAGCTCCGGCCACGCCCCAGGAAACCACCTTCGAGGTCAAGGACCTGACGGTTATCGCGCCCAGCGGCCAGCACGTGGTGGACGGCATCAGCTTCGGGATCGCCCGCGGCGAGATCCTCGCCATCGCCGGCGTCCAGGGCAACGGCCAGACGGAACTTACCGAGGCGATCCTTGGCCTGCACGAGAGGGCCCACGGCTCGATCGTCCTCGACGGCGAAGAACTCCTGGGCCGCAGCGTCAAGGACGTCCTCAACGCCGGAGTCGGATTCGTCCCGGAAGACCGTTCCCTCGACGGTCTGATCGGCACGTTCTCCATCGCCGAGAACCTGATCCTGGACCGCTACGACCAGGCGCCGTTCGCCAAGGGCATCAGCATGAGCCCGGCCAAGGTCCTGGAGAACGCCAAGACCCGGATCGACGAATTCGACGTCCGCACCCCGTCCGGCTCGCTCGCCGCCGGCACCCTGTCCGGCGGTAACCAGCAGAAGGTCGTCATGGCGCGGGAACTGTCCCGCCCGCTGCGGCTCTTCATCGCCTCCCAGCCCACCCGCGGCGTGGACGTGGGTTCCATCGAGTTCCTGCACAAGCGGATTGTCGCGGAGCGGGACCACGGCACGCCCGTCATGATCGTCTCCACGGAACTGGACGAGGTCATTGAACTCGCCGACCGGATTGCGGTCCTCTACAAGGGCAGGCTCGTCGGGATCGTCCCGGCCGGAACCGGGCGCGACGTCCTGGGCCTGATGATGGCCGGGGTTTCCCCGGACGAAGCCCAGGCCGACGCCGCGGGCAAGCACCCGCAATCCCTCTCCGAAGACCCCGCCGGCATCCCGGCCGGCACCCCCGCAACGAATCAGGCGCCCGCCGCCCCGGCCGCGCAGGAGCCCAGCTCCGGCGCCGTAGGAGACGACCATGAGTGAAAACACCGAGCCGCGAACCGCGGCCGCACCGGACCCGGACCGCATTCCGGGAACTCAATCCGAGGAATCGGATATTGAGACGCCCGACGAGGGCGACACCGCCTTTGTCACCTCGCTGGACACCGCGGGCGGTACCCACCAGCCCTCGGCCGTTCCAGTCTCGACCCAGAGCGGATCCCTTCCCGGCGCCCCGGAAGAGGAGACGCTGCTGCGCAAGATCTTCACCGGCAACGGCATGGTGACCATACTGGCGGTCTTGCTCGCACTGATCCTCGGCGGCCTGCTCATCGCCGCGACGGACAAGGTGGTCGGGACCACGGCCGGTTATCTTTTTGCCCGGCCCAGTGATTTCCTCACCGCCGTCTGGTCCGCCGCCACCAGCTCCTATGTCGCACTCTTCCAGGGCGCGGTCTTCAACCCACACGGCACCGGAGTGGCCGGACAGTTCGCGCCCCTCATGGAGACGCTGACCATCGCGACACCGCTGATTACGGCGGGTCTCGGCGTTGCGCTGGCCTTCCGCGCGGGCCTGTTCAACATCGGTGCGCAGGGCCAGATCATCATGGCCGGCATCCTCGCCGCCTGGGTCGGCTTCGCGCTGCACCTGCCGATCGGCCTGCACCTGCTGCTGGTCCTGGTGGCAGGCGTCGCCGGCGGCGCCATCTGGGGCGGTATCGTCGGCGTGCTCAAAGCCCGGACGGGCGCCCACGAGGTCATCGTGACCATCATGTTCAACTACATCGCCCTCTACTTCCTGCGCTACCTCCTGGACACGCAGTTGTTCCAGCGTCCGGGGGAGACCACACCGATTTCCCCGATCCTGGACCCCAACGCCGTGTACCCGCTGCTCTTCGGCAGCCAGTACCGGCTGCACGTGGGCTTCCTGCTGGCCATCGCGGCTACCGTGTTCGTCTCGTGGCTGCTGAACCGCTCCACGCTCGGGTTCGAGTTCCGTGCCGTCGGGGCCAACCCCAAGGCGGCCCTGACCGCCGGCATCAACGTCTCCCGGGCCACCATCCTGGTGATGACCATTGCCGGTGGTCTGGCCGGCCTGGCCGGCGTCGCGCAGGTGGCAGGCACCGAAAAGGTCCTGACCGATGGCGTCGCGGCAACCTACGGCTTTGACGCCATCACCGTGGCACTGTTGGGGCGCTCCTCGCCGTGGGGCACCTTTGCCGCCGGCCTGCTGTTCGGAGCCTTCCGTGCAGGCGCCGTCCAGATGCAGATCCAGACCGGAACTCCGATCGACATCGTGCTCGTGGTCCAGTCGCTCATTGTGCTGTTCATCGCGGCGCCGCCCCTGGTCCGGGCGATCTTTGGACTTAACCCAAGCAAGAAGAAGGCCTCGACCGCCGGCAAAACCAAGCAGGCCGCAACCACCGGAGGTGCCGCATGAGCACAACAGCAACCTCGCCCGTCCCGGGACAGGGAAAATCAGGACAGGCAACACCGGAGTCGGGCAAGGGCCGCAGGCCGGCGGAGTCCGCCAAGCCCGTAACCTGGAAGCTGCCGGTGACGCTGTCGGTGCTGGCCGTCGTCGCCTTCATCTTCTTTGGCCTGCTGGGCCCGCAAGGAACCGCTAAGTTCGGGGTTTCCTCCGGCGGTGACTTCTTCCAGCTGCCGGCGATCGAAGTACCCGCGTTCCTGTCAGGGATTGTGCTCTCCTTGATCCTGCTGGGCCTCGCTGGCTACGCCTTGGTCCTGAAGGCGAAGAAGAACGTCCGGCCCCCGGGCTGGCTGCCGGCCGTGTTCACGGTCGTGTTCGTGGTCGCCTTCCTGATTTGGGTGGTGGGCGGTGCCCGGACCCCCAGCATTTCGCTGGCCGGCCTCATCGCCGGGTCCGTCACGCTCGCCGTGCCGATCGTCTTCGGCTCCCTGTCAGGTGTGCTGTGCGAACGCGCCGGCGTCGTGAATATCGCCATTGAAGGCCAGCTCCTGGGCGGTGCCTTCACGGCCGCGCTCGTCGCGAGCCTGACCCACAGCCCCTACGCGGGCCTCATCGCGGCAGCAGTGGCGGGCGCCCTGGTCTCGATGGTGCTGGCGCTGTTCGCCATCAAGTACGTGGTCAACCAGATCATCGTCGGCGTCGTGCTTAACGTCCTGGTCTCCGGCCTCACCGGCTTCCTGTTCACCACCGTCATGCAGGCGGACGCGGACAAGTACAACTCGCCCGACCGGCTGCCCATCATCGACATCCCGGTCCTGTCCGGCATCCCGGTGATCGGACCCATCCTGTTCAAGCAGTCCGTGGTGGGCTACCTGATGTATGTGGCCGTCATTGTGATCTGGATCGCGCTGTTCAAGACGAAGTGGGGCCTGCGCGTCCGCGCCGTGGGCGAGCACCCGCAGGCCGCTGACACCCTGGGCATCAAGGTCAACGCGACCCGCTTTTGGAACGTCACCCTCGGTGGCGCCGTGGCCGGGATCGGCGGGTCGTTCTTCACCCTCGTGGCGATCGACAGCTTCACCAAGGAAATCTCCGGAGGCCGCGGCTTCATCGCCCTCGCCGCCATGATCCTGGGCCGCTGGAATCCGATCGGGGCGTTCTTCGCCGCGCTGTTGTTCGGCTTTGCCGACAACCTGCAAAGCATCGTGACGATCATCGGCACCCCCGTGCCGAGCCAGTTCATGGCCATGCTGCCGTACGTCGTGACCGTGTTTGCGGTGGCCGGGCTCGTCGGCCGCTCCCGGCCCCCGGCCGCCGACGGCATACCGTACGTCAAGGGCTGAGAATGGACAGCATCGACATCGACTGGGCAGCGCTCGAAGCCGCGGCAGTGTCCGCCATGAAGAACGCCTACGCGCCGTATTCGAAGTTTCCGGTGGGGGCAGCTGCCCTCACCGGAGACGGGCGGATCGTCAGCGGCTGCAACGTCGAAAACGCCAGCTACGGGCTGACCCTGTGCGCCGAGTGCGCCCTGGTGGGCAACCTGCAGATGACCGGCGGGGGACAGCTCCGCGCCTTCTACTGCGTCGACGCCGGCGGGAACGTCCTCATGCCGTGTGGGCGCTGCCGCCAGCTGCTCTACGAATTCCGGGCTCCGGATATGGAGCTCATGACCACGCAGGGAATCAAGACCATGGACCAGGTCCTTCCCGATGCCTTTGGCCCCCAACACCTGGAGGAACCCCGGTGACACCAGCGACACAGACCACTTCCAACACCGAAGCGTTCGACGCCGTCGACATCATCCGCATCAAGCGGGACAAGGGCGTACTCAGCCCGGCCCAGATCGACTGGACGATCGACGCGTACACCCGCGGCGCCATCGCCGACGAACAGATGGCCGCACTGAACATGGCCATCCTGCTCAACGGCATGGACCGGGCAGAGATCTCCCGCTGGACGGCGGCCATGATCGCCTCCGGCGAGCGGATGGACTTCTCCAGCCTGCGGCGGCCCGACGGCGGCGTAAAGGCGACGTCGGACAAGCACTCCACGGGCGGCGTCGGGGACAAGATCACCCTGCCGCTGGCGCCCCTGGTGGCGGTCTTCGGCGTGGCCGTGCCGCAGCTCTCGGGCCGCGGCCTCGGCCACACCGGCGGCACCCTGGACAAGCTCGAGGCCATCCCGGGCTGGCGTGCGGCCCTGAGCAATGAGGAAATGATGGCCCAGCTCCAGGACGTCGGCGCGGTCATTTGCGCGGCCGGCGCGGGACTGGCCCCGGCGGACAAGAAGCTCTACGCGCTCCGCGACGTCACCGGAACCGTGGAGGCCATCCCGCTGATCGCCTCCTCGATCATGAGCAAGAAGATCGCCGAAGGCACCGGCTCGCTGGTGCTCGACGTCAAGGTGGGCAGCGGCGCGTTCATGAAGGACGAGGCCCGCGCCCGCGAACTGGCCGAGACCATGGTGGCCCTGGGCAAGGACGCCGGCGTTAACACGGTGGCCCTGCTCACCAACATGAACACGCCCCTGGGCCTCACCGCGGGCAACGCGATCGAGGTCGAGGAATCCGTGGAGGTCCTTGCCGGCGGAGGCCCGGACGACGTCGTCGAACTCACCGTCCGGCTCGCGGAGGAAATGCTGGCGTGCGCGGGCGTGCGCGACGCCGATCCCCGGGCCGCACTGCGGGACGGCCGGGCCATGGACGTCTGGAACCGGATGATCCGGGCCCAGGGCGGGGACCCGCGCGCCAAGCTCCCGGTCGCCAAGGAATCCGAGGTCATCTACGCCCCGGCCGACGGCGTCCTGGTGGAGCTCGACGCGATGGCCGTCGGCGTCGCGGCCTGGCGGCTCGGCGCCGGACGCGCCCGCAAGGAGGACCAGGTCCAGGCCGGGGCCGGGGTGCGGATGCACGCCAAGCCCGGCGCCACGGTCAGGGCGGGCGAACCGCTCATGACCCTCCTGACGGACACCCCGGAGAAGTTCGAGCGCGCCAAGGAAGCGCTCGAACACGCCGCCATGATCGCACCCGAGGGCTCACGGCCCGCCCAGAAGCTCATCATCGACCGCATCGCCTAGGCCCGTTGCCCTATCACCTATGGTCCCCAAACCCCCTGGTTTAGCCATCATAAGTGATAGGGCAAGCGGAGGCGGCGGCCGGCGGTACACTGACTCCACAGCAGTACCCTTCCAAGCGCAGGCCCGGCCCCGGCCGAGCCTGCGCTTGGATTTATCTGGCCCCGCCGCGCGTTAGGAAGCTGTGCAGGCAATCAACGACTTCATCCTCGCCGCCGCAGGGCAACCCTGGGTCCTCGTCCTGGTTTTCGCCTGCTGCGTGATCGACGGTTTCTTTCCACCGATCCCGAGCGAGTCTGTGGTGGTGGGCCTGGCCGCAGTCGCCGCCACCGCGGGTGTTCCCAATCCGGTCCTCCTGATCGCCACCGCGGCCGCCGGGGCTTGGGTGGGCGACAACTTCGCCTACCTGATCGGCCGCAGGACCGGAACCCGGCGCTGGGGGTGGATGCGCGGTCCCCGCATGCAGGCGGCCTTCCGTTGGGCCGGACGGGAACTGCGGAAACGGCCTGCCTCACTGATCCTCGTGGCACGCTTCGTCCCGATCGGACGGGTGGCCGTCAACCTGACCGCCGGCGCCACGCACTACCCACGGCCCAGATTCATGGGCCTGACGGTACTTTCGGCGCTGCTGTGGGCCGGCTACTCCGTGGGGATCGGCCTGTTCGTTGGGCCGTGGTTTGAGAAGAACCACGTGCTGGGCGCGGCCATAGCGATCGCCTGCGCCATTGTTCTGGGCGTCATCCTGGACCGCGTGATCAGCAAGGTGCGCGGCCGCACTCCGGAGGAACCGACGCATTCCGTTCCGCCTGCCGAGTCCTAGGCGGATTGGCCCAGCCCGTGGGACACTTAGGAGCGATTTGGGTCACGTATGCTGGCCGCACTCCGTCCAACGTTCCGCCCACTGTCATCGCATGTACGTTACGGCTTAGTTGTCCGTCCCCAGTCATCAAGGAGCACCGTCCGCATGGAGTTCATTAACGAGGCTGTGCTCCATGCCGCTGGCCAGTGGTGGATCTACCCCCTTTTGCTGGTCTTCTTCTTCGTGGACGGTTTCGCAATGGTGGTCCCCAGCGAGACCCTCATCGTTGCCCTTGCGGCGTACTCCCTGCACAGCGGCCAGCCCAACCTGTGGATCCTTGGCCTCACGGCGCTCGTTGGAGCCATGGCCGGCGACAACATGGCGTACATGCTCGGCCGCAAGATTGGCCTCGAGCGGTTCCGTTGGATGCGCAGACCGAAGGTCCAAAAGGTCTTCGGGTGGGCAAACTATGAACTCGAGAAGCGCGGCGCCGTCTTGATCTTCACCGCCCGGTACATCCCGTGGGGCCGTGTCGCCGTCAACTACGTGGCGGGCACGACGGCGTTCCCGCACCGGAGATTCTTCTTCCTGGACGCCTTCGCATGCTTCACCTGGGTGGGCTACTCGATCGGCATCGGAGTCCTGGCCAGTTCCTTCCCGTGGCTGCACCATAACCCCCTGCTCAGCGCGGGGATCGCGGTGGTGTTCGCGATCGTGCTCGGTGTCCTCATCGACCACCTCCTGCGCTGGTGGCACAAGCGCCTTGGCCGCAACGACGCGCGGCCGGTCCCGGCCGACGCCGAATACGTCCCGGAACCCGCATCCGGGGAAAGTGCTGCCGGGATGCACGGCACGATGCTGGCCGGTCCGCCCACGGAGGCCGGAGTATCCAGAAAGTAGCTTCCGGCGCCCAGCGACCCTAAGGTTGGAACGTGACTGAGACTATTCCTGACGCTGCCCCTGACCTCGACTTCGACCTGAAGGTCCTTCCCAAGGTTTCCCTGCACGACCACCTGGACGGCGGACTCCGCCCGGCCACCATCATCGAACTCGCCGAGGCTGTCGGCCACACACTGCCCTCCACGGACGCCGTCGCGCTGGGGGAGTGGTTCCGTGAATCCGCCGATTCGGGCTCCCTGGTCCGTTACCTCGAGACCTTCGACCACACCATCGCCGTGATGCAGACCAAGGAAGGCCTGTTCCGCGTCGCGAAGGAATTCGTCGAAGATCTGGCCGATGACGGCGTGGTGTACGGCGAAGTGCGCTGGGCACCCGAACAGCACCTGCAGAAGGGCCTGAGCCTGGACGACGTGGTCGAGGCCGTGCAGGCAGGCCTCGAAGCCGGTGTGGACGCCGTGGCCGAGACCGGCCGCGACATCCAGGTGGGCCAGCTCATCACCGCCATGCGCCACGCCGACCGCGGCCAGGAGATCGCCGAACTGGCTGTCCGCCACCGCAACAACGGCGCCGTCGGCTTCGACATCGCCGGCGCCGAGGACGGCTTCCTGCCGTCCCGTTTCACGGACGCCTTTACCTACCTGGCCCAGCACAACTTCCCGGCCACCGTCCACGCCGGCGAAGCCGCCGGCCTGGAAAGCATCCAGTCGGCGCTTGTCGACGGCCGGGCCCTGCGCCTGGGCCACGGCGTGCGGATCGCCGAGGACGTCACGATCGAATTTGAAGAGGACGAAGACGCCCAGGGCGACGAAGTCAACGACACCATCGGCATGGTGACCCTGGGCGAGCTCGCCAGCTGGGTCCGCGACCGCGGCATCGCCCTGGAGATCTGCCCCTCCTCAAACCTCCAGACCGGCGCCATCGCCGGCTTCGGTGAGGGCATCGAAAGCCACCCGCTGGACATGCTCTACCAGCTCGGCTTCAACGTCACCATCAACACCGACAACCGGCTCATGAGCGGCGTCACGCTGACCGACGAGTTCGAACTCCTGGTTGAGACGTTCGACTACGACCTAGATGACCTGCTGGAGCTGACGCTCAACGCAGCCGAGGCGGCCTTCCTCCCGCTTGAGGAGAAGGAAGCCCTGGTGGAATACATCAACGAGGCCTACGCCGACCTTGGCTAACGAGGACACTCCACCCGTCCAGGGGCTGGCTTGTGGGCCCACAGCAGCCGTGGTCCCCGGCCGAGCTTGCGAGGTCGGGGCGCTGCTGGGGACGATCGCGGCCCTGCGCGAGCACTGCCCCTGGATGGGTGCCCTCACCCACGAATCCCTCGTGGAGTACCTCCTTGAGGAGGCCTACGAGGTCGCGGAGACCATCGAGACGGCCGGCGGCGACGCCGAACTGAAGTCCGAGCTGGGCGACGTCCTCCTCCAGGTGGTCCTGCACGCCCGGCTCGCCGAGGAACGCGGCGCCTTTGACCTCGACGACGTCGCCCGCGGACTGAGGGCCAAGATGATCCGGCGCAACCCGCACGTGTTCCGGCCCGACGGCTCGCTGCAGGATTCCTTCCCGGCAACGGTGGAGGAGATCGTCCTGAAATGGGATGCCGTCAAGAAGGCCGAGAAACCCGGACGCGGCCACGTCTTCGACGGCGTTCCCGCCGCGCTGCCGGCCCTTGCCCGGGCCCAAAAGCTCTTGGACCGGGCCGAACGCGCGCACCTGGCGACGGCTGCGAGCGACACCGCCGTCGGGATCCCGGCCACCGAGGAGGAACTCGGCGACCTGCTGTTCGGGATCGTGACGGGTGCCCGGGCCGGCGGGCTCGACGCCGAGCGCGCCCTCCGCGGAGCCCTCCGCCGCTTCCAGGACGGCAACGGTCGCCTGCCATCGGCGCAATAGCGCAGGCACCATAGCGTCAGCATCATGACGTCCGGGGTTTGGATAGGTTTCCGTAACCTCCGCCACTCTCGACTACGCTAGTAGCGACGACGACGTCGGCTTTTCGCACTTGTTGTACAGCCAGAGTCCAAGCAGTCAGATTCCCTGCAGATCGCTTCACCCAAAGGAGCAAATCCATGGCGCTTATCGATGCCATCCACGCCCGCGAGATCCTCGATTCCCGTGGCAACCCGACCGTAGAAGTTGAAGTCCTGCTCTCGGACGGCCAGATCGGCCGCGCAGCAGTTCCCTCCGGCGCTTCCACCGGCGAGCACGAGGCCGTTGAACTCCGCGACGGCGACAAGGGCCGCTACCTCGGCAAGGGCGTCCAGAAGGCGGTCGACGCGGTCATCGACCAGATCGCCCCGGCCCTGACCGGGTTCGACGCGACCGACCAGCGCAGCATCGACCAGGCCATGATCGACCTGGACGGCACCCCCAACAAGGGCAAGCTCGGCGCCAACGCCATCCTGGGTGTCTCCCTGGCTGTAGCCAACGCTGCCGCCGCCTCCGCAGACCTGCCGCTGTACAAGTACCTCGGCGGCCCCAACGCGCACGTCCTGCCCGTGCCGCTGATGAACATCCTCAACGGCGGCTCGCACGCCGACTCCGATGTGGACATCCAGGAATTCATGATTGTCCCGATCGGCGCCGAGACCTTCTCGGAGGGCCTGCGCTGGGGTGTCGAGGTCTACCACAACCTCAAGTCCGTCCTGCAGGCCAAGGGCCTGTCCACCGGCCTGGGCGACGAGGGCGGCTTCGCGCCGAACCTGCCGTCCAACCGGGCCGCCCTGGACCTGATCCAGGAAGCCATCAAGAACGCCGGCTACACCCCGGGCAAGGACATCGCCCTGGCCCTGGACGTCGCCTCCTCCGAGTTCTTCAAGGACGGCGCCTACCAGTTCGAGGGCAAGGCACTTTCCGCCACCGAGATGAGCGCCTACTACGCCGAGCTCGTGGCCGACTACCCGCTGGTTTCCATCGAGGACCCGCTGGACGAGAACGACTGGGAAGGCTGGAAGACCCTCACCGACACCATCGGCGACAAGGTCCAGCTCGTGGGCGATGACCTCTTCGTCACCAACCCGGCCATCCTGCAGCGCGGCATCGACACCAAGACCGCGAACTCGCTGCTGGTCAAGGTCAACCAGATCGGCTCCCTGACCGAGACCCTGGACGCCGTATCACTGGCCCAGCGTGCCGGCTACACCACCATCACCTCGCACCGCTCCGGCGAAACCGAGGACACCACCATTGCCGACATCTCCGTTGCCACCAACGCGGGACAGATCAAGACCGGTGCCCCGGCACGCTCCGAGCGCGTTGCCAAGTACAACCAACTGCTGCGCATCGAAGAGGAACTCGACGACGCCGCACGGTACGCCGGACGCAGCGCCTTCCCGCGTTTCAAGGGCTAGTTAGCCGCGAAAACCGGTAACCGGTGGCTATGGTTGAAAGACCATGGCCACCGGTTCTGTTTTGGCCCGCTTTTGAAGGAGTGACATGGCTACCCGACGCCCCAATGTTCCCAGGGCTACCCCTGCGGCCGCCAAGCCCGTGGCCCCGGGCTTGGCGGCAGCAGACGACGGCGGCGAAGTCATCCAGGCGGACTTTGGCGGCTCCCGCAGCGGCGCGCCGACGCCGGCAGCGCCCTCCAGCGCTGCGCCTGCCTCTCCACGTGCGGCAGCACCCGCAGCGGCCAAGCCGGCCGCCCACGGTTCCGCAGCGGCATCCGCCGCAAAACCCGCAACCCGGCCGGCAGTCGGGAAGGCTGGCGGCAAGGCCGTGAGCCGGACCGCGGCGGCGGGTGCAGACGAATCCCTCGACCCAGTGCCCGCCAAGGCGTTCTCGGGCCGGCTGCTTGCCCTCGGCGTCGTCATGATTGCCATCACCATCCTGCTGGCCCCCACGGTGAAGATCTTCCTCGACAAACGCGCCGAAATCGCGGCGCTGCAGGCCGACATCGCGGCCCAGCAGACCAAGCAGGAAGACCTCAAACGCCAGGTGTCGCGGTGGCAGGATCCCAACTTCGTGAAGCAGCAGGCCCGCGACCGCATTAACATGGTTATGCCCGGAGAGACGGGCTACTGGGTATTCGGCAGCGATCTTCCTGCCGCGCGGTCCAGTGGCACGGCGGGTGCAGCATCAGCACAAGACCCGGCCAACCTGCCGTGGGTGGACTCCCTCTGGGAGTCCATCAGGCGATCGGCAACAGACTAGAAGCGGCGCCCGCCGCCGGGATTGTCCCGCGGACAATCCGGAACAGGGCAGGAAGGTGCCACTCCCGTGGACCAGAACCGAGTGGACCAGAACCGAGCGGACGAGAACGACGCGGCCCCGACGTCGTCGGCACGGCACAGGGCAAGCGCCCCGGAGGCCTCCCGCCTGCCGTCCTCGGACGACCTCGAGGTCCTGAGCCGTCAGCTGGGCCGACCCGTGCGGGACGTCGTCGAAATCCCGGCCCGCTGTGTCTGCGGAAACCCGCTCGTGGCCGCCACCTCGCCGCGGCTCAGCAACGGTACGCCGTTTCCCACCACGTTCTACCTCACGCACCCGGTGATCACCTCGGCGGTATCGCGGCTGGAGGCCGCCGGGCTGATGAACGAAATGAACGACCGGCTCGCCGCCGACGCCGGCCTCGCGGGCCGGTACCGCGCCGCCCACGAGGCATATCTGGCCTCCCGTGCCGAGATCGGCGCGCGCTGCGGCATCGGTTCGGTTCCGGAAATCGACGGCGTCTCGGCCGGCGGAATGCCGACGCGCGTCAAATGCCTGCACGTCCTCGTGGGGCACTCGCTGGCCGCCGGCCCGGCCGTGAACCCGCTCGGTGACGAGTCGATCGCGGCCATCGCCGAATGGTGGACCGTGGACCGCTGCTACTGCGACGGCGCCTGGGACACCGGCGGCGAGGCGCCGTCCCGCGACCTCAGCCGTCATGGACCCCAAGGCCTGCCGGAGATCGTGGGCCGGCCCGCGCCGGTCAGAAAGTCCCGCGGCACCGCCGGCACAGGGGAGTCCAAGTGACCCGGGTCGCGGCCATAGACTGCGGCACCAACTCGATCCGCCTGCTCATCGCAGATGTGAACGCAGATGTGAACACAGACGCAGGCGGCGCAACAGGGCAGCCCACACCGCGGCTGATCGACATCGTGCGCGAAATGCGCGTGGTCCGGCTGGGCCAGGGCGTGGACTCCACGGGTGAACTGGCCCCGGAAGCGCTCGAGCGCACCTTCGCCGCGACCCGGGACTACGCTGCCCTCATCCGTGGGCACGGCGTCGCCAAAGTGCGCTTCGTAGCGACCTCCGCCACCCGCGACGCCCGCAACCGGCAGGTCTTTGTCGACGGCATCCGCGCCATCCTTGGCGTCGAGCCCGAGGTGATCACCGGCGACGAGGAAGCCGCACTGTCCTTCGCCGGCGCCAGCAGTGTCCTGCCCTCCCGCGGGGAGGACCCCGTGCTGGTGATAGACCTCGGCGGCGGAAGCACGGAGTTCGTGCTGGGCAACGCCGACGGCGTCATCGCCGCCCGCTCGGTCGACGTCGGCTGCGTCCGGATGACCGAACGGCACCTGCGCAGCGATCCGCCCACCCCGGAGCAGATCGCAGCGGCAGAGGCCGACGTCGACGCCGCCATCGGCGAGGCGGCACAAACCGTTCCGCTGGAACGCGCCACCGCCGTCGTCGGCGTGGCGGGTTCCGTCACCACCATCACGGCGCATGCGCTGCGCCTGCCGGAGTATTCGCCGGCCGCGATCCACGGCACCGAACTGGACCTGGACGCGGTCCGGAAGGCATGCACCGAGCTGCTCGAAATGACCCGGGAGGAGCGGGCCGCGCTGCCGTACATGCACCCCGGCCGGGTGGACGTGATCGGCGCCGGCGGTCTCGTTTGGCGGCGGGTCCTGCAACGCCTGGCCGATGTCACGGGCGGGCGCATCACCACGGCAGTGGCCAGTGAACACGATATTCTTGACGGAATTGCCCTCAGCATCCGATGACCCCGCCCCAGCAGTTGTGCCCCCGGGCGCGCCGTGCCGCTGGTGCATCCGCCGATAGGACCTGAATGACCAGAGCAACAGCCCGGCGCCGCCGGACCGCCTCCGCGTTGATGGCCTTGGCCCTTGCCGGCGGAGCGTCTACGGCGGCGCTGACCCTGGCAGCGCCCGCCTACGCCGACTCCTGGCGGGACAAGGAATACTGGCTCGCCGAATCCGGCATCACCAAAGCCTGGGACGTTTCCAAGGGAGCCGGCGTCAAAGTCGCCGTCATTGACAGCGGAGTGGACGGCAAACATCCGGACCTGGCTGGCGTGCTCGCCGGCGGCGCCGACATCTCCGGTGCCGGCAGCGGCAACGGCCAGGCGAGCATCGGTGCCAAACCCGAACACGGCACCCTGGTGGCCACCATGCTCGCCGGGCGCGGGCATCAGGCGCCCGAAGCGAGCGCCAGCGCCAAACCGAGCGCCAGCGCCACACCTGGTGCCGCAGTTGGCCCTGACGGGATCGTCGGCGTCGCCCCGGAAGCCCAGCTGCTGTCCGTCTCCACCTGGCTGGGCTCCGCCAACCCGGGCGGCAAGAGTGACCAGGCCCAGATCCCGGAGGCAGTGCGCTGGGCCGTCGACAACGGCGCCCGCGTCATCAACATCTCCCTCGGCAGCACGTCGCCGGAATGGCCGCAGAGCTGGGACGCGGCATTCCTCTACGCCGAACAGAAGGACGTCGTGATCGTCGCCGCCGCGGGCAACCGCGTGGGCGGAAACGTCCAGGTGGGCGCGCCGGCCACGATTCCCGGTGTCCTGACGGTCGCAGGCTTGGACCGCACGGGCGCGGCCAGCATCGACTCCTCCTCACAGGGCATCAGCATCGGCGTCGCCGCTCCCGCCGAGGACCTGGTCGGCGGCATGCCCGCCGGCGGCTATGCCGAGTGGGCGGGCACCTCCGGGGCCACGCCAATCGTGTCCGGCGTCGCTGCCTTGATCCGCTCCAAATGGCCCGAGATGTCCGCGAGCCAGGTCATCAACCGGATCGTCAGCACGGCCAAGGACGCCGGGGCGCGAGGGAAGGACCCGCTCTACGGCTTCGGCGTGCTGAACGCCGAGGCCGCCCTCAAGGCCGATGTCCCGGAAACCAAGGTCAACCCGCTCGGGTCGATTTCGGACTGGATCCGGGTCCACCGGCGCGGAAACCCCGCCGCGACTGCACCTGCTGCGGCGCCCGCGCCCTCCAGCGCTGTGCCCACCCTGCCCGAAGCGACCGTGCCGGTCGCGGAGAAGCCGTCCCAGCTGGACAGCGCCCTGCCGGCCGCAGTGGTCCTGGGCTTCGGTTGCCTGCTCGTGGGAATCGTTGTGGCCGCTGCCGTCCAGTTGCGGGCCGCCATGCGAACGCCGCCAAAGGACGGCGGACCGGACAGCGCCGAGGACAGCGCCGAACCCGGGGCCGTAAATCCGGTGGACTCCAGCAACCCGTCATAGTTAGTGAAGCTTTTCACAAACTACGGTATTCTTGACGCATGGCATCCTCCCTTCAGCTCCAGGACCGTCCCCGGGTACTCGTCGTCGGCGGCGGGTACGTCGGCCTGTATGTAGCCCTCAAACTTCAGAAAAAGATCGCGAATGCAGGTGGCATCGTCACCCTCGTGGATCCGCTGCCCTACATGACCTACCAGCCCTTCCTGCCGGAAGTTGCCGGCGGCAACATCGAGGCGCGCCACGCAGTCGTCTCGCACCGCCAGCACCTGAAGCAGACGGAGCTCATCCAGGGCCGCGTCACCTCAATCGACCACGCCAACCGCACGGCAGTGGTCGCACCCTCCGACGGTGGCGACACCTTCGAGATTCCCTACTTCGACGTCGTCCTGGCCGCTGGCGCCATCACCCGCACGTTCCCGATCAAGGGCCTCGCGGAAAAGGGCATCGGCCTAAAGACCATCGAGGAGGCCGTCGCCCTGCGCAACAAGGTTCTCGAGCGCATCGAGACCGGCTCGCTCATGACGGACCCCGTTGAGCGCGCCCGCGCCCTGACGTTCGTCGTCGTCGGCGGCGGCTTCGCCGGCATCGAGTGCATCACCGAAATGGAAGATCTCGCCCGCGCCGCGGTCAAGAACAACCCGCGCGTCAAGCAGGAGGAAGTCCGCTTCGTCCTGGTCGAGGCAATGGGCCGCATCATGCCCGAGGTCACGGCGCCGCAGGCCGAATGGGTCGTCGAACACCTCCGCAGCCGCGGCATCGAGGTGCTGCTGAACACCTCCCTCGACAACGCCGAGGGTTCCCTCAAGCTCATCAACCTCCCGGACAAGAGCCCGGCCCAGGAATTCGAGACTGACACCCTGGTCTGGACTGCCGGCGTGCAGGCCAACCCGATGGTCCGCTCCACCGACTTCCCGCTCGAGCCGCGCGGCCGCGTCCGCGTCCTGGCCGACCTGCGCATCGCCGGCGACGAGGGCATCATCGACAACGCCTGGGCTGCCGGCGACGTCGCTGCCGTCCCCGACCTCACAGGCAGCGGCCTGCCGGACGGCACCTGCGTGCCGAACGCCCAGCACGCGCTGCGCCAGTCCAAGCGCCTGGCCAAGAACCTGTGGGCCTCCCGCTGGGACAAGCCGCTCAAGGACTACAAGCACAAGAACTTGGGCGCCGTCGCTGGCTTCGGCGAATGGAAGGGTGTGGCGAACATCAACCTGGTTGGCCGCATCGGCCTCAAGGGCCCGCTGGCCTGGCTGGCGCACCGTGGCTACCACGGAATGGCCATCCCCACCGTGGAGCGCAAGATCCGCGTGATCTCCGGCTGGCTGTGGGCCTTCTTCCTGGGCCGCGACACCACGCAGCTGATGGATCTGGACAACCCGCGCGGCGCCTTCGTGGCCGCAGCGACGCCGGCCCCGAAGCCGGCCGCTGCCCCGGACGCCGCCAAGGCCGGAGCCAAGCCTGACGCCAAGGCAGGCACCACGGCAGCATCGAATGAATCGGTCCCGGCAGACGCCAAATAGCTGCTGGCCGTAACGGCTTCCAGTACTCTGGCGGTTGCCCTACGACGGCGGCTGTTCCCCTCCGGGGGAGCAGCCGCCGTTTTCGTTGCAGGCAGCCGCAGGGGCGTCGGGAACGGCCAGGCGCGCACAACCCGCGCCTAGACTGGCTCCATGACAGCTGAAAAGGACCTGCACACCCTCCTGGCCACCATGCGGCCCGAACTGCGCGACGGCGAGTATGTCTACGCCCTGTGGCCGCACGGCAAACCCCTGGCCGGGGCAATAGCCGCCGCCGTCCGCGAGGCGGAGGGGCTGACCGTCGTGCTGCCGCGGGACGAGGCGGACAGTTTGGGGCTCCCCTACGACTTCGTCGCAGCGTGGATCACGCTCCAGGTGCACTCTTCGCTCGAGGCGATCGGCCTGACGGCAGCCGTCGCCGCCGCCCTGACCGAGGCGAAGATCAGCTGCAACGTCCTGGCCGGCTTCCACCATGACCACCTGCTGGTCCCCGCGGCCGACGCCGACCGTGCGCTGGAGATTCTGCACGAACTCGTCGCAGACCATGGGGAGCACAAGCCGGCACCTGAACTCGTGCTGCGCAGCGAGGAACCGGCGGACCGTCCGGCAATCCTCGACCTCACAGCGGCCGCGTTTGCCATCTCGCCCGTCACCGGGCATCACGTCGACGGCGAACCCGAAGAGGTGAAGCTGCTGGCCCGGCTGTTCGAGTGCCAGGAATACCTCCCCGAGTTCAGCGTCGTTGCGGAGCTCAACGGCGAAATCGTGGGGCATGTGATCAGCACCCGCGGCTGGGTGGGCGAGCTGGAGCTGCTGGGGCTCGGGCCGATCGGGGTGGTGCCGCGGCTGCAGCGTCACGGCATCGGCACCGCGCTCATGAACGAGACAGTGGCGCGCGCCAACGCCGCGGGGGAGCGGGGGATTGCGCTGCTGGGCAGCCCCGACTACTACTCCCGCTTCGGTTTTGTACCGTCCACGTCGCTCGGGGTGGCACCGCCGGAGGCCGGCTGGGGCGCGCACTTCCAGCTGCTCCCGCTCGCCGTCTGGCCCGGTGGCGTTGGCGGCACCTTCCGCTACGCCGGCCCTTTTTCGGGCTGATCCGGCCGGCGACGGGATACCATTGACCGGGCGCCCCAGTAGCCCAATTGGCAGAGGCAGCGGACTTAAAATCCGCGTGTTGTGGGTTCGAGTCCCACCTGGGGCACTTGCGGGATAGAAGGTGTGTCTTCCGACTTGGCGCCTCGGATTCCCTTACGCCGCCGCCGGCGCGGACGATGGTGAGGGTATGAGCGTCGATGAGTGAGCCGGAAGGGGACCAGTTTTCACTGCCGACGCAGCCTGCGGAGCCGAAGCGGATCCCGCTGTGGAAGCTTGAAGAAATGGCCGGCAACCCGGCCCCGCCCGAGGGCTGGCGCGGCAACGCCGCCCCGCTGCTTCCCGGCTGGGACGCCAGCCAGGTCCGCACCTCTGCCGCCGTCCGGGACGCCCGCGCCCCGTGGCCGATCCGCCTCTTCCGGGCCCTCGGGAGGATGCTGCGTTTACTGTTCAAGGCCGTCGCCGTCCTGGCCGCAGGCGCGCTCCTGTGCGGTTTCCTGTTGTACTTTCACGGTGACCTGAAACCGTCGGCGTTCCTGGGCGGCCCCGCGACAACCCCCGCCGCCGATGTGCCCGGCCCCCTGCTTTACCACACCGTCCCGGACCCCACCAAGCCCAGGAAACCTGCGGCGGCTCCTCCGAAGCCCCGTGCCTCTACGGATCACCCCACGCCGGGCCGCGAAGAGTCCTCTGCCCCGCTGGGGCATCCCGCGCCGGTGCCGGCCAAGTCCGGCTCCCACGCTTTCACGGTCACCGGCAAGGACAAACGGCCGGCCGCCTATGACCCGTGCCGGCCCATCCACTACGTCACCCGCGCCGCGAACCAGCCCGCCGCCGGACCGCAGCTGATCAAGGAGGCCATCGCCGCGGTCTCGCGCGCGACCGGGCTGGTGTTCATCAACGACGGGGCCACCACCGAGGCACCGTCGGCGCAGCACAAGTCCTACCAGCCGGCCCGGTACGGGGACCGGTGGGCGCCGGTGCTCATCGCCTGGGAGACCACCGCCGAGGAGCCCCGCTTCACCAACTACGCCGTCGGAACCAACGTCATGGGTCTGGGCGGCAGCGAAGCGGTCAGCCGTGAAGGATCCTCGGTCACCTACGTCAGCGGCCAGCTGGAACTGAACGGACCCGCCATGCAGTCCTTGATCTTCCGGGAAGGGATGGCACCGGCCCGCGGGGTCATTGAACACGAACTCGGCCATGTCGTGGGCCTGGGCCACGTCCAGGACCCGACCCAGCTGATGAACCCGACCGGCGTCCCCGGTGTGGCCACCTACCAGGCGGGGGACCTCAACGGCCTGGCCATTCTCGGCCAGGGGGCCTGCCAGCCCGGGATCTGAGCGGGGGAGCGGGGCAGGGCCTGCCGTACACATACCCTGCATCTGGGCGATTCCTACGACGCCGTGAACCTGATCGCACTGGCTGCCGAGGCCGCCAAGAGCACCAGGGGCACCGACATCGCAGCGGCCGCTGAAAACCTCCAGATTTCCTCTATGCAACGAGTGTTATAAGGATGTGACCGTAGTCACTTATTTTCACGTCGAAATTGCACTAGCTTGAAGTGGAATCAGGAACACCTGATCTTTCGCGTCAAAGGCCGTTCGCACCTTTAGATCGAGGAGCTTGTACATGACTTCACTCCCCCAGGTTGCGCCCCGTATCGCTAAGCTCACAGTGCTTAGCCTCGGCGTCGCCCTTCTGGCTACGGCTTGTGGTGGTTCACCCGCCCCAAGTTCGACGGGATCCAGCTCAGCCGCGGCCGCCGGGATCGCGTGCCCGGCACCCAGCGCCACCGGCGCCGGTACCAGCGCTGCCGGTGGCACGGGCTCCGTGCCCGCTTCGGCCACCACCACCCCCACGCCCCTGAAGATCGGCTCGCTCCTGCCGACGACGGGTTCGCTGGCCTTCCTCGGCCCGCCCGAAATTGCCGGTGTTAACCTCGGCATCAAGGAGGTCAACGATGCCAACGGCGTCCTGGGCAAGCCTGTCGAGGTCATCCACCGCGACTCCGGCGACACCAAGACCGACATCGCCACCCAGTCCACCACGGCACTGCTCGGACAGGGCGTCAGCGCAATCGTCGGCGCCGCCTCCTCGGGTGTTTCCAAGACCGTGATCAACCAGATCACCGGTGCCGGCGTCGTCCAGTTCTCCCCGGCCAACACCTCACCGGACTTCACCTCGTGGGATGACAAGGGCCTCTACTGGCGCACCGCCCCCTCTGACGTGCTCCAGGGCAAGGTCCTCGGCAACTACATGGCCACCTGCGGCGCCCAGACGGTCGGCATGATCGTCCTGAACGACGCCTACGGAACCGGCCTTGCAAAGAACGTCCAGTCCGCTTTCGAGGCAGCCGGCGGCAAGGTTGTTGCCCAGGAGCTCTTCAATGAGGGCGATTCCCAGTTCAGCAGCCAGGTTGACAAGGTTCTCGCCGCCAAGCCGGACGCCATTGCCCTGATCACTTTCGACCAGGCCAAGAGCATCGTCCCGCTGATGACGGGCAAGGGCGTCAAGGCGAACCAGATCTTCATGGTGGACGGCAACATGTCCGACTACAGCAAGGACTTCCAGGCCGGTACCCTCAAGGGCGCCCAGGGCACCATCCCGGGCACCTTCGCCAAGGAGGACTTCAAGAAGAAGCTCCTGGCGATTGACCCGGCGCTGAAGGACTACAGCTACGCGGGCGAGTCCTACGACGCCGTGAACCTGATCGCACTGGCCGCAGAGGAAGCCAAGAGCACCAAGGGCACCGACATCGCAGCGCACCTGAAGGACGTCTCTGAAGGCGGCGAGAAGTGCAACACCTTCCCGTCCTGCGTCACCCTGCTCCGCAACGGTAAGGACATCGACTACGACGGCCAGTCCGGCCCCGTCACGTTCTCCGACGCCGGCGACCCGACGGAAGCCTACATCGGCATCTACGAGTACCAGGATGACAACACGTACAAGCCCGTCAAGGAAGAATTCGGCAAGCTGTAAGCCGGTTCCCCTCGACAAACACGAGACCCCCGTCCAGTCCGGACGGGGGTCTCTTGCGTGCAGGGGAGCGGGGCAGAGCGTCAGGGTTGGCTCCAGACGTCACGCACAGCAGGCTTTTGGCGAGCCAAGGAGCGTCGACGGCGGGAACCCGCCTCTGCCCGCTGTGTGCCCGCCCAAGACTCTGCGCCGCGGGACGCCGTGGTCGTCGTGTCGGACGAGCGCAGACGCCGCCCAAGCGGCCGCGGAGGCGCCCGGAGCCTTCCCGGGAGGCGAGCCCGGACCCCACATAGGCCGGGCACGCAAAAGGGCCGCCACCGGCTGGTGACGGCCCTTCTGCGGGGATACTGCCTGAGGCGCTAGTCGACAGTGTCTGCGAGCGTCCCCAAGTAGAGCTGGATGACCTTGGGATCGTTCATGAGTTCCCGGCCGGTACCGGTGTACGCGTCCTTGCCCTGGTCCAGCACGTAGCCGCGGTCGCAGATCTGCAGGCAGCGGCGCGCGTTTTGCTCCACCATGATGACGGAGACGCCGGCCCGGTTGATCTCGTGGACCCGGAGGAAGGTCTCATCCTGTTTGACGGGGGAGAGGCCTGCTGAGGGCTCATCGAGCAGCAGCACAGCCGGGTCCATCATGAGGGCCCGTCCCATGGCGACCATCTGGCGTTCGCCGCCGGAGAGCGAGCCGGCCCGCTGGGCGCGCCGTTTGCCGAGCTCCGGGAACAGTTCGGTGACGAAGTCGAACCGTTGAGCGAAGTCCTTGGGCCGCTGGAACATGCCCATCTGCAGGTTTTCCTCGATGGTCAGGGCGGCAAACACGTTGTTGTTCTGCGGAACGAAGCCGACGCCCTTGCTGACCAGCTTGTTGGCCTTGAGCCCGGTGATGTCCTGCCCGCGGACCACTACCGAGCCGGAGTGGACCTTGACCAGGCCGAACATGGCCTTCAGCAACGTGGACTTGCCGGCTCCGTTGGGGCCGATGATGCCGATCAGCTCACCCTTGCGGGCTTCGATGCTGCAGCCGTTGAGGATATTGACGCCGGGGATGTAGCCGGCCACCAGATCGGTGACCTTCACGACCGAGTCACCATCGAAGGCGGGCTGGGCGGCCGGTGCCGCGCTGGTGGCGCTCATTCTGTGTCCTTCTCTGTGCGGTTCGGCTCTTCGGCGCGGTTCGGCTCTCCGGCGCTGCGGCGGCCGCGGGTCGTCCCGTTCGTCTCCGGTTCCTCCGCCTCGGTGGCGAGGACGTCGGCGGAGATGATGCCGGCGTTTTCAGTGCCGACGATCGATTCCTCGTCGGCGACCAGTTCGGCGGCCAGTTCCTTGATGCCCTCGGCGTCGCCGAGATCCACGTCGTGGTGGGCGCCGAGGTAGGCGTCGATCACGGCGGGGTTCTTCATGACTTCGGCCGGGGGCCCCTCGGCCACGATCTTGCCCTCTGCCATCACGACCACCCAGTCGGCGATGTGGCGGACCATGTTCATGTCGTGCTCGACGAACAAAACGGTCATGCCCTCGGCCTTGAGGTTCTTGATGTGGTCCAGCAGCGACTGCGTCAGCGCCGGGTTGACGCCGGCCATGGGCTCGTCGAGCATGACCAGCTTGGGCCGCACCATGAGGGAGCGGGCCATTTCCAGCAGCTTCCGCTGCCCGCCGGACAGCGACGCCGCGTAGTCGTCCCTCTTGGCGTCCAGTTTGAACTTCTCCAGCAGCACGTTGGCTTCCTGGGTGATCCTTTTTTCCTGACCGCCCCAGATGCCCTTGAACAAGGCCTTGGACAGCCGTTCGCCGGACTGGCTGGAGGCGCCGAGGCGCATGTTCTCCAGGACGGTGAGCTTGCCCATGACCTTGGTGAGCTGGAACGTGCGCACCATCCCCATCCGGGCGACCTTGTACGAGGAGACGCCGGCGATGTTGTTGCCCTCGAACTGCCATGTACCCGAGTTCGGGGTGTCGAAGCCCGTCAGCAGGTTGAACAAGGTGGTCTTGCCGGCGCCGTTGGGGCCAATCAGCGCAGTGATCTTGTGCCGCGGGATCTCGAGGTACTGGACGTCGACGGCGTTGATGCCGCCGAAACTGCGGGTGACGTTTTCCGCCACCACGATCGGATCACGCTTCTTGCAGCCGGGCGCGATCTCGCCGACGGCGATCGGACGGGTGTCCGTCATGTAGTCGATTTCTTCCGACGTGCGGGGTTCCTCGCGCGACTCTTCGCTTGGATTGCTCATGCGAATGCCAGCTCCTTCTTATTGCCGAGAACGCCCTGGGGCCTGAAGATCATCAGCAGCATGAGCGCCACGCCGACCAGGATGTAACGCAGCTGCCCGGCCTGGACCGTGTTCAGCCACGTGATGGTGCCGGACTCGATCAGGCCGTAGAGGATGCCCTGGGTGAGCGAGAGCACCACCCAGAAGATCATGGCGCCGACCACCGGGCCGAGCACGGTGCCGAGGCCGCCGAGCAGCAGGCAGGTGTAGAGGAAGAAGGTCAGTTCCGTGCCGTAGTTGGCCGGCTGCACCGCGCCGCGGGGAATCGTGAAGATCATGCCTGCCAGGGCACCGAGCGCGCCGCCGATGATCAGGGACTGCATCTTGTAGGCGTACACGTTCTTGCCGAGCGAGCGGACGGCGTTCTCGTCCTCGCGGATGCCCTTGAGGACCCGGCCCCAGGGGCTTCGCATCAGCAGCCACACTAGGGTGCAGAAGAGGGCCACGACTGCCCAGGCGACCACCCGGATGAAGAAGTCGCGGTTGTTCATGCCAATGTAGGTCCCCGGCGGGAAGGGGTTCATGGCGTAGAAATCGCCCTCGAAGGCGGCCAAGCCGTTGGCCGAGCCGGTGATAGCGGTCAGCTGGTTGGTCGTGACGATGTAGCGCACGATTTCGGCCGCCGCGATGGTCACGATGGCCAGGTAGTCCGCCCGCAGCCGCAGCGTCGGGATGCCCAGCAATAGAGCGAAGATGGCGGAACAGATGACGGCGATGAGCAGCCCGATAAAAAACGGCACATGGAACGTCAAGGTGGAGATGGCGAAGCCGTAGGCCCCCACCGCCATGAAGCCTGCCTGGCCGAAGTTGAGCAGGCCGGTGTAGCCGAAGTGAACCGCGAGGCCGAGGGTGGCCAGGGCGTAGGCAGCCGTCGTCGGGCTGAAGAGTTCGCCGGCGGCGCTGGAGAAAATGAATCCGAAATCCATGGCGGTCTCCTAACCCACGCGCTCGCGGCGGCCCAGAATGCCCTGAGGCCGGAACAAGAGGACAACAATCATGATGAACAACGCTCCCACGTATTTGAGGTCGGCTGCGAGGCCGAACACGGTGGTCAGCTCAACGAAGATGCCGACGATGATGGAACCGACCAGGGCGCCCCAGACCGTGCCGAGGCCGCCCAGGGTGACGGCGGCGAAGATGAGCAGCAGGATCTGGGAGCCCATGTCGAAGGTGACGCCGGGCCGGTAGTAGGCCCAGAGGATGCCGCCGAGGGCGGCGAGCATGCCGCCGACCACCCAGACGATCCGGATGACGGAGTCGACGTCGATGCCGGAGGCCGCGGCCAGCGCCGGGTTGTCGGCCACCGCGCGGGTGGCCTTGCCGAGGCGGGTCTTGAGCAGGACGACGCCGAGGGCGGCAATCACGGCGGCGCTGATGATGAGGGACCAGAGGTTGTTGGGGGAGATCGAGACCGGGCCGATCAGGATTTCCGCGCTCTGGGCAAACGGCAACTGCTGGGTGGCGCCACCGAAGTAGAACTGGATGATGTACCGCACAGCGAGGGCGAGGCCGATGCTGACAATCATCATCGGAACAAGCCCGGTTCCCCGGCGCCGCAAGGGCTTCCACAGGCCCGCGTCCTGGACGTAGCCGAACAAGCCGCCGCCGACGATCGCCAGGATGATGGCAAGCCAGAACGGCAGGTTCATCTGGTTGAAGGCGAATACCAGCACCGCGCCAATCGTGACCATTTCACCGTGGGCGAAGTTCGTCAGGCCGGTGGTGCCGAAGATCAGTGAGAGGCCGACGGCCGCGAGGGCGAGCAGCAGGCCGAAGCTCAGGCCGGCCACCAACCGGTTGAGCAGGTTCTGCCCGAAGTTCTGCTCCGCCACGACGATGCCCTTGCCAAAGGCGAAGATCACCGAGAGGTTTGAGGTCTGGCTGAACGTCACCTTGCGGGGGTTTTCCTGGCCCTCGGCCAGCTTGATGCCCTTTGGAAGCGTGGACTCGTCGAGTTTGACCTCGTACGTACCCTGGGTGGGGACGCCTATGATCCAGGCGCCGTTGGCTCCCGATTTCGTGGTTCCCGTGAAACCGCCACCCGTGGCGGTAATGGTTACCCCGGGGATCGGTGAGCGGTCGTCACCGCGCAGGAATCCGCTGATGCTGTTCGTGAACTGGGTCGCCGACGGAGATGGTGTCGGTGAGGGGGTCGCGGCGCTGGACGCCGGGGCAACTATGAGCAGTAGCGCAGCCATGGTGGCAAATACTGCCCCCACAGCCTTCAGTAGTCTGCCGCGCCGTCTCTGCGACAGGCCGCTCGTTGTGCTTCTCAAATTGAAAACCTCCACATGGGGGTGCTGTGGGTTGCGCCTTTGCAACCGTTGCGAACGGTCAGGGGACGAACGCCTCGGAAAACGATCGCTTGTTGTGATGTCCGTCACCCTGTGTGGCCTATGCTACAGCCCGGGCGAGGCAAAGAATGCCGCTGCGAGCAGGCAGAACGTCGCGATCGGGTAACAACCGTGTAGTCGCGGCGGCACCTCACTGTAGCCCCGCTAAAGAAAACTTTTGTTGATTCCGAGTATGCCTAAACAGTGGCGGGCCCGGCCCCCGATTCGTCCGCCCAACCCGGTGCCGGTGCCGCCTGCCGGGCACGTCCGCTCCGGGGTGTGGAACCAGCAAATCCAAGCTTTTTCCAAGTCCTCCCGCGTTATGGTGCGAAGAGCGCCTGAACCGAAGTCCTGAACCGAAGTCCAGCACCGATGGCCGGAACTGTCGGCCGGGACGCGGGGCGGCGTCGATGGCAGGGGCCGATCTTGGAGGGCCGACTGATGAACCGGGTGGTCAAGCTGTGCCTCGCGGGTTCGCTTGTGCTGGCGATCCTGGGCATCCCGGCGCTGGGCCTCGGCCCCGAGACCGCCGGGGCGCAGGCCTGCGTTCCCTCGACAAAGGCGCTCACCGACCCCTATCCGGGGATCATGGCGGCGGCCTCCAGCTTTGAAGCGGGCACCTTGGACGGATTCGGCGTCTCCACGGCCGGGACGGGGAACGCCTCTGTGTCCACCGGGCCGTCGCACTCCGGTGGCTGTGCCGCCCGCCTGCACACCACCGCTGGGCCCGGCTCCATCGCCAGGCTGACCGTGGGCCTGAGCCCCGGGAACACCGAGGCGTATGCGGACGGATGGTTCAATATCGCCGCTGAGGGAATGGCAGGGAACAACGTTCCCTACTTCCGATTCTTTTCCGGCCGCGTCCGCGTCCTGGATGTTTTCCGGCAGAACCTCTCCCATGAGCTGGTGCTCCGCACCTCGTCACCGGCAGGTTTCGCCTACACCACGTTGCGGCGGGATGTCCCCACCGATTCCTGGCACCGGCTGGTCATGCACGTGGTCCCCAACGGCCCCAGGACCAACGTCCAAATCTGGTGGGACGGGCGTTCCGTCTACGCGGGCACCGTCAGCATTTCCGCGACGATGCTCGACACGGTCCAGCTCGGCTCCGAACACGATCAGCAAATGGCCGACATCTACATCGACGACGTCATAGTCAACAGCGGCACGGGAACGCCGGCGCCGGTTCCCGGCCCCCTGCCGGAGCCGAAGGGGGATCCGTCCAAGCGGCTCGACGATTTCCGTGGTGACGGACCAGCCGCCCTGCTGGCAGCCGGCACCGGCGCGAGGCGCACCGGCCGTCCCTGGCACCCCGGACGGCCGGCGCCCACGCGGGGATCCTGGGCCTGAAGATCCCGCTGGCTAAGGTCACGGTTCGGTTGCGGCCCCTCCCCGGGGGAACTATCCCTCCCCGTCGGCCGTGGGAATTGGTAGCGTGACAATATAGAAACCTTTTCGTATGCGTCCGCATCGCACCGGAACATCACCCACCCCCTTATTTTGGAGGACACCCGCAATGGCACCTGGCGGAAACCCGATCTTCAGCGGAAAGAATTTCCGCGAAGCCACCCAGGCACCGCCTGCCCCGCAGGCCCCGTACGGCCAGAACCCGTACGGCCAGAACCCGTACGGCCAGAACCCCTACGGCCAGAACGCCTACAGCCAGGCTCCGGGCCAGGGCGGGTGGAATTCGGCGCAGCAGGGCATGACCCAGGAACAGCTCCAGGACCTGTACAACCGCCCGGCGGCCGGTCCGGCTGACATCGGCCGGATGACGTACGACGACGTCATCGTCAAGACTGCCGGGTGCCTCGGCATCCTGGTGGTCGGTGCCGCAGTGGCGCTCGCCGTCCCCCAGGGCACGGGATCCATGCTGATGATCCTCGGGGCCCTCGGCGGCTTCGCCCTCGCGATGGTCAACACCTTCAAGAAGCAGCCGTCACCCGGACTGATCCTTGCCTACGCCCTGCTCGAAGGGTTCTTCCTCGGCGGACTGACCCGGATCCTTGACAACCTCTACCCGGGGGTCGGCATCCAGGCCGTCGTCGGGACGCTTTCCGTCTTCGCCGTGACGCTGGTGCTGTTCAAGAGCGGCAAGGTCCGGGCGACGCCCAAGCTCGTGCGGTTCTTCATGATCGCCCTGATCGGCTATGCGGTGTTTGCACTCGTCAACGTCGTCATGATGTGGACCGGAGCCGTTAACTCGCCGTTCGGCCTGAGCACCAGCGTGGAGATCTTCGGTATCCCGCTCGGCGTCTTCATCGGCTTCCTGGCGATCGGCCTGGCCGCCTTCTCCCTGATCATGGACTTCACGTCTATCGAGGCGGCCATCAGCGCCGGGGCCCCGCAGCGCTTCTCCTGGACCGCTGCCTTCGGCCTCACGGTCACGCTGGTCTGGCTCTACGTCGAGATCATCCGACTGCTGGCCATCCTCCGCGGCGACGAGTAACCGGCGTCGTCCCTGAACACCCTTCCTAACGAGGAGCCCCGCCCAACGGCGGGGTTCCTCGTGTTTGTGGCAAACGGTGGCCTGCTGCCGCACGTCAACTGCAATGCGTCAGCTGCAACCCGTCAGCTGAGCCGCTCCAGCACAACCGCCATGCCCTGGCCGCCGCCGACGCACAGCGTCGCCAGGCCGAGGGAGGCGTCGCGGACGCGGAGCCCGTTGAGCAGCGTGGTGGTCATGCGGGCGCCGGTCATCCCGAAGGGGTGGCCGAGGGCGATGGCGCCTCCGTGGACGTTGAGCTTCTCCGGATCGATGGCGAGCTCCCGGGCGCTGGCCACCACCTGGACCGCGAACGCCTCGTTGAGCTCCACGAGGTCGATGTCGCGGATGGTCAGCCCGGCGATTGTCAGCGCCCGCCCGGTTGCTTCCACCGGGCCCATGCCCATCAGCTCCGGGGACAGGGCGCTGACGCCGGTGGAGACGATCCGGGCAAGCGGCTCCAGTCCCAGCTCGCGGGCCCGCGCGCCACTCATGACCACGACGGCGGCGGCCCCGTCATTGAGCGGGCACGCGTTCCCGGCCGTCACAGTGCCGCCGCTGCGGAAGACGGGCTGCAGGGCACCGACGGCCTCCGCTGTGACGCCGGGCCGCGGCGAATCGTCGCGGTCGACCACCGTACCGTCGGCGCGGGTGTACGGCGTGATTTCGCGGGCGTAGAACCCGGAGGCGATGGCCGCCTCGGCCCGGTTCTGGCTGAGCACCGCCCAATCGTCCTGCTCCGCGCGGGTGATGCCGTAGCTTGTGGCGACGTTCTCCGCCGTCTGGCCCATGGCCATGTACACGTCCGGCATCCGGCCGCCCAGGCGCGGGTCGGTCCACGGCGTGTTCGAGGCCGCGCGGGCCTCGGTGCGTTTCCGGGCCGCCTCAAAGCGCGGGTTGTGCGTGCTCGCGTCGGTCTCGCCCGCGCCTGCCCAGTCCCGGTAGCGGGACACCGCCTCCACGCCGGCGGCAACGAACGCCTGGCCTTCGCCGGCTTTGACGGCGTGGAAGGCCATCCGGAGCGTCTGCAGGCTGGAGGCACAAAAACGGTTGATGGTGGCGGCCGGAACGTTGTCCAGCCCGGCCAGGATGCTGACCACGCGGGCCATATTGGAGCCGGCCTCGCCGCTCGGCTCGGCGCACCCCAGATAGATGTCGTCCAGGCCGCGTCCCGGCCCGGCGGCGGCATCGAACGCCGGAAGCCCGGCGAGGGCCGCCGTGACCATGGCGGCGGCGAGATCGTCCGGCCGCACGTCTTTCAGGGACCCCTTGAAGGCCCGCCCGATGGGGCTCCGGGCGGTGGAAACGATGACAGCTTCTGGCATGCGCCCAGACTACGCCCCGCCTAGGCCAGGCGCATGGCCCCTCCCGCGGGACTGACGCTGAAGATCTCCGGCGCGGCATACCCGGCCCGGGCGAAGGCCTGCTCGACGGCGGCGCGCACTTGCTGTGCCGATCCTGCCGGGGTCAGGGCGATCGCGGAGCCGCCGAAGCCGCCGCCGGTCATGCGGGCCCCGATCGCGCCGGCGGAGCGCGCCGTGTCCACGGCAAGGTCCAGCTCGGCGCAGGAGATCTCGAAGTCATCGCGCATCGAGGCATGGGACGCGTCCAGCAGGGGGCCAATGGCGGCCGGGCCCAGGGTGTCCAGCAGCTCCACCGTCTGCAGGACGCGGCGGTTCTCGGTGACGACATGCCGGAGGCGGCGGAACGTCTCCTGGTCCAGGAGCCCGCTGGCCTCCTCGAGGTCCTCGAACCCGATGTCGCGCAGCGCCGGTACGCCGAGGACCTCGGCGGCGAGTTCGCACGATTCCCGCCGGGCCGCGTAGCCGCCGTTGGCGTGGGAATGGGAAACCCGGGTGTCGATGACCAGCAGCACCAGCCCCGCGGCGTCGGCGTCGAACGGCACCAGCCGGACACTCTGGTCCCGGCAGTCGAGGAAGACCGCGTGGCCGGCCGTGGCCCGGAGCGAGGCGGACTGGTCCATGATGCCGGTGGGCGCGCCGACGAAGTCGTTCTCCGCCCGCTGGGTGGCCAGGACCATGTCCTGAGCGGAGAGGCCGGCGGCCAGGAGCTCATTCAGGGCCGAAATCACGGCGCACTCGATGGCGTGGGAGGACGACAGGCCGGCGCCGCGGGGGACATCGGAGTCCAGGAGCAGGTCGATGCCGGGAACCGGGAGGCCCTGCTGCTGGAGGGCCCAGATGACCCCGAGCGGGTACTTCGTCCAGCCCCTGGCGGTGGCGCGGGCCAGCGAGCCGGTGTCCGCGGTGGTCAGCCCCTGGTTCCCGAACGTGGAGAGCATCCGCACGGTGGAATCCGGCCGGACCCTGACGGCCACCCGGGCCGCCCGGTCGATGGCGAACGGCAGGACGAAGCCCTCGTTGTAATCGGTGTGCTCGCCAATGAGGTTGACGCGTCCCGGTGCCCGCCACACGCCCTCGGGCCGGGCGCCGAAGACCGCCTCAAACCGGGTGGCGAGCCCGCTGCTGTCCAGGGAAGGATTCATGGCCTGGCGCCTGCGCTGCTGGAAGTCATGGAACCAAGGTATACGGGTTGCCGGGCGGGTCTGTACGGTGGTCACCATGGATCTCTCAGCGACGCCTTCGGCCTCACGCCCCGATGAAACCATGCGGCGATACGCCACCGGACGGCAGTACGAGCTCCGGCGCGGCGATGCCCTGGCCGTCGTCACCGAACTCGCCGCCGGCCTGCGGCTTTACAGCCGCGGAGGCACTGCCCTGACGGAGAGTTACGGCGATGCCGACATTCCGCCGGGCGCCGCCGGAATCACCCTGGCGCCGTGGGCCAACCGGGTAGAGGACGGTGTCTGGTACCTCAACGGCAAAAAGCTGCAGCTCGACATTACCGAGGTCTCCCGCAACAACGCCAGCCACGGGTTGCTGCGGAACTCCTCCTACGAACTCGTGGACGAGGACGAGTTCTCCGTGACCCTGGAGACGGCGGTCTTCCCGCAGCACGGTTACCCGTTCCTGCTCCGGCACCGGGTCCGCTACGAACTGGCGGAGGACCTGGGGCTGGTGGTGCGCCAAACCCTCATCAACGACTCCCAGGACCCCGCGCCCTTCGTGCTTGGCGCGCACCCGTACCTGCGGCTGGGCGACGTGCCCAGCGAGGACCTCACCGTGAGCGTGGACGCCCGGACCCGGTTGGTCGCCGATGACCGGCTCATCCCGCGCAACACCGAGCCGGTCAGCGGCGACTTCGATCTGCGCGGCGGGCGGCCGGTGGGGACCCTGGACCTCGATTCGGCCTATACGGACCTGGACTTCGACGGCGGCGTTGCCCGGCACACGCTGCGGTCACCGGACGGGCGGACTGTCAGCCTATGGCAGGACGCGGGCTGCGGTTACGTCCATGTCTTCGTGACGACCGAGTTTCCGGGCCGGTCGAAGGCGGTCGCGATCGAACCGATGACCGGGCCGGCCAACGCGTTCAACAGTGGTGAGGGCCTGCGCTGGCTCGCGCCGGGGGAGCAGTTCTCCATGACCTGGGGCATCTCGGCCTCGCTGACGGCCACCGCAGGCTGACCCCGCTGCCCTCGTTGCTGGTTTCCTATTAACCGGCTGCTGCGGAATTATGGGGCTATGACGCCAGCTGAGGACGCCGCACCCGCCACAAGCCCTTCCCCTTCCGCGGCCAGGACGGGGGTACGTACCGGGGCCCGGTCACGGACCGACCGCGAGATCGACCAGGACATTCCCTATGGCGTGCGGATCGCGGCCGCCTGGGCGTGGCGCGCCGGGCTGATCCTGCTCGTGCTCGGGGGCCTGATCTGGCTGCTCAGCCATGTCAGCTTCCTCATCATCCCGGTCATGGTGGCCGCGCTCCTGTCAGGTCTCCTCAGCCCCGCAGTGCGCTGGATGGCCAAACGCAGCGTGCCCAAGGGGCTCGCCGTCGCCATCACGGTGCTCGGTTTCATCGGCCTAATCGTCGGTGCCCTGACCTTGGTCGGGCGCCAGCTTATGCAGGGCTTCGGCGAGCTGTGGTCCGAGGCGCTCACGGGCGTGCAGCAGGTCCAGACCTGGCTGTCGGAGGGCCCGCTCCACCTGACCGCCGCACAGATCGACAAGTATATTGAGGACGCCACCGCCGCGCTGCAGAACAACAGCAGCAGCATCCTCAGCGGGGCCCTGACGTTCGGGAGCACTGCCGGGCACTTCGCCGCCGGGCTGGTCCTGGCGCTGTTCGTGCTGATTTTCTTCCTGCTCGAAGGCGACAGGATCTGGGCCTTCCTCGTCAGCCTCATGCCCCGGAAGGCGCGCCGCGCCACGGACGGTGCGGGCCGCCGCGGCTGGACTTCCATGGTCAGTTACGCGCGCATCCAAATGTTCGTCGCGTTCGTTGACGCCGTGGGAATCGGCGTCGGCGCCGCCATCATTGGCGTGCCGCTCGCGCTGCCGCTGGGCGTGCTGGTCTTCCTTGGTTCCTTCATCCCGGTGGTCGGCGCGCTGGTCACCGGTGCCATCGCCGTGTTGCTGGCGCTGGTAGCCAACGGGCCCGTCAACGCGCTCATCATGCTGGCGATCGTGCTCGGCGTCCAGCAGCTCGAAAGCCACATCCTGCAGCCGCTCGTCATGGGCAAGGCCGTGTCCCTCCACCCCGTGGCCGTGATCCTGTCCGTCGCGGCGGGCTCTTACCTCGCCGGGATCCCCGGCGCACTGTTCTCCGTCCCGATCCTGGCCGTAGCAAATTCGTCGATTCGCTACATTGCGGGCAGAACGTGGGAACATGATGAAGTGCTGGCAACCGCGGGACCAGAGGGCAGCCCTGCCCCCGAATCCGGCGCAGATACCACCTTCACAGACGTCCACCTGCCGGGCCGAACCCCCGGCCGTGAGGGCGCCGCACCCAACAGCGGTGCTCCGGGCAGCGATGCCGGACGGGGCACCGACGCCTGATCCGAAGAAGGAGAACAGTTCGTGAATACCCTTGAGAGCCTGCCCGTCACGCTGGACGCTGTCCTGGAGGCGCAGAAGCTGCTCGACGGGATTATTACGCGGACGCCTGTGGAATCATCGCGGGCCCTTGGCGCCACGGTGGGCGGCGAGGTGTTCCTCAAATGCGAAAACCTCCAGCGCGCCGGCTCCTTCAAGGTCCGCGGGGCCTATGTGCGGATGGCCAAGCTCTCCGACGCCGAAAAGAAGCGCGGCGTCGTGGCGGCCTCCGCCGGAAACCACGCCCAGGGCGTGGCTGTCGCAGCCAAGAGCCTCGGCATCAAGGCCCGGATCTACATGCCGCTCGGCGTCGCTCTGCCCAAGCTCGCCGCCACCCGCAGCCACGGCGCCGAGGTGGTGCTGCACGGCCACAACGTGGACGAGGCGCTGGCCGAAGCCAAGCGCTACGCCGATGAAAGCGGCGCCGTGTTTGTCCACCCCTTCGACGACGTCGACGTCGTCGCCGGCCAGGGGACGGTGGGGCTGGAAATCCTCGAACAGGTCCCCGACGTCGACACCATCCTCATGGGCGTCGGCGGCGGCGGACTCCTCGCCGGCGTCGCCGTCGCCGTGAAGGCCCGCGCCAAGGAACTCGGCCGGGAGATCCGCATCATCGGCGTCCAGGCCGAGAACGCTGCCGCCTACCCTCCCTCGCTGGCCGCGGACGCCCTCGTCCCGCTCAAGAAGGTCTCCACCATGGCGGACGGCATCGCCGTGGGCCGGCCGGGCCAGCTGCCGTTCAGCATCATCCGCGAGCTCGTTGACGACGTCGTCACCGTCAGCGAAGACGCCCTGGCCCGGGCGCTGATCTTCCTGCTGGAGCGCGCCAAGATGGTGGTGGAACCTGCCGGGGCCGTCGGCGTCGCGGCGCTCATGGAAGGCAAGATCGAAAACCCAGGAACCGTTGCGGTGGTTCTCTCGGGCGGCAACATCGACCCCATGCTGATGCTCAAGGTCATCCAGCGCGGCCTCTCCGCCGCCGGCCGGTACATGACCGTGCGGATGATGCTGGACGACCGTCCGGGCTCGCTGGCCACAATCGCCCGCATCATCGCCGAAAACGACGCCAACGTCACGGGCCTGGACCACACCCGGGTGGGCGGGTCCATCAGCATGGGCGACGTCTCCATCACCGTCAACCTGGAAACCAAGGGCCACGAGCACTGCGGCCAGGTCCTCGCGGCGCTGCGCGCCGAGGGTTTCCAGCCGATCGTGGTCCACTAGGGGCCATGGTGACGGACGCGTTTGGGGGCGGGGAGCCGCGGGAGGGGGAGAGCACCGCGGTGCGGGCCCGCCGGGGACTGCTGGTGGTCGGCTCCTTCGTGGTGCTGCTCTACCTGATCGAGATCCTCAACACGGCCCTGTTCCACTCCCTGAACCGCACTTTCGGGCTGCGGCCGCGCAGCCTGGACGGGATCCTGGACATCCTGACGTTTCCACTGCTGCACTCCAGCCTGGCCCACCTGATGTCCAACACGCTCCCGCTGATTATCTTCGGCTTCCTCGTGTTCTTATCCGGGCGGCGGGTGTTCATCACGGCCCTGGCCGCCAGCTGGCTGGCGTCCGGGCTCGTAGTCTGGCTCATCGGCGGCGCCAGCGTCACGGTCGGCGCCTCCGGGCTGGTGTTCGGGCTCTTCGCGTTCCTCCTGGTCCGCGGCTTCATCAACCGGAACTGGTGGCAGATCGTGCTGTCCGTGGTGCTGTTCATGGCCTACGGCGGCATCCTGTTCGGCGTCCTGCCCACGGTGGCCAGTTTCATCTCATGGCAGGCCCACCTGGGCGGGGCGATCGGCGGCGTCGCAGCGGCGCTGCTGCTGAGCAGCAGGCGCCCGGGGGCGCTGCCCGCGGGGCGCTGAGAGCCCGGCCAGACCGCCCCCGGGCCTATCTGCCAAACTGACCCGCCACACAGCGGAAAACACGACGCCGGCCCCCCCGCGAAGGGGAGGCCGGCGTCGCTGTCTCGTGAAAGTGTTCCGTCCCGGAACAGAACGTATTGCTGTGTCAGCCGGCGTACGGCTTGGCGGAAATGATTTCCACCGTGATGTCCTTGCCGTTCGGGGCGGTGTAGCTGAGCTTGTCGCCCTCCTTGTGGCCGACGATGGCCGCGCCGAGGGGGGACTTCTCGCTGAAGACATCCAGGTCCGAGTCGCCGGCGATCTCGCGGGAGCCGAGGAGGAATGTTTCCTCGTCGCCTGCAATCTTGGCAACGACGATCATGCCGGGCTCGACGATGCCGTCGTCGGCCGGTGCCTCGCCGACGTGGGCGTCGCGCAGAAGGGCCGTGAGCTGGCGGATGCGGGCCTCGATCTTGCCCTGTTCCTCCTTGGCGGCGTGGTAGCCGCCGTTCTCCTTGAGGTCGCCCTCCTGGCGCGCAGCTTCGATCTTCTGGACGATTTCTGCCCGGCCGGGGCCGGAAAGGTTGTCCAGCTCTGCCTTCAGGCGGTCAAAAGCTTCCTGGGTAAGCCAAGCCGCAGTTGCGCTGTTGGTGGTAGACACGGACTTCTCCTTTGGGTGGTCATACAAGCAAAGACCCCGCCACGGTGGCCACTTTTATGACGCAGTAACCAGCTCAGCGGGGGTAAGGTATTGATCCATTGTAGTCAATGCTGTGGATAAACCAAAGAGCACTGCGGCGTGCATCACACCGTGTTACAGGCGGCTTCGGTCGGCTGCAGTCTGAGTGCAGCCCGACGCGTGCCGCGACTATTGTCCGATTATTGTCCGGCGTTGGGAATCCAGCAGCTGTCCACGACGGCGGAGACCGCTTGGGATTCCGTGTGCAATTGGATGCGGTGGGCGGTGGTGCGGCCGCCGTCCGTGCCGGCGTCGGCCGCGTTCGGCCCGATGTCCACGACCTTCCAGCCCACAATCGCGAACTTGGAGTCCATGGCCTTCACGGCGCATTTCGCATCCGCAGCGGGGTCCTTGGTGACCTGGAAGTCGATTTCCGTCAACGTGGCGTCGGGGGTGCTGTAGCCGACATCCTTGAAGCTGACACTGTTGGTGGCTGCCGACGTCGAGACCCAGGCCAGGAAGGCAATGCCCACCGCGAGGGCGGCGATCAGGATGTTGCGTCTGACCTTGCGGGTCAGCGCGCGCTTTTGGCCGCCGTAGCGATTGGCTAGGCTGGTAGGCGCGGCAGGCTGATCCTCGGAAGTCACCAGTCCAGTTTAGTGTGGATCGGACGGGGATGTTTCCACGGCGGCTGACCGTACTGATCAAGTCGCCCCCCAGCAGAGCCGCACCCCAACAGAGCAGAACAGCAGAAAGAGGAGCCGTCCCACGATGACAGCATCCCCCAGCCCGTCAGCACCGCTTCGCCTGCTGGCGGTCCATGCTCATCCCGACGACGAATCCAGCAAGGGTGCCGCCACAATGGCGATGTATGCCGCGTCCGGTGTGGACGTCCTGGTGGCCACGTGCACCGACGGCTCCCGCGGCGACATCCAGAATCCCGCAATGGAGGGACAGCCGCACCCTAAACGCGACATGGCCGGGGCGCGCCGGCTCGAGATGGATGCTGCGGCGAAGGTCCTCGGAATCCGGCAGCGCTGGCTCGGATTCGTCGATTCCGGACTGCCGGAGGGCGACCCCTTGCCGGCCCTGCCGCCCGGGTGCTTCGCCCTGCAGCCGCTGGAGAAGGCGGCCGCGCCGCTGGTCCGGCTGGTGCGGGACTTCAAGCCCCACGTGATCCTCAGCTACGACGAGAACGGCGGCTACCCGCACCCGGACCACATCATGGCGCACCGGGTTGCCGTCGAGGCCTTCGCAGCCGCGGGCGATCCCGCCCGGTACCAGGGCATCGGGGAACCCTGGGAGCCCAGCAAGCTCTACTACGACCGCGCGTTCAGCCCGGACCGCTTCCGCGCCCTCCACACTGCGCTGGAGGCGGCCGGCCTGCAGTCCCCGTATGCCGAGCGCCTGGCCGCCTGGCTGGAAGCGGATGCTGAGGGGCACACCCCGCCGCCGCCGACGCACCCCACCACCACCCAGATCGAATGCGGGGACTTCTTTGAAGCCCGCGACGACGCGCTCCGCTCCCACCGCACCCAGGTGGACCCGGAAGGATTTTTCTTCGCGGTCTCCGCGGCCATGCAGCGCAGGACCTGGCCGTGGGAGGACTACTCCCTGATCGAGTCCCGGATCCCGGTGGAAACGCCCGAAAAGGACCTGTTTGCCGGGCTAAGATAGACGGGAGAGGGCTCTTCTATCCGGTGTAGAAAAGACACCGTAGAAAAGACGCCGTAGAAAAAGACACCAGTTTCCACAGAAGGTTTTTACCGTGCACTCCTTGCTCATCGCCCTGGCAACAACCCCGGCGCCGACCCCCACGCCGTCGCTGCGCCCGGGCCTGTCCGAGGACCAGGTCAGCCCGGGTCTGCTGGGCTTCCTGCTGACCGCCTTCATCGTGGTGCTGACCGCGCTGCTGATCGTGGACATGGTGCGGCGTATCCGCCGGGTCCGCTACCGCGCCCAGGTGGAGGCCGAGCGTGCGGCCGCCGAGGAAGCATCCGAGGAAGCAGGGGCCCCGGGCGGCGTTTTCCCCGCTGACGGCGCTGCCTTCCGCGCTGACGGCACGGCATTGCCCGCCGACAGGGGGCTTTCCCGGCCGGAAGCCAACGGCGATGCGGGACCCGGAAACCGCTGACGGCGGTTCCCTCAACCCGCTCTCCGGGGCCTCTAATGCCCTGGCGGCGGAACCCTCTGCGTACCTGCGCCAGCACGCCGGGAACCCCGTGCACTGGCAGCCGTTCGGTGACGCGGCCTTCGCTGCTGCGACCGCCCTGGACGTGCCGGTGTTCCTTTCCATCGGCTATGCGGCCTGCCACTGGTGCCACGTCATGGCCCATGAGTCCTTCGAGGACCAGGACACCGCCGACTACCTGAACGCCCACTTTGTCTCCATCAAGGTGGACCGCGAAGAGCGCCCCGACGTCGACGCCGTCTACATGGCCGCCACGCAGGCGATCAGCGGCGAGGGCGGCTGGCCGATGTCCGTCTTCCTGCTGCCCGACGGCCGGGCCTTCCATGCCGGCACCTACTTCCCGCCCCGGCCCATGCCGGGCCGTCCGTCCTTCCGGCAGGTCCTTGAAGCCGTGAGCGAGGCCTGGACGGAACGCCGCGGCGCCGTCGAGGCCAACGCAGCCACCCTGGCGCGCGGCATCGCCGCGTCCCAGCCAGCCGCCGCCCTGCGCCTCGACGGGCCGCCCGAGCCCCTGGACGCCTCGCTCCTTGGCGAAGCCGTTGCCGCCCTGTCCAGCTCCGAGGACGAGGCTCACGGCGGCTTCGGTGGCGCGCCGAAGTTCCCGCCCGCGGCCGTGCTCGAATTCCTGATCCGGCACGCCGCCGTCCCGGCCGCGGCCGCCGACACCGCCGGCTCTGACACCGCCGCCGCGGCCCGTGACATGGCCGCGCGGACCCTCGCGGCAATGTCCCGCTCGGCGTTGTTCGACCAGCTCGACGGCGGCTTCGCCCGCTATTCGGTGACCCGTGACTGGTCCGTTCCGCATTTCGAGAAAATGCTCTACGACAACGCCCAGCTGCTGCGCGTCTACGCCCACTGGGTCCGGCTGGGCGGCACGCCCGAGTATCCGGCGGCCGAGGCCGCAGGGATCGCCGGGCACACCGCCGACTGGCTCCTGGCCCGCCTCGGGCTGGCGCCTGATCCTGCAACACGCCCTGCGACCGGCCCGGACACAGGCGTTGTGGCACTGGCGTCGTCGCTGGACGCCGATACGGTCGTCGACGGCGTGCACGCCGAAGGGGCCAGCTACCTGTGGACTCCCGAGGAGCTCGAGTCACTCCTGGGCCCGGGCGACGGCGCCGCCGTGGCGGTCCTCATGAACGTCCGAACGCCAGGCAGCGTGGGCGCCGACGGTTCGCCGCTGCATCCGGGCCGGGAGATAACCGGCGGGGACGCTGCGCTGTGGCAGCGGGTGCGCCCGCTGCTGGCGCAGGCGCGCAACGGACGGCCCCAGCCCGGCCGGGATGACAAGGTGGTGGCCGGCTGGAACGGGCTGGCCGTCGCGGCCCTCGCCGACGCCGGTGCCGTCCTGGCGCGTCCTGAGCTCGTGGCTGCCGCGGAACGGATCGCGGCCTACCTTGAGCGCGTGCACTGGCGGCCGGCAGATGGCCCCGGCCGGCTCATGCGCGTCTCCCACGACGGAGTGGTGCGCGGAATTGGCGGCTTGCTGGAGGACTATGCCTTTTGCGCCGAGGGGATGTTCGCGCTCCACGGGATCACCGGGCACACCCGCTGGTACGAGCTCGCCGAGGCCATTCTGGACGCCGCCTGCGGGCGGTTCGCAGCCGACGGCAGCCTGAGGGACACGGCGGGGGAATCGGTGCAGGTCACGGCCGCCCAGGGCGGCCGGGACGGTCTGGAACTGTTCGACAGTGCCACCCCCAGCGGCGCCGCCGCGCTGGCCGGTGCCCTGGTGACCCACTCGGGCCTGTCCGGCTCTTCCGAACACCGCGCGCTGGCGGCCAACATCCTCGCCCTGCTGGTGCCCCCGCTCGCGGTCCGGGCCCCCCGAGCGGCTGGCTGGCTGCTCGCGACCGCCCAGGCCGCCCTCGCCGGTCCGATCGAGGCCGCCGTCGCCGGGCCGGACACGCCGGAACGGGCCGCCCTGCACCGTGAGCTGCTGCTTTCGGCCAGCCCCGGGCTGGTGGTCGCGGTCCAGGACGATGCCGCCGCCCGGCCAGTGCCGCTGCTGCGGGGCCGCGGCGCGGGCCCGGACGGCGCCCCGCAGGTGTTCCTGTGCCGCGGCATGGTCTGTGACCTTCCCACGGGTTCCGTCGAAGGGATACGGGAGCGGCTGGCTAGGATGGCCTCATGACTGGTCAGGGCGGCTTTGAGCTGGTGGTGTTCGATTGCGACGGTGTGCTGGTTGATTCCGAGGTGATCTCCATTCGGGTGGACCAGCGCGTGCTGGCAGATCTCGGCTGGGAACTGGAACTCGATGAAATCGTGGAACGGTTCGTCGGAAAGTCCGAGGCGCACTTTGTCGCCGCCGTCGAACAACAGCTCGGTGTTCGGCTCGCCGACGGCTGGGACCGGGACTACGGGCGCTGGTACCAGGAGGCGTTTGACCGCGACCTCGAAGCGGTCGACGGCATCGAGGAGGCCCTGGGCCGGCTGTCCCTGCCCCACTGTGTCGCCTCCAGCGGCAGCCACGAAAAGATGCACCGGACCCTGGGCAAGACCGGGCTGTTGCCCCGCTTCCAGGGCCGCATCTACAGCGCTACGGAGGTCGCTAACGGCAAACCGGCGCCTGACCTGTTCCTCCACGCCGCCGCAAGCCTCAACACCGCGCCCGGGCGGTGCGCCGTGGTCGAGGACAGCGCCTACGGCGTCCGGGCCGCCCGGGCGGCCGGAATGCATGTCTTCGCGTATGCCGGGGATGTCACCCCGGCCGCGCGCCTGGCCGGTCCCGGGACCACTGTCTTTTCAGACATGCGCCGGCTCCCCGAGCTCATCGCGGCAGGGCGGCCCGTTTAAGCCGAGGGCTCCGACGTCGGAAATTCCCCACCTTGGAAGTCGGCGCCCGGCGTGTCGGGAAGAACCGCCGGTGAGGCCCGACGTCGCTGTCTCAAAGGTGGGAAGAATGGGCGGGGCGAAACGGCCGGAGAAAACACAGCCCGCTTGGGCCCGGGCCCTCAACGCCTGAATTTCCCCACCTTTGACGTCGGCGCGCGGCGTGTCGGGCCGAACCGCCGGTGAGGCCCGGCGTCGCTGTCCCAAAGGTGGGGAGAATCTGCGCGGGCTGCCTGGCAGGCAGTCCGGGCCGGGGGAGTAGCGGTGGTCGGGGGCCTTGCGGCTTCGGTGAGCGTCGGCCCTTTGCCCGGCTGAGCCCAGGGCCGCCGCAGGCAGGCAGCCGGTTCGGGCCGGGGGAGCCGCGGTGAGCCTGGGCTTTGCCCGAAGCGGTCAGCTCAGGACCGCGATGGCAATGGCGATGTAGTGCGCGGCGAAGGCAAAGACCGTCAGGGCATGGAACAGTTCGTGGAAGCCGAAGTGCTTGTAACTGATGTTCGGCTTCTTCAGCGCATAGAAGACGGCCCCGGTGATGTACAGGACGCCGCCCACGCAGATCAGCACCGCCGAGGCAACATTGGCGGCGAAGAAGTCCGGAAGGTAGAACAGCGACCCGCAGCCCAGGGCGATGTAGATCGGCACGTAGAGCCACCGCGGGGCGTCGGTCCACAGCAGACGGAACAGCACGCCGAGGATGGCCCCGGACCAGATGACCCACAGCAGCACTTCGGCCTGCTGCCGGTCCAGCAGGGCCCAGGCGAGCGGCGTGTAGCTTCCGGCGATCACCAGCATGATGTTCGTGTGGTCCAGCCGCTTCAAGACGATCTTGACGCGCGGTGACCAGTTCCCGCGGTGATAGACGGCGCTGACGCCGAACAGCAGGACCCCGGTGACGGCATAGACGGCGCAGGCGACCTTCAGGTCCGGCGGGGCCAGGATCACCAGCACCAGCCCCGCGGCCAGCGCCAGCGGGGCGGTCACGGTGTGGATCCAGCCTCGCCATTTGGGCTTGATCATCAGCAGTTCGGCAAGCCTCACCGCGGCGTCGTCCACCGGGGTTCCCCGCTTCGCCGGAGGCTCCGGCCGGGGCTCAAGACTGTTGCTCTCCATCCCGCAATAATAACCTACACCCTAGTAAGTTACCGATGAGTAACAAGCGTCCTGGTGCTGTTCGGTGGCGGACCTGCAGCCGGCAAGGCCCTCCGGCAGGTAGCCTAGGATGTGCACTGAACAAGTACCTCAAGGAAGCCAGGTGAACCTCCGGATGGAAATGCCCGGGCTCCTCTACGGCTTTTACGAGCGCAAGCTGCAGCGCTCCCTCGACCCGGAACGGATCCCCCGGCACGTCGGCGTCATGGTTGACGGGAACCGGCGCTGGGCCCGCCAGTTCAACGCCCCCACAAGCCAGGGACACCAGGCCGGTGCGGACAAGATCCACGAATTCCTCGGCTGGTGCCAGGAGCTGGGCATCAAGGTGGTCACCTTGTACATGCTTTCCACGGACAACATGAACCGCTCGGGCGAGGAACTCGACCTCCTGATGGGTATCATCGCCAACACCCTGGACCGGCTGGATGAGGACGCCAACATCTCGGTGCACGCCATGGGCGCCCCCGAACTGCTGCCGGACTACCTCGCCGAGCGGCTGAACAACCTTACGGCCCGCACGCCCGCGCACGAAAGGCTGCACGTCAATGTCGCCGTCGGCTACGGCGGACGGCGGGAGATTGTCGACGCCGTACGGGAACTCCTGCACGACGCCGTCGCCCGGGGGGCGGACATCGGAAAACTGGCCGATGACCTCACCGTGGATGACATCTCGCGGTTCCTCTACACCCGGGGCCAGCCGGACCCGGACCTGGTGATCCGGACCTCCGGGGAGCAGCGGTTGTCCGGGTTCCTCATGTGGCAAAGCGCGTACAGTGAGTTCTACTTCTGCGAGGCCTTGTGGCCGGCGTTCCGCAAGGTCGACTTCCTGCGCGCCCTGCGCGATTACGCCGGCAGGCAGCGCCGCTTCGGCGCCTGAGCCGTTCACAAGGATTTCACGCGACGGCAACAAGAATCGCCGAGCAAATAGACAGACAAACCCGCCCCCGGAGACTTACCTTTATCCCATCGGCAGCAATTCGCCGGCCGATCGGGGAGGCCAGTACATGGAGCGGATTTTCGCACCGGGTGTATGGGAGGCCGCGTCCGGCCTCCAGGCCGAGCCGCCTCACCAATAACAAATCCGGGCATAGCCCCGGGGCTGGAGTCGATGTGGCTAATTCTGAGCAACTGCCCGACGTCATTTCCGACCAGGGACAGAAAGCTACCTCTCGCGCCAAGCGAGCCACCTCAAAGACCGGTGCAGCGGATTCCGCCGCGGCCGGTCTTGCTGTTTCCGGGGAAGGAACAGGGAACCGGGGCACGGCCCGCAGTTTCGTGATCGATACCTCCGTGCTGCTCTCCGATCCGCGGGCCCTCCTGCGCTTCGCCGAGCACGAGGTCATCCTGCCGATCGTCGTCATCACCGAGCTCGAAGGAAAGCGCCACGACCCTGAACTGGGTTACTTCGCGCGCAAGGCCCTCCGGCTTCTCGATGACCTGCGGCTCCAGTACGGCGGCCTGGACCGTCCCATCCCGCTTGGCCCGGACGGCGGCACGCTCATGGTGGAGCTGAACCACATCTCCGCCGATGTGCTGCCCGCCGGCTTCCGCGGGGTGGACAACGACAGCCGCATCCTCGCGGTGGCCAAGAACCTCTCCAACGCGGGCCGCGACGTGACGGTGGTGTCCAAGGACCTGCCGATGCGCGTCAAAGCCTCCGCCATGGGGCTGCTGGCCGACGAATACCGCAATGAACTCGTCAAGGACTCCGGCTGGACCGGCGTCGCGGAGCTCGACGCGGGCGAGGACGAGGTTGCCACCCTGTACGGGCACGAGCCGGTCTTTATCCCGGCCGCGGCCGAGATGCCGACCAACACCGGGCTGGTCCTGCTTTCCAGCCGCGGCTCGGCCCTCGGACGGGTGGGGCCGGACAAGCAGGTCCGGCTCGTGAAGGGCGACCGCGACGTCTTCGGACTCCACGGCCGCTCAGCAGAGCAGCGGCTGGCCATCGACCTCCTGATGGACCCGTCGGTCGGCATCGTGTCCCTCGGCGGCCGCGCCGGCACGGGCAAGTCCGCACTGGCCCTGTGTGCCGGGCTCGAAGCCGTCCTGGAGCGCCGGGAGCACCGCAAGGTGATCGTCTTCCGGCCCCTGTACGCGGTGGGCGGGCAGGAACTGGGCTACCTGCCCGGATCCGAAGCGGAAAAGATGAACCCCTGGGCGCAGGCCGTCTTTGACACCCTGGGCGCGCTGGTCAGCCAGGAGGTCGTGGAGGAAGTGATGGACCGGGGCATGCTTGAGGTCATGCCGCTGACCCACATCCGCGGACGCTCGCTGCACGACGCGTTCGTGATCGTCGACGAGGCGCAGTCCCTGGAGAAGAATGTGCTCCTGACAGTGATGAGCCGGATCGGGCAGAACTCGAAGATCGTCCTGACCCACGACGTCGCCCAGCGCGACAACCTCCGGGTCGGACGGCACGACGGCGTGGCCGCCGTCGTCGAGACGCTCAAGGGACACCCGCTGTTCGGCCACGTCACCCTCACCCGTTCGGAGCGCTCGCCGATCGCGGCCCTGGTGACGGAGCTGCTGGAGGGGGCGGAAATCTAGGCGACGCTCGACTCTGCGAGGGGTCGCGGTTGGGTTTGCGGACCGCGGCCTTTCGCCGTCGCTGGGTTCTCGAAACGCGGCCTTTCGCCGTCGCTTAGCGCAGAGGTCCCTGCCCAAGGCTCGCAAGCTCGCCTCGGGGCCCGCGGGACGCTGCTTACGACGCATGGTACCCGCTGCGGTCGCTGGGCGACCTCCGGGGTCCGATGCGCCGCGATGCGCTCCTTCGCGAAAGACCGCGTCCCGGTTGGCGAGCGTCCCACCTTGCGAAAGACCGTGTCCCGGCTGGCGAGCACCTCAACTTCGCGGGGCTGTGGTGTCCCGCTAAGGAGCGCATCGCCGACCAAAGCGAAGCGGAGGTCGCCCAGCGACCGCAGCGCAGCGACGGGAGGTGTCTAAGCGACGGCGGGACGCCGTGGGCCCGCTTGGGGGTCGCTACGGGTGGATGCCCAGGTATTTTGCGGTGGCTTCGTGGCCCTTTACTTGGAGGTTCCAGTCGGGGCGTTTGAAGGTTGCGGGGGTGAGGCGGACCTTTTGGACTTCCTGCGTCTTGCCGCCCCAGGAGGCTCGGGTGACGCCGTTCAGGTCGTAGCCGAGGGAACGGGAGACGCCGAGGGACTGCTGGTTCCAGGCGGCCGCTTCGGATTCTGCGACTTCCGCGCCGAGGAAGTCGAAGGCGTAGAGGGCGACGGCGGCCCGCATCTCCTTGCCAAGGCCGCGGCCCTGGACGCTCTGGCGGAGCCAGGAGCCCGTGGTGACCGTTTTCAGGGTGGCGAAGTCCTTGGCCGCGACATCCTGGCAGCCGATGAATGCGCCCTCGTGCCAGATGCCCAGCAGGAGGGTCCAGTCCTGCTGTGTCATGCCGCCGCGGCACCGCCAGTACCACTGAGCCATGTTGATCCCGAGTTCGTGGGGCGGGGCTTCGGCCCAGGGCCTGCTGAAGGGGTTCCGGCCCGCCTCATGGATGCCGCTGGAGGCGGCGTCGACCGCGGCCGGAATGTCCTCGTCCCGGATGGGCCGCAGCTCAAGGCGCGGCGTGGTCAGGGTCAGCCCGAAAGGCGGCCAGTAGGAGGCGGGGTCGGTCATCCGGGAAGCCTAACGGTGCCGGACGGCGGACGCCAGTCACAGACCGGCTATTCTGCGGGAACGTCCCAGCTGATGTGGCGCCGGACGTCTGTGAGGTTCATCGATTCGGCGAGGAACAGGTCATCGAGCATGTATTCGTCGACGCCCAGGATCCTCAGCCAGTGGCCGTAGCCGTTCTGCTCATTGCCAGCCCCGGGTGCGTCCAGCCAGCGGCTGACAACGCAGACGCCCGTGCCGGCGTCAATCCTCAGCAGCGTGCGTCCGGGCCGGCAGAGCGGGGCTCCGGGGTCGGCGGGACGGTACGAGAGGTTCGGGCTGACCGTGGTTTCCAGGGCCGGCCGGCCCTCATGGTCAACTTCCGTGATGGGGCCAAGCTCCACGGCGTTGGAGTTGGGGAACTCCAGCGGGACCGGGGCATTCCCGGCGAGCTCCACCGGGTCAAGGACGGCGGCGAACCGGCCGTTTCCAAACGACGGCTCGCCGTAGGCTGCCTCCGGGCGACGGCGCACCAGCCCGTCGTCGTCGTACACCGGGGTGACCAGATGCGGCGGCAGGAGCCAGGTCTTCCTCGTGGAACTGATATACAAGTCGCCGCGCGAATCATTGATGCCGGTGGTGCTGCCGATCACGAGTCCGCCGACCGTCTCCAGCCGCAACGCCCCGGGCCTGCGCAGCCAGCCTCTGACGAGGTCGTCGGGGGAGGCGGCGGCCGTCGGGGAACCCGCGGAAACCGTGAGCGGCCGGTCCAGGTACTCAAACCTCAGCGACTGCCACTTCCAGGGCGAGGACCGGCACAGGTTCCGGAAGGCCGCGGCCTGGTCCGCCGGACCGCGTGGCGCGACCGGCCCACGCCGGTTCGTGCTGTCCCATGCGGCCATATCCACAGTTTACGCGCGGGGACCGCCGGGCCGGACGAATATCCAGTAGCATCCGAGAGTGATCGAACGACTCGGCACCCTGGGCGCCGCCAACCCGCTGGCCTTCTGGCTTGCCCTGGCCGCGTGCGCCTATTTCTTCGTGATGGCGGTCCGGCTCACGGTCATCGACGTCCGGCACCACCTGCTTCCGGACAGGATCGTGTTTCCTTCGTATGCAATCGCCGGAGTCCTCCTGCTGGGCGCGGCCGCCAGCCAGCTCCTCCCCGGCGGCCAGGGCGCTGCCGGCACGGCGGTCGCCGGGGTGTTCGGCGTGCCGGGGCTGCGTGTCCTCGCCGGTGGGGCGGCCCTGTGGCTCTTCTACTTCCTCCTGCATGCGGTGTATCCGCCGGGTATGGGATTCGGCGACGTGAAGCTCGCGGGCGTCCTGGGGATGTACCTGGGATTCCTGGGCTGGGGGCACGTCATGGCCGGGACCTTTGCCGCGTTTGTCCTCGGCGGGCTGTGGAGCCTCGGATTGCTCGCCGCGCGGCGCGGCAATCTGCAGTCGGCCATTCCCTTCGGGCCGTTCATGCTGGCCGGCACGGCGGCCGCCATGCTCCTGATTCCGGCCGGTTAGGCTGACACGGCATGGCCACACCGGATTTCATCCTGAAACTGCGCGAGAAGATCGGCCACGAGACCCTCTGGCTGCCCGGCGTCACGGGAGTGGTGTTCGACGACGCAGGCCAGGTCCTGCTCGGCCAGCGCGCCGATAACCGGCAATGGGGCCTGGTCACCGGGATCCTGGAACCGGGCGAGGACCCCGCCCCGGGCCTGTTGCGGGAGATCCTCGAAGAGACCGGTGTGGTGGCCGCGGCGCAACGGCTGGTTTCGGTGGATGCCGTGGGTCCGATCCGCTATCCCAATGGCGACGTGTGCCATTTCCTGACCCTGGTGTTCCGCTGCCGTTTCGTCTCAGGAGAGGCCAGAGTCAACGACGACGAATCCCTCGCCGTCGGATGGTTCCGCCCGGAGGACGTCCCGGAGCTCATGCCCGGGCATCTGGAGATGATCCGGCGGGCCACTGACCCCGCCGGCGACGTCCACTACCTGCGCTGATCCCGCCCCGGCCTGCCGGCGCTGACCGGCCCGGCACGCAGCAGGGGCGCCGCAACCCCCAAAGATTGCGGCGCCCTGGCCGTCAGTGGCAGGCACTGGCGGCGCCTAAGTCCCGCGGGCCGGGTCCGCTGCTGCCCGTTCCGCCTCGAGCCGCTCGGCTTCCTCGCCGCCGACTGCTTCTCCGCGGGCCACCATGCCGGCGGTGTCCGAGAGCGGGATCTGCTTGAGGGTCAGAGCCAGGATCAGGGCGATGCCCAGGAACGGCAGCAAGTACCAGAAGACGGGGGCGAGCGAGTCCGCGTAGGCGTTGACGATCGCGTCCTTGAGCTGTGCCGGGAGCTGGCTGAGCATTTGCGGGTCCATCGTCCGGGTGGACTGCGACGCCTGCTCGGCGGACGCCCCCGCGCCGGTGAAGGCGTTCGTCAGTGACTCGGAGAGCCGGGTGGTGAAGATGGAGCCGAATACCGCGACGCCGAGGGACGCGCCGACCTCACGGAAGTAGTTGTTGGTGCTGGTCGCCGTGCCGATCTGGTCTGCCGGCACGGAGTTCTGCACCACCAGGACGATCACCTGCATGATCGAGCCCAGGCCGGCGCCGAAGATGAACAGCTGCACGCAGATGACCCAGATGGGGGTGGCGGCCGTGAGCGTGGTCAGCCACAGCATTGCCGCGATGGTCAGGGTGGCCCCGAGCACCGGGAACAGCTTGTACTTGCCGGTCTTGGAGATGCGGATGCCGGAGAAGATGGCCATGCCCATGAGCCCTACCATCATCGGCAGCATCAGCAGGCCGGATTCCGCGGCCGAGGTCCCGGAGGACATCTGCAGGAAGATCGGGACGAAGGCGATTGCCGCGAACATTCCCAGGCCCAGGGTGAAGCCGATGGCGGTGGAGTTCACGAAGATGCGGTTCTTGAACAGGCTTAGCGGAATGATGGGGTCCTCGGCCCGGCGCTCCACCAGGACGAAGGCGGTGGCGGCGAGCACCAGGCCGGCGCCGAAGGACCACGTCAGCGGCGAATCCCAGCCCTCGTGTTTCTTGCCGCCGAAGTCGGTGAAGAAGATCAGGCACGTGGTGGCGGCGGAGAGCAGCAGCACGCCCAGGATGTCGATCCGCTTCTCGGCCTTCTTGTTCGGCAGCGTCAGGGTGAACCAGGCAATGGTGAACGCGGCGATGCCGATCGGGATGTTGATGTAGAAGGCCCATTCCCAGGTCAGGTGGTCCACGAAGAAACCGCCCAGCAGGGGTCCGGCGACGGCGGAGAGGCCGAAGATGGCACCCAGCGGGCCCATGTACTTTCCGCGCTCCTTCGCCGGAACAATGTCGGCGATGATGGCCTGGGACAGGATCATCAGACCGCCGCCGCCCAGGCCCTGGATGGCGCGGAAGATCACGAAGCCCCAGAAGTCAGTGGCGAGGGCGCAGCCGACGGAGGCGAGGGTGAAGAGCCCGATGGCGATGAGAAACAGGTTCCGTCGCCCCAGGATGTCGCCGAACTTTCCGTAGATCGGCATGACGATGGTGGTGGCCAGCAGGTAGGCGGTGGTGATCCAGGCCTGGTGCTCCACGCCGCCGAGTTTGCCGACGATTGTGGGCATGGCGGTGGACACGATGGTCTGGTCAAGGCTGGAGAGCAGCATGCCCGCGATGAGGGCGGAGAAGATGATCCAGATGCGTTTCTGGGTCAGCAGCAGCGGCTCGGCTGCTGGCTTGGTGCTGACGGCGGCGCTCATTGCGCTCCTTCGGAAGGGTTGGACTTGGACTGGACGGTGTCGGAGTGGACGGTGTCGAAGTGGGACATGGTGAACGGCAAGGAGAAGAGCGTGCGGGCGGCGGTTATGTTGTCCAGCAACATGTCCTTGTACGGGCGGGTATTGCCTTCGGAGAAGTAGTCGGCGCTGGTTTTCCTGGCGACGTTTCCTAGGAGGACAACGGCCATGCGGACCACGGGGTGGTCGGCAGCGACGCCTTCCCTGGCCGCGAGCAGCCGGGCGAACTCGGCCTCGCGTTCCTCAGTGGCGCCGATGATCCGGAGCATCAGCTGGGGTTCCTTCTTGATTACCCCGATCAGCTGGCGGGTTTCTTCCTCGGAGCCGCTCATCCGTTCGGACAGATCGAGGGACAGCCGCACGAGGTCGGACAGGAGTGAGGCCGATATTTCGCCGGGGGGCGAGTCCGCGCCGCCTGCCATGAACCGGGCCACCACCTCTTCCGGAAAGTCGTCGTCGACGTGGCCGAGGATCGCGTCTTCTTTGGCCGGGAAGTAGTTGAAGAAGGTCCGGCGGGAGATGCCCGCCCGCTCGCAGACTTCCTCCACGGTGTAGCCGCTGAGGCCCCGTTCGGCGGTCAGGGAACGCGCGACGGCGGTGATGGTCGCCCGCGTTGCGGCCCGCTTGCGCTCGCGGAGGCCGCCGGCATTAATTGCACTGTTTCCCATGGAGTGTATTTTTGCACTTAATAACAAATAGTGCAAAAGATACCGCGGCGCTGTTGCGGTCAATATTGTCGCTGCCCGGCCGTAGCCTGCTTCTGTCCAGCTTTTCTGCTGGCAACAGGTGGCCCACGACGAGGCACAAGCCCCGTCCGGGCCGGAAATGGGGAAGCATGACAGATTCAGCCCTGACACACGTGTACGTCCTCCTGGACCGTTCCGGCTCGATGAGCGCCATCGCCGATGACACCGTGGGCGGGTTCGCGGCGTTCGTCCGCGAACAGCAGGCAGTGGCGGGCCGGTGCCGGCTGTCGCTGGCGCAGTTCGATGACACCTACGAGCGCGTTTACGCTTCGGTGGACATCCAGGACGTGCCGGCCCTGGACCTGCAGCCGCGGGGCAGCACCGCCCTCCACGACGCCATGGTGCGGCTGATCGGGGAGGCAGGTGCGGAACTCGCGGCCCTTCCGGAGGACCAGCGCCCCGGCACCGTGCTTGTGGCTGTGCTGACGGACGGGCACGAGAACTCCTCGCGCGAGGCCACGGGTGATTTGGTCAAGGCCCTGGTCCAGCGGCAGCAGAGCCAGTGGGGCTGGCAATTCACGTATTTGGGCGCCAACCAGGACGCCGTGCTGACGGCGGGCAGCCTGGGCATCCGGGCCGAAGACGCCCTGACCTATGCCGCCGGGAACGTCGATGCTGCCTTTTCGGTCCAGTCCGCCAAGACGCGGCGCTTGCGGGAGGCGCGGATCGGCGGTGCCAGCATGGCGGACGCCGCCGCGGCGGCGGCCTACACGGCGGAGGAGCGGGAGGCTGCCGGCGGGGAACCGCCCCGGGTCTAGGGTGCAGACATGCCGCCGGCCGGCACCCTTCCAGGAAAGGTGCCGGCCGGCGGCGGATGTTCTTTGGGGGACGGCGTCGCCGCCCGCAGTCGCTAGGCCTTGTGCGGCGGACGCGTCATGGACATGACGTCCAGGGCGGTGTCCAGCTGCTCCTCGGTCAATTCGCCGCGCTCGAGGAAGCCCATGGAGACGACGGTTTCGCGGATGGTCAGGCCCTCGGCCACGGCCTTCTTGGCGATCTTGGCGGCGTTCTCGTAGCCGATGAACTTGTTCAGCGGGGTCACGATCGACGGCGAGGCCTCGGCGAGGAATCGGGCGCGCTCCACGTTGGCGGTGATGCCGTCGATCATCTTGTCGGCCATGACGCGGCTGGTGTTGGCCAGCAGGCGCACGGATTCAAGGAGGTTGGCGGCCATGACCGGGATGCCGACGTTGAGTTCGAAGGCGCCGTTGGTGCCGGACCACGCGATCGCGGTGTCGTTGCCGATCACCTGGGCGCAGACCATGATGGAGGCTTCGCAGATGACCGGGTTGACCTTGCCGGGCATGATCGAGGAGCCCGGCTGCAGGTCCGGGATCGCGATTTCGCCGAGGCCGGTGTTGGGGCCGGAGCCCATCCAGCGAAGGTCGTTGTTGATCTTCATGAAGGAGATCGCAATATTGCGCAGCTGGCTCGACGCCTCGATGAGGCCGTCCCGGTTCGCCTGGGCCTCGAAGTGGTCGCGGGCCTCCGTCAGGGGCAGCCCGGTGTCGGCCGCCAGCAGTTCGATCACGCGCTCCGGGAAGCCGGCCGGCGTGTTGATGCCGGTGCCCACGGCGGTTCCGCCCAGCGGGACCTCTGCGACGCGGGGGAGGGAGGCGTTGATGCGCTCAATGCCGTAGCGGACCTGGGCGGCGTATCCGCCGAACTCCTGGCCCAGGGTGACGGGGGTGGCGTCCATGAGGTGCGTGCGGCCGGACTTCACGACGTCCTTGAATTCTGCCGCCTTGCGCTCCAGCGACTCTGCCAGGTAGCCAAGGGCCGGGATCAGGTCATTGATCAGCGCGGACGTGGCGGCGACGTGCACGGAGGTCGGGAAGACGTCGTTGGAGGACTGTGAGGCGTTGACGTGGTCGTTTGGGTGGACAACTTTGTCGCTCCCGGCCGACTTCAGAGCCCGCGAGGCGAGCTCGGCGATGACCTCGTTGGTGTTCATGTTCGAGGACGTGCCGGAACCGGTCTGGAAGACGTCAATCGGGAAGTCGCCATCGTACTTGCCGGCCGCAACCTGGTCGGCGGCGTCGGCGATCGCCTGGGCGAGCTCGCCATCGAGCACCCCCAGTTCGGCGTTCGCCTGGGCGGCAGCCTTCTTCACCCGTGCCAGGGCTTCGATGTGGGCGCGCTCGAGGGTCTTGCCGGAGATCGGGAAGTTCTCGACTGCCCGCTGCGTCTGTGCGCGGTACAGGGCGTTCACGGGAACGCGGACTTCGCCCATCGTGTCGTGTTCAATGCGGAACTCTTCGGTGTTCAACTCATCTGTGGAAGTCATGGGCCTAGCTTATTGGGAGTGGGGGTCCCATCGAAAACCGTGAACGGCCGCCGCCGTGGCTGCCGCGGCGGGGAACCCAGGGGTGGAGAGTTGAGCCTAGAGCTCGCCGATTCCGGACACGAGGTCGGCCTTGCCGTCGGCCAGGCTGTACGCGAGGCCGATCACGGCGGCGCGCCCGCCTTCCACGGCGTCCGAAATCACACGGGAGCTGTCCACGAGGCGCTGCGAGGTCTGCTTGACGTTCTCGACCACCATGTCGTTGATTTCGTTCTGATTGTTACGGAGGGAGGTCAGCACGGACGGGGTGATGCGTTCGACCAGGCTGCGCATGAAACCGACCGGCATCTGGCCGGTCTCCACAGCAGTCTTGGTCGCCGTGACCGCGCCGCAACGGTCGTGCCCCAAAACCACGATCAGCGGCACGCCGAGGACGCTGACGCTGTATTCCAGGGAGCCGAGCACGGCGTCGTCAATGACCTGTCCCGCGGTCCGGACAACGAACGCGTCGCCCAAGCCGAGGTCGAAGATGATCTCGGCGGCGAGGCGGGAGTCGGAGCAGCCGAAGATCACGGCGAAGGGGTGCTGGTTCTCGACAAGCGATGAGCGCCGCGATGCATCCTGGTTGGGGTGCGAGGACGCGCCGGAGACAAAACGCTGGTTGCCTTCGCGGAGACGCCGCCAGGCAAGTGCAGGGGTGAGATAAGTGGCCACCCCCCGACTTTACTTCGTCGCTGCAGCCGTTGGAGAAACTGTTGCGCCCGGTGTGGTCGTCGGCGCGCTGGACCGTGCCCCGGCGGGAGGGTTGGCTTCAAGCGATTTCACCACTGCGGCGGCCAGGGTGGAGAACTCCTCCAGCGTCGCGGATCCGGACAGGATCACGGTGGTGCCGCGTTCGGCCAGCACCATGGATTTCTCGCCCTTGCCGCTGTCCCGCAGTTCCCAGTCCCGGCCGCCAGCGTTCCGGGTGCCGGTCACGGGCGCGTTCTTGGTCTGCTGCAGGAGCCAGGTGGGGTTGGCCTTGCGGGTCTGCACGAGGGCGATGAAGGATTCCTTCGGCGTCAGGTAGCCGACTTCCCAGGCAGGAACGCCGCTGCCGGCGCCGGACTCCCAGCGGGCGTAGTTGGCGCGAAATGTGTCGCCGGTATCGGCCGCCACGGGTGTGAATCCCGCCACACCCGCCGCGTTCTGCGCGGTGGCGCTGACGTTGATGTTGGGCCGGTACCCGTCGGTCTTGGGAGCGGGGTTCATGAGGACGATCGGCAGGAACGCGGCGATGCTCACCACCAGGGCGATGATCATGCCCATGACAGAGGCATTGGCGCGCTTGGCCGCAGCGGCGGCGATGACGGGCTTCACCGGTGGCTGTCCGGAAGGGTCCGGGCCTGCCGCGGGGGAGCTGCCAGCCGGAGAGCCGGGGGCGGCGGGGGAGGTGTCCTGCAATTCACTCACCCCTCTATAGTCGCGCATGTCCGGGCCGATCTCACATTCGCGCCGCAGAGGCCGCCCCGAGGTGAAGTGCGTCACGCACTGGTCATCCCATGACCTTGCGCGCCTGCCCCGACTATGATCAGTATCAGACTAATCACCGCGACGGATCGATCCTGGCCGTACGGGTTCAACGACCGCCACTCGAAGATGAGGTTCACGTGACACCAGCGCCCATGTCCCAGAAGTACTCCACGCTTTCCCCCTCGCTCGCCGTCGGGATCGACGAGCCTGACCGCAACCTCGCGCTTGAACTTGTCCGCGTGACCGAGGCAGCGGCCATCGCCGGTGGTCACTGGGTGGGCTTCGGCGACAAGAACAAGGCCGACGGCGCCGCCGTGGACGCTATGCGCTCCTTCCTGCAGACGGTGCACTTCAACGGCGTCGTGGTCATCGGTGAGGGCGAGAAGGACGAAGCCCCGATGCTGTTCAACGGCGAGCACGTCGGTGACGGTACCGGCCCCGAGTGCGACGTCGCCGTCGACCCCATCGACGGAACCCGCCTGACCGCCCTCGGCATCAACAATGCCTTGGCCGTCCTGGCCGTGGCCGAACGCGGCTCGATGTTCGACCCCTCCGCCGTGTTCTACATGGAAAAGCTCGTCACCGGCCCGGAAGCGGCCGACATGGTGGACTTGCGCCTGCCGGTCAAGCAGAACCTGCACCTGATCGCCAAGGCCAAGGGCGTCAAGGTCAACCAGCTCAACGTCATGATCCTGGACCGCGACCGGCACCGCCCCCTCGTGGAGGAAATCCGGGAAGCCGGCGCCCGCACGAAGTTCATCATGGACGGCGACGTCGCGGGCGCCATCGCCGCTGCGCGTGCCGGCACCGGCGTCGACGCCCTCATGGGCATCGGCGGAACCCCGGAAGGCATCGTCGCGGCCTGCGCCATCAAGTCCCTCGGCGGGGTCATCCAGGGCCGCCTGTGGCCCACGAGCGACGACGAGAAGCAGAAGGCGATCGACGCCGGCCACGATCTCGAGCGCGTGCTCTCGACCAACGACCTCGTCTCCAGCGACAACTGCTACTTCGCGGCCACCGGCATCACCGACGGCGACCTCCTCAGGGGCGTCCGCTACTCCAAGGACAAGGTCCTCACCCAGTCCATCGTGATGCGCTCGAAGTCCGGCACGATCCGCTTTGTCGACGGCGAGCACCAGGCCAGCAAGTGGGAAGGCTACGCCCGCAAGAGCTAGCACCTGCGCGCAGCACTGAACACCGCGAATCCCGGGCCGCCTCCGCGACCCGGGATTCGTCGTCTTAATTCCAGTCTTAATTCCAGTCTTAATTCCCAAGTACAGTGCCGCAGCGCCCGCTGCGGCGGCAGGGTTCCTATAGGGGTCCACTGTGGCGAGGTGTCTTGTTGAGAAGATGCGGTCCTCATGGACGGCGGCGTGACCGCTTGATGGCTCACCACCTCGGTAATGGCAGGCGGATCGGCTCGCTTGCGGGTTCGCCGAGCAATATTATGGCAAGCGAAGGGGCGCTGAATGGCTAAGGTACCGATCGTTTACAAGAGCACGCACCGGGTCAAGTTCTCCGAGCTCGACCCCAACAACCACGTGAGCACGGGGAAGTACGCGACCTATTACGCAGATCACCGGATGGAGGGCCTGCGGGACTATGTCGGTTGGGACCTGGAGACCCTGGGCACATTGCCGTTCATGGTCTGGGTCCGGAGGATGGAGATCGACTTTCTGCGTCCTGCTCGGGGCGATCAGGAGATCACCATTACGTCGTTCGTGCGCGAGTTCCGCGGGCCCGATGCGCTTATCGAGTGCGCCATGGTCGATTCCGGCGGAAATAACGTGTCGCGCTGCGTCATGACCGTTGCCTACGTCGACAAGGAAACGAGTCGCGCGACGGACTGGCCGGCCGACGTCATGGCGCTGTTCTTCGAAAAAGAAGCCTCATGAGCGCATTTGGCTGACTGGAGTCCGACCGTCCGCCAGATCCGATTCACTTCGCCCGCTCCAACCAGAAACACCCAGATCAGCCGCTTGCAGTGATACGTGATGCACTCGCCGACTTTAGCAACACGCCCTAGCGGTCTGCGAGGGCCCGGGACCGGGCGCGCAGCTTCTTCGCCAGCTGGGCGCCCTTGCGGGCCAGCTGGTAGCTGCCGTAGCGCACCTTCCGGACCGGCAGGTCCCACGTTCCGGGATACGCGATCCCGCGGCCGCCGAACGACTTCTTGAACGCGGTGAACCCGGCCCACTTGTGGTCTGGCTGGTCAGCGGGCGCCACGCCCCAGAGGTCCACGTGCTTGAGGCCCTTCGCCTGGGCGTCCGCTATCAGAGTGACGAGCAGGGGAATGCCCGCGCTGAGCTTGCGGTGGGTGTCGTCAAGGGCGGCATGGGCGTAGGTCCGGGTGTCGGCCGAATCGTAGGCCAGGGCTGCGGCGATGGGGTGACCGTCGAGCTCCGCGATGAACAGCGTCGCGGCGCCGGCCGGCATCAGCGAGCGGGCCACCTGGCTCAGGTATTCGTCGCTTTGGGGCTTGAAGCCGTTGCGGGCGGCCGTCATGTGCAAGAACTCCAGGAGGACGGCGATCTCTGCCGGATCCTGGCTGGACCGGAATGTCACGCCCTTTTTGTGGATGTTGCGGAACAGGTTCCGGTTCGCCGGCTTCATGTCCGCCAGGACGTCCTTGAAATCCCGGTCGAGGTCCACAATCCAGCTGAGCTCGGGCTGTTGGCTGACCGGAGCCGGCTGCAGGCCGCGGCTGCGGAGTACGGCGTCGGCCTCGGCGGCAGTGAACCCTGCAGTGACCGGCTCAACCCGGACAAACACGGCCCCGCTGGCCCCGGCGAGGTCCGTCAGGGCGGCCAGTGCGGCGTCGAACGCCGCCAGCGACTCGGCCACCGGACCGTAAGGGGCGTACAGCAGTTTGCCGGCCGGATTGGATTCCTCGACCGCAAGGAAGCGCCACCCGGGGCCGGATTGTTCGTGGACGGTGCGTCCCAGAGCGCGCTGGAACTGTGCCCACTGGGGGCTTTGCAGGAAATAATCCATGGTGTCAGGCTTCCAATGCGGTGGTGACGGCAAATGCCAGGGCGGGGCCGGTGGCGCCGGAGACGGCGTGGACGTTGACCGGGGCCTCGGCGGCGGGCAGGAAGGCGCTGGCGCCCCGTTCCAGCCGCAGCTCACCCTTCGGGGAGTCGAGTCGGACGGAGCCGCCGGTGACAATGACGACGGCGGCACCGGACTGCGCCAGCGGGACGGGCTCCGCCCCGGGCGCCAGTTCAATCCGTTGCAGCTGGAATTCCCGGAACGGTGGACGGAAGAGCTCCTGGCCCAGCATGGTGGTCTCGGCGAGGAGCCTGGGTACTGCGACGGCCTCGAACGCGACCGTTTTGAGCAGTTCCGGCACGTCCACGAACTTCGGCGTGAGCCCGCCGCGGAGCACGTTGTCCGAGGACGCCATGACCTCGATCCCGAGGCCGCGCAGGTAGGCATGGACGTTTCCGGCAGGCAGGTAGACGGCCTCACCCGGCGCGAGCGAGATCCGGTTCAGCAGCAGCGAAATCAGGACGCCCGGGTCTCCGGGGTAGTCATGGTTGAGGTTCGCCACCGTGGTCAGCTCCGCGACGTGCGATCCCATGGGTGCACCGGAGACGAGGGCCGCCACGATCATGGCCGTCGCGTGCGAGACGTCCTCCCCGCCGGCGATCAGCCGCTCAAAGGCGGAGCGGAGGGCCGCGGGCTCGTCCGGCTGCGCCAGGTCTTCGAGCAGCAGCGGAACAAGCGGCGGCAGCTCCAGCCCGGCGAGGTCGAAACACGCCGCCAAGTGCAGGAAGGCTGCCCGCGATTCCGCCGCCGGCCGGAAACCGCAGAGCGCCTCGAACGGGGTCAGCGCGAAGATCATTTCCGGTTTGTGGAAGGCGTCCTTGTAGTTGCGTTCCGGGGCGGCGGGGTCGACGCCGGCGGCTTCCTCCCGCGCGAAGCCCTCCCGGGCCTGGTCGAGCGTCGGGTGCACCTGCAGGGACAGCGGCGTCTCGGCCGCAAGGACTTTGAGCAGGAACGGCAGGCGCGGACCGAATGCGGCCACGCTCGCGCTGCCCAGGCAATGTTCCGGATCCTCGGCGATCAGGGTGTCCAGCGCGAGCCGTCCGCCGTCGTGCGTTTCGGGCGCGTGCCGTCCGGCACCCCCGGCCGCCGGAGTCAGCGCAACAGAGGGGGAGTCCGGGTGGGCGCCGATCCAGAGCTCCGCTTCGGGACCACCGGAAGCCGGCCTGCCGAGCAGCTCGGCGATGGCCGTCGGTGAGCCCCAGGCATAGGGCCGGAGGACGTTCTCAAGTTCGTACATGGCCTGGTCCCTGTCTCGCAATGAAATGTCTCGTCAAATGAAATGTCTCGTCAATGAATTGTGGTCATACTGCTGCGTTCACTCGGATTCGGGCACCCGACCCGCGGGCAGCGGGTCGGTGGACGCCGTGCGGCCGGGTGTTAGAGCGGCGCGCACTTGCCGTTGGTGGCGACGAGGTCGCGGATGGACTGTTCGTCGCCATTGCGCTTGAACTGGTTGAGCATCTCTTCGGTGATCGGCTGCCCGTCCGGCGTGGTGGTCACCGGGGTGAAGTCCGACGGCGACGGCGAGGGCGAGGGCTGGGTGGCCGGCGCGGGACCGGCGGCGGCGAGCGGCCCGGCAGCCATTCCGGGCTGCAGGACGGTGTCGTCTGCGGCGCCGGCGGACGGGCCGGCCAGCAGTTTGGCCACCCGTTGGTGGATGATGTTGAAGTCCGGCGACGTGGAGAAAGCCGCGTCGAAGTCGGGCGGACCGATGGTCAGGCGGCTGACGTCCTGGCCCTTGGCCTTCACGGCCAGGTCCACGAAGCTGCCGAGCTGGCCGGAGGAGATGTTCGATTCGACCACTTTGGTGCCGGCCTTGGCGATGTCCTCAAATTTGGCCAGCAGGGTTGCCGGATCGAGCTGCTTGAGCATCGCCTGCTGAACGCACTGCTGGCGCGAGATGCGGGCGTAGTCGTCCACGAATTCCCGGGACCGGCCGTACCAGAGGGCGTGGAAGCCGTCCAGCTTCTGGTCGCCCGCCGGAATCCAGCCGTCCGGCATGCCGTGGATGCCGTGGGCCTCATCTACCATCGGCCCGCTGATGGGGACCCAGCCGCCAGCCTTGATCCGGATGCCGCCCATGGCGTCGATCAGCTTGGAAAAGCCGTCCATGTCCACGAGCACGTAGGCCTGGACCTTGATGCCAAGCGTTCCGGACACCGCTTCGAGAGTGGCCTGAGCTCCCGGGTCGGCCACGCCGGGGTAGAGGTCCTTATGCTCGTTGGTGACCTCGGTGTTGATCGCGTTAATCAGGCATTCGTCGCCGCAGTTGTACCCCTCCGGATACACCTGGCGCATCGGCGATTCGGCGCTGAACTGGGCGTTCTGGAGGTTGCGGGGCACGGAGATGATCGCCGTGCTGCCGGTCTTGGCGTCGACGCTGATCACCGAGAGGCTGTCCGGCCGGCGGCCCGTGCGGTCCGCCCCGGCGTCGCCGCCCATCATCAGGAAGTTGTACCGGCCGTCCGAGGGCTCGAGGGTGGGGCCGGAACCGGAGAAGATGCTGCCGATGGCGTCGCGGCTGACGTTGAGCAGGTAGGCCGCGTAGCCCAGGGACCCGCTGCTGAGGATCATGGCCAGCACCAGCGCCAGCACCACCGCGGGGCGGATCCTGGGGGCGAGCAGCCCGGGCCGGATCAGCCGCAAGGTGTTCAGGAACAGGGCAGCCCAGCCGATGGCCAGCACCGCGAGGCCAAGCACCAGCAAGAGTGAGGGCACCGGGCCGGCGAGGATGTTGATCAGCGTGGAGCGGGACACGAGCAGGAGCAGCACGGCCAGCAGGGCCAGCGCCCAGACCGTGAAGGTCACTCGCAGCGCCGCCCGACCAAGCCGGCGCTTGCCCGCGACGACCTGGGCGCTGCCGGGGACCAGCAGCGTCATGAGGATCAGGACGAACGCCCGCTTGGTCAGCACCGGGGCCGGGGCTCCGGAGGGGTGCCGGACCGGGTCGCTCAGTACCCGCCCGGACTGCTCAGGGCGGTGCGTGGGGGCGTAGCTGTTGCTCATGCCGGGATTCCTAATGGCTACCTTAATGGCTGCTACGCGGGGCGACGTTGCCGTCGGCGAACACTTCGCTGACCTTGTGCCGCAGGCTCGCGCCCTTCCGGGTTGCGACGTCGTTCAGTTCCTGGGCGAAGTCCAGGAGGTCCGACCGGAGCTGGGCGGCGAGTTCGTCCGTGCCCGAGGCCAGCATGCGCACGGCCAGGAGGCCGGCGTTGCGCGCCCCGCCGATCGAGACGGTGGCGACCGGAACACCGGCCGGCATCTGCACGATGGACAACAGGGAATCCATGCCGTCCAGGGTCTTCAGGGGTACGGGGACGCCGATCACGGGCAGCGGGGTGACCGAGGCGAGCATGCCGGGAAGATGCGCTGCACCGCCGGCGCCGGCGATGATGAGGCGAAGGCCGCGCTCGTGGGCCGTCTGGCCGTAGCGGATCATCTCGGTGGGCATCCGGTGGGCCGAGACGACGTCGGCCTCGAACGGGATCCCGAACTCTGCGAGGGCTTCGGCGGCAGCTTCCATGACCGGCCAGTCCGAATCCGAGCCCATGACGAGGCCTACGATCGGGGTGTCCGCGCGGGTGAGAGGCGTTCCTGCGTTGCGGGGTGCGGTGCTCATGCGGTCTCCTCGGAGGTTGCCGGCATTGTGCCGGCGTGGGCCCGGCCGTTCCGGATGATGTCTGCCACGATAGTGGCCCGCTGCCGCACGGAGTCGACGTCGGCCGCTGAGGTCCCGACCAGGTTGACGTGGCCGATCTTCCGGCCGGGCCGGACGGCCTTGCCGTAGCAGTGCACCTTCGCGGCCGGCTCGCTCGCGAGGGCCGCGGGGTAGGCGGAATAGAGGTCCTGGTTGGCGCCGCCGAGGAAGTTCTTCATCACCACGACGGGCCCCAGCAGGTCCGTGGCGCCCAGCGGCAGGTTCAGGATGGCCCGCAGGTGCTGCTCGAACTGGCTCGTCACCGAGCCGTCCTGGGTCCAGTGCCCGGTGTTGTGCGGGCGCATGGCGAGCTCGTTGATCAGGAAGCCCGCGCCCACGCCCGGTGTCTCGAAGAGTTCGACGGCCATGACACCGGTCACGCCGAGCTCGCTGGCGATCCGGACCGCGGCGTTTTCCGCGGCGGCGGCAACGTCGAGGGGGATGTTCAGGGCGGGGGCAATCACTTCATCGCACACCCCGTCGACCTGGATGGTGTGCACCACCGGCCAGGCCCGTGTTTCACCGTCCGGCGTCCTTGCGACCATGGCCGAGAGCTCGCGGCTGAATTCCACCTTGGCTTCGGCTAGCAGGGGGGACATTGCCTCGAACCAGTCGGCGGAGCCGGCCGCGTCCTCGGCCGAGGACACGATGCGCACGCCCTTGCCGTCGTAACCGCCGCGGGGCATCTTCAAAACCACTGGCCAGCCGGTCTGATCGCCGAAGGCGGCGAGGTCCGCGACATTGGCGACGGCGGCCCACGTGGGGTTGGGCAGCTCGAGCCGGTCGATCGCGGCGCGCATCACGAGCTTGTCCTGGGCGTTGACCAGGGCATCCGGGCCGGGATGGACGTTCACGCCGGCGCCGATCAAGGACCGCAAGTGCGCCGTGGGGACGTGTTCGTGGTCGAAGGTCAGAACATCCAGGCCGCGGGAAAACTCGAGCAGATGCTCCAGGTCCTTGTAGTCGCCGACCGGGGCGTTAACCACGGCAGAGACTGCAGAGACGTCCTCGCCTTCGGCGAGAACACGGAGCTCAAAGCCCAGGGCGGTCGCGGCGGGGGCCATCATTCGGGCAAGCTGGCCGCCGCCAACAACACCGATTACAGGAAAAGTCACAAGTCCCAGCCTACCGAAAACCTCACCGGAACCCGGCTTTTGGGGATTGGCAAGCGTGGGAATGCTGCTGATGGGAGAGTTCCGTGCCCGCTCCGGCGCCGTCCGGGGTCGGGTGCGCAGGGAGCCGTCTGAACGGCCGTTGAGGGCGGACTCCCGGGAAACGGCGCTAAAATGGACGTTTGGCCCAATGGCCGACAGTTCCAGAAGGCCACGGAGGGTCATGATTACAACACTTAACGAGCGCATGCGCGGGCTGGCCTCGCTGTTCTGGCGCGAAGTGGCCAAGTTCGGCGCCGTTGGCGGCATCGCATTCGTCATTGACAACGGGCTGACGTTTTACCTGATGCATGGTCCCATGACCGACAGCGAGGCCAAGGCCCGCTTCTTCGGGGCCAGCGTGGCCACTGTGTTCTCGTGGATTGCAAACCGTTTTTGGACGTTCCGGCACCGCCGGCAGGCCAACGTGCTGCGCGAGTTCGTGATGTTCCTCATCATCAACGGGATCGGCATCGGCATCTCCACCGGCCTCACCGCCATCGCGAAGTACGGCATGGGTGTCACCGACAAGAACATGCTCTTCCTGGCCGGGGTGGTCGGCATCCTTGTTGCGACCGTGGTCCGGTTCTTTGCCTACCGCTTCCTCGTGTTCAACCAGGAACTCGACGAAGAGCCGGAGTTCTCGCACGACCACGAGATCATCGAACTGCATTCGCACGCGCCGCATGACCAGCAGCCCGGTGCCGGCGTTTCCAGGACGGCCGTCCGGGAGGCCGTCAAGGATCCGGAGCTGCCCGCCCCGCCTGCCTGAAGATCAGCGCCTGAGGATCAGTTCCCGCTGATGCGCTCGGCGGCCCGCAGCTTGCCGGTCACCTCGACCTCGGGGTGCACCAGGACCACGGAACCGTCGGCCTTCCAGGTTCCCAGTGACTGCGCAAGCACCGCTTCGAGGCCCTCCGCCGCAGGAACGAGCAAGCGCAGGCCGGTGTCGCGGGCCGCGGCGAAATCGTCCAGGAGCGCGCCGTGCGCATGGACAGTGCCGTCAGAGGTGCGGACCGCGAGGCGTTCTGCTTCCGGGTCCACGTGGGGCATGAAGATGTCCCCGTGGGAGCGGACCTCGGCGGCGTAGTCGAGGACGCCGGTCGGCAGTTCGCCCGTCCACCGCATGGCCAGCGCCGGCAAGGACACAGCCAGGACGGCGTCGAATCCGCCCGCGGCAGCGCCCGGTCCCGGGTCCGCGGTGGCCAGCAGTTCCGCCTCCGCTTCGTCGAAGACGACTTCCATGCCGAGCTGCCAGGCCGCCAGGGCGAGGATCACTGACTTCCAGTGCGCGGGCAGGTCCAGGCGAAGCCGCATGCCGGGTTCGGCGTCGAGTTCGTCCTGCAACAGATTGGATGTCTTCGCCACCCAGTTGTCCAGCACGCGGCCAGAGAGTTCCACCCGCTCCGAATCGGGGCCGTACCAGGTCAGCCGGGGCGCTGTGGACTGGCCGGACCGCAGCGCTGTCATCAGTTCGATTGCCGGAATGCTCATGTCTTCATCTTGTCACGGCCCCTCCGGCGCCAGGCGCCGTGACGTCGGTCACGCCGGCGGTTGCCGCGTCCGGCGGCCTTCGCGTGGGGGTGGGAAAAATTTCCCGAAAACTCAATGAAAACCCCCAGAAGTGCTCAGTACCCTGATTATTCCGCGGGATCCTGCGGAAGGGGCGAAAAAAATCCGGGCGTGGCGTGCCTGCACTTTGTGTATCAAGTTGATTATTATCTCCGCCGTGGCTTGACTCCCGGATACTTACACGCGTGTAATTAGTTATCTAAAGCCACTGCACATAAACCGGCACTCAACCGAGTGCCAAGGGGGTCTTGCAGTGGCCGCAAATCAGGAGGGGGACGCCATGGGGCTAGCAGAGCGTATCCATGAAGATGCCGTAGTTGCCGGCCAGGCCACGGCGAATTACCGGTCACGCGGCGTGCCGAGTGACTGGTACGTAGATCCGGCCGATCCGGACGCGGCTGAGCGCTATAACGAACACACCCAGGATTCCCTGCAGGACGCCGCCACGGCCTTCCTCGCAGCGCACGACGAACTCCTTGCCGGCCCGGATCATGACACCGATCCCCTCGACCCGCCGATGGAGCTCCATTCGCCCGGATCCGGTTCCCCCGCACAGCCCGTCTGGATCGGACTGCCGTCCCGGCAGGAATTCGACGACGAGGGCGAGCTCGGCTGGCAGACCGATGCCCTGTGCGCCCAGACGGATCCCGAAGCCTTCTTCCCTGAAAAGGGCGGCTCCACCCGCGACGCCAAGAAAGTCTGCGGCGCCTGCAACGTGCGTTCACAGTGCCTCGAATACGCCTTGTCTAACGACGAGCGCTTCGGGATCTGGGGAGGCCTCTCCGAGCGCGAGCGGCGCCGGCTTAGGAAGCGAGCAGTCTAATTCTTCAAGAAGTACGAGTCACCGCCGTCGTGGTCTCCCACGACGGCGGTGATTTTCTCCCCAGGACCCTTGCGGCGCTGGCGGCCCAGACACGGCCTGCCGACGCCGTGATCGGTGTCGACACCGGCTCCCGCGACCACTCCGCCGCCCTCCTCGAACAGGAATTGGGCAAGGCCAATGTCACCGTCTGCGACCAGCCCAGGTCCGGCATGGGAGGCGCCGTCATAGCCGGGCTCAAGGCCCTCTCGCCGAGGCCTGAGGACGGCGCCCGCGCGCCGGGCACCGAGTGGGTCTGGCTGCTGCACGACGACGCCGCACCGGCACCCGAGGCCCTCGCCGAACTCCTCCATGCGGTCGAGCGCGCGCCGTCGGTCACGGTGGCAGGCTGCAAGCAGCTGGACTGGCATGCCGAGCGGCGGCTGATCGACGTCGGCCTCTCCACGAGCCGCTGGGCCGAGCGGCTGACGCTGATCGATGCCGACGAGCTCGACCAGGGCCAGTACGACGGCCGCAGCGATACCTTTGCCGTCAATTCCGCCGGCATGCTGGTCCGCCGCGACATCTGGGAGGAACTCCGGGGCTTTGATCCGGCGCTGCCCGGAAGCGGCGACGACGTCGACTTCTGCTGGCGCAACCGCCTCGCCGGGCACCGCGTGGTGGTGGTCCCCAGTGCGAGGATGTTCCATGTCTCGCACCGCCCCCAGGCCCTGGGCAACGCGGTTGCCGCACGCAAGGCACAGGTCCATCTGCGGCTCAAGCACGCGGCCGGCTGGAAAGTCCCGCTGCACGCCGTCGGCGCGCTCCTGGGGAGCCTTTTCAAACTTGTCCTGAGCATTGCTGTCAAGGACCCTGGGCACGGGTTCTCCCAACTGCTGGCAACCTGTGCCGCGCTGGGCCGCCCGGCCGCGGTGATCCGCGGACGGCGCAACGCCGCGCGCACCCGCCGGATCCGGCGCTCCGTCATGAAAGGGCTGCAGACGCCGCGCCGTGAGGTCTGGGCGCACCGGCGCTCCCTGATCGAGGCGCTGGGCGCCGACGACTTCGGCGACGGATCCACGGGCACCGATCCCCTGGCAGAGCAGCCTACCGGCGACGCCGACGACTTCGCCGCCATCGCCACCCCGGACCGCGGTTGGGTGGGCAACGGTGCCGTCCTGGCCGTACTCCTGACCCTGGCGGTCTCCCTGACGGGACTGCTCGGCCTGTTCCGGGCCCCGGCAGTTTCCGGCGGCGCGCTGATCCCTGTTTCACTGCACCTCGCCGAAATCTGGAACCATGCCTCCACCTGGTGGATTAGTCTCGGCGCGGGCCTTCCGGGCCACGGCGACCCCTTCGGCTACCTCCTGTGGGTGCTGGGAGTGCTCGGTGCCGGCGACGCCAACGCCGCCGTTGGCTGGTTGTTGATCCTTGCCATGCCGCTGTCCGCGCTGGGCGCGTGGTTCGCTGCCGGTGCCCTGACTGGGCGCAGGAGGCTGCGCCTGGCGGCCGCACTGGTCTGGGCCGGCGCACCGGCGCTCCAGGTTTCCCTCAACCAGGGCCGGCTGGGCGCCTTGATTGCGCACGTCATGATCCCGGTGCTCGTCCTGGCGCTGCTCCGGGCGACCGGCACGGCGGCAGGCCGCGGCGTTCATGCCGTCCCGGCGCCGGGCCAAGGCCGGCTCGCCCCCGTGCCCGCCGCCCGCCCCGGCATCAACGGGACGCCCTCCTGGACGGCTGCTGCCTCGGCGGGCCTCGCCATGGCCGTGGTCACCGCCGCGGCGCCGTCGCTGCTGGTGCCCTCCATGGCCGTCGTTGCCCTGTGCGGCGTGCTTATGGGCCGCCGCGGCCGCACGGTGTGGTGGACGCTCTTGCCCAGCCTGGCACTGTTCCTGCCGTTCGCGTTCTCGGTCCTGGACCGGCCGCGGGCGCTCCTTGCCGACCCGGGCCTGCCGCTCGGTTTCGACGCCGCCCCGCTGTGGCAGCAGGCTCTGGGCCAGCCGCTGAGCTTCGACGCCGGCGCCGGACTCACCGGACTCAGCGCCTTCGGCGGGTCCGCCGCGGGCGCTGCCGGCCTTGGCGGACTGCCGTGGGCACTGCTGCTGGCCTTGCTGTTCGGGCTGCCGGTGCTGCTGCTGGCCCTCGCCGCGCTGTTCATGCCGCGCCGGCTGGTGCGGGCGGGACGCACCTGGACGGCACGCTGCCTGTGGGCCGTCGCAGTCCTGATGCTGGCCGGCGGCTGGCTCGCCGGGCATGTCGCCTCCGGCGCCAGCGCAGATGTCCTGGTCACGCCGTTCCCCGGGCCCGCCGTTTCGGCGGCCGCCTTCGCCCTCCTGGGGGCCGCCCTTATCGCAGCAGAAGGACTCCTGGACGCTGCCGACCGGACGGCCGGGACCGGGCTGGCGCGGAAAGTCCTGATCCGCGGCACGGCCGCGGCAGCGCTGGCCCTTCTGCTGGCCGCGCCCCTGGCCGGGTTCACCCTGTGGAGCGCGCAAAACCTGCTGCAGCCTACGTCGCAGACACCAACACTGTCACCGGCACCGGCACCGGCAGCCGCCGGAGACCCCGCCGGTCTCGGAACCCCGAGGCTCGTCCAGCCTGCCCAGGCCCGCACCCTGCCGGCCACGGCGGTTGACCGCGGCGAGGGCTCGGAACAGTCCAAGACGCTCCTGATTGCCAGCAACGAGGACGGAAGCTTCGACGCAACACTTATGCGCGGCGCCGGCACCACTTTGGACGCCCTGTCCACGATCGCCGCGGCCCGCGGCATCATGGGGGAGCCGGGCCAGGAGACGGTCCGCGACGACGACGCCGTGGCTGGATCGCTCCGGAACGTCGTGGCCGCCATCGTGGCCGGGGAAGGCGTGGACCCGCGGCGAGACCTGGAGCGGCTCGGCGTCGGCTTTGTCGTGCTTCGGGTTGGCGATTCAGCCTCCGAGTTGACGGCCAGCCGCATGGACGCCGTCCCCGGGCTTGTCGCCGTCGGCCAGACGGGTACGGGCTGGCTCTGGCGAGTCAGCCCGCTTGACCGGCCCGGTATCAAGGCCTCCGACGTCGCTCACCGGGTCCGCGTGGTGGACGGCACCGGAGCAACCGTCGGCCTGCTTTCCGCGGAGGAAGTCTCGGCCGCCGGCACTGTCCCGGCCGGCCCCGAGGGCCGCCTCGTGGTTCTTGCCGACCGGGCCGATCCGGGCTGGAGCGCCTGGCTCGACGGCCGCCGCCTGACCTCAACGACGTCCGGATGGGCCCAGGCATTCACCCTGCCCGCCCAGGGCGGCCAGTTGAGCATCCGATACGAAGCGCCCTGGGCCGTCCTGATCGAAACCGCCCAGGCCGTGATGATCGGGCTGACCGTCCTCCTGGCCTTGCCCATGCCTGCCCGCCGGTCCAACACCGGCCTGTCCAGGGACGAAGCCTCCCTGCGTAAGGAACATCAGCATGTCTAAGGGCGAATACGACAACGAAAACAAGAGCGAAAACAAGAATGCCTCCGGTTTGGTCCCGGAAACCTCGGCGGGCGCATCTTCCATGACCGAAGCCCCGGCCGCTGGCGTTTCCGACGCCGGTGCGGCTGCCAAAGATGCGTCCGGCGCCGGTGCGACGCCGAGGAAGAGGGGCGTGCCGCGGGCCGGTGTGATCGGCGGTATCCTCACCGCGGTCGCCCTCGTTGCCGCGTGCGGAGGCCTCGTATCGGCGGCGTCGCTGACACCCCAAAGCCCCGCCAGCCGGCATCTCGAGGCCCCCGTGGCCTCGGTACCGGCCGGCAGCAGTGTCGGAGTCTGCCCGGGCCCGGCCCGGCTGCTCGAGGGCACCCCCGTGGGCACCGACCCCCAGTTCAGTCCGGAATCCGCCACCGCGAAGACCGCCGTCAGCGCCGCTGTGCTCGGTTCGAGCGCGGGCGTCATTCCCGGCAGCCGGCTGGCCCCGCTCAAGGGTGCACCCCTCGCCGAAATCGCCAAGGGCGCCGCGGCTGCGCCCACCGCCTCCGCGGCTGCTGCCACCGCCTCCGCGGCTGCGGCCACCGCCTCTGCGGCTGCACCCCGCACGCCCGTGCTGATCGCCGGCGTCGTGCCCCAGCGGGAGGTGGACAACATCAGCGTCCTCAGCGCCGATGCCCAGGACAACCGCCAGGCGGCTGCCGGCGCCGTCCTGAGCTACACCGCCGAGGACGGAGACCTTCAAGGTTCCGCGACCGCCGCCTGCCAGCAACCCGGCAACGATCTCTGGCTGGTCGGCGCCAACACGGCCCTCGGCCGGTCGGCAGTCCTGAACCTCACCAATGCCTCCAGCACGCCCGCGACGGTGAGCCTGGATCTCCTTGGCTCCGAAGGCTTGATCCAGGCGCCCGGAAGCCGCGGCCTGCTCGTGGCGCCCGGAAGCACCCGCTCCATAGTCCTGGCCGGGCTCGCGCCGGGACAGGAACGGCTCGGCGTGCGGGTCCGCAGCACCGGCGGCCCGGTGGCTGCCGTCATCCAGCAAAGCGTGCTCCGCGGACTCACACCCGGCGGCGTCGACTTCATCACCCCCGGCACCGCCCCGTCCGTCAGCCAGGTGGCCGCCGGTCTCGAGATCCAGGCTCCGGCGGCCCTGGCCGCGCTCACGGCGAAGCCCGGCTTCGCCGATGCAGGACCGGCCCTGGAAGTCGCCGTGCCCGGGGCCGCCGACGCCGTGGTGGAGATCAAATTGTATGGACGCGACGGCCAGAAGGCGCTGCCCGGCGGCGGCGTGGTCACGGCGAAGGCCGGCGCCGTCACGGAAGTTTCGCTGGCCGGGGTCCCGGCCGGGACCTACACCGTCGCGGCGAGCTCCGATGTCTCCTTCGCGGCCACTGCCCGGCTCACACGGGGACTGCAGTCCGGTGACGCCGCGGACATCGCGTTTTCCGCCGCCTCGGCCCGGCTGGGCAGCCAGCACATCGTTCCGGTTCCCCGCACGGGCGACCGGCAGCTCGTTTTCGGTGCACCCGAAGGCCGGGCGACAGTCTCCTACACGCCCATCACGGCGGACGGCAAGATCCGGACCGCCGGCACCGCCGACATTGCCGGCGGAACCACGGTGTCCATCAAGATCCCCGCGGACGTGGGCGGCTCGCCGCTCGTGGGCTATGTGGTATCCGCCGCCGGGGACCCGGCCTACGGGGCGCTGGTCCTGGGGCGGGACGGCCGGCAGGACATTTCCGCGGTGGCCGTGGCACCGGAGGCGGCAGGACAGCGACAGGTCCCCGTCACGCTGGGCTACTAGGCCCGAGTCCTGGCAGGGCAGACAAGGGCGGCCGCGGCAGGCCAAGGCATCGCGGGGTGCCAGGTATCCCGGGCCGGGTTCGGCTAGTACCGGCGGCGATAGACCGGGTCGAGGGACTCGGGGGGCACCCCGAGCATCTCAGCCGTGTATTCCACGACGACGTCGTGGACCAGGTCCTGGAGCTCGTCCCGGGTTCCGCACGCCTGTTCCACCACCCGGCGATACAGCGTGATGACCGGTCCGTCCTCGGCCGTCGCGGCCGTGAAGGCGCCCATCGGCGCGGGAGTGCGGTCCGCCACGAGCTGCTCCAGGCCCGGAGGGATCTCGTCAACGGCGAAGCGGACGCCGTCAAGGGGTTTGCCCCAGATGTCGTGCAGCCGCTGCGCCGAGTCCAGGACGAAGTCATCGAAGCGGTCGGAGCGGGTCCGGTAGCCGGGCAACGTGGGGAGCATGAGTTCGCCGCGAAGCCCCCGGCCGTGCCGGTTCCTGCGGCGCTGCCGGAAGTTCTTTCCCTGGACAGCGGCGGGCGAACCGGCCAGAGGCGCGCCGGCGGGGCCGGAACCGGCGCCTGTACGTCCGGCGTCGGGGTCAGCCAACCGGACCGTGAAACCCGAATCGTGGTGCGATGACTGCATATGTTGACTCTAAACCCGCGGAATGATTTACGCGATACGGCCAGACGGCGATCCGCCGCCGCCGCGCCGCGGCATGAGCACGGGCGTTTCAATGCGCAGCCCCCGGCCCGAGGGGGAGTAGTCTGTGATGTCGTGGGTGCAATTCGTCTTTGTTCGAGGTCTGCCTGCCGCAATTCTGCGGTGGCCACTTTGACGTACGTATACGCAGACTCCACGGCCGTTCTGGGCCCGCTCGCCACGTACGCCGAACCGCACTGCTACGACTTGTGCGAACAGCACGCCGACTCGCTGACCGTGCCGCGCGGCTGGGAAGTCATGCGGCTGGCGATGCCGGCAACCCCGGCCGGTCCCGGCCCCGACGACCTTCTGGCCCTGGCCAACGCGGTCCGCGAGGCAGCCTCCCGTCCGGCTGCGGCGGAACCGGCAAAGGGGCAGCGCACGCTGCACCCGGCGCTGGAAGCACCGGCCCCGGCCGAGGGCGCCAGGCGCGGGCATCTGCGCGTCCTGCGCGAACCTTCCTAAGGCGCCAACTGGCGGTAGGGTGGAAACTGCAAAAAGCCGTCAGCCACCGGTGCCCTTTCGCGGCGCCCATCAGGGAGCGTTCACCATGCCCAAGCTCAGTCCCGAACTGTTGTCTGTCCTGCGATGCCCCGTCACCGGGTCCGGCCTGGTGCAGGAAGGCGACGAGCTCGTCACCGTCACGGCAGATGAAGCCGGGAACAAGCTGCGGTACAGGATCGAGGACGGCATCCCCCTGCTGCTGCCGCCGGAACTCCTGCCCGCTGCCGCGGCGGCCCCCGCTGATCAGCACGACGCTGATCAGCACGACGCCGGTCAGCCCGACGGCGGTCAGCACGGCACAGCCCCGCGCCACGCCGCGGAATAACGGCCGCCCAAAAAACCTGCCGACCGCCCATCAGCGACGCCCCCGGCAACGAATGACTGCTTAGACCCGGACACACCCAGCTCCAGACACGCAACACCACCGGCCACAACAAAGGATTCACATGACTTTCGATTACAAGATTGCGGACATTTCCCTGGCCGAGGCGGGCCGCCATCAGATCCGCCTCGCCGAGCACGAGATGCCCGGCCTCATGTCCCTGCGCGAGGAGTTCGGCGCGAGCCAGCCGCTCAAGGGTGCCCGGATCGCCGGATCGCTGCACATGACGGTCCAGACCGCGGTGCTGATCGAGACCCTTACCGCCCTCGGCGCCGAAGTCCGCTGGGCTTCCTGCAATATCTTCTCCACCCAGGACGAAGCCGCCGCCGCGGTCGTGGTCGGCACCGGCACCGCCGAGGACCCCCAGGGCGTCCCCGTCTTCGCCTGGAAGGGCGAGACGCTGGAGGAATACTGGTGGACGGCCCAGCAGATCCTCACCTGGCCGGGCGCCGACGCCAACCCTGAGCTGGGTCCGAACATGATCCTGGACGACGGCGGCGACGCCACCATGCTGGTGCACAAGGGTGTTGAATTCGAGGCCGCCGGTGCTGTGCCCGCCGCCACCGAGGACGAATCCGAGGAAGGCCGGGTCTTCCTCGACGTGCTGCGAGCCTCGCTCCAGGCCGACCCGCAGAAGTGGACCCGCATCGGCTCCCTCCTGCTCGGCGTCACCGAGGAGACCACCACCGGTGTGCACCGCCTGTACCAGCTGGCGGAGCAGGGCAAGCTGCTCTTCCCGGCCATCAATGTCAACGACTCCGTCACCAAGAGCAAGTTCGACAACAAGTACGGCATCCGCCACTCCCTGCCTGACGGCATCAACCGCGCCACCGACGTTCTGATGGGCGGCAAGGTCGCCGTCGTCTGCGGTTACGGCGACGTCGGCAAGGGCGCCGCGGAGGCATTCCGCGGCCAGGGCTCGCGCGTGATCGTCACGGAGATCGATCCGATCTGTGCGCTTCAGGCGGCCATGGACGGCTACCAGGTCGCCAAACTGGAATCCGTCCTCAGCGAAGGCCACATCTTCATCACCACCACCGGCAACAAGGACGTCATCATGGCCAAGCACATGGCCGAAATGCGTGACAAGGCGATCGTGGGCAACATCGGCCACTTCGACAACGAGATCGACATGGCCGGTCTGGCCCGGGTCCCCGGCATCAAGAAGGTCGAGATCAAGCCCCAGGTTCACGAGTGGGTCTTCGAAGCAGACTCTGCCACGGGAAAGAGCAGCCGCTCCATCATCGTCTTGTCCGAAGGCCGCCTGCTGAACCTCGGCAACGCCACCGGACACCCCTCCTTCGTCATGAGCAACTCCTTCGCCAACCAGACGATCGCCCAGATTGAACTGTTCACGAAGGCCGGCCAGCCCGAGGGTGAGCGTGAATACGAGAAGCAGGTCTACGTCCTGCCGAAAATCCTGGACGAGAAGGTGGCCCGCCTGCACCTGGGTGCCCTGGACGTGGAGCTGACCGAGCTGTCCAAGGAACAGGCCGAGTACCTGGACGTCGAGGTGGCCGGGCCGTACAAGCCTGGCCACTACCGCTACTAGGAAGTGTCCCGAAGGGCCCCGGGCTCAGGTCCGGGGCCCTTTGTCGTGACCGTTTTGGGGGCACTTTTGTAACCGGATCGTGGTCGAAACGGTCCGGGGTTCCAAGGTAACTCAATTATGCTGTCAGGATGACGTGTGGAAACGCCCGGGCCCTGTGATGGCCCTGAAAACCTGGAGTACCGGCCGCAAGATTGCGTTGCTGGGGATGGTCTGCGCCCTGGCAGCGGGCGGCGGAGCCTTCGCCGCGGCGGCTCCGGGGCTGGCCCAGTCCGCGATTTCCTCCGAAGCGGGATCCCCGGCCCGGACGACGCCGGGACTCGCCGCCCCGGTGGTGGCCCCCGCGGAGCTCGCGCTCACGCCCGCCGACGGCGCCCTGCAGGTCAACCCGGCGGCACCAGTATCCCTGAAGGTCAAGAACGGGCGCATTGACCGGGTGGCCCTCACGAGCGATGACGGCGACACCGTCGACGGCACCCTGAGCGCGGACGGATCCGCCTGGAGTTCCTCCGGCGACCTGACGTTCAACACCCGGTACGACTTCACGTACTCCGTCCTGGACGACGCCGGACGCCAGACCCACAGCACACGCTCGTTCACTACCGTCTCGACCGCCAACGAGGCCGACGCCGCCATTTACCCCCTGGACGGGATGAAGGTTGGCGTGGCCCAGCCCCTGCAGATCACCTTCAGCGAGCCGGTCCTGAACCGGGACGCCGTCGAAAAGGCCATCAAGATCACCTCCACGTCCGGCCAGGTGGGTGCTTTCCACTGGTTCAACAAGAACACCGTCAGGTACCGGCCGGCGGCCTTCTGGGCCGCGAACAGCACCATCACCATGGACATGAAACTGTTCGGCGTCGAATTGGGCAAGGGGCAGGTCGGCAACTTCAACAAAAAGGTGTCCATCCACATCGGGGACAAGAAAGTGGCGGTTGCCGACGCCAAGGCCCATACCTTCTCGGTCAGCATCAACGACAAGCCGGCGGGGCACTGGCCGGCAACCATGGGCGACACCCGGTTCCCCTCGGCCCGGGGCTTCCTGGTGTTCATGGAGAAGCACCGCGTGGAGCACATGGATGCCTCCACGATCGGGCTCAAACCGGGGGATCCGGCCTACTACGGCCAGCTTGACGTCAACTACGCCACGCGTCTGACGCCCAGCGGGGAGTTCATCCACCAGGCCACAGACTCCGCAATGCCCTACGTCGGCAAGGCGAACCTCTCCCACGGCTGCATTGGCTTGGGCCCGGAGGGCGCGAAGTGGGTCTTCGACAACATGACCACCGGCGACGTCGTCCAGGTGGTGAACACCGAGGGGGAGTACGCCAACTTCGATGACGGTTTCGGGGACTGGAACATCCCTTGGGCCAAATACGCCAACTGACGGGGTGGCACCTCGCCGGGCCCAATCCTCTGACGGTAGGCTCGGAGCCAGATAAGTTGCGCAGCCGGGCGCAGGCCGGGCAGCACAGAAGCCTACGGAAGCGAAGCTCCACGTGACAGACAAAAGTCCCACCCCTGCCGACCGGCCGGATCCGCATCTGGATCCCACGGACGACACCGACGAGCCGGCGTTCGAGTGGATGAAGCCCGCCTCCACCGCAGGCTCTGCAGCCGCCTCTGCCGGCAAGCCCGCAGGCAGCTCGGCCGCAGGCTCTGCCGACAAGCCTGCAGGCAGCTCGGTAGCAGGTCGTGCTGACAAACCATCAGCCAGCTCCGCCGCAGGCTCTGCCGGCAAGCCCGCAGCCACGAAGGACGACGGCGCCGCAGCTGCTGCGGCGGCCGCCGCGGCAGCGTCCGCAGCCCGTCAGCCCGGGAGCCGCGCTGACCGCAAGGCGGCCGAAGCCGCCGTCCTCCAGACGGAGGCTGGGAAGTCCGGGTCATCAGCCGGGGGTCGCCAGGACTCCGCCTTTGACGAGACGCTTCAGGGCCCGGCCCTGCCGAGTTCTCCGCAGGAGGACCTCGAACGCCGGGATGCCGAACGCCGGAATGCCGAACGCGAGCAGGCGGCCAAGGCCAAGCCCGTCCTGCCCCGGGTGATGCAGGTGTTGCTCGCCGTGTTCTACCCGGTCATCCTGCTGGTGCTCGCCGTCCGCGCCGTGACCAGCCCCCTGTTCCTCTGGGTGGAATACAACCGTCCCGGCTTCCCCGGCGACGGGTACGGCTTCAGCACGGATGACCGCATGACCTACGGCTCCTACGCGGTGGACTACCTCAGCAACTGGTCGGGCCCGCGCTACCTTGGCAATCTTGTGGACCAAAGCGGCGAGCGGCTGTTCAAGGACGGCGAAGTCAGCCACATGGCCGACGTCAAGACCGTCATGCTGTCCACGTTCGGTGCCGGCACGCTGCTGATCCTGCTGGGCCTGGTTGCTGTGATCTACCTGAAGCGGAAACACAGCGGGGGAGTCCGCCGCGGCCTGTTCGCCGGCTCGATCGTCACACTCGCGATCATCATCGGCCTCGGAACTCTCGCCGTCCTCGGCTGGGAGCAGTTCTTCACCGATTTCCACCATATTTTCTTCGCCAACGGGACCTGGACATTTACGCTCCAGGACACCCTGATCAGGCTCTTCCCGGGCCAGTTCTGGATGGATGCCGGGATTGTCATCGGAGCACTCGTCCTGCTTGCTTCCGTTCTCACCCTGATTCTGACCTGGCCCACGCGCCGGCGCCGCGGCCTAGGCAAGAAAAAGAAGGCCGACACATCCAAGGACACCACTGCTGACGCCGGGATGGACGCCACCGCCGAGGCAGCGCCCGCGGCGGACGGTACGGCCGGCAGCACCGGCACCGAGGCAGAGGGCGCAACGCGCACACGCCACACCGTCTGAAAGGGCCAGTTGCCGTTTGGATTCAGCCGTAGATGCGGTTGATCTGCGCCGCGTAGTCCCGAACGACGGTGGCCCGCTTGAGTTTGAGCGAGGGGGTCAGGTGCCCTGACTCCACGGTGAAGTCGGCGTCCAGGACGACGAAGCTGCGGATGGACTCAGCCTTGGAGACCAGGAGGTTCGCCTCATCGATGGCGCCCTGGATCGAGGCCCGGACCGTCTCGTTGGCGGCGGCTTCGGCCGGAGCCATGACGGGCACCTTCCGGGCGTCGCACCAATTGCGCAGTCCTTCCGGGTCCAGGTTGACCAAGGCCGAGACAAACGGCCGGCCGTCTCCAATGACCACGGCCTGTCCGACCAGTTGGTGTTCGCGGATCTTCTCCTCGAGCGGGCCCGGGGCGACATTCTTGCCGCCGGCCGTGACCAACAGGTCCGTCTTCCGGCCCGTGATGGTCAGGAAGCCGTCCTCGTCCAGTGAGCCGAGGTCGCCTGTCCGGAAGAAACCGTCCACGAACGCCTCCGCGTTGGCGGCCTCGTTGGCGTGGTAGCCCTTGAAGACGCCGATGCCCTTGACCAGGATCTCGCCGTCGTCGGCCACCCGGACCGTGGTTCCCGGCACCGGGATGCCGACTGTCCCCACCTTGGTCCGGGCAGGGGTGTTGGCCGTGCACGGCGCCGTGGTTTCCGTCAGGCCGTAGCCTTCAAGGACGGGAATGCCCGCGCCGCGGAAGAAATGGGCGTCGTTGGAGCTCAGTGGGCTGGCACCGGAGACCGTGTAACGCAGCTGGCCGCCGAAGGCCTGCCTGAGCCTGGGGTACAGCAGCCTCTCGAAGACTGCGTGCCGGGCCCGCAGGAAGATCCCGGGTCCCGTGCCGTTGCCCCGGGAGGCGGCGTCCAGGGCCTTGGAGTAGTCGATCGCGGCCGCCGCTGCAGCCGTGAAGATGCGCTCCTTGCCCGCTGCGGCAGCCGTCTGCGCGGCCCCGGCATAAACCTTTTCAAAGATCCGGGGCACCACCAGCAGGAAGGTGGGCTTGAAGCTGGCCAGGTCGTCCAGGAGTTCCTTGGCGTTTGCGGTGTGGCCGAGGGTGGAGCCGGAGCTCAGGCAGATGACCTGCACCGCCCGGGCCAAAACGTGCGCCAGGGGCAGGAACATCAGCGTCCGGGAGCGCGGCTGCATGAGGATCTCGGGCAAGAAGTGGCCGATGTTCTTCGCGACCAGGGCAAAGTTGGCGTGGGTGATCTCGCAGCCCTTGGGCTTGCCGGTGGTTCCCGAGGTGTAGACCAGGGACGCAACGTCCGCCAGGGACGCAGCGCTCCGGTGCCGTTCGAGCTCGGCGTCGGTCACCCCGGTGCCTGCCGCGGCCAGGCTCGCCAGGTTCGGTGCCGCGCCGTCGTGGTCCATCCGCACGACGGCGACAAGCCGGTCGCCGAGGACGGTGGAGGCGTTCAGGACGCCCTGGACGACGGCGGCCTTGGCCTGGTCCTCGACGAACACCCGCCGGGATCCCGAGTCGTGGAGGATCCACTCGATCTGGGACGCGGAGGAGGTCTCATAGATCGGGACGGTGACGCCGCCGGCGAACCAGATGGCGAAGTCCACCACCGTCCACTCGTACCGGGTGGCGGACATGACAGCGACGGTTTCGCCTGGAGTGAGTCCGCCGGCAATCAGGCCTTTGGCCAGGGCAGTGACCTGCTCCAGGAAGTGATGGGCGGAGACATCGCTCCAGCCGCTGGGGCCCTTGCGGGCGTAGAGGGCGTGCACGGGGTCCTTCGCGTGCTGCTCCAGGAGCAGGTCCGTCACGTTGCTCCCCGGATCCAGCTCCACGAGCAGTCCGGTGCTTGCTTCTCTCACAGCCGAATCTCCATTTCCTGGCCCGCCTGGAGTTCGGCGGACCTCCCCTGCAATCCTGCCCTAGATCCAGGACGGCATCCACATCCGCATGCGCCACTCCTGGTAGGGGATCACCTCAGCGGTCCAGACCGGGTAGAAGAACGCGGACACGAGCACGGCCGCCACCACGAACAGCACCACCAGGTAAAACCCGGATCGCCGGCGCCAGAGGGGGTCGCCGCGCTGGCCGAGCACCAGCCCCAGGCAATAGACGAGCGCCAGCACCAGGAACGGTTCAAAGGAGACGGCGTAGAAGAAGAAGGTGGTCCGCTCCGGGTACATGAACCAGGGGAGATAACCCGCGGCCACTCCAGCCAGGACCGCGCCGGCGCGCCAATCGCGGCGGCCCGCCCACCAGAACAGCAGGACGCCCAGGCTCACGGCCGCGCTCCACCAGATCAGCGGGTTGCCCACGGAGAGGATGGCGGTGGTGCAGTGGCTGAAATCGCAGCCCGGGCTGCCCTGGGCGGGGGATTCGTAGAAGAAGGACGTGGGCCGGCCCATGACCAGCCAGCTCCAGGCGCTGGCCTCGTACGGGTGGTCCGAACTCAGGCCCTGATGGAACTTGTAGGCCTCAAGGTGGTAATGCGCCAGGGACCGTATGGCGTTCGGCAGCCAGCCCCACTCGGCCGAGGGGTTGGTCTCGGCCCAGTGCCTGAAGTAGGCGTCCTTGGACCGGAACCAGCCGGTCCACGTGGCGCCGTAGACCACGGCGGCCACCGGAACGATGCTCAGGAAGGCCGGGACGCCGTCCTTGAGGATGCCGCCGCTGATCCAGGCATGGACGCCGGCTATGCGCCGCGCGCTGAGGTCCCAGAAGACGGTCAGCAGGCCGAATCCAGCCAGAAAGAACAGGGCGGACCATTTCGTGCCGACCGCCAGGCCCAGGCAGACTCCTGCCGTGAGGCGCCACCACCGGATGCCGAGCCAGGGCCCGGAGGTGAGCTGGAGCGCCGAGGGGCGCCCCGTGGCAGAGGCCGCGGCCTGCCGGCCGAGCCGGGCTGCCAGCCGCCGCCGGCCGTCGTCGCGGTCCATCAGCAGGGCGCCGAACGCGGCAAGGATCCAGAACATGAGGAAGATGTCCAGCAGCGAGGTCCGGGACATGACGAGGTGGTGGCCGTCCACAGCGAGCAGGACGCCGGCAACAGCGCCCAGGGTCAGCGAGCGGAAGAGCTTTTGCGCGATCAGGGCCAGCAGGAGGATGGACAGCGTCCCCGTCAGGGCAGCACCGAACCGCCAGCCGAAGGGATTGTCCGCCCCGAACAGCCACATGCCCGCGGCAATCATCCATTTGCCGACCGGCGGGTGGACCACATACTCCGGCGTGTTCAGCAGCACGCCGGGGTTGCCGGCTATGAAGGAGTCGTTCGCCCGGTCAGGCCAGCTGCGCTCGTACCCGCTGACCAGGAATGAATACGCGTCTTTGACGTAGTACGTTTCGTCAAAGACCAGGTTGCGAGGCGTGTCCAACCGGGCGAACCGCAGGACGCCGCCCAGCGCGGCCGTGAGAGCCGGAATGAGCCAGTACCAGAGCCGAAGCGACGCCGGGTAGTCCCGCCAGCTCTGGATGCTGCCGATCAGGCGTTCCCTGAGGGCCTCCGGGGTGTTGGCCTCGGCGGGGCGGCCGATCCAGCGGTGTCCCTCAAGATTGCGGCCGATGCGGAAGCGGCTCCCGGCCCGGCCGTTGGGACCTGTTGTCGGCGATGCGGCGGGGCCAGCCTCGGGCGGCCGCGTGGGGGTCTGGGTCACGTTGCCCATGCTACCTTTCGCAGCTGTGCTCGCAGGGCCGCGCCCCGGCGGCAGTAGGCTGGTCCTGTGGACCACGAACCCAGCACTTCCCCCCTTCCTCCCCTCGATCCTCCTCTCGACGACGAAGCCGTCGCCGTCGTTGCGGCAACTGGCGTTCCCGCCGCCGGCGGCCCCGGCAGGATCGTCCTCGCGGCGACGCCGATCGGGAACGCCGGCGATGCCTCGGCGCGGCTCGTTGAATTGCTTACGACGGCGGACATCGTCGCCGCGGAGGACACCCGGAGGCTGCACCGCCTTGTGCAGAACCTCGGCATCACCGTGGCCGGCAGGATCATCAGCTATCACGAGCACAATGAGGCCGCCAAGACTGCTGACCTGCTGGAACAGGTCCGGTCCGGCAAGACCCTGGTCATGGTGACCGACGCCGGCATGCCGTCCGTCTCGGACCCGGGGTTCCGGCTGGTTGAAGGCGCCGTAGCGGCCGGCCTCACCGTCACCGCGGCGCCGGGACCCTCCGCCGTGCTGACGGCCCTGGCCCTCTCCGGCCTGCCGACGGACCGCTTTTGCTTCGAAGGGTTCCTGCCCCGCAAGGCGGGCGAACGCTCCTCGCGGCTGGCGGACCTCGACGCCGAGCGGCGAACCATGGTGTTTTTCGAGGCGCCGCACCGGCTCGAACCCATGCTGCGGGCCCTGCACGAAAGCTTCGGCGCCGACCGCCGCGCCGCAGTGTGCCGTGAACTCACCAAGACCTACGAAGAGGTCATCCGCGGCACCCTGCGCGAACTGCTCGAATGGGCCGAGACCAACGAGGTGCGCGGCGAAATCGCCGTGGTGGTGGGCGGCGCTCCCGAACGCGAACCAGGCCGTCCCGAGGACCAGGTGGCTGCCGTCAACGGGCTGATAGCCCAAGGCATCCGGTTGAAGGAGGCCGTGGCCGCAGTGGCCGACGACGCGAAAGTCAGCAAGCGCGAACTCTATGCCGCGGTCCTCGCCGCGCGGTGATGAAAGAGACGTGCTCCGGGCGCCTCTGAGCCGCACCGGCCAGCCGGTTCCGGCCCCCACGGGTGGCATGGAGCGGTTTGTGCAGCTGCACAGCATGTCCTGGATCGGGTAGTGCGTGCATGCATAGACTTGCCCGTGAGCGCAGCAGTACCGTGGCAGTAATCCAGACGCCCGGGCCTGCCTGCGGGAACGAGCGCCTACACCAAAAACTAATTCAGACAAACTAGTGCCGAGAAACTAGGGCCAACCGAATTGCTGACGAGGGAGTCATTGTGACTGTAACTGCCCAGCCTATTGTTTCCGCGGAGCGGGAGAGCGCCCTGCTGGCGTCCGTTCCGACGGGCCTGCTGATCAACGGCGAGTGGCGTCCGGCCGCGTCCGGGAAGACCTTCGACGTCGAGGACCCCGCCACCGGCAAGGTCCTGCTCAGCATTGCCGACGCCGGTCCGGAGGACGGCATGGCGGCCCTGGACGCGGCCGCTGCCGCGCAGGAGTCCTGGGCGAAGGTCCCGGCCCGGGAGCGCGGCGAGATCCTGCGCCGCGCCTTTGAGATGGTGACCGAACGGGCCGAGGACTTCGCGCTGCTGATGACCCTGGAGATGGGCAAGCCCTTGGCCGAGGCCCGCGGCGAGGTCACGTACGGTGCGGAGTTCCTGCGCTGGTTCTCCGAGGAGGCCGTCCGCGCCTTCGGCCGGTACTCGGTGTCCCCGGACGGGAAGTCCCGGCTGCTGGTGACCAAGAAGCCGGTGGGCCCGTGCCTTTTGATCACGCCGTGGAACTTCCCTCTGGCGATGGCGACCCGCAAGATCGCCCCGGCTGTCGCGGCCGGCTGCACGATGGTGCTCAAGTCCGCGAACCTGACCCCGCTGACCTCCCAGCTGTTCGCGGCCGTGATGGTCGAGGCCGGGCTGCCCGCCGGTGTTCTGAATGTCATCCCGACCTCCACTGCCGGTGCCACGACGGGGCCGCTGATCAAGGACTCCCGGCTGCGGAAGTTGTCGTTCACCGGCTCCACCGAGGTGGGCCGCCGGCTGCTCTCGGATGCGTCCGAGACGGTGCTGCGGACCTCGATGGAGCTCGGCGGGAACGCCCCGTTCGTGGTGTTCGGGGACGCCGACGTCGATGCCGCCGTCGCCGGGGCGATGGTGGCGAAGCTGCGGAACATGGGCGAGGCCTGCACCGCGGCGAACCGGTTCATCGTGCACGAGTCCGTCGCGCAGGAGTTCGCGGAGAAGTTCGCCGCGAAGATGGCGGAGATGACCACGGCCCGGGGTACCGAGGCTGAGTCCAAGGTCGGCCCGCTGATCGATGCCAAGAGCCGGGACAAGGTCCACGAGCTCGTCACCGACGCCGTCGCCGCCGGCGCGGTCGCGGTGACCGGCGGTTCCGCCGTCGAGGGCCCGGGCTACTTCTACCAGCCGACCATCCTCACCGGCGTGACCGAGGGCACCCGGATCCTGTCCGAGGAAATCTTCGGACCCGTCGCCCCGATCATCACCTTCGGCACCGAGGACGAGGCCGTCCGGCTCGCGAACAACACCGAGTACGGGCTCGTGGCCTACGTCTTCACCAGGGACCTGAACCGGGGCATCCGGATGGGCGAACGGCTCGAGACCGGCATGCTGGGCCTGAACGCCGGCGTGGTCTCCAACGCGGCCGCCCCGTTCGGCGGCGTCAAGCAGTCCGGCCTGGGACGCGAAGGCGGCCTCGAGGGCATCGAGGAATACCTCTACACCCAGTACATCGGCATCGCCGACCCCTACGCCGGCTAGGCAGACAACCTAACCGCGGCGCACCCGGCGGACAGAGTTGCGGAACTTCCCCCAGGATTCCGCGAGTCCCCGCCGGGTGCCTAGTGCTGTCCGGGAAAGTTGTGCTGTCCGGGAAAGTTGTGCTGTCCGGGAGAGGAACCGGCGGGGCGCCGGGAGGGCCCGCCGCCAGCCGGACATGACCGACGGCGGCAGCCAGGCCGCGCGCAGCCGGACCAGGGGCCTCGCGTTGGCCCGCAGCGCGGCCTGCACCAGGGCGATCCTGGCCGCGGCGGAGCCGGCCGGATCCGCGGAGTCTGCGTTCTGCGCCGGTCCCGCAGCGCCGCCCGGGCGGCCGTACCGCTCACGTTCAAAGTCCTCGGTCAGGGCGGCCGCTGCCCGCTGCCCAGGCCCGTCGGCGCCGCCGGGTTCCCCCAATGCCGCCGAGGCGCGCAACCGCTCCGAGAAATGCCGCGGCGTCTCGCTAGCTTGGGGCGCCACACCGTAGTCCGTGGCCAGGTCCCGTAGTTCCGCCCACGCCGGCAGGGCCGTCCCCGTGGCACCGGGGTAGCCGCGGGCCGCCGTCCTCAGCCTGCGGCGCCGCACGCCGCTGCGCACCAGCCGCGGGGAGGCCACCAGCAATGCCAGCAGCAGCATCGCACCAACGCCGTACAGCGCCTGGGCCCCTTGCGCGTCACCGGGCGCCGGCGTTCCGGCCCCGGGCAGCGGAACCGTGCCGGGGGCCGGGACCGGCGCTTGCCTGGAACCGTCCCCGGGAGTCAGGGCGTCGTTGCGTTCGTTGGTGCTGGCGCCGCTGGACGAGGCGGCATCCGTGGCGTAGGCCGGAACGACGCCGCGGGACGGCGTCGGCTCAAACGCGACCCAGCCGACGCCCTGGAAGTAGAGTTCGGGCCAGGCATGGGCGTCCCGGGCATCGACCTCGAACTCCGGAAGCGGACCCTGGCCCGAGACCGCCACCGTGGCCCCCGTGGGGCGTCCCGGCGCGTAGCCCACGGCGATCCTGCTCGGAATGCCCTCCAGCCTGGCCATCACGGCCATGGCAGAGGCGAAATGAATGCAGTAGCCGCTCTTCTGGTTCAGGAAGTCCGCCAGCACGGACAGGCCGTTGCCGTCGTAGCCGCCCTGCACAGGGGACTGCAGGGAGTAGCTGAACTCGGTGGAGCGGAGGTACCGCTGGATTGCCATGGCCCGCGCATACGGCGAGGCGGCTCCGGCCGTCACGGTCTTGGCCGTGCTGCTCACAACCTCCGGAACGTTCGACGGTTGCCGCAGGAATTGCTCCGGGATCCCGCGCACCGGCTCGGAGGCCCCCGCCAGCAGCGCCGCGGTGAGCTGCGGAGTGACGGACGTGACCACGTACTGCTGGTCGCGGGAGTTGGTGTCGACCCCCTTGATGCTCAGCGTGGCAGGATCCCAGTTCCAGCGCCCCGTGAGGCCGTTGACCGCTTCCGGCGCATACGGCGCGGGCAGGTACGGGCTCGTGTACTGGCCGGTGTTGACGGCCGTGATGACTCGGAGCTCCGTCGGGGCACTATCAAGCCCGGACTCGATCCTGCCGGTCCCCGGTTGCCGGGTGGACTCCCGGTCATCGGGTGACCAGGAGTCGCCGTCAAAGCTGTCCACCGTCACCGAGCGCAGGTACGGCGTCGTCGGCGCGTTCGTGGCGAATGTGATCCGGCCCTCGCCCGAGGGGCTGCGCAGGCTGTTGCCCAGGCTGATCATCGGATTCAGGCCGGTGGCGCTGCCGAAGGGGTTCAGCCGCGAGCCCTGCGGGAACGTCCCCTGGTCGAAACCCGGGATGACAGGCTGCAGCAGCAGCGTGACGGTCAGCGCCGCGACGGCCGTGACCGCTCCGCGCCGGAGCTGCCCGGGGTTCCGGGCGGTGTCGGCCAGGGTGCGGGCATCCGGCGTGAACCAATGGCTGCACCCGAGAATCAACAGATACCCGACGGCTGCGCCCACGAACCCCAGCACTCCCACGCTTTGCGGCTTGACCATGGCCGGCACCACGAGGATGGCCAGGATCCCCAGCCCGCTCGTGGCCGGCAGCGCCAGGGGGAAGGCCAGCGCATCGATGAGGATCACCAGCAGCCCGAGGACCGCGCAGATCAGCATGACGATTCCGGCGTTGGGGGCCACCGGGGTGCTCTCGGCAAGGACGGTTTCGCTGGCCCGCCGGAGGAACTTTCCCAGGTAGATCATGGTCTCCGGGGACGGGATGAACCCGGCAATGCTGTGCTGCCGGAAGAAAATGAAGGTCAGGGCCACTATGAGCGCCACCAGGGCGCCGGCAGAGACTAACCATGTCCGGGCCCGCAGCGACCGGAGCATCGCCACGGAGAACGCGACGGAGAGAACGGTGCTGAACACCGGGGAGTACCAGGCCCACCCACGCAGAACGCCGTTGAAGCCGAGGGCGGCGCCCGCGACTGCCACCGCGACGGCGGTCCCCATCACCCAGGGCTGGGCGGCGGGTCCATCCGGCCGGGACACCGCGCCGGAGGACAGGACTGTCGGTTCCGCGTTGCCGGCCGTGCCGGTGTCAGATCCGGAGCTGCGGTGCGGTGCGAGCGTCATGGCCGGCCCCCCACGCCGCGGCGGACGTCGGCCGCAGCGGACATCGCCGGGTCCGCCTGGTCGAAGGCTGCCCATGCGTCCGGCAGCGAGCTCCGCGGAGTTACCGCCACGGCCCGCCATCCGCCCCGCCGCAGCGCCTCCAGTACTTCGGGCATCTCACCGGAATCCTGTGCCTGCTCCGTGACCAGCAGCGCGAATGCGTTCGGGCCGAAACCGGCGGCCGGGGACAGCGCCCGGGCCTCAGCCGGGGACAGACTGCCAAGGACCGCCAGGACCGGGCCCCGCAGCCGGTGGGCGGAGAGCTTGTCCATCAGGGCGTCGTCGAAGACCTGCGAGGCGTTGGCTCCCGCCGTCGCCTCCTGCGGGCGGTGCTGCGGGGCGCGGTCACGGTGCGGGTAGGCGTGGTGGTGCGGGCCGGAAAGTTGGATGGCGGCCAGGCTTTCCGCGATGGACTGCAGTCCGGCAGTTCCGGTGTATTCCTCGGCTATCGGGTCGGGAGCGGACGGTGAATTCCGGAAGGCGGGCGCGCCCGCGGTGTCCAGGAACCGCAGAGAGTAGTTGCGTTCCGCGAGGTGCGCGCCGATCGACATCGCCGCCGTGACAGCCCACTCGAAGGCGTCGCAGGTCAGCAAATCATGGCCGTCCCCCTCCCCGCTGCCCGAGTGCCCGCCCGAGGAATAGGCGCCGTGGCCAGACACGCCGTGGGGATAGGCCGAGAGGCGCTGATCCAGGATGATGGTTGCCTCGGGGGTGGTGACGGATTCCTCCTGCCGCACCATGAGGGACCCGTGGCGGGCGGTCGCGGCCCAGTGCACACGGCGCAGCGGATCCCCGTGGCGGTATTCGCGGGTCATGACGTCGTCGTCGCTTGGATTGGCCCGGGCCCGCGTGGGCGTGACGCCGTCGTGTCCGCGGGCGCCGGCGAGCCCCGTCTCGGGGAGCTCAACGGCGGCGGGCGTCACGGTGAGGAGGTCGCCGTCGTCAATCGCGTGGCGGTGGAAAGACAGCCCGAAGGGGTCGCTGAACTCCGCCGTGACGGGCCCGATCAGGAACTGGCCCCGCCGGGCCGAACGAAGGTGGTACTCATAGCGGCTGGTGCCGCCGGCGGCCGCACGTGCCGGGAACCGGAAGGCGGGGGATTCTCCGAACCGGGCCGGCAAGTGTTCCTCCATGACCGCGTGGCCCGCGCCGGTCCCGGTCCGCGCGACGGCCAGCCGCACCGTGGTGCGCGCGGACGTTTCGACCGGCGACGGGCTGAATTCGCGGTAGACCTGGAACCTCGGCTTCAGGACGCGGGTTCCGGCCAGGGCCAGCACGGGCAGGACCAGCAGCAGGACGGCCAGCGCCAGCAGATCCCGGCGCCCCATGATCTGCGCGGCCAGCAGGGACAGCGCGCCCGCGCCGAGCAGGCCCCAGCCGCGGGTGCTGAATAAGTGTCCGGGCAACCGATCCTTCAACGCCACGGCGGACCCATTTCCTAGCGCGGATTCGGCAGTTTGGGTGACGGCGCGGCCGCCATGGCCGAGGCCTGCTTCCGGCCAGGGCGGCCGGTTCCGTTGGGTGAAGCCGTCACTTCCGGCGTGACGGGGATCTTGGCGATGATGGCCCGGATGACGCTTTGCGGCGTCTCGCCCGCGCTGGCCGCCTTGCGGTCGAGGATGATCCGGTGGGCGAGCACCGCTTCGGCGACGCTGACGACGTCGTCCGGCAGCACAAAGTCCCGGCCCTCCAGCGCGGCGGTGGCCTTCGCCGCACGCAGGAGCTGCAGCATGGACCGCGGGCTGGCACCGAGCCGGAGAAGCCCGCTTTCACGCGTGGCCCGTCCCAGGGCCACTGTGTACTCCTTGAGGGACCGGGACACGTAGACCTGCTGCACGGTGGCGATCATGGCGGCCACTTCCGCCGCGGTGACCACTGCCGTCACGCGGGCCAGCGGAGACGAGGCCTGGTGGGTCTCGAGCATCTCCATCTCGGACTCGCGGTCCGGGTAGCCCATGGAAATCCGGGCCATGAAACGGTCCCGCTGCGCTTCCGGCAGCGGGTACGTGCCCTCCATCTCAATGGGGTTCTGCGTCGCCACCACCATGAACGGCTCATCCAGCCGGTAGGACGTGCCGTCCACCGTGACCTGGTGCTCCTCCATGCACTCCAGCAGGGCTGATTGGGTCTTGGCCGAGGCGCGGTTGATTTCGTCCCCGATGACGATGTTGGCGAACACCGCGCCGTGCCGGAACTCGAAGGTCCGGGTCGCCTGGTTGTAGATGGACACGCCCGTGACGTCGGACGGGAGCAGGTCCGGGGTGAACTGGATCCGGCTGACGGAACAGTCGATGGTGCGGGCCAGGGTCTTGGCCAGCAGCGTCTTGCCCACCCCCGGGACGTCTTCCAGGAGTAGATGGCCCTGGGCGAGGAGCACGGTGAGCGCCAGCTTGGCCGCTTCGGCCTTGCCGTCGATGACCGTATTGATGGACGTCAGGATCCGGGTGCTGGCTGAGTGGAAGGCATCCGCGTCCATAGCCGGCGCCGAGGACCGGTCTCCGGCTGCGTTTAGGTCCATGCCGGGGCGGCCCGGGAGTCTCTGTCCATCGGGGAGGATGTCGTCTACGGAAGAGCGGTGGTAATCCATCGGCAGCCTTTCAGCCCTGGTGGGTCCCGGAACTGACCGCCAGCGGCCGCCGGACCCCGCAGTGGCGTTCGCCTGTTTCCTAACGGGGAAATAACAGAGTACTAACAGACTACTAACACAACTGCCGGGCCTGACAGAGAGTTCCGGGGATTTCTGGACCCCGGTTAGGGTGGATGAATGCTCAATCCCCTCACTCCCGTCCCGTTCCGGTCGCCCGGAGATGACGGTACCGGACGCAGCGGGTATCCGCCCGCACCGGAGCCGCTTCCCGTGTCGGTCATGGACAACCACACGCATCTGGACTTTCCCGACGCGGAGCTCGTGGTGGGCATCAAGGACGCCCTCGACGCCGCCGCAGCGGTGGGCGTCCAGGGTGCGGTGCAAGTGGGCTGCGATCTCGAATCGTCCCGGTTTACGGTCAAGGCGGTTGATCTTGATTCGCGGCTCCTAGGCGCCGTTGCCCTCCACCCCAACGATGCCCCCGGCTACGCCCGGCGCGGCGGACTGGAGGACGCCCTGGCCGAGATCGAGGCCCTGGCCGCCCATCCGAGGGTCCGGGCGATCGGTGAGACAGGCCTCGACTTCTTCCGGACCGAGGGGGAGGGCCTGGCCCACCAGCGCTATTCGTTCCGCCGCCATATCGACATCGCCAAACGGCTCGGACTGACGCTGCAAATCCACGACCGCGACGCCCATGACGACGTCGTCCAGGTGTTGCGCGAGGAGGGGGCCCCGGAGCGGGTGGTCTTCCACTGCTTCTCCGGCGACGAGGCCCTCGCCCGGACCTGCAACGCGGAGGGCTGGTACATGTCCTTTGCCGGCACCGTGACGTTCAAGAACGCGGCGGACCTGCGGTCAGCGCTGACAATCGCGGAGCCGAGCCGGATCCTGGTCGAGACCGACGCGCCCTTCCTCACCCCGCACCCGCATCGCGGCCGCCCGAACGCGAGCTACATGGTTCCGTATACGGTTCGCGCCATGGCCGATGTGACTGGTTCGGAGCTCGCCGAGCTGTGCACGCAGATCGCCGCAAATACCGTGCGGGCGTACGGATCCTGGGACTGAACGGACCCCGTTCAGCCGCCCGGCGTAGATACCGGGTATGCACAAATTCTTGGTTCCTTTATAACGCTTCGATTACAGTGGGCAACTGTTAGCCGGGGTCGGGGAAGGCCTACGGTCAATTTCACTCCAGCAGGGCGTGCATTGTGGCAAACGAACCACATGTGCGCTCTCGTTTTGGGTGAGGCAGTGCACGCATGTTCCGTGACGTTCCGGACGTTGTCCGGAGCCGCCGTTGGCGCGCTCACGAAGGGTGGTCATGTGCACTTATCCCCGTGCCCGGAAGGTCCAAGAGATTCGGGCAATTGTGGTCAAGTTCTTCACATCGGACGGAAAGTTCAGCTTCGTCAAGGTTGGCACGCAGCTCGTAGTGCTGGTGGCACTGGTGCTGGGCCTCGTGGCCTTCGTCGGCAACAACAAGACGATCACACTCAACGTGGATGGCAAAGTCAGCTCCGTCCAGTCCTTCGGCGGAACCGTCGGGGAAGTCGTCAAGGGTGCCAAGGTTGAACTGCAGCCATCCGACAGGGTGTCGCCCTCAGTGGACGCCCACGTGCAGGACGGGTCAGTCATCAACGTCAACCTCGCAAAGGCCGTCAAGGTCAGCCTGGACGGCGCCGAACGGACCATCTCCACTACCTCGCCCACCGTTGCAGGGCTCGTGACCGAACTCGGGGTGGCCAGCGCCTCCCAGGTCTCTGTACCCAAAGACGCCCAGCTCGCCGTCTCCGGCTCCTTCGTTTCCATCACGACGCCGAAGACCGTGAGCGTCGTCGCGGACGGCAAGGCAACCGCGACCACCACGACCGCGGCCACGGTGGCCAAGGTCCTTGAGGACGCCGGGGTTTCGCTCGGAGCCAGCGACCGCGTCTCCCAGCCCGGGAACGCTCCCGTGGTCAATGACATGGTGATCAAGATCTCCCGCGTCGACGTCAGCAAGACGGCCAAGACCACCGAGCCCGTCGCCTTCGAAACACTCACCACCGAGAGCTCGGACATGTTCAAGGGTGAGAAGACGGTCACCCAGGCCGGCGTCGCCGGCACCACCAGCAAGAGCTTCAAACTGGTCCTCGTGGACGGCCGCGAAGCCTCCCGGACCCTGGTATCCGAGACCGTCAGCACCCAGCCCGTCACCGAAAAGGTGACTGTCGGCACCAAGGAAAAGCCCCAGCCCGCCGCCAACACCGGCGCATCCGCCCCCGCCATGATGAACCAGGGCATGTGGGACAAGATCGCCCAGTGCGAATCCGGCGGCAACTGGTCCATCAACTCCGGCAACGGCTACTACGGAGGCCTGCAATTCGATGTTGGGACCTGGCTCAGCTCCGGCGGCGGCGCCTACGCCCCGAACGCCGCTGCGGCCACCAAGGCCCAGCAGATCGCCGTCGCCAACCGCGTCTACGCCCAGCGCGGCCTGCAGCCCTGGGGTTGCGGCTGGGCTGCTTCCAGCTAGCACGCCAGACCAGTAGGCCAGCCCGGCGGCCGACAGCCGGCCACAAACCGCCCGACTCCGCGGCTACTGACTACAGCCAGGGGACCGCACAGGCCGGGTCCGGATTCCCTCCGGACCCGGCCTGCGGCGTACCGGCGCCGGGATAGGATACCTAGGTGACTGAACCGAGCCCCTCCGCCCCCGAAAGCCTCCCCGGAGCGGCGCCCGCACCGCTCATGGGTGCCTCCGATATCCGCCGTCTGGCAGAGGAAATCGGCGTGCGGCCCACGAAGACCCTCGGCCAGAACTTCGTCATCGACGGCAACACCATCCGGCGGATCGTGAACACCGCCGGCATCCGGGCCGATGAGGCAGTGCTGGAAGTCGGTCCCGGCCTCGGGTCGCTGACCCTTGGCCTGCTGGACGCCGCCCGGAGCGTGGTCGCCGTCGAAATCGATCCGGTCCTCGCCGGGCGCCTGCCGGCCACGGTGGGCCAGTGGCGGCCGCACGCCGCCGGGAATTTCCACCTCGTCCTGGCCGACGCCATGAGGGTCACCGAGCTGCCCGTCGAGCCGACCGCGCTCGTGGCGAACCTTCCCTACAACGTCGCCGTCCCCGTGGTGCTGCACCTCCTGCAGCACTTCCCGAGCCTGCAGCACGGCCTGGTCATGGTCCAGGATGAAGTCGCCGACCGCCTTGCGGCGGGCCCCGGTTCCAAGACCTACGGCGTGCCCTCGGTCAAGGCCGCCTGGTACAGCACCATGCGCAAGGCCGGCGTGATCGGCATGAACGTCTTCTGGCCTGCGCCCAAAATCCATTCCGGACTCGTCGCGTTCACACGCCGGGAGCCGCCCGTCACGACTGCCACCAGGGAGCAGGTCTTCGCCGTTATTGACGCCGCCTTCGCGCAGCGCCGCAAGACGCTCCGGGCTGCGCTGGCTGGCTGGGCCGGAAGTGCGGCCGAGGCCGAACGCTGCCTGCGGGCCGCCGGCGTCGACCCCGCCGCCCGCGGTGAGGTGATAGACATTGCGGCGTTCGCCAGAATCGCCGAAGCCCACGAGCAGCCGGTCTCCTGAGATTGTCGTGCGCTCCTCATGGGTTCCCGTGGGAGCGGTTCCGTGCTTGGAGCCCGGGCCGCAATGCCATAGCGTGGAGCCATGAACGCAGTGAGAGAGCGCTTTGCCGCGAGGACTGTTCGAGTCAAGGCTCCAGGCAAGGTCAACGTCTCACTGGACGTCGGACCATTGCGACCGGACGGCTTCCACTCGGTTGCCAGCGTCTACCTGGCCGTCTCACTCTACGAAGAAGTTGCCGCCACCAGCACCGATACCGGCGAAATCACCGTCAGCCTCAGCAACGCGAGCACCCTTGACGGCGCCGACATCCCGCTCGACCACCGCAACCTGGCCTACAAGGCGGCGGCCATCATGGCAGACGTCTCGGAACACTCCACCGGTGTGCACCTGGAGATCACGAAACGGGTGCCTGTGGCCGGCGGCATGGGCGGCGGTTCCGCCGACGCCGCCGCCACCTTGCTGGCCTGCGACGCATTGTGGAACAGCGGCCTGTCCCGCGACGAGCTGGCCCACCTGGCCGCCGAACTCGGAGCCGACGTCCCCTTCGCGCTGCTCGGCGGCACGGCCGTGGGGCTCGGCTTAGGCGACGACCTCTCGCCCGCCCTCGTCAAGGCCCAGACCGACTGGGTACTCGTGACGGCGGACTTCGGCCTGCCCACCCCTGAGGTCTACCGCGCCCTGGACCGGCTGCGCGTGGCCGAAGGCACGGTGACCGAGGAACCCACCGCCGTGGACCCGATGATCCTCCAGGCCCTGCGCGGCGGGGACGCCGACGCCCTGAGCCGTGTCCTGGTCAACGACCTGCAGCGCGCCTCGATCGAACTCGCCCCGGGCCTCAGGGACACCCTCGGACTCGGTGAATCCCTAGGGGCGATTGCCGGGATCGTCTCCGGCTCCGGACCCACGGTTGCGTTCCTTGCACACAACCCGGCGGCGGCTGAGGGGCTGGCCAACGATCTTCGGCACCACAGCTTCGACGCCATGGCGGTGCACGGCCCGGTGCACGGGGCCCGCATCATCTCAGATACGCTCCTTTAGGAGCTTTTGGCGCACCGCGTCTCCTGACTTCACAGCATTACTTCACCGATACACCTAAGAAAGCAGTTCCCAGTGGCACACCTGCTCGGCGGCGAAAACCTCACGGTTTCGTATGCAACCCGTACCGTCCTCGATGGCATTACCCTCGGCCTTGAAGAGGGCGACCGGATCGGCATGGTGGGCCGCAACGGCGACGGCAAGTCGACCCTGATGCGGCTGCTGGCCATGCGCTCCACCCCGGACACCGGCCGGGTGACCAAGCGCAGCGAGGTTAACATCGGTTACCTGGACCAGAGCGACGTACTCGACGGCGACCTCACCGTCGGTGCTGCGATCGTTGGGGACCAGGCTGACTATGAATGGGCCCGCAATCCCCAGATCCGCGAAGTCATGGGCGGACTCGTGTCCGACGTCGACTGGCACGCCAACGTCCACGCGCTCTCCGGCGGGCAGAAGCGGCGAGTAGCGCTGGCCAAGCTGCTGATCGAGGACCACGACGTCATCATGCTCGACGAGCCCACCAACCACCTCGACGTCGAAGGCGTCGCGTGGCTGTCCCGGCACCTGAAGACCCGCTGGCGGCCCAACCAGGGCGCCTTCCTCGTGGTCACCCACGACCGCTGGTTCCTCGATGAAGTCTGCACCAAGACCTGGGAAATCCATGACGGCATCATGGACCCGTTCGACGGTGGCTATGCCGCCTATGTGCTGGCCCGCGCCGAACGTGACCGCTCCGCCTCCGTGATGGAAAGCAAGCGCCAGCAGCTCGTGAAGAAGGAGCTCGCGTGGCTCCGGCGTGGCGCCCCGGCCCGCACCGCCAAGCCCAAGTTCCGGATCGAGGCGGCCAACGCCCTGATCGCCGACGTCCCGGAGCCGCGCGACTCGACGGCGCTGAGCAAGATGGCCACCGCCCGGCTCGGCAAGGACGTCCTGGACCTCGAGAGCGTCTCGCTGGACTTCCTCGGTGGCGACGCCGGGCAAAAGCTGTTCGACAACATCACCCTGCGGTTGGCGCCGGGTGAACGGCTGGGCCTCGTGGGCGTCAACGGCGCCGGCAAAACCACCCTGCTGAAGCTCCTCAACGGCGAGATCCAGCCCAGCTCCGGGAAGGTCAAGCGCGGCAAGACGGTGGTCACCGCGGTCCTCACCCAGGAGGTCAAGGAACTCGACGACGTCTCGGACCTGCGCGTGATCGAAGTGATCGAGCGTGAAAAGCGCTCCTTCAACGTCGGCGGCAAGGAATTCACCGCCGGCCAGCTCGTGGAACAGCTTGGCTTCACCAACGAGAAGCAGTGGACCCCGGTCAAGGACCTCTCCGGTGGCGAACGCCGGCGCCTGCAGCTCCTTCGCCTGCTCGTGGGGGAGCCGAACGTGCTGATGCTTGACGAGCCGACCAACGACCTCGACACCGATACGCTCGCCGCCGTCGAAGACGTGCTCGACGGCTGGCCCGGCACCCTCGTTGTGGTCAGCCACGACCGGTACCTGCTGGAGCGTGTTACGGACCACCAGATGGCGCTCCTCGGCGACGGCAAGATCCGCGCCCTCCCGCGCGGCGTCGACCAGTACCTCGAACTGCGCGAAGGCGCCCTCGCAGGCTCCACGATCACCGGCGGCGGGAACCCCGTCACTTCCTCCAGTGCCGGCTCCGCCGCCGCCGTCGCCGGCCCTTCGGAGGCCGAGAAGCGCGACGCCCGCAAGGCCAAAAACCGGATCGACCGCCAGCTGGGCAAACTCAAGCAGCAGGAAGACAAGATCCACGTCCAGATGACGGCCGGGGCCGGGGACGCCAGCAAGTTCGACCAGCTCGCCGGGCTCAACGCGAAACTCCAGGAACTTGCCGGGGAACGCGAAGCCCTCGAACTCGAATGGCTCGAGGCCCTGGAAGTGCTGGGGGAGTAGCCTCCTGGCGGCCCCCCCGGGACATGCCCAGTGTGTTCAGGCACGGCTGGACATGTCCCTCTGAGCGTGTGACTCCCACGGGACATGTTCCACTGCGCAGGCAAACACCGGGCATGTCCCTTGCAGGCCTGAAAACCCGCAGGACATGTCCCTCGGCGCGGGCCAACACTGGGCATGTCCATTGCAGCCATGAAAACCGGCTGGACATGTCCCATGGCGTCGGCCAGGGATGGGCATATTGGTGTTATGTCCATT
>NZ_FNGC01000001.1:176821-529837 GCF_900102785.1 Arthrobacter sp. ok362
GGGCATGTCCATTGCAGCCATGAAAACCGGCTGGACATGTCCCACTGCGCAGGCCAACACTGGGCATATTGGTGTTATGTCCATTCCTCGGACCAGCACTGAGCATGTCCCTTGCAGGGCTGGATGGCCGCTGGACATGTCCCTCGGCGCGGGCCAGGGATGGGCATGTTGGGTTATGTCCATTTCTTGTGGCCAACACCGGGCATGTCCCTCGGCAGCCAGCGAGCCCACGAGCCCCTACCAGCCTGCCGCCCTGCCGTCCGGCCGCACCGGCCCGCGGCCCCTCTCGCGGCGCTGAGTCGCACGAGCATCAACCTTCGTGGCAGAATTGGTTCTCGTGCCACAGGTCAAGCCCGGCACGGTCCGCTCTGGTGTAATGGCAGCACCCCGGCCTTTGGAGCCGTGGAGTATAGGTTCGAGTCCTATGGGCGGAACTGGCGAGACACACTGCGCAACCAAGCAAGGAGAGCCAATACGTGAACCCCGAGAACACTGGCCCAGCCGCCGTGATTGTCCTAGCTGCAGGGGCCGGTACCCGGATGAAGTCCCGTACCCCAAAAATTCTCCATGAGATCGGCGGCCGCTCCCTGGTCGGCCACGCGCTCCAGGCGGCCCGCAGTATCCACCCCCGCGAGCTGGCCCTCGTGGTCCGGCATGAACGCGACCTCGTGGCCGCCCACGTCACCGCCCTCGATCCGCAAGCCCTGATCGTTGACCAGGATGATGTGCCCGGCACCGGCCGCGCGGTCGAAGCCGCACTGGAAGCCCTCGACGCCGAAGGTCCGCTGAGCGGAACAGTCGTTGTCACCTATGGCGACGTCCCCCTGCTCACCGGCGGGCTCCTCGCCGAGCTCGTCGCCACTCACGAGGCCGAGGGCAACGCCGTCACTGTCCTCACCGCCGTGCTCGGCGACGCTGCCGGCTACGGCCGCATCCTCCGGGCAGACGACGGAACTGTCACGGGAATCCGCGAGCACAAGGACGCCACCAGCACCGAACGCGAAATCCGTGAGGTCAACTCCGGCATCTACGCTTTCGACGCCGCCGTGCTGCGCGACGCGCTGGTCCACGTCACCACGGACAACGCCCAGGGCGAAAAGTACCTCACGGATGTCCTCGCCCTGGCCCGCGCCGCGGGCGGGCGCGTCGCGGCCGTCATCACCGAAGACCGCTGGCAGGTGGAGGGCGCCAACGATCGCGTCCAGCTCTCGGCGCTCGGAGCCGAACATAACCGCCGCATCGTCGAAGCATGGATGCGCGCCGGCGTGACCGTCGTGGATCCCGCCACCACGTGGATCGACGCCACGGTGACGCTCGACGAGGACGTCCGCCTCCTGCCCAACACGCAGCTGTACGGTGCCACCACGGTGGCGCGCGACGCCGTCGTCGGTCCTGACACCACGCTGACCGACGTCACGGTGGGGGCGGGCGCGAAGGTGATCCGCACCCACGGCTCCGGCTCCACGATCGGTCCGCGCGCCAGCGTGGGCCCCTTCACCTACCTGCGCCCCGGCACCGTTCTGGGCGAGACCGGCAAGATCGGCGCGTTCTACGAAACCAAGAACGTCACGATCGGCCGCGGCTCCAAGCTGTCCCACCTCGGCTACGCCGGGGACGCGGAAATCGGCGAGGACACCAACATCGGCTGCGGCAACATCACGGCCAACTACGACGGCGAAAAGAAGCACCGCACGGTGATCGGATCGGGTGTGCGCACCGGTTCCAATACGGTGTTCGTCGCTCCCGTCCGCGTGGGCGACGGCGCCTACAGCGGTGCCGGCGCGATCATCCGCCAGGACGTCCCTGCCGGCGCCCTCGCCGTCTCCCTGGCCAAGCAGCGGAACTCCGATGGCTGGGTAGCGACCAACCGCCCCGGTTCCGTCTCCGCCGCCCTGGCCGAGTCCGCCCTGGCCGAGTCCACCAGCGGCGCGGGCCTCGCCCCAACATCCTCCACTACTCCGGCACCGACAGAAGAGGGCTAGCAATCATGAGCGAAATTACGGCACACGGCGAGAAGAAGCTGGTGCTGGCCGCGGGGCGTGCGCACCCTGAACTGGCCAAGGAGATCGCCAAGGAGCTGGGCACCGAACTGCTGCCCCTGGACGCCTACGACTTCGCCAACGGCGAGATCTACGTGCGGGCCGGCGAGAGCGTCCGAGGCACAGACGCCTTCGTGATCCAGGCCCACCCGGCCCCGTTGAACAACTGGCTCATGGAACAGCTGATCATGATCGATTCGCTCAAGCGGGCCTCCGCCAAGCGCATCACCGTCGTGTCCCCGTTCTACCCCTACGCCCGCCAGGACAAGAAGGGCCGCGGGCGCGAGCCGATCTCGGCACGCCTCGTCGCCGATCTGTACAAGACCGCCGGCGCCGACCGCATCATGAGCGTGGATCTGCACACTTCCCAGATCCAGGGTTTCTTCGACGGCCCCGTGGACCACCTCATGGCCATCCCGCTCCTGGCTGACTACATCCGCACCCGGGTCGGCTCGGACAAGGTCACGGTCGTCTCGCCGGACACCGGCCGCGTCCGCGTCGCCGAGCAGTGGGCCGAGCGCCTCGGCGGCGCGCCGCTGGCCTTCGTGCACAAGAGCCGGGACCTCACCGTGCCCAACCAGGCCGTCTCCAAGACGGTCGTCGGCCAGATCGAAGGCCGCACCTGCGTCCTGATCGACGACATGATCGATACCGGCGGAACCATCTCCGGCGCCGTCCAGGTGCTCAAGAACGCCGGCGCCAAGGATGTCATCATCGCTGCGACCCACGCGGTGTTCTCCGATCCGGCAGCCCGCCGGCTGTCCGAGTCCGGCGCCCGCGAGGTAGTGGTCACCAACACCCTGCCGATCACCCCGGACAAGCGCTTCCCGCAGCTAACCGTGCTCTCCATCGCACCGCTGATCGCCCGCGCCATCCGTGAAGTGTTCGACGACGGCTCCGTCACCAGCCTGTTCGACGGCCAGGCCTGAGCCCTGCCTCAGCCGGTCGGTGGCCGGCCCGGTTTTAGAAACCGGGCCCGCCGCTGGTAACCTTGTACCGAAACCTTGGCGAGGGAGAGCACCGGTAGGCCGTATTGATGGAAATTAATCGGCAAACCGGACTGCTGGTCTCCGTTATCGACTGGGTCTGAATCTCCTTCTGAAGGTCAGCTGCACGGCAGCCCGGCGTTGAAGGTCGCAAACAGACCTCCGCCCTTGCTGAACACCGTTTACACAGCTTGAATCCACTAGGAGATATCCATGTCTGAGCAGAAGCTCGCAGCAGAAGTACGCACCGAATTCGGCAAGGGCTTCGCCCGCCGCGCCCGCATGGCCAACCTGATCCCGGCTGTCATCTACGGCCACGGCGCCGAGCCGATCCACATCACCCTGCCGGCCAAGGCCACCACCCTGGCAGTACGCACCGCCAACGCCCTGCTGACCCTGGACATCAACGGCGAGCAGCACCTGGCCCTCGTCAAAGACATCCAGCGCAACCCGATCAAGCAGATCATCGAGCACCTCGACCTGCTGACCGTCCGCACCGGCGAGAAGGTCACCGTTGACGTCCCCGTTCACCTGACCGGCGAACTGGCTCCGGGCAACGTCCACAACCTCGAAATGACTGTCGTTTCCGTCGAGGCCGAGGCGACCCACCTGCCGACCGCCATCGAGGTCAGCATCGAAGGCCGCGGCGCCGGCGAGCACATCCACGCTTCCGATCTCGTCCTGCCGAAGGGCTCCACCCTGCTGGCCGACCCCGAAGCACTCGTTGTCAACATCTCCGAGGCCATCGAAATCCCCGAAGAGGGCGAAGAAGTCGCAGAGGCTGCCCCGGCAGCCGAAGCGGCAACCGAAGAAGCAGCAGCCGAGTAATTCCGGCGGTTTCAGCGGTGGCCGGGTCCCTCAGGGGCCCGGCCGCCGTCGTCTCCGGTGCTGTGCGCCCGGAGCCGGCTTCCCTGCCTGACACGTCCCGCCTGACCGTCCCACCCTGCCGCGTCCCACCGAAGGACTGATCCATGACCGACACCTGGCTGATCGTAGGCCTTGGCAACCCCGGACCCGAGTACAGCCACAACCGGCACAATGTCGGCCAAATGGTCCTGGACGAACTCGGCTCGCGCGTCGGCGGCGGCTTCAAGTCGCACAAGTCGCGCGCCCAGGTCCTGGAAGGGCGTCTGGGCATCGGCGGGCCCCGGATTGTGCTGGCCAAGCCGCTGTCCTACATGAACGTCTCCGGTGGCCCCGTCTCGGCCCTGGCCCAGTTCTACGGCATCGATCCCGCGCACGTCATTGCCGTCCACGACGAGATCGACATCCCCTTCGACACCGTACGGCTCAAGATCGGCGGTGGCGAAGGCGGCCACAACGGACTCAGGGACATCTCCAAGGCCCTGGCCACCAAGGACTACCTGCGCGTGCGGGTGGGCGTCGGGCGTCCGCCCGGCCGTATGGAGACTGCGGACTTCGTCCTGCGCGATTTTTCCGCCCCGGAGAAGAAGGAACTGCCTTTCCTCATCGACTCAGCGGCCGACGCCGTCGAAGTCCTGGTCCGGGACGGTCTGCTCGCCGCCCAACAGAAGTTCCACCCGGCCAAGGCCACCTAAACGCGACACGAACTTAACGCAACCAAAAAGCGCCCCCAACGTTGCCGTCCCGGCTCCGCGGCAGGCGCCGGGCGGTTTAGTTGCATGCGCATTACGTGTTTCCTTTCCAAGCTTTCTGCATTCCAGCTATGATCTGTCTACTCTCACGTCGGGGGATAGGGATACGCTACTTCTAAGTGGGCAGTCTGGGGTTGCTGTCTGCAAAGCGGTACGAAGGAAACTACATGTCGAGGGATTCGCTGGGCTGGGGAAATGTTTCCACTACATTGGCACCCGCCGAAGAAGAACATGCTGCCGGTCCGGTCGCGAGGCACGGCTGGTCCGGTTTGGCGCGGCACGGTGATGCCGAGCGTGTCCGGAAGGAACTGCTGGCGCAGGACCGGATGGGCGTTGTCATCACGGGTGACCGCGGTGTAGGCAAGACGCTTGTAGGCCGGACTGCCCTCGCGGGATTTGGCCCCGAGGTGTACACCATCCAGCTCCGCAGCACGGGGCCGGGTTCGGCAACCCCGTACGGTTGCCTCGCCTTCACCCTCGCGCGGCTCCCGCAGAGTTCCCTGGGCTCGCCGACCGCCATCCTGCACGGTATTACCTCGCTGATCCGCGACGACGCCGCCGGCCGCCAGTGCGTGATCCTGCTCGACAACGCCGGGTCCCTCGACGAACTCAGTACCGGGGTCCTGCTGAACCTCCTGCAGACCCGGACCGCCCGGCTGATCGCAACGGCCCAGCGCACAACTGACCTTCCGCCGGACTTTTACTGGCTCATCACCTCGGGCCAGCTTGCCGAGGTCCGGCTCGCCAACCTGACCGAACTCGAAACGCTGGAGGTTCTGCAGTCAGCCTTGGGCCATCGGGTCTCGACCGCCCTGGCAAGCCAGCTGCACCAGTTGGTCGGCGGCAGCCCCACGCTCCTGCAGGCTGTCGTCTCTGAGCAAATCGAACGCGGAAACCTCGTCTTGTCCGGATCTGTGTGGACACTCGTCGATGAGGTGGTGCTGGATGGCCGGACGGCGCTGGAGGATATTGTCCGGGCCAGGTATGCCAGGGAAACGCCCGAGGCCCGGGAGGTCATCGACGTCCTCTCATGCGCCCGGACGCTGCCCCTGTCCCGGCTCGCCAGGATGTACAGCCCCGGTGTTATCGCGGACATGGAAGAAGCCGGCCAGATCGTCGTTGAACGCACGGACCGGCACCTCGTCACGCTGGGCGACCGCTACCTCGGCGACATTGTCCGCAACTGGCTTAGCGTGGAGCGCCGGCTGGAACTCCGGGACAAGGTCCCCGGGCACCAGGAACATGAGTTGGACGAGCTGACAATCGAGGACCTGCTGGCCTACGCGGCGTGGACCCACGACTGCAACGCCCAGCTGGCGCCCGCCCACGCTGTGGCCGCTGCCAGCGCCGCCGTCAAGCTCTTCGACCCGAAGTTTGCGCTCAAATGCGCCGGCAGCCTGACTCCCTCGGACCCTGAGTGGGCCGAGGGACAGCTCCAGAAATCGGCAGCGTACCTCCAACTCGGCCTGCCGCTGCAGGCCATGTCCGCGCTGGACGATGTCTCCGAACGGCATGTCAACGACCTCGCGGCCGAGAAGTTCGCTGAATTCATTGCGGCGAAAGCTGACTGCATGACTTGGCTGGAGGACCGCTCCGACCAGGTCCCAGAGCTGCTCCGGCAGGCCAGGGTCCGGCTCCAGGACCTGAGCCTGGACGAGCCCCCCGCTGCCCCGGCGGCACTTTCCCGGGCGGGGCTGTGCCTGGATCTCTGCGAGTTCAGCTACTTCTCCTTCATCGGGGATTTCGAGCCGATCATCGCGCGGCTCACCACCGCGGCCACCACAAGCGTCCCCGGCGCGGACCCCGTGCACCGGCTCAGGTCGGCCATCATCCTGATGGAGGCCTGGTCCCTGACCGGTCATGAACTCGATGCCCGCAAACTCATGCGGGAGATTGGCGGACAGTTGGGCGAGTGGTCCAACGTGCCGCGCATCCGTGAAAACTTCGCCTGGCGCTCCTTCAATGTGCTGCTCGTCTCCGGCCTGTGGCGTCAGGCCATCGACATGCTCAAGGACGCCAGCGGCCGGGCAGGGCACGGGCTGCATTCCGGCAGCGCCGCAACCGACCTCGCCGTCGGGCTCGCCTACGTTTATGCCGGCCGCGGCTACATGGCACTGGACCCGCTGCTGGCCGCGATCGCCCAGCTGGAGGTCCGGGCCAGCCTGCAGTCCCTGCGCCAGGCCTACGCCGCCACCGCTTTTGCTTACGCGCAGACCGGCAACTCGGTCCAGGCCACCATCTACCTGGACCGGGCCCGTTCGGCTGACGGCCCGGCCCGCTTCACTGTCGGCACTTCCACGGAGTTCTGCCTGGACATGGCCTCGCGGTGGCTCGGTGACCCCGAGGCCAAAGACCGGCTGATACGGTCGGCGGAGGCACATTTCCGGAAGGGCCGCCACACCCTTGCCGGCATCTGCATGCTCGGAGCCACCGTCAACGGAACCGTCAAGGATTTTCATTTCATGGAGGAAATCGCCGGGCTGCGGCAGGGGCCGCTTGCCGAGCTCTCCCGAACGGTCGCCGTCGGCAGCCGGAAGAAGGACGCGACGATCATGCTCGAAGCCGCCGAGCAGGCCGCGGCCCTCGAACTGGACGCTGTCCAGGCCAGGTGCGCGGCACTCGCGTTCGACTTCGCGAAGGGCGCCGGACTGACCGCCAGCGCCAACGCCGCGTACAGCATGCTCGAGAGCCTCTCGGAATCCGTTCCGGCGCTGCCCGTCATGCCCCGCAATAAGGGCCCGCTGCTGACGGAACGGGAGCGGCAAATCGCCACCCTTGCCGGGAACGGGGTCTCCAACAAGGACATCGCCCTGGAAGTGGGCATTTCCGTCCGAACTGTGGAGGGCCACCTGTACCAGGTGTTCACGAAGCTCGGCGTTTCTTCGCGAAGTGATCTGCTTGGACTCATCTAGGGAGCCGGCGGGGAGCCCCGGCACGGCGCCGACCCGCGCCTTGACCGGGAGGTCCGAAGATTTGTTGTCGGCAGTCGAGGCCCTTCAAGGCGGCAGCCATGTGGCCGTTTTCGTCCTCGGCGACAGCGGGATGGGCAAATCCAGGCTCATCGAAGCCGTTGTGGCGGAGCTGGGCGCCGAGGTGACGCCGGTGCCGATCCACGGCAGCGCGTCCCTGACCAAGGTGCCGTACGGTGTCCTCGGCCCCTTCATCGTCGGACTGCCGGTCCAGGAAGCAACGTCGCAGCTGGCCGTGTTGAGGACGCTGTGGGCGCACCTGGAGGAGCAGAAGCGCGCTACCCAGAAGCCTCTGCTGCTCGTCGTCGACGACGCGCACGACCTCGACGAGGCGACGGCCGGGATCCTGGCGGAACTGGCTGCGGCCGGCTGGGCGAAACTGCTCGTGGGCGCGGCCGCCCGGCCCGGACTGCCGGAACCGCTCCTGCAGCTGTGGTTTGAAGGCATCGCCGAACGGCACGACCTGCGCCCGCTCACCCTCCCGCAGACCACAGAGATGCTGGAGGGCGAGCTCGGCTCGCAAGTGCTGCCGAACGTCGCCGAGATCCTCTGGGAGGCCTCCGGCGGCAATCCGATGCTCCTCAACGGGCTCCTCGACGACGCCAAGAACGACGGGACGCTCCTCCGGCGCAACGGTGTCTGGTTGTTTACCCGACACCTCAACAGCCACGGCGAACGGCTGACCGACGTCGTGCGCCGTCAGCTGCTGCTGCGCTCACCGGAAGAACGGCAGGCGCTGAATCTGGTGGCGCTGGCCGAACCCGTGTCCAGGGACCTGATCGAGTCTGTGACCGGCGAAGAGGCCGTGGGATCGCTGATCGACAGCGAACTGATCCGCGTGACGGACCGCGGAACCGGAGAACTGCGGCTGTGGCATACCGTGTACGGCGACACCTTGCGGAACCTGATCTCGCCGGCGAGGAGCCTGCAACTTCGGCAGAGCCTGCTGCGCAAGATGGACAGCGAGCCGACGTCGGCCGAAGGACTGCTGCGCCACGTGAGCTGGTCGATCGAATGCGGTGCGGAGGTCGAGGACCGGCAGCTCCTTCGGGCCGCCGTGCTGGCCAGCCGGCTCTACGAGGATGAGCTCGCCCGGAAGGCTGCCGCCCTTGTCAAGGATCCGGAACTGCAGATGGCGGCCCGTGCCGTGATGGCGCGGACCCGCTACAACGCCTCCGACTACCTTGCGGCGCGGGACATCCTCGACGCCGATTTCGGCAAGGGCGACAGCATCCCCGGCCTCTTGGCCGGATCGCTCCTGTGGGCCGCCGTGATGACAGCGTTGGGCCACACGCCGGCAGAGATCATGAAACGGGCACAGGTGCTCCAATCTGCCGCCGAACGCCTCGCCACGGCCCGGCCGGACGACGCCGAAGCCATTCAACGTGCCACGAAGGAGCGCCTGGACACCATGGAAGCCATGGTCCTGGCGCTGTCAGGCGAGTACGCGGCGGCTCCTGCCTCGGCGGACGCCCCGGCTGCGGAAAAGGCGGGCGCCGCTACCCGACCGGCGGCGAACACCCTCGAAAAGGCATTCCGGCTCTGCCTCGACGCGGACCGGCTCCTCGCCGGCGGCAAGGGACTGAGCGCCCTCGCCGTGATGTCCCGCGCAATCGAGGCCGCCGGAGCCGACCACGATGAGCTGTACTTCCTCACCGACTTCCTGGTGGTCCGCTCCGCCGCCGCCGCAATCCACTCCGGGGACTGGCCGGGGGCGGAAACGCTCCTGACCAGCTTTGTCGCCGGATCCGGGCCCAGCCTGATTTCCTTCGGCGGGGGAGTCCACGCGGCCCACGGCATCATCCTGCTCTACCAAGGCAAGGCCGCCCAGGCCCTGAACACCCTGAGTGCAGCACTCGAAGCCCTGCGGTTGACCGACCCCCAGCAGCTGTTCGCCCTCACGGCTGCCATGGCCTTCGCGGCGGCCGCCGACGTCGGTGCCCAGACGAAGGCGGAGCTTCTCCTCGCCGACTTCGCGGCCGCCCCCGCGGCTTTGCCGCGGTACATGCGCTCGCTGGCCGCGATGGCCGTGGTCTACGGAAAAGCCCGGCTCGGGAACTATCCCGGCGCCATCGCGGAACTGAAGCGGCTCGGACGCCCCGACCCGGACATGGACACTCCCGGCCTCGAACTCGACGCGCTGGCCTTTTGCCTGGCCCTGGGGGACACGGACTCGGCGCCGAGGCTGCTCGAACTCCGGGCCGGGCTTGAGGGCCCACGGCCCGCCGCGATCTGCGCTTACGCCGCAGCCATCAGCACGGACAACCCCGCAGACCACCTTGAGGCCGCGAAAACCTGTGAAGCTGCCGAACTGTGGGCCTTTGCCGCCCTTGCCTACGATGCCGCGGCGCACGCCTACCGGGCCGCGGGCGATACCCTGAGGGAGCGCATGGCGAACTCCCAGCGGAAGCGGTGCCTGGACCGGGCCGACGACCTCCCTGGCGAGGACGCGGCCAAGACCGATGACTCGCTCGGCATACTGACCCGCCGCGAGCGCGACATTGTGGCGCTGGCCGTACGCGGCCTCACCGACCGGCAAATTGCCGCCGAGCTCCAGGTGTCCGTGCGCACGGTTGAAGGCCATCTCTACCGCAGCTACGCCAAGCTCAACGTCAAGGGCCGTGAACAGCTTCCCGGTATCGGCGGACGCTAGCGGAGAAGCAGCCGGTCCTGCGTACAAGCAGCTTGCCGGGCGGCCCGCGTAGGGCGGCCAGCCGGGCCTGCGGTAGGCCGATTTCCCGGTTTCCGGGACGCTACGGTCAGGACACGTGAAACCGGGATACCGACTACTTGCTTTAGGCCTTGCGGCGGTGCGGGTCCAACTGAGTACAGGTACGTAGAGCGGGCCGAATACTCGCTACGTAATCGAGTACTACTTACGCATACCGAAAATACCCGCAGTCCCTACCGTTGAGGTATCACCGCTCACACTTTGATAGCGAAGGTCTCTCATATGTTCCAGCAAGACGCCGGCTTGCCTGCGGGCAGCGGCCAGACAGAAGCCATTTTTCCCGCGCCAAGAAACGGATATGCACGGAACAAAGACAAGCCCTTCGCCCGCCAGCAGATCGTTGCTGACATTGTTGAAACCCTGACGTCAGGTTCGGGCTGCGGCATAGTCCTCGTGGGCGACCATGGGGCCGGCAAGTCCTTTATCGCCCAGCGCGCCCTTGAGCAGCTCGGCGACGATTTTCTGGTTGTCCAGGTCAGGGGCAGCTCCATCTCCTCCAAGCTTCCGTACGGGGCCCTGAGCGTCCTCCTCAACGACCTCGACGCCTCCCACCTTGAGCACCCCCTGATGGTGCTGCGAGGACTGACGCAGCTGCTCCACAACAAATCGGACGGGCGGCGAATCGTCCTCTTCGTAGACAACGCCCATGACCTCGACGAGCTCTCGAGCATGATGGTGGCCCAGCTGAGCGCAGGGGCCCATGTCACCCTGCTGGCGGCGTGCGTGGACATGCCCCACGTCGGCGGCGACATCATGGGCCTGTGGAAGGATGACCTGCTCCGGCGGGTAGACCTTGGACCGTTCGACTTCGCCGAGACGGCAGCAACGCTGCATCACGAATACGGCGGCCGTTTCTCCCTGACCGCAGCCCGGGCGCTGTGGAGCGCGAGCGGGGGCAATGCCCTGTTCCTCCATTCGCTCGCCCGGGAACAGATCAAGCTGGGCACAGTGGTCCGCCAGGACGGCGTATGGTTCCTGGGCAACGGCCCCATTGCCCTGACCGGCGAGATCCGGGACGTCGTGAAGGCACGCCTGAACCGGCTTGGCACCGGCCAGCGCGACGTCTTTGAACTACTGGCACTTGCAGGCTCGGTGCCGCTGCAGACCCTCATGCTGATCGCCAACCCGCAGGACATGGACGCGCTCCAGGAGCGGGCCCTGATCCGGGTCACCCACGACCATCCGCCGATGGTCGGCGTCGCCAACCCCGTGACGGCCGGAATTGTCGCCAGCGTAGTCCCGCCCGGCCGCAGCGCCGAACTCCGCCGCCGGCTCACGGCCGTGCTCCAAGAGCCAGACGCCCTGGACGCCGGCAGCGCGACCGGCGTCGCCTGGGCGCTGGACTGTGGAGAGCAGGTGCGCCCGGAGGTGGCCCTGGCCGCGGCCCACACCGCGAACGGCGCGTCCGACCCCGCGGCGGCCCTGCGGTTCATCCAGGAGGCGGAAGGAAACGAACGCCCCGCCCTGACGGCCATCGAATCGGTGAATGCCCACATTTTGGCGAATAACGCGGAGTCCGCGCGTCGGGTTCTGGAAGCCTTGGATGACGCCGCCTGCCGGGAGCTTCCAGTGTCCGAGTGGACGGCCTTGCAGCTCCTGCGGGCAGAGCTGGAAAAGCGCAGCCCGGCCCCGGGAGCCGATCCCAAGGCCCGGCTGCGCGAGCTCGCGCAGCGGCTGGCGGCAGAACCGGAGCAGAACAGCCGCGCGATGGGAGCGGCCCGCGAGCAGCTGCGCCTGGCTGAGGCCGAGCTCGCCGCATTCCAGGGACGCTACGACGATGTCCTGGCCGCGACCGAGCATGTGGACACAACGGACTTGGGCAGCGAACTGCGCATCGTGACTGCCAGCGTGCGCTGCGAGGCCCTGGCCGTCACCGGCAACGTCGTGTTGGCGCTGGCCCTGGGAAAGCAGGTCTTGGCGGCTACAGCCAACGTGCACCTCACGGACCGGGCGGTCCGTGAGGTCAGGGGCAGGTTCCTGCTCCTGCTGCTGCTCTCGGCAAAGTTCCGGGAGGCGTCCGCCTATCTTGACGAGACCTACGGGGGCGTCGAGCCCCAGACCCGGCTCGGCGGGATGTTCGAGATTGTGCAGGGCGTCGTTGACCTGCACGCCGGACACCTGGACGACGCCCTGTCCCGGCTGCAGGCCGGCAGGTGGCAGCTCCGGGCCCAGGACCCCGATGCTTTGACCGGCCTGGCCACGGCAGTGTGTGCCTATGCCGCCGCGCTCCAGGGCGAGGAGGAGGCGGCAGGCCTGCTGCTGGACGACCTGGACCAGCCGCGACCCCCCGCGGCCTGGCTGGCGGAACGGCTCACACGCTATTTCGAACTCTCGGCCCAGGCCGAGCTCGGCCAGCGGGCAGCATCCATCCGCGCACTGGCAGCCGAGGCGGAGAAAGACACGGATTCCTCGGCCGTGGCCCCGGCGCTCCTGTTCCAGTCCGCCGCCACCAGGTTGGGAGACCGCCAGATGGGCCACAAGCTCGGCAGCCTCGGCGGCCGGGTGACCGGGCAATTCGCGGCCCTGTGCTCGCGGCTGGCCGAGGGCATGCGGGAGGCCGACAGCGAAGTCTTGCTGGAGGCGTCCAAGGACGCCGACGCATCCGGCAACGCCGTCTTCGCCCGGGATGCGGCCCGGAAGGCCGTCAGCTGCGCGAACGACGCCGGCAACCGGATCGCACTGCGGATCGCCCAGCGGACGCAGCAGTCGCTCGATGACAAGTTCGGCAGCTCCAAGAACGGTCTGCACTCGCTCACAACCTCGACCCTGACGGCGAGGGAATGTGAAGTGGCTGTCCGGGCCGCTGCCGGCACGGCGAACCGCAAGATCGCGGAACAGATGCATGTATCGGTCCGCACTGTGGAGGGGCACCTCTATCAGGTGTATTCGAAGCTGCATGTCGCCAGCCGTTCGGAACTCAAAGATGTCATCTCAACTCCGGCAGACAGCGCCCGGATCGGCTGACCCCGGCAGAATCCGGGCGGCTCCCCGGTCAGCTTTCCGGGGAAGGCAGAGGGCAGCAGGAAGAACCGGCAATGGAAAGCATGGCTGAGACCGCCCCGTTGATCGAGCGGTCAACAGTGCTCAAGGATCTGGTGCGTTGCCTGCGCGACGACACTCGCTCAGGTGCGATCGTCGTCGGCGGGGCAGGGACCGGCAAGACCGCCGTCGTCAAGGCCGCCCTCCGCGAACTCGGGACCCGCAAACACCTGATTCGGCTGACGGCCACCCCGGCCCTGGCGGCCGTTCCCTTTGGTGCCCTGGCGCCGTACCTGTCTCGGCTTCCCGACCGGGAACTGGACTCCTATGCCGCCGTCGTGCAGGCAATGGCGGCAAGCCTGAAAGCCGAGGCGGACCGCCCTCTGTTCGTCGTCGACGACGCGCATTGCCTCGACCCCGGGACCGTCGGGCAACTCGCGCAGGCCGCGGCCACCGGCGCTGCCAGTATCCTGGCGACCTGCAGGCCCGGGCCGATGATCCCGGAAGAATTCCTGTCGCTGTGGGACGACGGAATTATTGCGAAGCTCGATCTTGCCCCGCTCAGCCGGACCGGAACACACCAGCTGTGCGAGCAGGTCCTGCGGGCCGACGTCTCACCGTGGGTCAGCGCGCTGTTTCACGACGCTGCGGACGGGAACCCGCTGATGCTGATGTCCTTGATCCAGCATGCCCGTAGCACCGGCGCCCTGGGGTGCAGGCACGGAGTATGGTTCCTGTTGGCCAACCCCGACATGGCCCGGGTTCCTGCCGCCGACGTCGTTGACCGGCAGCTGCGCTCCATGACGCCGGAGGAAAAGACCGCAGCCACGATCGTTGCCCTGGCTGGGCCGCTTTCCCTGGCCCAGATCCTGCGGATCAGCGGTCCCAAAGCCGTCGATGCGCTGGACACGGCGGGAATAATCGCTGTCTCGGCCGGGCACCATCGGCTCGTCCGGCCTGCGAGCCCGATGGTCGGCGAGATTATCCGCCTCCGGGTCCCGGCCGGGCGCAGCTCGGCCCTGCGTTCGAGCGTGCTGTCGCTGCCCTCAGAGCGTGCCCCGGTCCCGGGAGCGGCCCTGAACCGGCTGCGCTGGTCCCTGGACTGCGGCGTGGAGATCCCGCCCGCGCAGCTGCTCCAGGCCGCCGTCGAAGCGAACACGGCCTTGGATCCTGTGACAGCTGCCCGGGCCGCCTGCGCCATCCGGGACGCCCGGTTCCTCTCCGAAGCCCGGGTCCAGCTGGCCTATTCCCACTTCATTGCCGGACGCCGGGGGGCGGCTGCGGCGTGCCTGGAGTCGGCGTACCCGGTGCCCGCCGGACGGTCCTCGTATCTGGCGGCCCTGCTCGTGGCCCGGCTCGGTTCCGCCACGCCGGACCGGGATGCCGTGACTTCCACGCACCCTCCGGGACATGCTCCGCAGGAAGAACAGCGGGACGAAGCGTCGGACGGCCCGTGGGATAAGGGGGCCGCTGCCCGGGTAGCCGCGGAATTCCTCAGCCGCACCGGGGACAGCCGGTTCATGGCTGTCGACTCCGGGTTGCGGGAACTGGTCGATACCCCCGGCACTTGTCCCGAAATTCGCGTCCCGGCCCTTTCCTTGCTCGCCGAACTGCTGACCGCGCAGGGTCAGCTGCGGACGGCCCTGCGCCTGGACTTGGAGGCGTGGAACGGCGCCTGCAGCGGGAGCCGCGGGCTTCCCCTGATGTATGAGGACTTGATGGTGGGACACTGCCTGAGCCTGATCCGGGCCGGTGACTGGGACGGGCTCGGCAGGGTCCTCGACGATTACGCGGCCCGGGAGCCGGGACGGCTGCTGTACAGCGGCGGCATGCTCCACCTCATGCGGGGATACTCGAGGCTGCGCCAGGGCCGGATGCGCGAATGCTTGGCCGAAGTGCGGCTGGGCGTAGAGGAACTTACCATCGCCGACCCCTTGAACCTGCTGCCGTTTGCACACGCGGTGGCAGCCTACGCGGCTGCCGCCGTAGGACGGCACTACGAGGCCGGCCAGCATTGTCTGGCCTTCCGGATTTCGGTCTACCGGGAGCCCAGAACCCTTCGCCTGCTGGCAGAGGCGTATTGTCGGGCGGCGGAACCCTTGGGCGGGCCGGATGGGAGCGGCTCAACGGCCTTGGCACGGCTGGCGGACGAAGCACTGAACGAGGGCCTGCGGGGCGTTGAAACCGAAATCAGGCGGCTCGCGTTCCGCAGTGGTGGCGTCTCCGAGGCCGAGGCCGAGGCCCTGGCCCTGTCCAGCAGGGCAGTGGACGGGCCAGAGGCGCGCCTGCTGGAATCCTACGCGCTGGCGGTATCGGCGTCCGACGCTCCCGACCTTATCGGCATTAGCGACGACGCACTCGGCGGCGGCCACGGGCTCCTGGCCCTTGAAGCCGCCCAGCAGGCCGAGAGGATCCTGGCAGATGACCCGGACCGGTGGAGGCTCACCGCGGTCCAGCGCCGGGTCCACCACCGGCTCGTGGAGGCCGGCATGTCGGCGCAGTTGGAGATCGTCCACAGCGATCACGGTGCCCCGCTGACCGGACGCGAAGCCGAGGTCTTGGAACTTGTGTCCCGCGGGGCCACGAACGCCGAGATCGCCTCGGCGCTGTGCGTATCGCAACGGACAGTGGAGGGGCACCTGTCCCGGATCTTCGCCAAACTCGGCGTCGGCCGGCGCGGCGACCTGCTGGGCCAGGGCTCCCTGAAGCCTGAACCCTGAAGCCAGAAATCCCAGGACCCTGCACGCCTGACCGGCGGCAGCGGCAGCGGCTGCGTACAGCCCGGGTGGCCCGGGGGACCGGCGGGAGTATCCCCAAGTAGTGCCATGGCACGTGGGCCTACAGAAATCGGGTAAACGCTACTCGTGTGCAGATCCGCTCCGGGCGATTGACTTAAGCCAGTCCCACGAAAAACTCACAAAGGTCTTAAGCACAAAGGTCTCAACCACAAAGGTCTCAAAACGAGGAATTTCAGGGAGGCAAACGACGGCTGGCATGATCTGCAGGAAAGTTTGGGCCCAAAGACCCTCTTGCCTGCTGAAGCAGCCACTGCCACCATTAGAGGTGGTCGGGCCGTAACCTCCCTACCCCCGAACTCCTTCGTTGGAATCGTACGGTGCCCTAGCCGGCAGCCGTGCGCCAAGGTCGGAGCCGGCGGCGTCAGAGCCTTCTGAGACCGAGGCTCTCCCCCCAGCCGCCGCCGGCTCCCTTAACGGGATTGCTCCCGGGTCCGCGCCCCAATGAGACGCGGACCCGGCGTGAGCGCCGCCGAGGAGCGGCACCGGCGATCACTCAGGGCACGAACCGGCTGTCCCATCGCAACCAGGTTCGGAGCGCAACCTTCTTCATCCGGGGTTACTGGAAATCTAGGCAGCTGGTGTTCGACCCCTGCTTTATGAACGACGCACCCCGGAATCCACAAGCGTCCGCCGCGACGACTTCGCTGTGTGCACGTGGGACTGCCAGTGCCCGACGGCGGCCAGCACCGCCTCAATTTCCTGAGAACACCAAGACCTCCCTCGCGAAGGTCCTGGTGTCGGACGTGTTTTGGACTGACCCGGGCCGCCCTATACACCCCGCGGGCTGCGCACTAAAGGCGTTCAAGGGAAAGCCATTCTCCGGGTACTCCGCCGGAAGCAGCACGTAGCGACTACTCGTGGGCTGCAACTCCAACGGGTAGTGCGCCGCGCCAGCCGCAAGAAAAGGGCCGGGAATTTAGGTGGAACGTACTCGTGTGCCCCCCGCGTCCGGCCCATAGGTTTGCGATAGCAATCAGTCAGTTACCGCAACGGCTACGAATTGGGTCTCAAAATGTGCTATTCTCTGCCTGCCGCCCCGCACGGCGTTGCATCCCGTGCCGGAGTCCGGCCGTGACTGCCGTCCGCGATACGGATGCCGCCCCGACCCTGACCAGGTCAAGTCTCGATTTCCCCGGGGTTGTCGCCCCTCAGCGGCTGCAGCGCCGGGCCCGCGTCATGGGGGAAGGCACTCGCTGGAGCAACAAGTACCGCCGGCTGCTGGTCGCTAGCGACGTCTGCGTCATCGTCTCCGTCGCCCTAATCGCCCAGATGGCCCGGTTCGGGCTCGAGGAGGCTCAGGTCGCGGTCGGATGGTTCGACGTCGGCTACTTCCAAATTTCGGTTCTCATTGCGGCGGCCTGGATGTTTGCCCTGGGCGCCTACCGAACCCGCGACCCCCGAATCGTGGGGATCGGTGTTGACGAGTACAAGCGCGTGGTCAGCGCAACGGTGGCCCTTCTGGGCGTTCTCGCCATCCTTTGTCTCCTGTTCCAGGTCGACATCGCGCGTAGCTACTTTGCCCTGGCCTTCCCTCTGGGAGTGGCCGGCCTCATCGCGTCCCGATGGGTGCTCCGCCGCTGGCTTAGCCGGCAACGCACCAAGGGGCATTACCTTTCACAGGTCCTGGTGCTCGGGAAATCCAAGGACGTGAACTATGTCGTCAACCAGATTGAAAAGAAGTCCGGAGCCGCGTATCACGTTGTCGGAGTATGCCTGACTGGAAATCCTGGGATGAAATGGCTGAACCTCGGCCGGCGGGCGGTTCCGGTCGTGCCGGAAGCCCGCCCCATAGTCCAGGCCGTCCGTGAGTTCGGAGCCGACGCGGTAATCGTGGCCGGCCCCGGCAAGGGCGGGGGTAAGTACATCCAAGAACTTGGCTGGCAGCTGGAGGAATCGGCCACCGAACTGATCCTCACCACCGGACTGACCAACGTCGCGGGCCCGCGGATCCATGCCCGCCCGGTCGAGGGCTTGCCGCTCATGCACGTTGAACTTCCGCAGTACACGGGAGCAAAGCACACCCTGAAACGCCTCTTCGACATCGTTGCCTCTGCCTTGGCTCTGCTTTTCCTGCTTCCGGTCTTCCTGCTGCTGGCCATCATGATCAAGCGCGACAGCCCCGGCAAGGTCTTGTTCGGCCAGGAACGGGTTGGCAAGGGCGGCAAGAAGTTCCTGATGGTCAAGTTCCGCTCCATGGTGGAATCCGCCGAGGAGGACCTGTCCGGGCTGCTGGATCAGAACGAGGGAGCCGGCATGCTCTTCAAGATGCAGCACGACCCCCGGGTGACTGGGGTCGGCCGCTGGATGCGCAAGTACTCCCTGGACGAGCTCCCGCAATTTTGGAACATCCTCAAGGGGGATATGAGCCTGGTCGGTCCCCGACCACCGCTTCAGCGCGAAGTCGACGGCTATAAGAGCCGGGTGCACCGCCGACTCTACATCAAGCCCGGACTCACGGGGATGTGGCAGACGAACGGCCGATCGGAATTGAACTGGCGGGACAGCGTACGCCTGGACCTGTACTACGTGGAGAACTGGTCACTGGCCGGGGACCTGATCATCATCTGGCGCACCGCACTGCAGATGATCAAACCCGTCGGCGCTTATTGAACGCCAGCGCCGGCACAAACTCCCCTTAGACAGCCACTGGAAGTAAGGACATCCAATGAACACTCGCATTGGCTACGCAGCCGGAGCTTTCGACTTATTCCACGTCGGACACCTCAACCTTCTGGCCCAGGCCCGTCAGCGCTGTGACTATCTCATCGCCGGAGTGGTTTCCGATGAGCTGCTCCGGGCAACCAAAGGCCGGGCGCCCGTTGTTCCGCTGGCCGAACGACTCGAAATCGTCAGGAACATCCGGTACGTGGACGAAGCGGTGGCCGAGGTTCATCCGAGCCGCCTCGACACCTGGCGGGACATCCACTTCGACGTCTTCTTCAAGGGTGACGACTGGCGAGGTACGGAGAAGGGCGTCTCGCTCGAACAGCAGCTGTCGAGCGTGGGCGTGGAAGTCGTCTACTTCCCATACACGATGCATACCTCCAGCACGGTTTTGCGCCGCGCGCTGGGGCAGATTCTGGAGTCTGAACAAGGCAGCGCGACAGCGAACTTCGCTTAGCTGCTCAATTACACATTTTCCGAGGGGGAAAATTTACATGGTCTCAACTGCACATTCCGGGCTTGATGGCGGCTCCGGTCTCCCATCATCAGACCCGAGGGTGGACATTCTGGGCATCCGGATAAGCGCGGTCAATATGTCGCAGGCCCTTGACCGCCTGGTTCGCCACATAAGCGGCGGCCACCGGGGCTACGTCTGCGTCACGGACGTCAACGCGTTGCTCCATGCCCGCCGCGACCCGGAACTCCGCCGGATCTTCAACACGTCCACCATGACCGTTCCGGACGGTGTGCCCCTGGTGTGGGCCGGTAAGAGTGCAGGTGCTCACTGGATGGGCCGCGTGTGCGGGCCCGACCTGATGCCGGAGCTCCTGGGCGCCGCGGCCGGGCACGGATGGTCATCGTACTTCTTGGGCGGCGCGCCGCACGTCGCCGAAGAGATGATCGAGAACTTCCGACGGACCATCCCCGGCCTCGAGGTTGCCGGATGCCAATCGCCGCCTTTCCGCGAGCTTACTCCGGAGGAGGAAACGGCTCTGGTCCAGGAGATAAACGCCTCGGGCGCCCAGATCGTATGGGTGGGTCTCGGTGCACCCAAGCAGGAAACCTGGATGGACTACTACCGCGGCCGTCTCACCGCGTCGCTGTTGGTCGGCGTCGGCGGGGCCTTCGACATGCACGCCGGGAGGGTCAGCCGGGCTCCTCGCTGGATGCAGCGGAACGGCCTCGAATGGGCCTACCGGTTCTCCCAGGAACCCCGCCGGTTGTGGAAGCGCTACACCCGGAACGTCCCCGTCTTCGCGCTGGCGTTGTGCCGCCGCGCTCCCAAGCTCGTGGACATTACGTGAAAGTCATGACCGGAGCCCACGCTGCGACCGGCGCGGTGGGTGGGCGTCGCGGCCGGTCGTGGCACGCCGGAGCGGTGAAACGGGTTGGCTGGGGGCTTGGAGATCAGGCGCTTAGCAGCTTGACCAACTTCGCAGTTGGAATCCTCGTGGCCAGATCCGTCAGCGTTCCGGATTTCGGCGCTTATGCGCTGGCCTTCTCGGCTTACTGCTTCATCCTGGGGATCTCCCGGGCCCTCGCAACGGAACCCTTCGCCGTCAGGTTCGTCATTGCCGAGCCGGAGCAACTTCACCGGGCCCGGGCCGCTGTTGCCGGAGTGGCGCTCCTGACTGGCATCGCTTTTCTGGCTCTAGCAATGATGATGAGCCAGATGCTGCCGCAGGAATACCGGTCACTGGCCGTCTGCCTGGGTGCCGTCCTCCCGGGTCTGCTGGTCCAGGACAGCGTCCGCCAGATACTCTTCGCGGCGGGACGGGGGCGGTCGGCCTTCAATAATGATCTGCTTTGGGCGGTGCTGATGGTGCCGGCCTTCGCTGGCGTCTTCCTCTCCGGAAGTGCCAGCTCAGCCACGTTGATACTCGCCTGGGGCGCCGCGGCAACCCTCGCTGCGGTTGTCGGATGTTTCCAGTGCCGGGTAGTGCCGGGAATCGGCCTGATCAAGTCTTGGCTCAACTCCCAGCGCGGACTATGGGCCCCCTTCCTCGTTGAAGGCGCCGCCATCAACGGCGCCCAACAGGTCGTGTTCTTCGCGATTGGGGCCTTCGTCGGGCTGTCGGCAGTGGGGGAGATGAAACTGGCCCTTGTTCTGCTGGGACCGGTCAACGTGTTGGTCCAGGGACTCGGTGTAGTCGCAGTACCGGAGGCCGCGAGGGCCATCGCCGCCGGACGTTCGCGGTTCCTGCGCGTCACATCAGTGTTTTCCCTGGCCGTGGCGTTCGGAGCTCTCCTCTGGGGGCTCACCGTCACGCTCCTCCCGGGATCCTGGGGTGCCGCGCTGGTGGGGCAGGGGTGGTTGACGGCGTCGGCGCTGGTGCTTCCTATGTTCCTCGTTCAGGTTTTCAACGGGGCAAAGACAGGCGCGGCGGTTGGCTTGCGCGGCATGGGGGCCGCAAGTAGGAGCATGTGGACACGGATCTCGACCTCGTCTTTGGTCGTCGTTATCTCGGTCGCGGGGGCGGCCATCGCCGGAGTGCAGGGAGCAGCATGGGGGCTTGTCGTGGCTGCCGCGCTCAGCACAGTTCTCTGGTATCTGCAGTTCAAGAACGTTTATTCGCAATATCCATTCACGACTGACAAACCTGAATTATCCCGCCACCTGGCGGAACGGTCTCAACCCAGAGAGGTGGCGGTCCCCGATGAATGAATCGTGGTCTGTTTGGCACGGAGCTAAGCAGGTAGTCACGGTGTACTGGCCCGTGATCATTTCGCTCATGCTGGTCGGGGGTCTTGTCGGCGTCGGATTCGCAATGCGGAACCCCACCAGATACACGGCGCGGGCAGAGCTGATCACCGGCAACTACTCGCTGCCGGCTGAAATGGCTTCCCAGCCAGCAATTGCCAAGTCGGGCGCCCTTGGCCTCGAGCTTCCCGCTGAGACCCAAGCCCGCATCCTGGCGAGCCCCGTCGTCGTGGACGTAGCTGCCCAGGCCCTGCGCCTCGACGACCGTGAGGCGGCGGCTCTTCGGTCCAGTGTGAAAGCAAGTGCGACGACCGATAATTCCTTGGCCGTCTTTGCGGACGGGGCAACTCCGGCGGAAGCGGCCGAGAACGTCAACGCAGTGGCCGCAGCTTTCCTGCAGTACCGCGCCGACATCGGCCGGGCGGACATGAACCTGCTCGCGGAGCGCGCACACGCGGCCGCGAAGGACAGCCTGGCCTCGGCGGCAGCTCTTGAAGGTCCGCTGGCTAAGGCGCAGGGCAACAACGTGGGCTACGCGGCCGGCATCCTGGCCAAGCGGGAAGAATTCGAGCACGCGGCGAGTACGGCGCAATCCATCGCAGCGGCACTCGATGACGCTGTCAAGAACTTCAACGGCGGCGGTTCCGTGGTCCGGCCGGGCAGCTCCACGGACGTAGATGGGTCACCCTCGATGCTGATGTTCATAGTCTTGGGACTCGCTGTGGGCCTGTTGGGGGGCGTGGCCATTGCCGTCATTCGTCGGCAAGTCAGCGATCGAATCATGGACCGGCGGGACATCATGCGAGCCACCGGCCTCACTGAAATCTTCGAACTAGGCGGCCAAAGGGGCTGCGGCGCCGGTGATTTGCTTCTCCGTTCCGTGCAGAAGTCGAGCGCGGAGCTCGGAATTTCCTCCGAGCAGGTGGCTGTCAGGCCGCTCACGCCCACCAGTCCCGGCGCCGCCGGGCTGCTGGAATTGGCTGCCGGTGGGCATACCAGCCTGGGGTCTGTGGCTGTCGTCGCCCTTCGCAAGGAGACTGGGGCCGACATCGCCCACCAACTTGGCACGAGCCACAGTCTCACACCTCTCAGTGCCCTGTCCGGCCGCGAGCTCGCAAGTGTCAACAGTGAAATCGGTTGTGAGGCGTCAGCGGTTTTCGGCACCACCCCGACGCCGACCGGAACCTACGATCTGCTACTGCTGGCAACCGGACCGCACTTCGAAGTCGGCGGAATTCACAACAGCCTGCCGGCAGGTTTCGCCGGTCCCACGGTCCTGGTTGTGCAACCGCGGAAGGACCGGGTCCAGAACTTGGAGCAGGCCGTGGATGAGCTAAATGCGGCCAATTTGCCAGTCGTGGCAATCCTCATCGCCGGCCAGGCCAGGGGAGGAGGCCGTTTTGGCCGGGCGGACGGCTCGAATGCGCGGAAGGCCAGGGGAAGAGGCCGTTTTGGCCGGGCGGACGGCTCGAATGCGCGGAAGGCCAGGGGAAGAGGCCGTTTTGGCCGGGCGGACGGCTCGAATGCGCGGAAGGCCAGCTCGGAGCGGACCGGCGCCACCCGAGCCCTGCGCTCCGAGACGCAGAACGCTGAGGCGGACCCTAAGTTGCGCACGACGGCGGGGACAAAGTCATGAACGTGCTCCTGGCCGCACCCAGTGCCGGCCAAATCCCCGCGCGAAATCCCCTGGATGCTCCGGTACCTGAACGATGGGCCCGGGCCGGCCGGCTCACTGACGGAACAGCCCTTATCGTGCTCGTCGTCGTCCTGGGCCTGCTGCTGCTGACAGTGCAGCCCTGGGCGCGGACGGACCCGGCCGCCGGGACAGACAGCAGCGGCAGCAGCGTCGTCAAGGGGGCCGTGCTGATGCTTTGCGTCGTTGCACTCCTGATGGTGCTGCCGCCGCGGGCAGCACTGCGAATCCCGCCACCCCTGGCCCTGTTCCTGCTCTACGGCACATACGTGGTGATTTCTTCTGCCTTTCAGCCCGACGCCTTCCAGGCCATGTTCCGCGGCACCCGGCTCGTTCTGGGTCTCGTGGTGCCCGTGTTGCTCTGGTCGGTCGTGCGCGGGCGCTTCCGGCTGATCGTGTACGCCAACGCGGCAGCCTATGCGGGTCTTGCCCTGACCGTTGTCGCCGGAGTTGTCCTGTCGCCGCAATTGGCCTGGCAGGAGGGGAAGCCCTTCCAGTCGGCACGGCTGGTAGGAGCTTACCTGCCAATGATGGCTCCCCGGGTCGGGGAAATAGGCGCCGTGCTGGTGGGCTTGACAGTCCTTTTGTGGGCCCAGCGGAAAATCGGCCTTCTCACGCTGGTTCCCGCAGTCATGGCAGGTACCGCCCTCATCGTCTTCAGCCACACGCGCACGGCGGCGCTGGCCCTGGTACTGGGTCTCCTCGTCGCTTTCGGAATGGCCGCGAGGTCGCCGGCCGGCCGTCGTGGCCTTTCCCTGGTGGCGGGAGCCCTCGCCCTGGCCCTGCCGTTCCTTCCCGGCATCATCGACTGGGTGGTCCGGGGCCAGGACACCGAGCAGCTTCAGAAGCTAAGCGGCCGCACCGCAGCGTGGGACTTCATCCTCAGCCAGCCCTACGATCCGCAGCTGTTCTGGCTTGGTCACGGGCTCGGAGACAAGCGGCTTCTACTTCGCCGGGGGCAGGGCGACATCAACGTGGTGCCGATCGATAACAGCTGGCTTGACAGTTTTTGGGAGACCGGGGCGGTGGGGGCGGCCCTCGTGGCCCTGGCCGTTCTCGCAGCATCGGTCTACGCCCTCAAAACACCCGGGTACGCCGCCAGGACGTTCGCCGGATTCCTCATGACTTACGTCCTGGTCGCATCTGTCAACGAGAGCGGTCTTTGTGACTTCTCCTCGATGACGCTCCTGGTTCTCGTCTCAGTCCTGATAAGTGCAGTGGACAGGGCTGACCAACGGGACCATGCCGCCGAAAATTCGGTCCGGCATGGTCACACCCGCCATCGGTTGCGCCGGTCTTCCACGCAGCCAGGGACAATCTAAGAAAGGTACGAGATGTACACGAGACACATATTGCGCCCTGCCGGAGTGGTGGCAGCTTTGCTGCTGCTGCTGGGAGGACTTGTTTCGCCGGCCTTCGCACGGGAGACAACGCTGTCAGCCACCAGCTCATCTATGTGGCAGACCAACAACACGGTCCGTGCCCTGGCCTACGCCAAAGGCAAAGTCTTTATCGGCGGCGAGTTCACTACGGTGAGGCCCCCGGGGGCAGCCGCTGGCACCCAGGAGACCTCCCGGACCTACCTCGCCGTCGTGGATGCCGCAAGCGGGAACCTGCTTTCCTTTGCGCCCCAACCCAACGGCAAGGTCTGGGCTCTTGCAGCGTCGGAGGACCAAAGCCGCGTTTACGTCGGCGGCGACTTCACCACGATCGCCGGGCAGTCCCGCCAGCGGATGGCGGCCTTTGACACCGCCAGCCTGGCCCTGGTTTCCAATTTCCGGCCCAATGTGAGCTACCGCGTGGCCACCATCGCTCAGCAGGGCAACAATGTCTACTTCGGCGGCTCCTTCGGAGCCGTCTCCGGCGCAGTCCGGAACCGGCTGGCTGCAGTGCAGGCCAGCGACGGAGCCCTCCTGCCCTGGAACCCGGACGCCAACGCGGACGTGAAGGTAGTGCGTCCAGCGCCCGACGGGACCAAGGTCTACATCGGCGGCGCGTTTGACACCCTCGGCGGAACTCCCTCCTGGGCCGTCGGCCTCGTAGACAGCGCGCAGGGCGCACTCCTGCCCTTCCCGGCAGGGGCGACGATTCCACCCAAGGCTCCCGGAGCCTGTGTCTCGATCGTCCGTGACATCATCACCGATCAGAACACCGTCTACTTTGCCAACTCCGGAGACGGCGGAGGCTGCTTTGACGGGACCTGGGCCGCGGACCTCACCAGCGGCGAGCTGAAGTGGAAAAACAACTGCCTCGGCGCCACGGAAGCAATCGCCCTCGTGGGAGGCTGGCTCTACAAGGGCTCGCATGCTCATGACTGCAGCAGCGAGGGAGACTTCCCCCAGGTGCCCAACCGCTACCTGCTGGTAGAGCGCCCCGATAACGGAAAGCTGGCTGGCTGGTACCCCCAGACAAACGCCGCGGGAGTGACCAAGGTTGGTCCTTTGGCCATGGCCACCGATGGCAAGCAGCTGTGGGTCGGCGGAGACTTCACCACGGTCAACGGGGCCGTCCAGCAGGGTGTCACATGGTTCCAGGCGGATCCGGAAACAGCCCCTGCCCGGCCATTGACTCCTTCTGCGTCGAGCACCCGCCCTGGCCAAGTCAAAGTCACGTTCAAGGCCACGACCGATAAGGACGACGAAAACCTAACCTACAACCTGTACCGGGCAGGGAGCACCCAGCCGATCCTCACGCAGGTCATCCGGTCCCGGTTCTGGGACATGCCGACGCTGACGTTTGTTGATAAGAATCTCGCTCCAGGAACGCAGGCGGCTTACCGGATTGAAGCATCCGACGGTACCGTTGCGGTCCAGTCCTACTGGACCCCGTATGTCACTGTTGCCTCACAGTCCGCGAACTACCAGGACACCGTGAAGGGCGACGGCGCCGGCAGCTTCTGGCGCTTTGAGGAGGCCAGCGGTACGACGGCGGCGGACTTCACCGGCAGCAACGCCGGCACCTACCAGACCATGAACCTGGGCGGGGCCGGGATCTTGGCTGGTACCACGTCTGCTGATCTGACGGACAGCAACAGCAGCATGGCGAGCAGCCTGTCCCAGGCCGGTCCGCAGACCTTTTCGGTGGAATCCTGGATCAAGACGACCACAACTTCCGGCGGCCGGATTGTCGGCTTCGGTAACAGCCAGGCGGACCAGAGCGGCAATTACGACCGCCACATCTTCATGCAGGACGACGGCAGGGTTGTCTTCGGTGTGTGGACCGGATCAGCCACTACGGTCACCAGCGGTGCCGCACTCAATGACGGTAAGTGGCATCACCTCGTCGCCACAATGGTACCGGGCCGCTCTGAACTGTTCGTGGACGGCGTCAGCCAAGGCACCAACACTCCGACGGTTGCGCAAGGATACGACGGTTATTGGAGGGTAGGAGCGGACAACCTCAACGGCTGGCCGAACCAGCCTTCATCGCGGGCCATGGTGGGCAGCATCGACGAAGTGGCCATCTACCCGATCCAGCTGACCTCATCGGATGTCCAGTGGCACTACAACCTCGGCAGCGGCAATAAGGCACCAGTGGCTTCCTTCAGCCCGGCATGCACCGGGTTGAGCTGCGGATTCGACGCCTCGGCTTCGTCCGATCCCGACGGAACGATCGCGGACTTCACTTGGGATTTCGGGGACGGACAAACCGCCACCGGAGCCACCCCGGCGCACACCTATGCCGCGCCGGGAACATACCAGGTCCGCCTCAACGTGACGGATAACCTAGGGGCGGGCAGTGTCGTGACGAACGCAGTGCCGGTCTCCGCACCGAACCGGGCACCGGTTGCCGCGCTGACGTCGACCTGCGCCGGGTTCAACTGTTCCTTTGACGGTTCCACGTCTTCGGACCCTGACGGCAGCGTGAGTTCCTGGGTATGGGACTTCGGTGACGGCCAGACCGGCACCGGCAAGACCACCACCCACACCTACAGTGCGGCAGGAAGCTACACTGTGAAACTCACCGTCACGGACGACAAAGGTGCTTCGAATCAGGCCAGCAAGGACGTTACGGCCGCGCCGCTCCCAGCCGGAACGGTGTTAGGAAAAGACACCTTCGCCAGGGTTCTTGCTCAGGGTCTGGGAACCGCAGATGTGGGCGGGACGTGGACTGCCAGTGGCGCCGCAAGCCGGTATTCAGTCTCCGGCGGAGCCGGGAATTGGATCATGCAGGCCCCGGGGAACGCGCCGACCGCGTACCTGAAGGATGTCCAAGCTGCTGACACTGACCTTTCGTTTCAGGTCTCGATCGACAAACCGGCCACCGGCGGCGGTGTCTACCTCGCCGCTATCGGGCGTTCGGTAGCCAACCAGGGCGAGTACCGGGCCAAGGTCCGCTTCACCTCAGCCGGCAAGATGTACCTCGCCATCGTGCGGACCGATGCCGCCGGTGCCGAGACCTATCTCACTTCTGAGACCCTGATAGCTGGGCTGACAGGAACGAACAACCAGCGACTCGGGGTGCGCGTTCAAGTAACTGGCCAGGGGACCACGGCAGTCAAAACTAAGCTGTGGGACGCCAGCGGGGCAGAACCGGCGGCCTGGCAGCTTGAAGTGACCGACACCACGGCAGCGCTTCAGGTGCCGGGCTACACCGGAGTTCTCTCGCTGCTTTCGGGCTCGGCGACCAATTCTCCTGTCACGGCCCGGGTGTCGAACTTGTCCCTCACCACCCCCCGTTGAGAAAGGACCGGACCGTGCAAACTGCCAACGATGCCCGCGGAACAGGTGTCCCCGGCTGGGGCCCCGTGTTCATTAGCGGTCCGGTGATGGGCGCGGAGGTCGGCGTCGGCCGGGAATTATCCCGGCCGACCGCCGAGCACCGCGAGGATTGGGTGAGAACCAGGGGGGTGGGACGCCTTGTTCCGTAGCGATCTTCCTGAGAACGTTGCCGCGACTCGGGCCTTCTCCCGACGTCAACTGTTGACCGCCCTGGGAACTGGGGCGCTGCTCACTGCCTGTAGTGGAGGTGAAGTCCCAAACCGCGGAGGCGGCCGTGCCGGCCTGTCACAGCCAGCGGAGGTGCACACACTGACTGACCTGATGTCCACCACGCCGTTCTACATCGCCCATCGCGGCTCGGGGGACAACTGGACCGAACACACAGCCGAGGCCTATTCAAACGCAATTCAAAACGGTGCTGCGGCAATCGAGGTCTCCGTCTCCGCCACAAGTGACGGAGTCCTGGTCTGCCATCACGACCTCAATACCGAACGAATGACGGGCCGGAACCTGCAGATCAGCGAGGTGACCTTTGAGGAACTGAGCGCCTTGCGCAATGACTCGCGATCCTGGATCGGACCGAAGGCGCCGCTGCCGCCAATCCCTCGAGCCAAGGACGTGCTGGATGCGCTCGCGGCCACCAGCGTCATCTTCCTCGAGGACAAACAAGGCACGAATACGGCTGCCCTGCTGGATCTTATGGACAGTTATCCCAATTCCAAAGAGCACTTCGTGTGGAAGCAGACTGCGGGCGGCAAACACTTTGCCGAGGCCAAAAAGAGAGGATACAAGACCTGGGGCTACTTTGTTGACAACGTTCGAATTCGGTTTGCGGACTTCGCGGAGCGCTTTGATTATCTGGGCATTTATCACGGCGCCTCGGACGACGAGATCAAGGCCCTCGTTGGCTACGGCAAGCCCGTAATCTGCTGGGAGATCCACACACGGTGGATGCGGGAAAGGGTGAGGGCGTTGGGGGTGACCGGGCTAATGTGTTCGAACTATCCCTATGTTTTAGGCAACACCCCCATCAGCACTCGGGACGATTTCGCATCCGGTGTGCGGGCCGCAGGGGATTTGCCCTGGATCCTGGCGCCGACCTACCAGCCCACGCTGCAGCCCGAGTTTTCCTCCGTCAGCCTGAACAATGAGGCCAGCTCCAGCTACACGCTTGGATCCATGTGCCCCATCACGAAAGACACCTACTCGCTGTCCTTCGACATGAGGTGGCCGATGGCCGTTCCGGACAAGAGCGGAAGCGCCGGAATCGCGTTCGGTCAAGCCAATGATCAGCCGTACCGCCCCACCGTCCCAGCCACGGTGGCGGGCTATCATCTGACAGTGGACCGCGCGGGCACCATGCGGCTCTTCGCCCGGGGCGCTGGATCGCTGGACGGGGAACTGCTGGGCGAGCAGCGATCGGACGCGCCCAGGGCAGGTGCGTGGATGCGCTTCCGGGTGGATGTCAGCCCGCGGGAGATCACCTTTACTCGGCTTGACGGGACCGTGACCAGCGCGGTCGCGCGCACTTCGTCCCACCGTGGTGGTTACTTCGGGCTCACCAAGAACTATCAAGGAAAGCAGCCGGTGGAATTCCGGCAGGTCGAGGTGAGCTGAACCGGACGACCGGCAACCGGCAAATTAGGGCCGGGATGTCGGCGTGCGAGCAATGGCCTCGGAGTAGATTCTCTCCAGCGCGCTCAAGTTGTTCTCCGGAGTGAAGTGGGAGAGATAGTCCTGACGGGCTACCGAACCAGTGCGTACAGATACCGCAGGATCATTAATTTTCTGCAGCGCCCTGCGCAAGGACAGCGGATCCCCGGGCTGGAACGTGAAGCCGTTCTCTCCATCGCGAACTAGTTCCGGAAACACCCCCTGATTGGGCACTACCGCGGGAACGCCATGGGCAAACGCTTCCACTACGCTCAATCCGAAAGTTTCAAATGCCCTCGACGAGTTGACCAGATAGCGGGCGTTCAGCAGCAGTTCCAAGGCGGCTGAGCGGTCAAGCGAACCGAGAAAGCGGACGGAGTTCCCGTGCCCGGCTGCCTGCTCTTCCAGCTCCCGGCGCAGCGGGCCGTCACCCGCAACCATCAAGGTCCCGAGGGAGGGGTCCCAGGACTCGATGAGGGTCGAAACGCCCTTCTCCACAGAGAGCCGTCCGAGGTAGAGCCCATATGATCCCGGGCCTTCCCGGACTTGGACAGGAGAGGGAATGAAATGGGGCTTGATGGTGATTTGCTCGGCCGGCAAACCAGCCTCCGCCATGATCCCGTGGGCAAATTTGCTCATCACGATGAAGCGGTCGACGCCCCGCTGCCAGGTCCCCAGCGCGCGGTGCGTCCCAATCGAGAAGGCCAGTGGAGCGGTGGCGAGGCGGCTGTCGCGGTAACACGAATGGGTGAGCGCAGGCATCGGGGACCCGTGGAGGCATTCGAAGCAGGGACGGCCGTCGCGCAACAGGGTGCCGGCGGCGCATACGAGGCGGTAGTTATGGAGAGTCGCGACAACCGGAACATGGGTTTGCCGTGCAGCGGCCAAAATGGACGGACTAATCAGGGGAAACGAATTGTGCAGATGAATAACATCGAATTGCCGTCGCCTCAATTCATTCTTCATCGCCGTCTGGTCTTGCAGGGACCAGGTGACCCGCAGCGGCAACTCTGCTTTCCGGGCGGCCGACATGCCTGAAATGTCGTCGCTGCGGCGAATATATTCGCCCACCTCATGCCCGGCATCCTCAAGCAGCTTCCGCTCCTGATCTACTACCATGTCCTCTCCGCTAGGATGATCCGAACGGTAGCGGTTGTGGACCAATAAGACGCGCAAATGGTTCCGTTCGCTTGGTGGGCTGAATTAGCTCGCATGCTACCGGATCCGATCTGTTCTTGCTAGAGAAGGATGGCGACATGGTCCGTGCCGGATGGGGGTATCCAGGTGCATTGTTGCTGGCCATTGCACTGACGCTGTGCGGCTGCAACGGGGGCGATTCGACGAGTCCGCCAACGGCACGGCCAACGACGACCTCGGTGCAGCCCGGCGGCGACGCGGGGCCCAAAAAGGGCGGCAGTAGCCCGTCAACACCCTGCACCGTTTCAGTGGAACCTGGAGCAGATCTGGCCGCCGTGGCGAACGATCAGCCCGAAGGTGCCGTAATTTGCCTGGCCGCGGGGACTTTCAATGTGGCCCGGGCCATCCGGCCCCAGGCGTCGCAAACCCTCCGGGGTAGTGACAATACGGTGCTGGCTGGCGACGTCCCGCTGGAGCGCTGGAATCGGGAGGGGGCCATCTGGGCTGCCCGAGGCTACTTGCCGCCTGATTATGAGAAGTCCGGACAGTGTGAAGACACTGATTCCAATCCGTGCCAGGTCGCCGAGGACCTCTTTTTGGACGGAAGGCCGGTGCGGCGCGTCATGAACAAAACCGCCGTCGACGCAACGACGTTTTATGCCGATTATGCTGCCAATGTTGTCTATCTGGGGCAGGATCCGGCGGGCCGGGCTGCGACGCTGGCCCGCACCAGAACGGCAGTCACCTCCGATGCGCCGGGGGTTGTCATCGAGCACCTGACCATTCGCGGATTCGCCAATTTGGCCCAGCAGGGCGCCATTGTGATCGGGGGCAGGGGTTGGACCGTTCGGGATTCCGTCATCACCGCTAACCATGGGGTGGGGGTCATGATCGCGCAGGCCGATAATGCGCACGTCACGGGGAACGCCATAACGGAAAACGGACAGCTGGGCTTAGGCCAGTACCGCTCGCAGGGCGGCCGCATTGACAACAATAGAATTCTCCACAACAACACTGCAGATTTTTGGCGTGCCGACTGGGAAGCGGGCGGTATTAAGGTCACCAGATCGTCTTCAACCATCAGCAACAACGATGTATCAAATAACCTGGGCATCGGTGTCTGGATAGACGTGGCCGGGGATGGCGTGGCCATCACTGACAACAACATAGGCGGAAACGCGGCTTGTGGCATCCGGTACGAGATCAGCCGCAATGGGCGCATTGCCGGCAACACCGTGACCGGCAACGGACTCGCCCTGAAACGGGGAGCGGGAACCGGGCTGCTCACGGGGGCGGGAATCACCGTGAACACCAGCAGCGATGTCACGATCGAGAACAACTCCGTCTCCGGGAACCTCAACGGGATCGGAGTTCAGGCCCGGCCGAGGGGCAATGGGCCATGGGGCGAATACGTCCTCGAAAAGGTGGTGGTAGAGGGCAACCTCATCGACCTCGGCGCTCCGGCCACCGCGACCACGGGCTATGTCGAGTCCGGTTCGCTGACGCGATCGCCCGGTCCGCGTGGCATCAGATTTCAAAGCAACCGGTACGTCCTCGCGGACGCCGACGCGCGCAAGTTCACCTTCAATGGCGGGACCCTGGATTTCAAGGAGTGGCAGAGCGCGGGAAACGACACCACCGGAACGGCCATTCCTGGCTGAACCGCCCGTCCTTGGCGCTCTTCGGCGCCCCAATATATACGCCGCGGACGCTTGTCAAGGACCAATCGGAGACTGTTGTGCAACGATTTCTTGCTAGAGTGTGCAACCGTAATGCCCTTTGCATGCCCGGGACGCGCTTTTCGCTGGGTTAGTCGCGGCCAAAGGTGCATGGATGGGGCTCGCCAACAGAAAGTAATTTCCCATGTTCCCCCCACTTACACCCATGCCCGATATGAAGCCCATGCCCGGACGGGGCCACCGTGCCGTCGCCGTCGCGGCGCTCGTGGCTGTGTTCGCCCTCGGATTCGCTGCGCCGTCAACTGCCGCGACGCCCGTGGTGGATGCCACCGTTCCGGCCGGCGGATCCATTCAGGCGGCGATCAATGCTGCTCCGGAAGGCGCGCGCATCGGTGTGTCGGCCGGTACGTACCGCATCGACAGTGCCCTCAGCCCCAAGCGCGGCCAGAAACTGCTCGCACTGGGCGGCGCAGGGACCGCCGTCATCAAGGGCTCGAAAGTTGTGACCGGATGGGTCAAAGACGGCTCCAACGCCCGCTGGTACAAGAACGGCCTGCTGCCGGCAGCTTATTCCGACCCGGGCCAGTGCGAGGTGAACAGCGGCACGGCAGCCAATCCGTGTCAGAAGCGGGAGCAGGTGTACCGGAACGGCGTCGCCATGAACCGTGCCATGCAGCTCTCCGATCTGCGCTCCAATGGTTTCTTCCAGGATTACCAGAACAACCGCACGTGGCTGGGGAGTGATCCCGCTAATACGACGATGGAGATCGCCCGCACACCGCACGCCGTCAATTCCTCGGCCTACGGTGTGACGTTGAGCGGCCTGACGTTTACCAATTTTGCCACCCCGTCCCAAAAGGGGGCGGTGATGGCGGGCGGGGCCGACTGGGTTATTGAAGGGTGCGTCTTCACGAGGAACCATGCCATTGGATTGCAACTCGCTAGGGCAGCCCGGGCTCAGGTCCGGAACAACACCATGATCGAAAACGGCCAGCTCGGCATGGGGCACTACTCATCGAACAACACAATTGTGGAGAACAATGAGATCGCGAGGAACAACACGGCCGGTTACTGGGGCGCCGACTGGGAATCCGGCGGATTCAAGAGCACCTATTCCAACGGTGTGATGTTCCGCGGCAACAACGTCCATGACAATCGGGGCACAGGTGTTTGGTTTGATATCAACAACATCAACGCCAGCATTCTCGGGAATTCCATCAATAATAATTATGCCGACGGAATCCGGTATGAGATCAGCTACAAGGCGCTTATCAGCGACAATAAGCTGGCCGGCAACGGCTATGGCTTGGCGACCGGCGGCGGACGGGGAAGTGACTACTCGCTGTACGCTGTGGCCGCTATCAACGTCAACTCCTCACCCGATGTCGAGATCCGGCAGAACGTTGTCGGGAAAAACCAGAACGGCATCACCGCGCAGATGCGCAACCGGGGCACCGGTACCTACGGCGCCTGGGACCTGCACAACCTAAGTGTCCACAACAACGATGTAACACTTGCCACCGGAGCCCGGACAGGCGAAGGCGTTCAGGGCCTGGGCACCCTGTCACCCATTTCGCCCACGACGTACTACACCGCCAAGAACAACCGCTTCGACTTCAACACGTACCGGATGGACGCCACGGGCGCCAAGCGCTTCTCGTGGAACAAGTCGTACATGACGTTCCCTTCGCTTCAGGCCGCCGGCCAGGAACGCAACGGGCGGGTGGTTCCGGCCACCTAGCTGCCGTACGGCTATGCGGCGGGTGCGCGATCGCTCCGCCGCATAGCCGTGGTGGGCTGCGCCAATCCCGCGCAGCCGCCCATCTTGAATTCTGAGAAGTGCTCGCAAGTGTGATCTGCCTCATCTATCATGACAGCACAGATCGTGTGGAGCCCATTGACCGGGGTCCGGACATTTGCCGTTCATCATCGTTCGAGACTTCGGGGGACCTTGTGACTAAACGCGCGCTTATTACCGGTATTACGGGCCAGGACGGTTCGTATCTGGCCGAACTTCTCCTCAAGAAGGGCTACGAGGTCCACGGCCTCATTCGCAGGGCTTCCACCTTCAACACGGTGCGGATAGAGCACCTGTACGTTGATCCGCATGAGCCCGATGCGAGGCTCTTTCTCCACTACGGGGATCTCAGTGACGGGGCCCGGCTTGTCACCCTGATCGCGAAAATCAGGCCCGACGAGGTCTACAACCTGGCGGCCCAGTCGCATGTCCGGGTCTCGTTTGACGAACCGGAGCACACAGCTGACACCACGGGCGTGGGCTCCGTGCGCATGCTCGAAGCCGTGCGTTTGGCGGGAATCGAAACCCGGTTTTACCAGGCATCCTCGTCGGAGATGTTCGGCGCTACGCCGCCGCCGCAATGCGAGGAAACGCCGTTCTACCCGCGCTCTCCCTACGGAGCTGCAAAGGTCTACAGCTACTGGGTGACGAAGAACTACCGCGAAGCCTACGGAATGTACGCCGTGAACGGCGTTCTGTTCAACCACGAGTCCCCCCGACGCGGCGAAACCTTTGTCACGCGCAAGATCACCAGGGCCGTGGCCGCCATCAGCGCCGGGCTTCAGGACACGCTCTATATGGGGAACCTCGACGCGGTCCGTGACTGGGGTTACGCCGCCGAGTACGTCGAAGGCATGTGGAGGATGCTGCAGGCCGATGAGCCCGACGATTTTGTGCTCGCTACCGGGGCCGCCTACACGGTCCGGGATTTCCTGGAGATTTCCTTCAGTCACGCAGGGCTCAACTGGGAAGACCACGTCGAGTTCGACGAGCGCTACCTTCGTCCCACCGAAGTGGATGCGCTCGTGGGCGATGCGTCCAAGGCACGAGACAAACTCGGATGGAAAGCCACAGTCGAAACCCCTGAACTGGCCCGTCTGATGGTCGAAGCCGATACGGAAGCATTGAAGCATCCCGGTGGATGGATCGACACCGTTGACCTCGGCAGCTGGGGCAGCAGGGATGACTGAGGCTACTCGCTTCACGCCGGGCCCGCTTGACCGCGAGGCCCCTTTCTACGTTGCTGGCCACCGCGGCCTGGCCGGATCGGCGCTGTGGCGCGCCCTGGCCAATGCAGGGTTCACAAACCTGATCGGCCGTGACTCGCATGAGCTGGATCTGAAAGACCGCAACGCCACTTTCGCCTTCTTTCGCGAAGCGAAGCCGAGGTACGTGGTCCTGGCTGCCGCGAAGGTCGGCGGGATCATGGCCAACAACACCTATCCCGCGGATTTTCTGAGCCAAAACCTCCAGATCCAGGTCAACGTGCTGGATGCGGCCCAGCAGGCGGGGGTGGAGCGGCTTCTATTCCTCGGATCGTCCTGCATCTACCCCAAGCTGGCACCCCAGCCCATCAAGGAGGAATACCTCCTCACCGGTCATTTGGAGCCGACCAATGACGCTTACGCTATTGCGAAAATCGCCGGCATCCTCCAGGTCCAAGCTGTCCGGCGCCAGCACGGGTTAGCCTGGATCTCGGCCATGCCTACAAACCTCTACGGCCCGGGCGACAACTTCTCGCCCCAAGGCTCGCACGTGCTGCCCGCCCTGATCCGACGTTATGCGCAGGCCGTGGCCGCGGGCTCGGAGTCGGTGACGAACTGGGGCACCGGGTCACCCCGCCGGGAGTTCCTGCACGTCGATGACATGGCAGAGGCTTGCCTGCACCTGATGGAACACTATGACGGCCCGGAACAGGTCAACGTGGGCACCGGGACGGATGTGAGCATTGCCGAACTGGCCACAATGGTGGCGGACGCCGTCGGCTTCACGGGAACGACAGTATGGGACACGGCCAAACCCGACGGGACGCCGCAGAAGCTCCTCGATGTCTCCAAACTGGCGGACTCCGGCTGGAGGTACCGTATTCCCCTCGAGAAGGGAATCGGCGGAACCGTGGAGTGGTACCGGATGCAGGAGTCGGTCCGGGAATAGCGCCAACGGACAGTGGACAAATGCAGGGGCCCGCGGCCGCCCGCATCCGGTGGATTCTACCGGTGGCCGCGGGCCTTTCCCGTCCTCAGAGTTCTGCGGGGGGCGCTGCCTGGGCCGCGTCGGCTGCGCCATAACTTCGCATTTCACCGTACCAGCGCGGTAGCGCCAACAGGAAAAAGCACGCGTTGATTCCGAAAAAGACCGCATAGACAACCGAAAAAACCGGCGGGATCGACCACAGGAAAAATGCCAGGCACAGCACCCCGTACTCAGTAGGCAGCACGGCCAGGGAATAGAGAACGGATGAGCTGCCTTCCCCGGCCAATCGGGTCGAGGTGGATCCGCGGTGCGCCCGTCTCATCTGGTCGGTCAAGATGATCGCGAAAAAAAGCACCACGGCAAGCAGTTGGTAGAGCAAGGGAATGGCCAGCCATGCGCCCCTCTCGACGTAGCCCTGGTACCACGCCACTAGCACCGCCAAGTGGAGGGAAGCCATCTTGACCGCGTCGACAACGTGATCCAGCCACTCGCCGGCAAAGCTTCCGCCTCCGCGGAGCCTTGCCAGCTGGCCGTCCGCCGAGTCCAAGGCGTAGCCGAGAACGAGCAGCAGGGCAACCAGCACACTGATGACCGGGGTCGCCGGAGCAAACGCGATCAGCCCAATCCCGGAGAAACTGCACAGGGCGCTCACCGCCGTCACGCCGTTGGGCGTCATATGCAACTTGTACGCCAGCGCGGCAAGATGGCGGCCCGCGGGACGGTTCAGGAAGCGTGCGTAGGCAGATGCACCTTTTGATGTTTTTTGCTTCGACCGCAGGGCCTGAACCAGTTGACGGTGGGAAGTTGAGGGGGTCAGCGGCTGCTGGGCCTGTTCTACCTGCATGGCGAAGTTTCGGTCGCGGCCCAATTCCGAAGCCCGGATACTGCGTTTTTCCACTGCATGAAGTCATCGTAGCGGCCAAGACCTGCAGGAACTATAAATATGCTTAGTGGATTATCTGCATTTCGCGGGGCGCAATTCCGTACTCGGCCGGATTGCGTCGGTTCTACGGGCCGCCGCACTGTAGGGACATCCACTCATGGGATAATTAGGTTTAATCTGCGTGACGTAATGGCGCCGCCTGCCTTCCGGCAGGCGCGCTCGAGGCGCCGCAGCGAACGCCGATCCAGGAGTCTCCGCCATGGTTGCCACCCCAGCCCACCTCCGCCGCTCTGCCATCGCGCTCGGAAACGACGAAGTCCTGAGGATCCGCAACGACTTCCCGATCCTGCAGCAGCACGTCAACGGCAAACCGCTCATCTACCTGGACTCCGGGGCGACCTCGCAGAACCCGCTCAGCGTGCTCGAGGCCGAGCAGGAGTTCTACGAGCAGCGGAACTCCGCGGTCCACCGCGGGGCCCACCACCTCGCCGTCGAGGCCACCGAAGCGTTCGAAAACGCCCGGGAAACAGTGGCGGACTTCGTCGGGGCGGAGTGGGATGAACTGATCTGGACCTCCAACGCCACGGAGGGCCTGAACCTGCTCACCTACTCCTTCCTGAACGCGTCCCTGCCCGGAGCCGCCCCCGAAGCGGCCCGGTTCGCCCTGGCCCCGGGCGACGAACTCGTGGTCACGGAGATGGAACACCACGCCAACCTGATTCCCTGGCAGGAGCTGGCGGCCCGGACCGGCGCCGTCGTGAAATTCATCCCCATCGACGACGCCGGCGCCCTGGACCTGGAGGCCGCCGCTGGCATCATCGGCCCCCGCACCCGCGTCCTGGCGTTCACCCACGCGTCCAACGTCCTGGGCACCATCAACCCGGTGGCCGACCTGGTGGCCCTGGCCCGCTCCGCGGGCGCCCTGGTAGTGCTCGACGCCTGCCAGTCGGCGCCGCACCTGCCCCTGGACGTCAAGGCGCTCGACGTCGACTTCGCGGTATTCTCCGGCCACAAAATGCTCGCCCCCACCGGAATCGGCGCCCTCTACGGCCGCTCGGAGCTCCTCAACGCGATGCCGCCGTTCCTGACCGGCGGCTCCATGATCACCACCGTCACCATGGAACGGGCGGGTTTCCTGCCGAGCCCCCAACGCTTCGAGGCCGGAACGCAGCGCATTTCGCAGGCGGTGGCACTCGCCGCGGCGGTGAACTACCTCCGTGAAACCGGGATGGACCGGATCCACGCCTGGGAAGCCGAACTCGGCCAGCGCCTCGTGCAGGGCCTGGAATCCATCCCCGGAATCCGTGTGCTGGGTTCCGCGGCGGGGCAGGAACGGATCGGCCTGGCGGCGTTCGACGTCGCGGGCGTCCATGCGCACGACGTCGGCCAGTTCCTGGACAGCCGGGGCATCGCCGTGCGGGTCGGCCACCACTGCGCCCAGCCGCTGCACCGCCGGCTCGGGCTGACGGCCACGACGCGCGCCAGCACATACCTGTACAACACCACGGACGATGTGGACGCGTTCCTCAACGCGGTCGCCGATGTCCGTGCCTACTTCCACGCCTAGGACGGACATCCATGAGTCTTGACCAGCTCTACCAGCAGATCATCCTGGAACACGCCAAGGCCCGGCACGGCAGCGGCCTGGCCGCCGCGGCCGCGCCGGAGGACGCGAGCAGCGGCCAGTCCCACCAGTTGAATCCGACCTGCGGCGACGAGATCACCGTCCGGGTGTCCGTGGCCCGCGGGAAAGTCAGTGAGCTGCGCTGGGACGGCGATGGCTGCTCCATCTCGATGGCCTCGGCATCCGTGCTGACGGACCTCGCCGAGGGCATGAGCGTCGGGGAACTCCGCACCGTCATTGACAGCTTCCGCGAAGTGCTGCGTTCGCGCGGCAAGGTGCCGGCCGATCCGGAGGTGCTGGGCGACGCCGCCGCGTTTGAGGGCGTGTCCCGCTACGCCGCCCGGGTCAAGTGCGCCATGCTCTCATGGGTGGCCGCGGAAGACGCTCTCGGCCAGGCGCTGGCAGCCTGAGGGCAGCCTCACAGAACCGCGTTACGGCCGGCCCAGGCCCTTGTAGGTCCAGCCGGCAGCCCGCCACTTGGCCGGGTCCAGCACGTTGCGGCCATCCAGGATGCGCGGCGCCGACACGAACGCCTTTGCCGCGTGCGGGTCCAGTTCCCGGTAGGCCTGCCACTCGGTCAGCAGCAGCACGGCGTCGGCCCTGTACAGCGCCGTCTCCAGATCCGGTTCGAGCGGAAGCTCCGGGAAGCGCTTGGCGGCGTTGGCCAGCGCCTGGGGGTCGGTGACCGTCACCACGGCGCCCTGCAACTGCAGCTGCGCCGCGGCGCTCAACGCGGGGGAGTCCCGGACGTCGTCGCTTTCGGGCTTAAAGGCCGCCCCCAGCACGGCGATCCGTTGTCCCATCAGGGTGCCGCCACAGAGTTCCCGCGTGAGTTCCACGACGCGGGTCCGGCGCCTCATGTTGATGGCGTCAACCTCCCGAAGGAAGGTCAGCGCCTGGTCCGCGCCTAGTTCGCCGGCGCGGGCCATGAAGGCACGGATGTCCTTGGGCAGGCAGCCGCCGCCGAAGCCGATGCCCGCGTTGAGGAATTTCCTGCCGATCCGCTCATCGAGGCCGATGGCATCGGCAAGCCGGGTGACGTCGGCCCCCGTGGCTTCGCAGACCTCGGCCATGGCGTTGATGAAGGAAATCTTGGTGGCCAGGAACGAGTTGGCGGCAGTCTTGACGAGCTCTGCGGTGGCGTAGTCCGTCACAAGCCGGGGCCTCCCGCCGGCGAGCGGCTGAGCATAGACCTGGTCCAACACGGCAACGGCGGGGTGGTCCTCGCTCCCGTCCGGCACGCCGTAGACGAACCTGTCCGGATTCAAGGTGTCCGTCACTGCGTGGCCCTCGCGCAGGAACTCAGGATTCCAGGCCAGCATCGCACCGGGCTCTGACTCCGCCAGCATTTCGGCCAGCCGCGCCGCGGTGCCCACCGGCACCGTGGACTTTCCTGCAATCACGTCGCCCGGGGACAGGTATTGAGCGAGGGATGCGACCGCCGCATCGACGAATCGGAGGTCGGCGCCGTTCTCGCCGCGCTTCTGTGGGGTACCAACGCAGACGAAGTGGACCTCAGAACCGCGGGCCGCCGCCATGTCGGTGGTGAACCGCAACCGACCTGATTCCTCAAGCTCTGAAAGGAGCTCGTCCAACACAGGTTCGTAGAAGGGGGCATGGCCCGCTGACAGTTGCGCAACCTTATGTTCGTCGACGTCGATGCCGACAACGTCATGGCCCAGCTTTGCCATGCAAGCAGCATGGACTGCACCGAGATAACCGCATCCGATAACCGAGATCCGCACAGTTCCGATGTCCTCCCGTTGTGGCCTGTTCACAGCGTACGCGGTAGGCGTGGCGATCACACAGTCTCGTGGCGTGCCATGAGGAGCAAGGCCGAGAGGGCCCCAACCATGGCGCCGAAGGTGTTCGCGGCAACGTCAATGACAGAGGGAAAGCGCGCCGGGAGGAAGACAAGCTGGGCGAGTTCAACAAGGACGGAGAGCAGGAAACCGACAGCAACCCCGCCCCACCAGAGCCGCGCGCCGAGGATCCGGGTGACCAAGGCGCCCAGCGGCAAGAACAGGATCACGTTTGAGGTCAGCTCCACGACCCCGTAGTTGAACCATGGAGGGACGCCCCAGCGGTGCAGTTGCCGCAGCGACCGCATCAGGAAATCAGATGCGCCCTGGTCCACGGGAACGGGCCAGAGGGCAATAAGGCCAAGGGCCAGCAGATAGGCGCCCAGTGCCCACATGGCCGCACGACGGGGTGGCAAGTGGCGTCCCCCTTTCAGCGGTCCACTTTTTGCCGATTCTAGCCGCCAGCACGCCACCAGGGCAGAGATTCCGGCACACCGGCAGGTTTTGCCGCCGGTGTGCCGGATCCTAGCTGACCAGCCCGGCGATGCCGATCGCCGCCGTCGCAGCCCCCAGCAGCATGGAGATGCTGACGAGGACCACGTGAACGGTCAGGAAGCGCGTGGCCTTGCCCTCGGCGTCGCGGGCGCGCGGGTCCTTCATGACCCGGCGCAGGAACTGCGGCCAGACCACCAAGGACCAGGCGCCGGCAATGATCAGGACGACGGCGAGGAACGCTGGCACCTCCACGACGCTAGTGGCTCTCGAGCCAGGCCTGGGCCTGCTGGGACTGAAGGTTCAGGGCCTTGCCGACCATGGGCTCGGCGGCGTCGGCGATCTTGCCGCCAAGGAACGGCACCGAGGAGGTGACGTTGCCCTCGAGCTCGATCCGGGTGCTGCCGCCGTCGGACACGAGACGCTGGACAGCGTTCACGTCCAGCGGTGCGCCGGAGACCTTGAGAGAGATCTTGCTCTGCCGGGAGCCGTCAGCGGCGGGAGCCTCCCAGGCCTCGAGCTGGGTCACCTTCAGGCTTTCGCCGACAAATTTCCGGGCGATGTCGGGCATCCGTGTGGTGGGGATGGTCCGCACGGTGGTGGTGCTAAAGACGCCCGCGGGATCTCCGTCAATGGCAAAGGATTCCAGGGTGCCGCCGACGAGTTCGCTCGTGTGGCGCAGGAAGTCTTCATTGACGAAAACCGCGGTAACGCGGTCGACGCTGTGCGGGACGGTGGTGGATGCACTCAGGGCCATGGGGGGTCCTCCGGGATATGGAAGTGGACGTTTCGGGCTCCAACATCCTACGGCGTGTGCCCGGCAGTCTCCGATTCGAGATTTTCCAGCACCCGGGCAGCGGCGGTGATGTTCCGCGACATGGCGGGAAATATGACGCTGTGGAACGGCAGGACGGCGAGCCAGTAAAGGCGGCCGCTGAGGCCCTTGGGGAAGAAGATGGCGCGCTGGTGGTAGCGGCTGCCCGTCCCTTCCGGCTCCACGGAGAGTTCCAGCCAGGCCCGGCCCGGAGCCCGCATTTCGGCCCGCAGCCGCAGCAGCCGTCCGCGGTCGATCTGCTCGACCCGCCACCAGTCCACCGCTTCACCCTCCGCGAGCAGATGCGGGTGCCGGCGGCCGCGCTGCAGCCCGGCCCCGCCGGTCAGCTTGTCCAGCCAGCCGCGCACCTGCCAGGCAAGCGGCAGGGAGTACCAGCCGTTCCGGCCGCCGATTCCTTCGATGATGGTCCATACGTGCTTCGGGTCCACGTCGCTGGGAAAGCTGCGCTCGTCCACGAACACTCTGTGGCCAGACCAGTCCGGGTCGCTCGGCAGGGGATCGGCGTCGACCCCGGCGCTTGCCCAGGTGGTTTCCACCTGGCCGTCGCGTTCCTTTCCCAGGGCGAGGGCCACAGCACGACGGTAGGAGGTCAGGCCGCCCTCAGGCACACGGATGTACGCATCGATGTCGTGCTCCCGGGAAACGGCGTCGTGCTGGAGCGATTCCACGAGCGGCAGGGACATGGAGAGCGGGATCGGCGTTACAAGCGCCACCCACAGGCCGGCCAGCTTGGGGGCCGGCACGGGCAGGGCCAGCACCACGCGGTGCGGCAGGCCCGCCTCGGCGGCGTATTCCTGCATCATGCCCGCGTAGCTGAGCACCTGGCGGCAGCCGATATCGAACGCCCGGTTGATAGTTCCGTCCAGCGACGCAGCGGCCACGAGGTAGTACAGGACGTCGCGGACGGCGATCGCCTCGATCTTGTTGCGGACCCAGCTCGGCGCGGGCATCAGCGGGAGCGTCTCGGACAGGTGCCGGATCATTTCGAACGACGCCGAGCCTGAGCCGATGACGACGCCGGCCTGGAAGACCACCGCGTCCACCGGACTGTCCAGGAAGACTTTCCCCACCGCCTCGCGGGAACGCATGTGAGTGGACAGCTCGGCACCGGCCGGGTGCAGGCCGCCGAGGTACACAATCCGGCCCACCCCCGCCGCGTCAGCCGCCCGGGCAGCCGTCCCGGCCATCGCCTTTTCCTTGGCCTCGAAGCCCGCGCCGGCCGCCATGGAGTGGACCAGGTAGTACAGGACGTCGACGCCGTCGAGCGCCTCCCGCAGGGCCACGCCGTCGTCGAGGCTGCTTTGGACCACCTCGACGTCGTCCAGCCACGGCACGCCGGCGATCTTGGCGGGCGTCCGGACCACGACTTTGACCCGGTGCCCTGCTTCCAAGAGCCGGGGCGCCAGCCGCCCGCCGATGTAGCCGGTGGCCCCGGTGACCAGCACGGTTTTCGGGGAGGCGGCTTTGGCGGAGGCTGGCTGCGGGGCTGGAGCCGGCGTTCCACCGGATTCAGGGGTTGCGGTTGTGCCGTTCATGGTGACTCCTTGTCGGCCAGCGGTTGGCGGGTGGCCTACCAAGCCATTCGGTGCCCAGGCCACTTCGGATGGGCCGCCCGCTCCTCCCGCCAGCCTAGCCCCGTCGGCCTGGCCGTGGGCTCCGCGGTAGGCTTGGAGGACCCGGGATTCTCACGAATTTCGGCTATTCGTGTTGCCTGCACCCCGTGATCACATCAGGAGCAACAGCTATGAGCCTCAACGGCCCCTCTCTCACCGGTCTGCGCCGTGTCCTCGCCGAAGACCGGAATTTCGCGCGGATCCAGGCCGAGGCCGCCCGCGGGTTCGCCGCCCGCAGCGAGGATTACCAGATCAGCGCCCCCGCCGGAATGCGGTCCACGCTGCTCGCCGAAATGGCGGACGGACTCACGGCGCACGCGGCCAACGAAACTGGCCCTGCCGAAACTGACCCTGCCGAAGCTGGCTCTGCCAGAACTGGCCCTGCCGGGGCCGGTCGTCCGGTGCCCGTGGTCCTGGCCGTCACCGCGACCGGCCGTGAGGCCGAGGACCTGACCGAGGCCCTGCGCGCCTTCCTGCCGGCCGACGCCGTGGCCGAGTTCCCCAGCTGGGAGACCCTGCCGCATGAGCGGCTCTCCCCGCGCTCGGACACCGTGGGCCGGCGGCTGTCCGTGCTGCGGCGGCTCGCCCACCCTGAATCGTCCACCGCCGGTGCGCTGCGCGTGGTGGTGGCCCCCGTGCGCGCCGTCGTCCAGCCGATCGTCGCCGGCCTGGGCGAACTGGTGCCCGTGACCCTGAAGCTTGGCCAGGAGGCCCCCTTCAGCAGTGTCGTCAAGAGCCTCGCCGACGCCGCCTACGCCCGGGTGGACATGGTGACTCGCCGCGGCGAGTTCGCCGTCCGCGGCGGCATGCTGGACGTCTTCCCGCCCACCGAGGATCACCCCATCCGGGTCGAGTTCTTCGGGGACGAGGTGGACCAGATGCGCTGGTTCGCCGTCGCCGACCAGCGCTCGCTGACCGCACCGGGCCTGCACCATCCCACCGAACTCCACGCCCCGCCGTGCCGCGAAATCCTGATCACGCCCTCCGTCATGTCCCGCGCGGCCACCCTGAAGTCCCAGCTCCCGGCCGCCGCGGACATGCTGGAGAAGATCGCCGGCGGCATCGCCGTCGAGGGCATGGAATCGCTGGCTCCTGTGCTGGTGGACGCCATGGTGCCGTTCCTGGACCAGCTCCCGGCGGGCTCCATCTCGGTGGTGATCGAGCCGGAGAAGGTCCGCACCCGGGCCCACGACCTCGCCGCCACCAACGAGGAATTCCTCGAGGCCGCCTGGTCCACGGCGTCCGACGGCGGGACGGCGCCGCTCGACTTAAGCTCCGCGGCGTCTGAAGCGCTGCACTCGGCCAGCTTCCGTTCGCTGACCGAAACCCGCACCGCCGCCCTGGAGCACGGCGTCTCCTGGTGGTCCATCACCTCGCTGGCCAGCGACGAAGAGCTGCTGCCCGACGTCGACGTGCTTAACCTGCACGCCCGGGAACCCCGCGGCTACCAGGGCGACGTGGCGGAAATGATGGATTTCATCGGCTCCCGCGTCCGGGACCAGTGGCGGATCGTCGTGGTCACCGAGGGCCCCGGCCCGGCGCAGCGCCTCGCGGAACTCTTCCACGACAACGACATCCCCTGCGCGCGGGTGGACACCCTTGAAGCAGATCCGCAGGCCGGGCTGATCGAGGTGACCACCGCCGCCGTCGGCCGCGGTTTTGTCCTGGATCCGCTCAAGCTGGCGCTGCTGACCGAGGCGGACCTGCTGGGGCGCACCTCCGCGGGTTCCACCAAAGACATGCGCCGGATGCCGTCCAAGCGGCGGAACGCCGTGGACCCGCTCCAGCTCGTGGCCGGGGACTCCGTGGTCCACGAACAGCACGGCATCGGCCGGTTCGTGGAGTTGATCCAGCGCCGGGTGGCCGGTGGCGGCGATGGGGTGCGCGAATACCTGGTCCTGGAATATGCGCCGTCCAAGCGCGGAGCCCCGGGCGACCGGCTCTTTGTGCCCACCGACCAGCTGGACCAGGTCACCCGGTACGTCGGCGGGGACACCCCAGCGCTGAGCAAGATGGGCGGCGCGGACTGGGCCAGCACCAAGTCCAGGGCCCGCAAGGCGGTCAAGGAGATCGCCGGCGAACTGATCCGGCTCTACTCCGCCCGGATGGCATCCCGCGGTTACGCCTTCGGCCCGGACACGCCGTGGCAGCGGGAATTGGAGGAGGCCTTCCCGTACGTGGAGACCCCGGACCAGCTGACCACCATCAACGAGGTCAAGGCCGACATGGAGCGCGAGATCCCGATGGACCGGCTGATCTCCGGCGACGTCGGCTACGGCAAGACCGAGATCGCGGTCCGCGCCGCGTTCAAGGCCGTCCAGGACGGCAAGCAGGTCGCGGTGCTGGTGCCCACCACCCTGCTCGCCCAGCAGCACTACGAGACGTTCACCGAACGGTTTTCCGGCTTCCCGCTCGTCGTCAAGCCGCTGTCCCGCTTCCAGAGCGGCAAGGAGGCCAAGGAAACCTCCGACGGCGTCAAGAGCGGTTCCGTGGACGTCGTGATCGGCACGCACCGGCTGTTGTCCAAGGACTTCGGCTTCAAGGACCTCGGCCTGGTGATCGTGGACGAGGAGCAGCGCTTCGGCGTCGAACACAAGGAGGCGCTCAAGAAGATGCGCACCAACGTGGACGTCCTGGCCATGAGCGCCACCCCGATTCCGCGGACCCTGGAAATGTCCCTGACCGGCATCCGCGAGACCTCCACCCTGGCCACCCCGCCGGAGGAACGGCACCCCGTGCTGACCTACGTGGGCCCGTACACGGACAAGCAGACCTCCGCCGCGATCCGCCGCGAGCTGATGCGCGAAGGCCAGGTGTTCTTCGTCCACAACCGGGTGTCCACGATCGACCGCACCGCGGCGAAGATCCGCGAACTGGTTCCGGAGGCCCGGGTGGAGGTGGCGCACGGGCAGATGTCCGAGAGCCGGCTGGAACAGATCATCGTGGACTTCTGGGAAAAGCGCTTCGACGTCCTCGTCTGCACCACCATCATTGAGACCGGCCTGGACATCTCCAACGCCAACACCCTGATCGTGGACGGCGCGGACAAATATGGCCTCTCCCAGCTGCACCAGCTGCGCGGACGTGTGGGCCGCGGCCGGGAACGCGCCTACGCGTACTTCCTCTACCCCTCGGAAAAGCCGCTCGGCGAGGTGGCACTGGAACGGCTCAAGGCCGTCGCGACGCACAACGAGCTCGGGGCAGGCATGCAGCTGGCCATGAAGGACCTGGAGATCCGCGGCGCCGGCAACCTGCTTGGCGGCGAGCAGTCCGGCCACATCCAGGGCGTGGGCTTCGACCTCTACATCCGGCTGGTCGGCGAGGCCGTGGCCGAATACCGGGGCGAGGCCGAGGAGAAGGCCGCCGAAATGAAGATCGAGCTGCCGGTCAACGCGCACCTGCCGCACGACTACGTGCCGGGCGAACGGCTGCGCCTGGAGGCCTACCGCAAGCTCGCCAGCGCCATCACCTACGAGGCGATCGACGAGGTCCTTGCGGAGCTCGTGGACCGTTATGGCGAACTGCCGCTGCCCGCCACAAACCTGATCGACGTCGCCCGGTTCCGGGTGGGCGCCCGCGAGGCCGGATTGTCCGACGTCGCGCTGCAGGGCAACTTCATCAAGTTCTCCCCGGCGCAGCTGCCCGAGTCCAAGCTCATGCGCCTGACCCGGATGTACCCCGGCGCGCAGGCGAAGCCGGCCCTGGATGCGGTGCTCGTCCCGAAGCCAAAGACCGCCCGGATCGGCGGCCGGGACCTGCAGGACGCCGAGATCCTCGAATGGGCCAACGGCGTCATCCGCAACATCTTCTCCGATGCCCCTGTATCTGCCACACCGGCGGTGAAATAAACGAATGATGGGAGCACATCACGCCGCGTCGGGAGCCGCGGCGTGGGTAGCCATTGCCTCGACCGGCCCGTATGCGCTCGGCTGGTACCCCCTGGATCCCACGGGAATCGTGATCGGCGCCATGGCGACGGCGGGGACCGCGCTGGTCTGCGACTGGGACCACCGCGCCAGTACAGTGGCGCACGCGCTGCCGCCGCTGTCCAATCTGGTGGCGCGCGGCATTGAGAATGTCAGCGGGGGCCACCGGCAGGGCACGCATTCGGTGCTGGGCGCGGCGTTCTTCGTGCTGCTGGCCACCATCGCCGGGCAGTTGCAGGTGCAGACCCAGTGGGGGCTGCTGTCCGTCGGGGCCGGCCTGCTGTGCATGTTCATGATCAACATCGCCGCGAAGGCACTGAAACTCTTTCCTAAGTCCGGCTGGATCAGCAACTGGGTCTTGGCGCTGCTCATGGCAGGAGTGGTGACGTGGTTTGCGCCGCACCAGTGGACCTGGCTGCCGGTCTCGATGCTCACCGGGGTGCTGGTGCACATTGTCGGGGACATGATCACCACCGGGGGAGTGCCGCTGCTCTGGCCACTGGTGATCAAGCCGCCGAAGGTCCTGCGGAAACTGCCGCTGCTCAAGAACATCTGGAAAGCCAACGGGGCGTTCTCCATCCCGCTGCTGGGCCGGGCGGGCTCACGGCGGGAATGGTTCGTCCTCATCCCGGTGAGTGGCTACGCGATGATGGGGATGTTTGGCGCCGGCCTGGCTGTGGCCAAGGCGCACTTCCCGGCGGCCCTGGCGTTGGGGACAGGGCTGGTCAAGGGCCTGTTCGCGCTGGTGCCCGGGTAGGCCGAGTTCGTTAACTGACCCAAAGCACCTTAAATGACTGAAGCTCCGGAATATCCCGGAGCTTCAGTCATTTAACAAAGGGAAAGCCTAGTTTTCGCCGGCCGAATCCGAGCGGCCCAGCAGCGTCTGCGGGATCCAGAACGCGGCTGCGAAGAGGATCAGGCAGACGGCCATCGGCCAGGGGTTTTCCAGCGTGAGGAAGGACAGCGAGTAGAGCGCGCCGCCGAACAGGATCATCATCGGCACGAACAGGGCGATGCTCGATCCGAGGCTGTTCTCGACCTGCCGGGACTGGGTGTTGTTGCTGGACATTCGTTCCTCCTCGGCCCCGGGGGGCTCAAAACTGTGGCGCTGCCGGCGTGGATCAGTACGCGGACGAACCCTGTTCACCCTTGACGATCGCAATGCCGGAGCTGGCGCCAATACGTGTTGCACCTGCAGCAATCATAGCCTGCGCATCGGCCACGGAACGCACGCCGCCGGAGGCCTTCACGCCCAGGTCCGGACCGACGGTGCGGCGCATGAGCGCGACGTCCTCGGCCGTGGCCCCACCACCGTTGAAGCCGGTGGAGGTCTTCACGAAGTCCGCCCCGGCCTGAACCGCGGCCTCGCAGGCGAGCACTTTCTGATCATCGCTGAGCAGTGCCGTTTCGATGATGACCTTCAGGATGGCTCCGCCCTCGTGCACCACGTCGGCGACGGCGGCGATGTCATCCACCAGTGCGCCCTTGTCATTGGCGCGGGCAGCGGCGATGTTGATGACCATGTCCACCTCTTCGGCACCGTCCAGGACCGCGCCGCGGGCCTCGAAGGCCTTGACGTCGCTCGGCGTGGCGCCCAGCGGGAATCCCACCACGGAGCACGTCAGGACGCCGGAGCCCTTGAGCGCGGTCTTGACCGTCTTGACCCAGACCGGGTTCACGCAGACCGACTTGAAATGGTATTCGGCCGCCTCGGCGCACACCTTTAGGATCTCCGCCTCGCTGGCCTCCGGCTTGAGCAGCGTGTGGTCGATGTAGGAGGCGATGTTGGGCGTGCCCGCGGTGGCGGCTTCGTGGCTCATGGTGGTCCCTTTCGTGGCGGGCCGGGGACGCGGCGGTCCTTCCCGGGCCTTGTGGGCCTGCGGGCCCTGGCGGCGCCGCATGGTGCGCGGCTTATCAGGTGACCATCTTGCCATAGGAACATGCCCGTTGGATGCCTCCGCCGGGGCGCCCGCGCACGCTCAGGCGGCGGCCGCCAGGGGCCGGGCAATCGTGGCCTGAAGCAGCTGGGAGGCACACACCGACGCGGCGGAACCGGAGGCCACGAGCAGTCCCAGCCGGACGCCGTCGTAGGCTGCGGCGTCACCGACCGCCCAGATGCCCGGTACGGAGGTGCGGAAGTCCTGGCCGATGACAATGCCGCCCCGCGGCGCGGTGGTAAGCCCGGCCGTGGCGGCCAGTTCGTCACGGGCGATGCGCTCCTCGGCGAGGATCACGAGGTCACCGTTCATGCTGGAGCCGTCCTCGAAGACGACGCCGGACGCCGGCAGGACGGACCCGGCGACGGTGGGAACGACCGCGGCGGGGCGGACGGTGGTGCGGACCGGGCGGACGCCGCGGGCCCGGAGCACGGCCTCGGCCTGGCCGGCGGCGGAGCCCGTGCCGACCAAGATGCCCAGCGGACGCCGGCCGAGGACCCGGGTGACGTCCTTGACGGCCTCGCCCAGCCGGGCGGCGTCGTCGATCGTGGAATAGCTCAGGCACCGCGCGGCGCCTTCCACCGGCGCCTCGGCGGGAGCGGAACCGGTGGCGATGACGAGCTCGTCGTAGTCGAATTCCATGCCGTCGGCGGTGGTCACACGACGGTTTTCCGCGTCGATGTAGCTGGCCGGCTGGCCAAAGCGGACGGACACCTGGGGCAGGACGGCCAGCTCCAGCAATTCCTCGGGGGCGTCGTCCCGGTTGCTGAGGACCGTGATGGCGCCGGCAAACGGGGTCCGGGTGAGTTGCCGGACGAGGGCCTGGGCGGCCGTGCCGGCGCCGGCGATGACGATCCTGGGCCGGGCGGCCGTGGTGGCGGTGGTGGAAGCGGCTGCCGTCGAGGCGGATGTGCCGGAGGTGGGAGAGAATGCCGGAGCGGACATGTGCAGGCCCTTTCGCTGGGGTGGCCATCGTGTGGCCGGTGTGCTTGATGAACCCCAGCGTAGGCGTCCGATTTTTCCGGGGTGTTTCCCGGGTGTTGCCGCTTTTGCCCTGCCTGTTCGCCAGTATTTACCGGCCGGTAATGCCGTGCGTCACACCCCCGCGGCGGGCCTCCTTGGAGACAGCTCAGACACCTCCGTTACACCCGGATCCGGTAGCCGCGCTTCACCACGGTTTCCACGAGACGGGTGTCCGGCAGCGCGGACCGCAGCCGGCTGACGGTCATGTCCAGGGCATGCACGGAACCGCGCAGTTCCAGGAGGTCCGAGAGCGCCTCGCGGGACAGCACGGCCCCGCCAGCGCCGATGAGCGCCCGCAGCAGCAGCAGGGGTGCCGGTGCCATGTCGACCGCCTCGCCGTTGATCCGCAGCGAGCGGCCGCGCAGCTCCACGGAACCGGAAACTGTATCGAGCCGGCGGACGTGGTTGAGCGCCAGGTGCTCGCAGACCAGCCGGATCAGGGCGCCCATCCGGAAGCGTTCCGGGATCAGCGGGTGCAGCCCGGCGTCCAGCAGCGGCTGCGCGGTGATGGGCCCGACCACGGCGGTCGCCACAGTGGTCTTCAGGCTCTCCACGAGCTGTTTGTAGACGCCCATCTCATGCGCCGTGCTCCACATCGCGTCCACGGCGGGGGCGCTCGTGAAGGTCAGGACATCCAGGTTGCCGCTGCACGCGGCTTCGATGAGCTTGGGCAGCCGGTCGGCGCCGTCGGGTTTGACCCAGCGGTAAGGGGTGACGGTCAGGACGGTGGCGCCGGACATGCGCAGGCGCTCGAGCTGGCGGACATCGGTGTAGCCGTGCAGCTGCACCGCGACTGTCTTGCCCCGCACACCCTCGGCAAGGAGCATGTCCACGAGCGTGGCCGTGGTTTCGTCGCTGCTGATTCCGACGTCGGCAAGCCCGGCCGCACGCACGGCGCCGCGGGCCTTGGGCCCGCGGACGAACATCCGGGTGGCGGAGAGGGTCTCGAGCAGCTGGTCGCCAATGCCAAACGTGTCCGCGGCCTCGCACCAACGGCGCATGCCGTAGGCGGTGGTGGCGATGCAAAGTTCGGGCCGGGCGGCGATGATCGCCCGGGTGTCCTCGATCAGGCTCTGGTCCTCCCGGACCGGGGCGATCTTCAGTGCCGGGGCGTGAAGCACCTCGGCACCGCGGCGCTCGAGGGCCTCGATGAGGTCCTGCGAGCGGCGGTGCGAGGTGACGCCGATCCGGAAGCCGTCCAAAGGAAGGTCCCGTTCGGTCGCGTCCTCTGATGCTTCCGGCGCGGGTGCTCCGGAAGTTGCGGGGACCAACGGTGTTAAGGGTGCGCCGGGCTCCGGGAATGTTGCGGCGACGGCGTTCAATGCGCTCATGGGAATCCTTACGCCTCCATCAGTGATGCGGCCAGTCGGTCGAGCTCTGCCGTGGCCTCGGCACAGCCCCGGTTGGCCTCGGCCACCCGGACAACCTCCCCGATCACCAGGACGGCGGGGTTGCTGCAGCCCGCGGCTGCGGACGTGATGGTGCCCAGCTCGGCGATTGTGGTGCGCTGGCCGGGGCGGTAGCCGCGTTCGACGACGGCCATCGGCATGTCTGCCCGCATCCCTGCCCGGCGGAGTCCGGCCGCGAGGTGGTGCAGGGTGCCGATCCCCATCAGGACCACAATGGTTCCGCCGAGCCCGGCCAGGTGCGTCAGTTCTTTCTCGGTCAGCGGGGCGTGGCCTGAAACGACGGTGAACATGTGGCTGACTTCGCGGTGCGTGACGGGGATGCCGGCGGCCGCCGGCACCGAGATGGCGCTGGTCACTCCCGACACCACCCGGACCGGAACCCCGGCCGCGACGCAGGAAGCGACTTCCTCACCGCCGCGCCCGAACACGTAGGGGTCCCCGCCCTTGAGGCGGACCACATTGTTCCCGGCCAGCGCGCTTTCCACCATGTGCCTTTCGATGTCGGCCTGGCTGACCTTGTGGTGGCCGGGCTTCTTGCCCACATCCACGAGCGCAGCCGAGGTCAGGGACGGCAGCTCCTGGTACGGGGCGAGCCGGTCGTAGAAGACGACGTCGGCATCCCGCAGCGCCGCAACGGCGGCGACGGTGAGCAGCTCGGCGGTCCCGGGGCCGCCGCCGACTAGCGTGACGTGTCCCACCGGGCCGGCAGCGGGCTCGGCCGCCACCGGAATGCCGGTGGCCTGGCACCGGCCCAGGAGAGCCTCCCAGCCGGGCTGGCCGTCGTCGACTGCCGCCACCAGGAACGGGCGCTCGGGCAGCGGACCGTCAATTCCGGCGCCCTGCGGGGAGCTGAGGCGGAACACGATGGCGCCGGCCGCTTCATAGCGCCGCACGGCCTGCCGCGCGGCGTGGTCCGCGCCCGTGACCAGGACTTCGCGTCCGGTCAGGTCAATGGTGAGCTGCATGGCTATACCTCGTTCTCGTCAGGCAGTTCCGGGGTGGTGGCACGGACCGGGATGGAAGCGCCGATCAGCACTGGCTGCTGACCGGCCAGCGCCTTTTCTTCTGCCGTGGCGGGGCGCATCTGGCCGCGCTCGTCGGAGACGAAGGTGATGGAATCGTCCTTCTGGTCCGGGGCGTTGACGAAGGAGCGGAAGCGGCGGAGGCGCTCGGGATCCTTCAGGGTGTCGGCCCATTCGTCGACGTAGGTGTCAACGTGCTTGGCCATGGCGGCCTCGAGGTCCTCGGCGATGCCCAGGGTGTCGTGTACCACCACGTCCTCGACGTGCTTGATGCCGCCGTCGAGCTCTTCCTGCCAGCGCGCGGTGCGCTGCAGCCGGTCGGCGGTGCGGATGTAGTACATGAAGTAGCGGTCGATGTACTTGATCAGGGTTTCGTCGTCGAGGTCCTTGGCCAGCAGCTGGGCGTGCGCCGGGGTGGCCCCGCCGTTGCCGCCGACGTACAAGTTCCAGCCGTCCGCGGTGGCGATGACGCCGACATCCTTGCCCCGGGCCTCCGCACATTCGCGGGCGCAGCCGGAGACACCCATCTTCAGCTTGTGCGGGCTGCGGAGACCGCGGTAGCGCAACTCGAGCGCGATGGCCATGGCCACCGAGTCCTGGACGCCGAAGCGGCACCATGTGGAGCCGACGCAGGACTTCACCGTGCGCAGGCTCTTGCCGTAGGCCTGGCCGGATTCGAAGCCGGCATCCACGAGTACCTTCCAGATTTCCGGAAGCTGCTCCAGCCGGGCGCCGAACATGTCGATCCGCTGGCCGCCGGTGATCTTGGTGTAGAGGCCGTACTGCTCGGCGACCGCGGCGATCACGCCGAGTTTCTTGGGGGTGATCTCGCCGCCGGCGATGCGCGGAACCACCGAGTAGGTGCCGTCCTTCTGCATGTTGGCCAGGGCGCGGTCGTTGGTGTCCTGCAGGGTGCCGCGGCCGGCGTCCAGGACGTAAGCGCTGTTCTGGCTGGCCAGGATGTTGGCGATGGTCGGCTTGCAGATATCGCAGCCGGCGCCGGTGCCGTATTTGGCCATGATCTCCTCGAAGGAGGTCAGTTCCAAGACGCGGATGGCGTCGAAGAGTTCCTGGCGGGACAGCTCGATGTGTTCGCAGAGTGCCTTGGAGACCTCGACGCCGGATTTGGTCAGTTCCGTCTCGAGCAGCTTCTTGAGCATCGGCACGCAGGAACCGCAGCTGGTTCCGGCGCGGGTGCAGCCCTTCAGCTCGCCGAGTTCCCGGACGGGCGCGTTGCCGTCGCAGGCCCCGCAACCGTTGACGGTGTCGCGGATGGTTCCCGCGGAGACGTTGTTGCAGGAACACAAAATGGCATCGTCCGGCAGTTCGGTCTCCGGGGCGTCGCCGCCGCCGGCCGCGGTAAGGTAGGCGCCGGGCTCGGCCGCCAGTTCGCGGCCCAGCATGGGGCGCAGGGAAGTGTAGGGCGAGGCGTCGCCGACGAAAATCCCGCCGAGCAGGGTCTTGGCATCGTCCGTGGTGACGATCTTCTGGTAGACGCCGCGGGCGGGGTCGGCGTAGACGATTTCGAGCGCGTGTTCCGTGCGGGCGAAGGCGTCCCCGAAGCTGGCGACGTCGACGCCGGAGAGCTTGAGCTTGGTGGCCGTGTCGAAGCCGGGGAAGGTTGCGTCGCCGCCATGCAACCGGTCCGCGACGATTTCGGCCATTGTGTTGGCCGGCGCCACGAGGCCCAGGCACATGCCGCCGAAGTTGGCGACCTCGCCGATTGCCCAGATGCCGGGAACCTCCGTGGAGCAGTCCTCGGAGATGACAACGCCGCCGCGCTGGCCGAGCTGGAAGTGCTGCTGTGCGCCCTCAGCGGCCCGGAACAGCTCATCGCGGGGCCGCACACCGATCGCAACGATCACGATGTCGGCGTCGATGATCCGGCCGTCGGCCATGAGGACGCCGGTGACCTGGCCGGCGTCGTCGGAGAGGACCTCGGAGGGGAACACCCCGCCGTGGACGGTGAAGCCCTTGGCCTCGATGAGGCGGCCGAGCGCCTGTCCGGCACCCTCGTCCAGCTGGGTGTTCATGAGCCACGGCGAGCCGTTGATGACGATCGGGGTGGCGCCGAGCTGTTCGGTGCCGGCCGCTGATTCCAGGCCCAGGAGACCGCCGCCGATGGTGACTGCGTTGACCTTGCGGCCAAGCTTCCCGGTGAGGTCCGCGATCGCCTTGTTGATGGACCAGACGTCCTCAAGGGTGCGGTACACGTGGGTGAGTTCGGAGCCCGGGATGGGCAAACGGGCCGCGTCCGAGCCCGTCGCGACCACGAGCTCGTCATACGGATAGTCCGTTCCCGTCGCGGTCTTGACCGTCTTGCCGGCGGCGTCGATGCTGATGACGCGCTCGCCGGTTTTCAGGTTCAGGGCCGTGTGGTCCCACATGGAAGCGCTGCCCAGGGTGAGGTCGACGTCGCTGTCGGTCAGTGCCTTGCTCAGCGCAACGCGGTCGTAGGGGAGGTGGGCTTCCTCGGTGAGGACTGTAACGTGCCAGCCATCAAGTCCGCGGGCGTGCATGGCATCGGCGAAACGGTGCGCTGCTGGGCCGCCGCCGGCCACCACAATACGGCGCGGGGCGGCGCTGGCTGCGTCCTGGTTCGGGTGGCTTGAGGGGTGTCCGGTCACGGTGGGCCTTTCGCATGGGCCGCAGACGGTGCTCTGCAGCTTGTCGTCCCAGACTAGGCAAAGGGAATTTCGCTTCAGTTTCCCTTATGTTTCGTGATCTTAACTTCTGCATCACGAATGCATTTCCGGCCGTGTGAGCTCTCTTTTACGCGCCGGACACATCCGGCGCGTCCGGATGAAACACCGCGGGCCTAGCTTGAATATGTGGCCGCAGCAGCGGTTGAGCCCGTAAGGGATGTATCAGAGAGGGGCCGGGATGACCGCCGTACTTGAAACCGCAATACACGAGATTGAGGATCAGGCCGCTGAGCCGGCTGTTGGATCCGCGGCCCGCTGGCACCGGGTGTGCGCCGTGGCTGACCTGGAACCCGCGTGGGGCGAGGCGGCACTGATCGCGGGCCGGCAGGTTGCCCTGTTCCGCACCGTGTCCGGTGAGGTTTTCGCCGTGGCACAGGAAGACCCGGCGACCGGGGCGAACGTCATGGCCCGCGGCATCACGGGGTCCCGCGGGGACCGCCCCACGGTGGCTTCGCCGTTGCACAAGGAGGTCTACGACCTCGCTACGGGGCAGTGCCTCGGCAGCCCGGAGCTTCGGCTGGCCACCTTCGTTACCCGGATTGCGGGCGGATACATTGAGGTAGAACTCTAGAGGCCCAGGGCCTCGCGGACGTCCGCAAGGACGCTGTCCAGCGCGGCGCGGGCCTCGTCCCGGGCCGCCGGAAGCTCGGCGGCCGAACCGACACTGCGTATGACTTCCAGGTAGCACTTGAGCTTCGGTTCCGTGCCGCTGGGACGGATGATGACGCGGCTGAGGTCCCTCGTCAGGTACAGCAAGCCCTCAGTCGGCGGGAGGTGCTCGCTGCCCACGGCCAGGTCCGTGACGGCCTCGACGCTGGAGCCGCCGAACGATTCCGGCGGGCTGACCCGCAGCCGGTTCATCATCGCGTCCAGCAGGCCGAGGTCCGCCACCCGGATGCTGAGTTGGTCGCTCGCATGCAGCCCGTGCACCAGGTAGAGCTCGTCCAGGGTGTCGAAGATGGTCTTGCCCCCGGCCTTTGCGGCGGCCGCGAGTTCGGCGATCAACACCGCCGCCGAAATGCCGTCCTTGTCGCGCACCAGCGACGGGGCGACGCAATAGCCCAGCGCCTCCTCGTAGCCGTAGACCAGCCCCGGCACGCGGGCAATCCACTTGAAGCCGGTCAGGGTTTCCTCGTGGGCGTAGCCTGCCGCGGCCGCGATCCGCGCCAGCAACCGGGAAGACACAATCGAGTTTGCGAATACGCCGGCCGGCGCCTCGCCGCTTGCGGCCTGCCGGGCCACGACGTGGGCACCGAGCAGGGCGCCCACCTCATCGCCGCGCAGCATGCGCCACGCGCCGGTGGCAGGGTCCTTCGCCGCCACGGCTGCCCGGTCGGCGTCGGGGTCGTTGGCGATCACGATGTCGGCGCCCTCGCGCGTCGCCGCCTCGAGGGCCAGATCCAGCGCCCCGGGCTCTTCCGGGTTGGGGAAGTTCACCGTGGGGAAGTCCGGATCCGGCTGCGCCTGTTCCGTGACAAGCGTGACGTCGGCGAAACCGGCGGCGTTCAGCACAGCCACCGCCGTTTCCCCGCCCACGCCGTGCATGGGGGTCAGGACGATCTTCAGCCCGCGGGCCGGGAAGTGCTCCGGAACCGCCAGGGCCGCGATGGCGCCCTGGTATTCGGTGGCGATCGAGGGCTCCAGCACGGTCCACCCGTCCGCGGCCAGAACGATGGAGTCCAGGGCGCCGACGGCGTCGATCTTCGCCGCTATCAGGGCGTCGTAGGGCGCCACGATCTGGGCGCCGCGGCCGCTTTCCTCAACCGCGTGACGGCCGAGGTACACCTTGTACCCGTTGTCCTGCGGCGGGTTGTGGCTGGCGGTGACCATGACGCCGCCGTCGCAGTCCAGCGCCCGCACCGCGTACGCGAGCAGCGGGGTGGGCAGCGCGGCCGGCATCAAAAAGGTTTCAACGCCGGCCGCGGTGAGGATCGCGGCGGTTTCTTCGGCGAAAATATCGGAGTTGTAGCGGGCGTCGTAGCCGACGACGGCGCGCGGCCGGGTGCCGGGGGAGGTCTGCTCGACGGCGTTGGTGAGGAAGGCGGTGAAGCCGGCGGCGGCGCGGCGGACCACTGCGCGGTTCATCCGGTTCGGTCCCGGACCGAGGGCCGCCCGCAGTCCGGCGGTGCCGAACTCGAGGGTGCCGCTGAAGCTGTCGGCCAACTCCTGGCGGGCCCCGGCGACGCCTCCATCGGTGAGGCGGATCAGCTCAGACAGGGTGGCGGCGGTGGCGGGGTCCGGGTCCTGGTTTGCCCAGTCGCGGGCATCGCTCAGGAGTCGGGCCAGTTCGGCATCAGAAGACGTCATAAGAACCAAACTATCGCCAATCGCGAGCGATTCCTGCCCAGAGAATCGAGAGTTGGGGTTTCAGTTCCATCTCAAAGCCTCAGGCGGCACCTTGACACCCAAATTTCCGGACACGTAACGTCTGGAATATGAAGATGGGCCGTGGCGTGGAATGGGCCGTGCACAGTTGCGTCAACATGGCATGGACACCGCCGGGTGAGCCGGTGAACAGCGCACGGCTGGCCGAGTTCTACAAACTCCCGGCCGCCTATCTCAACAAGCAGTTTCAGTCGCTGGTCCGGGCCGGTGTGCTGGAGTCTGTCTCGGGGCCCCGCGGCGGATTTCTTTTGGCGCGCAGGCCGGAAAACATCTCGGTGCTGGACATCGTGCTGGCGCTGGAGGGCCAGGAGCCGGCCTTCCGGTGTGAGGCGATCCTCGGGAATGTCCCGGAACCACATCGGCAGGAGAACTTCGCGCGGACGTGCCTCATTTCCCAGACCATGCGTCAGGCCGAACTCGCCTGGCGCCAGGCCTTGGCGCGCCAAAGCGTCGCCGGGATTGCGGACTCGATGGAGCGGCGGTTCCCGGCTGACAAGGCAAAAGTCCTGGACTACCTGGCTGTGGAATAACCGCAGCGAGGTAGTCCAGGACTTTTGGCGTGGACCGGGTGGGTCCCCGAGGGGCCCGCCGGTTCCTGGATCAGGGCCCAGATCAGAGCTTGGCGATGATCTCTGCGAGCAGCTTGGAAATCCGCGGTCCGGCCGCCTGGCCGGCCTCAAGGACCTCCCCGTGGCTGAGCGGTACCGGACTGATCCCGGCGGCGAGGTTGGTCACGAGCGAGATGCCGAAGACCTCCATGCCGGCGTGGCGGCCGGCTATGGCCTCCAGTGCCGTGGACATGCCCACCAGATCAGCGCCGATCCGCTTGGCGTACTGCACCTCGGCGGGCGTCTCGTAGTGCGGGCCGGTGAACTGGGCGTAGACGCCTTCGTCCAGCGACGGGTCCACCTCGCGGGCCAGGCCGCGGATCCGTGAGGAGTACAAGTCCGTCAGGTCCACGAACTTCGCCCCTTCCAGCGGAGAAGTGGCGGTGAGGTTGATGTGGTCGCTGATGAGCACCGGCGTGCCGGGCGTCCAGTTCTCGTTGAGCCCGCCGCAGCCATTGGTCAGCACGAGGGTCTTGCAGCCGGCGGCCGCGGCGGTGCGCACGCCGTGAACCACGGAGCGGACGCCCTTGCCCTCGTAGTAGTGTGTGCGTGCGCCCAGGACGAGGGCCCGCTTTCCCTCTTTGGTCAGTACCGAGCGGATGGTGCCCACGTGCCCCACCACAGACGGTGCGGAGAAACCGGGGATTTCGCTGGCGGACAGGGTTGCGGTGGTCTCGCCGATCAGCTCGGCCGCGTCACCCCAGCCCGATCCGAGGACCAGCGCGACATCGTGGGAGTCGACGCCCGTCTCTTCGGCGATGTAGTTGGCGGCGTCTCGTGCGGCGTCGAAGGGGTCCGCGTTCAGGAATTCTGTATAACTCACTGGTACAAGTTATCGCGTGCCGGGCCTGCTGCCCAGCATGCACGGCTGGACCCGCGCGCGGCCCGGATTCTTGGTGGCTCCGGTTCGGATGGTGGACAATAGTTGTTTGTGACTACGCATCCTGACTTCAGCTCACCCCGCATCGCAATTCTCGGCGGAGGGCCCGGCGGCTACGAAGCCGCCATGGTCGCCGCCTCGCTGGGGGCGCAGGTCACCATCATCGAGCGTGCGGGACTCGGCGGCTCCGCGGTGCTGACCGACGTCGTTCCTTCCAAAACCCTGATCGCGACGGCGGACCTGATGACCCGCGTAGCTGAGGCGGGGGAGCTGGGCGTCAAGTTCGACGTCGACGGCGGCGACTTTGCCCCGGCGATGCGCGCGGACCTCAAGCACATCAACGACCGCCTGCTCCGCCTGGCGCGCAAGCAGTCCGAGGACATCCAGGCCGGCCTGGAACACCAGAACGTCCGCATCGTGATCGGCTCGGGCCGACTGGTGGACAACCACACGATCGAGGTCCTGACCGCCGAGGGCACCGAGACGGTGGAAGCCGACACGATCCTGCTGGCGGTCGGCGCCCATCCGCGCGAGCTGCCCACCGCGCGTCCGGACGGTGAGCGCATCCTGAACTGGGCCCAGATCTACAACATGGACGAACTCCCCGAAGAGCTCATCGTGGTGGGGTCCGGTGTCACGGGAGCAGAATTCGCCTCGGCCTACAACGGCCTGGGCTCCAAAGTCACCCTGATTTCCAGCCGCGACCGCGTGCTGCCGGGCTCGGACACCGACGCCGCGGAGGTCCTCGAGGGCGTCTTCGAACGCCGCGGGCTGAAGGTCCTCTCCCGGGCCCGCGCCGAGACCGTGGAGCGCACGGAGGACGGCGTCGTTGTCACCCTCGGGGACGGTTCAAAAGTGACCGGCAGCCACTGCCTGGTCTGCGTCGGCTCCATCCCGAACACCGCCGGAATCGGCCTGGAGGAAGCCGGCGTCGCGCTCACCGAGAGCGGCCACATCAAGGTCGACGGCGTCTCGCGCACCACGGCGCCGAACATCTACGCCGCAGGCGACTGCACCGGTGTCCTGGCCCTGGCCTCCGTGGCCGCGATGCAGGGCCGGATTGCCGTGGCCCACTTCCTGGGCGACGCCGTCATGCCGATCAAGCTGCACCAGGTGGCATCGAACATCTTCACCTCGCCCGAGATCGCCTCCGTGGGCGTCTCCGAGGCCGAGATCGACTCCGGCAAATACCAGGGCGACATCATCAAGCTGTCCTTGCGCAGCAACGCCCGCGCCAAGATGCGCAACCACCGCGACGGCTTCATCAAGATCTTCGCCCGCAAGGGCTCGGGCACCGTCATCGGCGGCGTCGTCGTGGGCCCGAACGCGTCTGAGCTCATCTTCGCGATCTCGATCGCCGTGACGCAGAAACTGCATGTCGACGACATTGCCAGCACCTTCACCGTGTACCCCTCGCTGAGCGGCTCCATCTCCGAAGCAGCCCGGCGGCTCCACGTTCATATGTAACTCAACGGAGGCCCGCCCGAATCCGGAGGCTGATGCCATGCAGAGTCCCCAGGCCCTGATCGACGCCGTCGAGCGGGCGGCCCAACCGCCTGCCGGGGACGAGGAACAATTCGTCGGGTACGGCGTGACCGGTGTTCCGTTCAGTTCCGGCTACGTTCTGGCATTGCGGCGATTCGCCACGTCGTCGATCGGGCCGGGGTACACCTCGGTCTGGATCCGCAACCCCGCCGGCGCGTGGTCAATGCATGGCACCGTGGACCCCGGACTCTCCTGCCCCCGGTATTTCGGCACGGCACTCGAATCCGCGTCGATGTCCCGCATTTCCATCACGTGGAGCGAGGATCACGCCTTTACAGTCGATGTCGACGGCGGGGCTGTTCTGCACTGGGAGCTCACGTTGCGTCCCACGACGGTCACCCGGCTCATGTCGGCGGTGTCCGGCGCAGCACCGGAGGGGCTCTGGCGAAACCGCCATTTCCTGCGGTCCATGGGGGCCGTCGCCGGTCCGTTCCTGGGGGCCGGCCACATCGGGCTGACGGGCCAGGTTACCAACGGCCAAAGTTTCGCGGTCCGCCCCCGGTGGATGTGGATCGTCGCGGGCAGCCGGGCCGTGCTGGGGGGACAGGACCTGGGAAAGCCGTCGGCCCTGCCGGTCCAGGACAAGTTGGGGGATTTCTGGATCCCCCAGCGCGGCATCCTGATGCTCGGAACGGTGGCGTTCGAGCCCGGAGCCTGAGCCGGCGGCAACGGCCGCCGGGAACCTCCTTTTTACTTGGTCCTAGAACGGGTACGGTGCAATGTCCGGCCGCACGGTCAGCCACTGGATTTCCGTGAAGGATTCCATGTTGGCGTGATGGCCACCGACCCGCGAGCCGTTGCCCGAGTTCTTGACCCCGCCGAAGGGCGAGTTGGCCTCGTCGGACACGGTCTGTTCGTTGATGTGGACTTTGCCGGAGTCGAGCCGGTCGGCGATCGTCATGGCCATGCCGACGTCGCCCAGAATCCCGATGGCGAGCCCGTATTCGTTGTCGTTGGCCAGAGCCACAGCCTCGTCCACGGTGCAGAACTTCATCACCGGGGCCACGGGACCGAAGATTTCGTCCTTCCACGCCGGGCTGGCGAGGGCGAGGTCGGCGAGCACGGTGGGCCGGTAGAAGCGGCCGTCATGGCTGCCGCCGGCTGCCAGCCGCGCGCCGCCCTGCACCGCGTCCTGGACGATCGTGTCCACCCGGTGGAGCTGCTTCTCGTCGATCACCGGGCCCAGCGCCACCGTTCCGCTCTTGGGGTCGCCCACCGGCAAATGGCGAGCCTTTTCCGCCAGGGCGCTGACGTAGTCCTCGTAGATGTCCTCGTGCACGATATGCCGGCCGGACGCCATGCAGATCTGCCCCTGGTGCATGAAGGAGCCAAACGCGGCGGCGGAAACAGCCTTGGGGAGGTCGACGCCGGGCAGCACGATCATGGCGCTGTTCCCGCCGAGTTCCAGGTGGGCATGCTTGAGCAGCCTGCCGGCCGCCTCGCCCACTTTGCGGCCGGCCGCCGTCGACCCCGTGAAGGCGATAACGCGGACCTCGGGCGCCTCGACGGCGGCGGCACCGATCTCGGCGCCGCCGGGCAAGAGGGACAGCAGGCCGGGCGGAAGCCCCGCCTCCTCGAACACCCGGACCAGGGTGACGCCACCACAGACCGCCGTGCGCGGGTCAGGTTTGAGCAGCACGGCGTTGCCAAGGGCCAGCGCCGGGGCGACAGCGCGGATGGAGAGGATGAGCGGAAAGTTGAAAGGCGCGATCACCGAGACGACGCCGACGGGCCGGCGCCGGGCGAAGGACCAGCGGTTCTCGTTCGAGGTCAGCACGTCCCCTGCCGGGAGGGAGGGCAGGGCGGAGGCGTCGTAGCATTCGTTGGCCGCGATATGGGTTTCCAGCCCTGCTTTGGGTGGGATGCCGCCGGATTCCCTGACGATCCAGTCCTGGATTTCCGCCGCATGCTCCTCCCAGAGCTGTCCCGCGCGGCGCAGCACGGCGGCGCGGTCCTCCGGGTTGCGGGCGGCCCATTCCTTTTGCGCTTTCGCGGCCACGGCGGCGGCCTCGCGGACGTCCTCCACGGAGGCCACGCCGTAGTGGCCCAGTGTTTCGCCGGTGGCGGGTTCGACGGCGTCGCCGGTCCCGCCGCTGCCGGGCCGCCAGCCGTTGAGGTAGATCTTGCCCTCCCACAGGGAGGACTCGAGCAGGGACATGTGGTGTCCTTTCGTCGTGGACTCATGCTTGTGTACCGGCCGGTCGAATGCGAACCGGACCGGGCCTAGGTCCATCTCACGTCGGCGGGCCACCTTCGTCAAGAGCGCGGTCGTCAAGAGCGCGGTCGTCAAGGGCGCGGTCGTCAAGGGCGCGGTGCCGGGACGGGCTCCGCGGGCCTTTCGGCCGTATCGCGTCGCAGCCGGGCGCCGACACCATGGATCATGACCAAGATCTATATCCCCTACGGGAGCGTTGAAGGACAGACCTCCCAGATCGCGGAGTACATGGCCGAGCTGCTCCGGGCGCACGGGCACCAGGCAGAGACGGCGGACCTCAAACATTCCCGTGGCACACTTCCGGACGGCTACGACGGTGTGATCGTCGCGGCCTCCGTCCACATGGGCAAACACGAGGGGCACGTCACGGACTTCGTGAAGAAGAACCGCGGCGAGCTCGAGCGTTTGCCCTCCGCCCTGGTTTCGGTCAGCCTGGCTGCCCACGGAGACGAGGAAAACGCCGAGGGTTACGTGGAGAAGTTCGAGGAGGAAACGGGATGGCGGCCCGCGCACGTCGGGTTGTTTGCCGGTGCGCTGCTCTACACCCACTACGGCTTCATCAAGAGGCACCTGATGAAGAAGATCGCCAAAGACAAAGGTTCCCTGGACACGGACACCACCCGTGACTACGTCTACACCGAGTGGGACGGCGTCCAGCGTTTCACCGAAGACTATCTGGCGTGGTTGGCCAAGCCGGGCAGTCAGGCATAGGCGTCGGGCTCAGGAGTGGGGGTAGGGCTCAGGAGTAGGCGTACGGCGGAACCGTGTCGCCGGGGGCAAAGGGCCGGAACCAGTGCTCGAAGCCCAGCGCCCCGGCGTCGGCGCGGTCCAGACCGTCGCCGTCGTCGTCGGAGTAGAGCGCTTCGCTGTCGGCATCCTCCAGAAGGACTTCCTCGACGGCGGCCCGCCAGTTCTCCGGAAGGTCCAGTTCGTAGATCTCCTCGGTGATTTCCGCCTGATCGAGCAGGCAACGGACGGCCAGTGCCGCTGCGAGGCAACCGGGGGCGGTCCAGCCCCGGACCAGGGATGCGGTGACGTCGGCCGAGACCACGATGAACTTCTGGGTGAACTTCGCGTCGTAGCTCGCGGCGAACTGTGGCGGCAGTGAGGACAGGACGGAGGTGCCGGCGATGTCGGCCGGCGTGAGAACGTCAAGCGTGCTGAGCGTTCCGAGGTCGCGGAACAGCTGGTCGATGAGGATGCTGGACGAGTTCCACAGGAGTCCGGCCAGCAGGCGGGTCTGGCGCACGGCTTTGTGACGGTCCTCCGGTGAGACGGCGGCCATTTCGGCCAGGTCCTCGGGATCAAACTGGAGCCTTTGCTCGGCCGTCATCTCGTCCGGGTGCGGGTCGAGTCCGAGCAGTTCCAGGCTCAGCCCGGTGAGTTTCCCGGCGTCGGCCAGCAGTTCTTCGGTGATGTCGTCGTCTTCGTCGATCATGGCCCCGATGCTACCTGCCGCTGGGCCGTGGTCCGATTCGCGTTACGCGGCAGGGGTCTGCAGCGGCCGGCAGCTTTTAGGCGGCGGCCGCCCGGTGATCTCCCGATGCCGTGCTTTCGATCACCATCCGGGCGGATACCAGATAGGCGATCCCGCAGACCAGGGGGACCACGCTGGCCGCGACTAGCGATCCCACGGGGCCGGAACTTGCGATGAGCGTGATTACGAGCGGCAGGACGCCGAGGGCTACGAGCAGCCACCCTGCCAGTGCGGTGCGTTTCAGGCCGAGTACGGCGGCCGGGAAGGCAAGCGCGACGACGCTGACGGCAATGATGGGACCGTTTTCGCTGACGAAGCTGCGCAGGGCCGTGGGGTCGAAAGCGAGCCATACGCAGGCGGCGATGAAGGCGGACGCCAAGGCGAGCAGCAGGGGAGCGGTGGCCGCCGGCCAGAACCAGGCCGCGACCGCCAGGATGAGCATCGGCACCAGCCACACGAGGGTGATGATCAGCCCGGCATTGCCGCCCGGATCCTGCATGACGTAGCCGACGATGAAGATTCCCGCGACGACGGTGAACACGGCCATGACGGCCGCGCCGGTGCGCGTCAGCGCGGTGGCCCGCTCCTGCGGCTCCTTGGCGCGTGTCATGACGATGACGACGGCGAACACAACGATCGCGCCGAGCGCCAAGATGACCGGGACGTTCATGGGAAGCCTCCTGCTGACGAACGGGCCCTACGTTCATTGCATCCCCGCCCCAGCGGCTGTGGCAAGGGGAGAACGGCCCGCTTCGGGTTGTAGGGGATCCTGATCGTCCTGAACTCCGGCTTCGATCGGGCCTTACATTCGTCAACGGCGCTCACGATGGACGAGCTGGCGCGGTTCCTGCTCATTGTCCGCAACGACGGGGTGAGGACGATACGGACGACAACCCCCGCACGGGCGATCAGGGAGTAAGACCTCTATCTCCGGCGTGTCGCATGTGCAATAGTGTCGCTATGTGGATCGTCGTGCTATTGGCCATTGCGCTGGTGGTCGTATTCTGGAACTACATCTTGATTGGGCTCGGCCTTTGGGTATGTGCGCGCATTGTGCGCGCCTTCATCATTTTGACGGTGGCTGATTCGAAGCCGAACCGCCGCCCCGCACCCAGGCCCGTCCAGACCCGGCCCGTGGCCAAGCCCGTCCACTCCCGGCCCGTGGCCAAGCCTGCCCGCGCGCTCCCCGCGGCTGACTACCTGCCGAGGTGGAATGCCGACCGCCGGCTGGACGCCCGCCGGGAGCATGTCGAGTGGCAGAAGGAGTTCGACCAGGCGTCGTATCTTAGTGAAACCGCCATGGGCCGGGGGTCCACAAGGGGGTAGCGCGGCCGCTCAGGTGTCCGGCTGAGAAGTGCATCCCGCCCCCGGGCGTCAGAATGTGTACCGTCCACGACTGATCAAGCACCTGGCTGACGTCGAGATTCACCGAAGAAGGGCTGCGGGGGCGCTCGGCAGACCGCGGAACTACTCTTCAGCGCCGCCGTGGAGGCCGTCGTCGCTGCTGTCGCTGGAGGGAGAGCTTTCAGCGTCCTCGGGCGGCAGGTCCATGTTCCCGCGTGCTTCCGCCATCGTGGGTCCGCCGCTGGGGACGTTGTAACGCTCCGGGCGGATGCCGTGGGCCTGTTCCTCGATGAGGGCTTGCTCTTCACTGAAGCGGATCACGTTGGCCTCATCGCCGGCGTCGCCTGGAATGTCCTCCCGGATCTTCGAAGGGTTCGGAATGATGAAGCCGTCTTCGCTGCTGCCGTTCTTAGCCATTGGTTCGTCCTCTCAAACTGTGCCGTTGGTGACATCGTAAGCCTACTTCCTATCCAGCGCCCCCGGAAATCTGGGCAGCTAAGGGCTCAGCGCCATCCCGCGGCGAGGCGTCAGGCAACCGCCCCCTGAAAGTGCGCCTCGATGATCCCCCTAATGTCCTCGTGGCAACCGCCGCAGCCCGTGCCGGCCCGGCTGGCCGCTGAAACCTCTGGCACCGTCGCGCATCCGTCAATAACGGCAGACGCAATCTCCGTCCCGCTGACGCCGGCGCACCGGCAGACCGTCCGGGAGGGGTCCACCGCGCCCGCAGCAGCGGCCTGGTCCGGCCCGTCCAGGCGCAGCAGCAGAGACCTGTCCGCCGGCAGCTCGGCGCCGCGTTCGAACAGTTGCACGAGCTCTGCCGAGGTGCGGGGCATGCCCACAGCCACGAGGCCCTCGAGCACCCCGGCGCGGGTCGTCATCTTCACGTAGCGGCCGTGCTCGGGATCGGCCCACTGGGCAATATGCAGCCTGGCCCGGCCGTTCACGGCGCCGGCGGTCAGGGCTTCCTCGTCCCACGGGTCAGCAGATACATCCCCGGCCACGGCCATGTTCATGCCGCGGGCTTTGAGCACGATCACTCCCGGCAGTTCCGCCGGAAGGGGCGGCAAGGCCTCGGCCTCCGCCTCGGCGCCGGACGCCAAGAGGGTCAGATAGTCGGCGAGCCATTCGGCCTGCCGCCAGCCCGGGCCCACCAGCCCGGAGGGCCCCCGCGCGGTCCGGCACTGAACGCACTCGGGGTCCGGGCAGCGGACCTCGGCGCAGTCGCCGATCGCAAATATGTGGGGCTCGTGGTGCGCCCTCAAACGGTGGTCCACCAGGATCCCGGTGGCGGTGGAGAGCCCGCAGCCTTCGGCCAGCTCGGTCCGCGGCCGGACACCGCAGGAGAGCACCAGCAAGTCGCCGTCGATCGCGGAGCCGTCATCGAGCAGCAGGGCCGAGAAACCGCCGTCGGGGCCGTTGTGCTCCACGCCGACAGAGCGGGCGTTGCCGGCCACCCGCACGCCGCAATTCCGCAGGGACGCCGCGAGTACGGCGCCGCCGCCGCGGTCGATGTTCCGGCCCAGGGGGTGCGGACCGTTGTGCACCACGGTCACGGTGGCGCCTTCCTCGGCCGCGGCGAGGGCCGTCTCCAGGCCCAGCACGCCGCCGCCCAGGACCACCACGCGCTTGCCGCCCGCCACAGCAGAGTGGAGCACGGACGCGTCGCGGAGATCCCGCAGCGCGGTCACGCCCGGCGGCAGCACCGGCGCGGCCGGGTCCGGGTTGAGCCCGGTGAGGTTGGGGATGACAGGCCGCGAACCGGTGGCGAAGACGAGCCGCTCGTAGCCGGGCGAGGTGCCGTCGCTCAACAAAACCCGCTGGCGGGCGCGGTCCACACGCCGGACGCGGACGCCCAGCCGGACGTCGATGCCCTCGGCCACCAGCGCGGCAGCGTCCGAGAGGGCCAGGGCGGCCGGCGTGGTCCGGCCGACGCCGAGATCCGCCACCAGCACGCGGTTGTACGCGGCCTCGGACTCCTCGCCGATCACGGTCAGGTGGGCGAGCCCGCTGCGCACGGCCGGCAGCAGCTCGTCGATCAGCCTCGCCGCGACGGGCCCGAAGCCCACCACCACAATCCGCTCAGTCATGAGGCCTCCTCTGCTTGAAGAACGCGGGCTTGGGCACCTGCGTGAACATTGGTCTGCGGATCCGCCGACGCCGTCGGGCGGATCCACACCTTGCTGGTCTTGAACTCGGGCATCCCGGAAATGGGGTCCGTCGCCGCCTCGGTGAGCCGGTTGGCGCTCTCGAGTTCCGGGAAGTGGAACGGCAGGAACACCGTCTCCGGGCGGATGTCGGTGCTGAGCTCGGCGCGGCAGCTGACCTCGCCACGTTCGTTGGAAATGGAGACGAAGTCGCCGTCGGCGATACCCTGGGCGGCCGCCGCCGCGGGGTGGAGTTGCAGCCGTGCCTCGGGCTGGGCCTCGGCCAGGGCAGCGACCCGGCGGGTCTGCGCCCCGGACTGGTAGTGCTCCATGAGCCGGCCGGTGATGAGGGTCATCGGCGTTCCGGACTGGTCAGAACCGGCCCGCTTGGCCCCGGACGCGGAGGCAGAAGAAACAGTACGACGCCGGGGCGTCACCGCCGTGAACACCGCCCGGCCGTCGCCGTGCGCAAAAGCGTCCAGGAAGAGCCGCGGCGTTCCTTCGCTTCCGGCGGGGTAGGGCCAGTAGGCGGCCTCGCCGCGGTCCAGCATGGCGTAGTCGATCCCGGAGTAGTCGGCCAGGCCGCCGGAGGACGCGAGCCGGAGTTCCTCGAACACGGTTTCCGGGTCCTCGCTGAACGTGGACGGTGCCTCCAGCAATTCGGCCAGCCGGGTCATGATCCACAGCTCGCTGCGCACCCCGGGCGGGGGAGTGAGGGCCCGGCGCCGGCGCAGCACACGGCCCTCGAGGTTGGTCAGGGTTCCTTCTTCCTCGGCCCACTGGGTGACCGGCAGGACCAGGTCCGCCTCGGCGGCCGTTTCGGAAAGGAAGAAGTCGCACACCACGAGGAAGTCCAGGCTGCGCAGGCCCGCGATCACGGCGTTCGCATCCGGGGCAGACACCGCCAGGTTGGCGCCATGCACGAAGAGGCACCGGACGCCGTCGGGCTGTCCAAGGGACTTGAGGAGTTCGACGGCGGGGAGGCCGGGGCCGGGGATCAGGGTTTCGGGCACGCCCCAGACCTTGGCCATGTGGGCGCGGGCGGCGGGATCGGTGATCTTCCGGTAGCCGGGGAGCTGGTCCGCCTTCTGGCCGTGTTCGCGGCCGCCCTGGCCGTTGCCCTGGCCGGTGAGGGTGCCGTAGCCGCTGCGCGCGGAGCCCGGCAGGCCCAGCAGGAGGGAGAGATTGATGGCGGCCGTGGCGGTGTCAGTGCCGTCGACGTGCTGTTCGACGCCGCGGCCGGTGAGGATGTAGCTGCCGCCCTTGCGGGCGCCGTCTGCCAGCCGCCGGGCGGTTTCACGGATCAGCCCGGCGGGGACACCGGTGATCGACTGGACCCGTTCCGGCCAGAAGCTTCCGACGCTGCGCACCACGGCGTCGTAACCGGTGGTCCGGTCCGCGATGTAACCGGCGTCGGCCAGGCCCTCGTGGATCACCGCGTGGGAGATGCCCAGCAGCAGGGCGAGGTCGGTGCCGGGCAGCGGCTGCAGGTGCAGGCCGCCGCCGTCGGATGTGAACGCCGCGGTGGCGGAGCGCCGCGGGTCGACGACGATCAGCCCGCCGGCGTCGCGTGCCCCTTGGAGGTGCTGGACGAAGGGCGGCATTGTCTCGGCAACGTTGGAGCCGAGCATCAGGATGGTGCTGGCGGCGTCGAGGTCCGCCAGCGGGAACGGGAGCCCGCGGTCCAGGCCGAATGAGCGCATGCCGGCCGCGGCGGCCGAGGACATGCAGAACCGTCCGTTGTAGTCGATCCGCGAGGTGCCCAGGGCCAGCCTGGCGAACTTGCCCAGCTGGTAGGCCTTCTCATTGGTGAGGCCGCCGCCGCCAAACACGCCGACGGCGTCCGCGCCGTGCCCGGCGCGGGCCCGCTTCACGGCCGCGACGATCCGAGCGAGGGCCTCGTCCCAGCTGACCGGGCGGTGGACGCCGTCGGCGCCCCTCAGCAGGGGCTCCGTGACGCGGCCGGGGTGGTCCAGCAGCGAGGCGGAGGTCCAGCCCTTGCGGCAGAGGCCGCCGCGGTTGGTGGGGAAGTCCCGCCCACTGACCGTCAGGAGCGGGATTTCCCCACCAACCGCGGCGGCCGGAGCCGGCGCGGCGGGCACGGGGTCTGACCCCGGCCGGACAGCCGGGGTTAGAGCCGCTTCAGATGTGAGCGTCATGGCGCACTGCAGGGCGCAGTAGGGGCAGTGCGTGTCGGCGCCGGTGGTCATGTTAGACGTGTCCCATCGCGTTTCGGTTGGCGTTGCGGATGTAGAAGAACCAGCAAACGGCGAGCATCAGGACGTAGGCCCCCACGAATCCGTAGAACGCCGGGGTGTAGGAGCCGCTGGCGGAGTTCGAGGCGTTGAGCACCTGTGGGATGACGAATCCGCCATAGGCGCCGATGGCCGAGATCAGGCCCAGGGCCGAGGACGCGAGCCGCTGGGTGGTCACGGTGCTGGCACCGGCGCGGGCGGCCCGGCTGGTGGTGGCGAAGATGACCGGGATCATGCGGTACGTGGCGCCGTTTCCGAAGCCGCTGGCGGTGAAGAGGAGCAGGAAAAGGACCAGGAACAGCCAGAAGTTCTTCAGCGGCAGGGTCCAGATCATGGTCAGGGTGATGACGGCCATGGCCGCGAAGGCCCTGACGGTCATCCGGGCCCCGCCCATCCGGTCCGCCAGGCGTCCGCCGTAGGGGCGGGCCAGGGATCCGACCAGCGGGCCCAGGAAGGCCAGGGACAGTGCCACGGTGCCGACGCCGATCGAGGAGAACGCCGGGAAGTAGTCCTTGATGAGCTTGGGGAACACCCCGGCGAAGCCGATGAAGGATCCAAATGTGCCGATGTACAGCAGCGCCATGATCCACAGGTGCGGTTCCTTCAGCGCGGCCAGCGAACCTGCGACATCGCCCTTGGCGCTGGTGAGGTTGTTCATGTACTTCCAGGCACCGAAGGCTGCCAGGAGGATCAGCGGAACCCACATGAAGCCGGCGACGGGCAGGTTCACGGTGCCGGCCGCCAGCAAGGTGATGGCGATCGGAACGGCCAACTGTGCGACGGCGGCACCGAGGTTTCCGCCGGCGGCGTTCAGGCCCAGGGCCCAGCCCTTTTCCCGTACGGGGTAGAAGAAGGTGATGTTCGCCATCGAGCTGGCGAAGTTGCCGCCGCCGAATCCGGCGAGCGCGGCCACGAACAGCATGACGCCGAACGGGGTGGTCGGGTTCGCGACACAGAGCCCCAGGCCGATCGTGGGGATCAGCAGCAACAGGGCCGAGACGATGGTCCAGTTGCGGCCGCCGAAGCGCGGAACCATGAACGTGTAGGGGATCCGCAGCGTGGCGCCGACGAGGCTCGGAATGGAGATCAGCCAGAAGATCTCGTTGGTGGAGAACTTGAAGCCCGCGGCGGGAAGCTGGACCACCACAATCGACCAGAGCTGCCAGACCACGAAACCCAGGAACTCGGCGAAGATGGACCAGTTCAGGTTGCGCCGGGCGATCGAGCGGCCGGCCGATTCCCACTGCTCCTTGTTTTCTGCATCCCAGTTGGCGATCCAGCGGCCGGGCCGGTGGTCGAGGGTAAGAGTGTCAGTGCGGGCAGCACCGGCATCTGCGGTGCCGATTTCGGCTGTGCGTTCAGCAGTCACGGGGGAGACCTCCTTGGGGGTGTTGTCTTTCCAAGGTAGGGACGGCGCGTTTCAGGGACGGTCGCGGTTTATTAACGCGCTGTGACTTTTGCCTATCGGGGCTTTTATGACGGTGTGAGAATGGCTGTGACGACCACCACGTGAGACAACGACACGATGTCCAAATAACGGACTATTTGTCCATTGGCTGGACGGTGGGAACTAATATCAGACATATACGAATCCCTAGCCGGCGGCCCCGGGCATCGGGCTCTTGGGGAACATCCGACCGGTCTTCATGAAAGCGTTACTACATGTCATCCACTGCAACCTCCGCGGAGCGTGGGTCCACCAAGCAGGTGAATTCGCGCGGCCGCGTGATTGTCGCCAGCCTGATCGGCACCACCGTCGAGTTCTATGACTTCTACGTGTATGCCACCGCTGCCGTGCTGGTTTTCCCGAAGCTCTTCTTCCCCGGGCAGAACGAGACCACCCAGCTGCTGGCGTCCTTCGCTGTGTTCGGCGTCGCGTTCATCGCCCGCCCGCTCGGCTCGATCGTCTTCGGCCACTTCGGTGACAAGTTCGGCCGCAAGGGCACGCTCGTTGCCTCGCTGCTGACCATGGGTATTGCCACCTTCCTGATCGGCTGCCTGCCGACGGCGACCGTCCCGGGCTGGGCCTTCTGGGCCCCGGCGCTCCTCGTGGTCCTGCGCTTCGCCCAGGGCCTGGCCCTCGGCGGCGAATGGAGCGGGGCGGCCCTGCTGGCCACCGAAAACGCCCCGTCGCACAAGCGAGCCATCTACGGCACGTTCCCGCAGTTGGGAGCCCCGATCGGCTTCATCATCGCCAACGTGATCTTCCTGGTCTTCAGCTACACGCTGACGCCGGAAGCCTTCATGGAATGGGGCTGGCGGGTGCCGTTCCTGCTCAGCGCCGTCATGGTCATCATCGGCCTCTACGTGCGCCTCAAGCTGATCGAGACCCCGGCCTTCACCAAGGTCCTCGAATCCAACGAGGTTGCCAAGCTGCCGCTGGCACGGGTCTTCAAGACCAGCTGGCGTCCGCTGATCCTGGGCACGTTCATCATGCTGGCCACCTACGTGCTCTTCTACCTGATGACCACGTTCACGCTGACCTACGGCACCCGGGCGTCCAGCCTGGACACAGCGAAGGCAGCTGCAGAAAAGGCCGGTAAGCCGATGACCGAAGCCGCCGCGGCAGCGTTCGTCCCGGGCTTGGGCTTCAGCCGGAACGACTTCCTCTGGATGCTGATCGCCGGCGTCGTATTCTTCGGTATCTTCACGCTGGTCTCCGGCCCGCTGGCCGAGAAATTCGGCCGCCGCAAGATGCTGATCGCCGTCACCACCGGTATTTTGGTCTTCGGCCTGCTGTTCGTTCCGCTGTTCAGCGCCGGCTTCGTGGGCACCATGGCGCTGCTGATCATCGGCTTCTCGCTGATGGGCCTGACGTTCGGTCCGATGGGTGCGCTGCTGCCGGAGCTGTTCCCGACCAACGTCCGCTACACCGGCTCCGCCATCAGCTACAACGTCTCCAGCATCCTGGGCGCAGCCGTGGCTCCGTTCATCGCCGTCTGGCTCTGGGAACTGGCCGGAGGCAGCACCGTGCTGGTGGGCGTCTATCTGGCGTCCATGGCCGTGCTGACGCTGATTGCCCTGTTCGTGAGCAAGGAAACCCGGGACCTCGACTACGAGAACAACGTGGCCTAAGCCTCGCCGATAACGCAGAAGCCCGGCGTGCGCCGGGTTCTGGCGGTCGTTGCAACACCCTGGATTTTGGGGAGTTGCAACGGCCGTGTCGTCTTTAACAGATGAAACAGGGTTTGAGTGAGGAGAACCGGTGGAGGCACGTCGGGGTTGGGCCGGCCCGAGGTCTTAGCCCAGCAGGGAGACTGCGTGGGCGATGACGAGGGCCAGCAGGACGAATCCTCCGGCGGCTTCGAGACCCATCATCATTTTGGCCCGGGGAGACAAAGGCATGGTGTCCGTGGGACTGAATGCCATGGAATTAGACAAGGAGAAGTAGGTGTAGTCGACGAAGGAAGCCACCCACCCGCTCTTGACTGACGACCGCGTCGCAACTTCCGTGACAGCGTCATGGTCTTCGTCCTGGGGAAACCGGAAGTCAGCAGCCGGAAGACTGTCCCGGTGGGCATTCCGCCGTGCGACCGGCCCGCCGCGGTCCAATTCCCAGAAAACCAGGGCGAACGCGATGATGTTAGTTACCCAGATCTGCAGTGCTGCCAGGAGGAGCGTGCGCCCGTTGCCGCTGCCGGAGGAGGTCAGCAGAATGATGAGTTGCACCAAGGCAACACCATTGGCGGCGACGAGGAGGAGTGCCTGGCCCGTGGCCAATTTTTTTGACCATCGTGTCTCTTTGCGCAGGCGGCGCGGGTTAAGGATCAGCAAGGGAATGAGCATCACGAGTCCAGTTCCCACGACTGTGTAGCGGATGACCGGGAGGAAGGCGCTGGGAAGGGCGGCGTAGAGACCCAGTGCAATCAGCAGGCCGGTTACGGCCGGCCAACGGTGTTGGGAGCGGTCCTTCGCGTTTGCCGTGTCAGGCATCCACCGATTCTAGGCAAACCGCCCAGCATTCCGGCTGGGCGCGCCATGGAAGCTAAGACATGGTTCTAAGCTTACATACCATTGCGCAGGCGCAAGCACTCCAGTTAGATTGTTATCAGGGGGGACCACGTCGGCCCTGGAAATTTGGCGGGATGCTGACGTAATTGCTGACACGCTAAGGAGTTGCCTTCTATGGAAAAAGCCGGGCGCATCGTCGTCATTACGGGATCCACTGGCGGAATCGGACGCGCTTCGGCAGTCGCCTTCGGCCGTCAAGGCGCCGTGGTGGCGTTACTTGCCCGCGGTGAGGCGGGCCTGGCCGGAGCCGCGCAGGAGGTGGAGGCTGCTGGCGGCCGGGCGTGGACCATAAGTGTCGATGTCGCCGACGCTGAAGCGGTCGATGCCGCCGCCGAGCGGATTGAGCGCGAGCTGGGACCCATCGACGTCTGGGTCAATGTTGCGTTCACCTCTGTATTCTCCCCATTTTCCGAAATCACTGCTGGGGAGTTCAGGCGCGTTACCGAGGTCAGCTATCTCGGTTATGTCTACGGAACGATATCGGCCTTGAGGCGCATGCGGCCTCGGAACCGGGGAGTCATTGTGCAGGTCGGCTCGGCCCTTGCCTACCGCGGCATCCCACTTCAGACTGCTTATTGCGGCGCCAAGCACGCCATTCAGGGGTTCAATGAATCCCTGAGGTGTGAACTGCTGCATGAATCGAGCGGAATCCACACCACAATGGTGCAAATGCCGGCGGTGAACACACCCCAGTTTTCCTGGGTGCTGTCCCGTCTTCCGCATCACGCGCAGCCCGTGCCACCCATTTACCAGCCAGAAGTTGCCGCGCGGGCGGTGGTCTATGCAGCGGACCATCCACGGCGACGCGAGTACTGGGTGGGCGGCAGCACCGCCGGAACACTCATTGCGAACTCCTTCGCTCCTGGCCTGCTGGACCGTTACCTGGCCAAGACGGGCTTCAAGGCCCAGCAGACCTCGGAACCTCGCAGAGCCGACCAGCCCGTGAACCTTTGGGAGCCCGCAGACTCCGAGAAGGATTTCGGAACGCATGGCATTTTTGATAGCCGGTCCGCCCGGCACAGCGCGCAGCTTTGGGCCTCCCAGCACCATACAGCCGTCGGCGCTGCCGCGGCCGGGCTCCTCGCGGCCGCTGCCGGAGTGCTGTTCCGGGCGGCGCGCCGGTGAAGCCGCTGGAAGTGGTCCGGGCGGCCTACGGCATGAGCGAGTTGCTGGCACCGGACTTCGTGTCGGGCCGGCTGCTCGGTGAGGCGCCGGACGGCAGGGCGCGGGCGGTGATTCGGGTACTCGGCGCGCGGCATTTGCTTCAGGCGGTGCTGACGGCACGGGCCGGGCGGACTGCCCACCGTGTGGGGGGCAGCGTTGATGCGGTCCACGCTGCGAGCATGATTGTTCTTGCCGCGTTGGATGGCCGCCATCGGCGGTCCGCGGCCGCTAACGCCGCCCTTGCATTGGTCTTCGCGGCGGGGGAGTTCAAGTGATCATCTCGTGCGGTGCTGGGTTCGGGCATCGAAGCACTGGCGCTCACCTCTGGAGATCGATGGTGAACCGGCCGTCCTCGCTGCCGTCGCCGCCGTCGGCCTCGGCAAACGCGTTCATGCCCTGCGCCGCAATGTCGCGCAACTCCTTCGGCAGCCGTCCCATTACCGCGGCGACGGCTGTCCGCCGGTGTTCCAGGACGGTGTTGACCAGAGAGGCGCCCTCGGGGGTCAGGGACAGTGCCCGGTACCGCCTGTCCCCGGGGTCATCGCGCCGGGCGATCAATCCGGCGTTGACCAGGCGGTCGCAGATGCGGGTGGCGTTGGATGGATGGACCCCCAGTTCGGTGGCAATGGCGCCGGGATTCTGCGGCCCGCGCGTGGCAATCAGGACAAGCACCCGCAATTGGGGGGTGGTGACAACGTCTTCGACTTCGATCACCGACTGCGCCACGACGCGCAACAGTACGTTCGCGGCCCGAAGGACCGCATCGACATGGGCATCGGCGGCGCCGCCGTCTTCAAATCTCTCCACGAACCCCAGTATCACCCCGGTACTTGCGCGGCAGCAAAGTTTGCCCTGCGGCACATGTCTTTCCGATTGAGGAGGAGCGCCGCCCCTGCCGACGCGCGCCGGGCGTACGCGGTCCTGCGCGGGATGACGAGCTCGACCGGAGCCATGGCCGCAGCCGCCACTCTTGGGCTGCCGGAGCGCGACGAGGCAAAACGGAATTACGACTAGCGCTGGGACGGACAAGGTCGGCAACTGGGTAACGGGCAATTCCAACTGGATATTTTTGGTGAAGCCCTGTTGCTTTACACCACGGCCGCCCGCCACGACCAGCTCGATATGACGCGCTGGCAGGCCGTCGAGCAGGCCGTGGCTGGAATTGAAGCGAAATGGGCCACCCCCGATGCCGGTGTCTGGGAACTCCACAACGAACAGTGGACCCATTCCCGGCTGATGTGCGTCGCCGGTCTCAGGGCCATCTCCCGGTACGCCCCCGCCACCCAGGCCGCCGTCTGGGGATCACTGGCCGACAGGATCCTGGCGGAAACGGCAGCCACATGCACGCACTTCAGTGGCACGTGGCAGCGATCAGCCGCCGACGCCAGGATCGATGCGGCGCTGCTTATTCCCACCGTCCGTGGAGCTGTCCCGGGCCACCACTCCCGTTCCCTCGCCACGGCAGAAGCCGTGAGGAAAGAACTCCTCGACGATGGCTACGTCTACAGGTTCAGGCACAAGCCCGGTCCTTTGGGTGATGTCGAAGACGCCTTCCTCCTGTGCGGGTTCTTCCTGGCCCTAACGGAATATCAGCAAGGCAATGTCAAGGATGCGTTCAGGCTCTTCGAACGCAACCGGGCCGCCTGCGCTTCCCCGGGATTGTTCACCGAAGAATTCGACATCGAACAGCGCCAGCTTCGCGGTAACTTCCCTCAGGCCTTCGTCCACGCCGCCATGCTCGAAACAGCCCACTGGCTCGCCCGGCCACCAGGAGCGTGAAGCCCGGTGTGTTCAGTGAACACACCGGGCTTTTTCGCGCCGTTGTGGGTACCTACTTCCCCGAGTTGTTGTTGCCGTTCCCGGCGTTGGTGATGGAGGCCACGGCGCCGGTCTGTTCGTTGAGCAGGACCTTGTCGTTGCGCCGCTTATCGAAGTTGAACATGGCGCTCACCGAGCCCGCGGTGGCATCGGCGGAGGCGTCGCCGATTTGGCCGGTGTGCCAGTTGTCTTCGATGAAGCGCAGGATCGAGGCCTGGTCGGTTTGGGTGTGGTCCACGAAGTTCTTCTTCGCATAGGGGGAGATGACCACGAGCGGCTGGCGCGGGCCGGGGCCGCACCGGTCAGCGTAGCCGCCGGCCATCGGAATTCCACTGGCTGCCGCGTTCTGGCACCAGGCGGCGTCGTCGTCGGCATTGGAAGAGTTCTTGACCTTAGCAGCGACGTGGTCGTACCAGCCGTCCGAATCGTCGTACGCGAGCACCACGGCCGTGTTTTTCCAGTTCTTGGATTTCTGGATTTGGTTCACCGCGTTGGTGATGAAGTTCTGCTCGTCGACCGGGTCGGAGTAGGCGGCGTGGCCGTCCTGAAACATTCCGGCCTTCAGGAAGGACACTGCGGGCATGTTGTCGGTATTGACCACCTTATTGAACGCGGTGAGATCGTACTCGTGGTTCGCCTGGCCGTTGTGGCCGATTTCCGCGTCGGACGCCGGCGCCAGGTGGTGGGGGTTGGCGGTGGAGGCGTAGTACTGGAACGGCTGGTGGTGCGGGGAGTAGTCAACGACGCTGGCGCCGGCGGCGTTCGTGTGGCTGGACAGGCACGACGCCGGGGTGGTCGCTGTCGCGGCAGTCGTCGGTGTGAAGCCGCCCTGGAACCAGCCCCAGGACGTGCCCCGGGCGTTGAGCAGGTCGCCGATGTTCTTGCCCGCCATGCCGGCCAGGTTGCCGGTTTTGGCGTGGCTGTTGTTCGAGCAGTCATCGTGGACCGGATCAGGGTCGTTGATGACCGTGCCGACGCCGTTCACATCCGGCTGGCGGACAGCGCTGCTTCCCGCCGCCGCAGTGGCCACGGGCTGTCCGGCGGGAGTGTATTCGGTGGCCCCGTGCGTCTGGCCGGCGATCAGGTTCAGGGCACCCGGTGTGGAGGGGCCGAAGACGGTGCTGAAGTGGTTGTCGCTCATCGAGTAGTTCTGGGCGTAGTTCCAGATGCCGGTGACGGTGTTGCCGTCGTAGTAGTCCATGGTCAGGCCGGGGCGTCCGTACTGGTTGGTGCCGCAGGCGTCCCGGCTGGTGAACTGGACGAACTTGTCCATCGCCCCGCCGTTGTATGCATTCTGCTCAGCGGCGTATCCGTGGTCCTGGTCGCACGTGACGGCCTGCATCGGTGAGAGCCGGGCCGGCTGCGCCGAGTTGGGGTTGTTCGGTGCCAGCAGTCCGGCGGTGGCCAGAGTGTTGATGTCCTTGGGCGTGTTCCTCGCAGCGGTGAAGGAGGCCGCCTGGGTGCCGGTGCCCTGCTGGACTTCTCCGGGGGTGTTGGCGGCCTTGGGGTAGGTGGCGAAGTAGTGGTCGAAAGAGACGTTCTCCTGGAAAATCACCACTACATGCTTGATCGGCGTCGCGGTGCTGTCGTGATTTTCGCCGGCGGTGGCGGGGCCGGCGCCGAAGCCGAAGAGTCCGGCTGTCAGCGCCGAGGCCGCCAGGGCTCCGGCGCCCGTGGCGGCGGCGACCCGCTTCCGGGTGAATAGTCGTACTGGGTGAGGATGAGGCATGGAGTTACCAATCGTTGCTGTTTAGGGGTGCCGGAAGCTGATGGCCGGCTTTCGTATGTTGCTAGGGAAGGAATGCGGCCGGCATGCGGCGTCGCGGCAGGCATGCCGCGTCGCGGGCCGGCGTCGCGGTTCCATTACTTTGCTGGGGTGACGGTGGCCTCGTAGGTGAGGATTTCGGTGCCGTTGCCTTCGTCGCCATTGTCGGGCGCCACCTTCATGGTGAGGTGGTTCCCGTCGGCGGTCATTTTGAACGGGTTTCGGGTGGCCACATGGCCGGCGGTGGACCACTGCTGGAACGGTACGTCGCGGATCACGCTGTGGGATTTGAGGCCGATCATCGCCATGCCGCCGAGTTCGTAGATGGCACCGGTGCCGCCGGCCGCCGGGGTCTGCGGGAGGTTGGTGATGCCGGCGCAGAGCATCTTGGAGTTGGGCACGTACTGGCAGTCCTGGTAGTCGATGAAGAAGTTTGGGTTCTGCCAGGTGGATAGCTGCCTGCCCTGCAGATCCCACTCCGCGAAGCGGCGCGAGCCCCAGGTGTTGCCGACCAGATGGCCGGTCTGCCTGTCCATCACGATGCCGCCGAAGTGGTCCTTCACCTCGAACTGCTTGTGCACGTCGAGGGTATTCGCGTCGACGCGGTAGACGATGGCGCTGCTGTCCGGCCGGTACTGGGCCACGGGAACCCAGACGTTGGTGCCGTCAAAGTCGATGCCGCCGGGGTGGTACATGTCGCCCTCGCCCAGAATGACGTCCTTTTGCAGGTTTCCGGACTTGTCCATGACGAAAAGATGGCCTATGCCCTTGCCGGGGGTGCGATCGAATCCGTTCTGCGGGGACGGGAACTTCTTGGTCGGTTCGATGATCTGAACGGCCGAGAGGAAGATGTGGTCCTGGCTGTAGGCGATTCCCTCGGTGTGGTAGGTGGGGAAGTTCAGCTTCAGCTTGGACGTCTGCTGCCAGTTCGTGTTCCGGTCGACACCGTTGAAGGCGTCGGCCAGGGCCGTGGTCGATTCACTGTGGTTGCCGGAACCGGCGGCGTTTCCGCCGTGCTGATCGTTGTTGCCTGCAGCCTGTGCGGCCGCGGTGCCTCCGATTGCGGACGCGGCCAGGATGATGGCCGCAGCGGAAGTGAGGATGCCTCGGGTGCGAGTCGCGCTCATGGGTGAGCCTCTCAAAGGTTGGGACTTATCAAGAGCTCGCGACGTTACTGGGCGGTAATGAACGCCCGGGGCGGGTGGGTGAACAGCAGGTTGCGGCAAAAGCCGACTTGGGGAAATCGGAGCCGCCAACCCGCGGGTTGAGCTTGGGCGTCTTCCTCGCGTCCATGGCAGTGCTGACGCTGATCGCCCTGTTCGTGAGCAAGGAAACCCGGGACCTCGACTACGAGAACAACGTGGCCTGACGCTCCTTCCCGGTTCCTACTGCAAATGCTCGGCGTGTTCCTCGGACACGCCGGGCATTTGCGTGTCAGACGGAAAGCAATCGGGCGGGAACGCGGGGCGCGGCAGGGCGGGACGGTAGGCGGGCAGGGGCTTAGTTTGCGTACCGCTCCACGAAGTTCCGCAGGATCTTCATCGGCTCCGTGGCGGTGAACCGCCGGGCGTCCTCCATCAGCATTTCGGCGGATTCCGGCGGGAAGTAGCCGGCGTGGCGGTAGATGTCGATCCTCGTCACGAGCCCGTCGGCGTCGAGCTCGGGGTGGAACTGGGTGGCGTACAGGTTGGTCTTGATCCGGAACATGTGCACCGGGCAGGCGGCGGAGCTGGCCAGGAGCACCGCGTGGGCGGGCAGGACGGTGCAGGCTTCCTTGTGGCCGGTGAACGCCGTGAAGCTCTCCGGCAGCCCCCGCAGCAGGGGATCAACCAGCCCGTCTGCCGTCAGTTTGATGGTTACGCCGCCGAGCCCTTCACCATAGGTCCGGTCGATCACGGCGCCCTGGTGCAGTCCGAGTGTGCCGACCCCGTAGCAGGCGCCAAGGAAGGGGAAATCCTCGGCAACGATCCAGTCCAACAGCGTGGCGAGTTCGTGCTCCACACGGTGCTGGGTGTCAGTTTTGTGCTCGGGAGCGTCGCTGGACGTGAAGGGGCTCCCGCCGACTATCACGCCCGAGTAGCGGGAGAGCACCAGCTCCGGCAGCGGCCCCGCTTCCATCCGAATGCGCCTCAGCTGCGCGGGTTCGAGCCCGCCGTAGCGCAGGTAAGCCCGGTATTCGTCCTCGGCGGCATCGTCTTCGGCGCGGGAGGCGAGGAGCAGAAATGGCTTCACAGACCAAGTTTGCACGGGCAGGACGCGGGGGCGCCAGAGGCGCGCCCGCGTCCCGCCGGGGCCGCGTGCCTACTCGGGCGCGCCGTCCTCGATCATGGCGATCACGGCGCCGGCGGACACAGTCTCGCCGGCCGCCGCGGCGAGGCCGATCACGATCCCGGCGCGGTGGGCGGTGAGCGGCTGTTCCATCTTCATCGCTTCGAGCACGACGACGAGATCGCCCTCGGCGACGGCGTCGCCTTCGGCCACGGCCACCTTCACGATGGTCCCCTGCATGGGGGAGGTCAGGGCGTTGCCGCTCGCGGCCACGGCTGCGCCGCCGCCGCGGGAGCGCTTCTTGGCCTTGGCCGGCTTGGCGCCGGCTGTGTTGCTGACCGAGCCCAGTGACGCCGGCAGCACGACTTCCAGTCGCTTGCCGCCGACCTCGACGACGACGCGCTGGCGCTCGCCGGCGTCGGCCGCTTCTGCCTCAGCGCCGGTCGGGGTCCAGGCCGGAATGTCGTTGACGTAGGCTGTCTCGATCCAGCGGGTGTGCACTTTGAACGCGCCGTCGGCCGGTGCGAAATCGGGGTTGGAAACAACCGCGAGGTCGAACGGGATGACGGTGGGGATGCCTTCCACCACCATTTCCTCAAGCGCCCGCCGGGACCGCTGCAGGGCCTGGCTGCGGGTGGCGCCGGTAACGATCAGCTTGGAGAGCATGGAGTCGAAGTTGCCGCTGATGACATCTCCCTGCTCCACGCCGGAATCGATGCGGACGCCGGGCCCGGTGGGGTTCTTCAAAAGGGTGATGGTGCCCGGGGCGGGCATGAAGTTCCGGCCCGGGTCCTCGCCGGTGATGCGGAATTCGATCGAGTGGCCGCGTACTTCCGGGTCGCCATAGCCGAGCTCTTCGCCGCACGCCAGCCGGAATTGTTCGCGGACGAGGTCAATCCCGGTGACTTCCTCGGAGACGCAGTGCTCCACCTGGAGGCGGGTGTTGACCTCGAGGAAGGAGATGATGCCGTCCTGGCCGACCAGGAATTCGCAGGTGCCGGCGCCGAGGTAGCCGGCCTCCTTGAGGATGGCCTTGGAAGATTCGTAGAGCCGTCGGTTCTGCTCTTCAGTGAGGAAGGGTGCCGGTGCCTCCTCGACGAGCTTCTGGTTGCGGCGCTGGAGCGAGCAGTCGCGGGTGGAGACCACCACGACGTTGCCGTGGGCGTCGGCGAGGCACTGGGTCTCGACGTGCCGCGGGGCGTCCAGGAAGCGCTCAATGAAGCACTCGCCGCGGCCGAAGGCGGCGGTGGCCTCGCGCACGGCGGATTCGAAGAGTTCGGGGATTTCTTCGCGGGTGCGGGCCACCTTGATGCCGCGTCCGCCGCCGCCGAAGGCCGCTTTGATCGCGACCGGCAGGCCGAATTTGTCCACGAACTCGAGGATTTCCTCCGCGGATTCGACCGGGTCGGCGGTGCCGGGGACCTGCGGGGCGCCGACTTTCTCGGCGATGTGCCGGGCCTGGACCTTGTCGCCCAGGGCAGAGATCGCTTCGGGGGAGGGGCCGATCCACGTGATGCCGGCGGCGATCACCTTGGCGGCGAACTCGGCGTTTTCGGCCAGGAACCCGTACCCGGGGTGGATGGCGTCCGCGCCGGACTGGAGGGCGACGTCGATGATCTTGTCCATCACGAGGTAGGACTCCGCGGCGGTGTTGCCACCGAGCGCGTAGGCCTCGTCAGCGAGCCGGGCGTGCAGCGCGTCGCGGTCGGGGTCCGCGTAGACAGCCACCGAGGCGATGCCTTCATCGCGGGCGGCGCGGATGATGCGCACCGCAATTTCTCCACGGTTGGCGATCAGCACCTTGGTCAGCCGGCGGGTGCCCCCGGCTGTAGATGACTGTGTTGATCCCGACACGGTGGGTGCGGACTGCTCCGAATTTGCTGACAAGGCGTCTCCTTCTTTCCTTCAGGGAGCCTAGCGCGGTTTTGAGGGTTCCGCCGATATTACTTGCGGATTCCGCGCGTAAACGGCCCCTCCTTTGTAGGGTTGCCACAAAGAGCGGCGAATTGGCTCACTCCGCGCTCACTCGGCTCCTACTCGGCTCTCACTCGGTGATTACTCGGCGCGGACGTCCGCCGGATCCACGGCCCCGCCGGTCCAGAGCTCGGTGATCCCGACATTTGCCTGACCGAGCAGCGCGCGCAGGGTGGAGATGGAGAGCCCGACGACGGTGTGGGGATCGCCGTCGACCTTGCGGATGAACGCCCCGCCGTAGCCGTCGATCGTGAAGGAGCCGGCGCACTGGAGCGGCTCGCCGGTCGCGATGTAGGTCTCGATTTCCTCGGCGCTCATCTCCATGAAGTGAACCTCGGCCGAGGATACCGAGCCCAGGGTGGCGCCCGTGCCGCGTGCGGTGACGCCGCCGCCGTCCGTCCCTTCGCCGTCGGTGATTATGTTGGTGTCTGCGACGGCGGTGTCGCGGCAGTCCACGAGCCAGTGGCCGGTGTGCAGGACGCCCATGCTGCCGCTCATGCGGAGCATGCGTTCGCGGGCGACGTCGGCCGTGTAGGGCTTGCCGTGGGCCTCGCCGTCGAACTCAAAGACCGAGTCGCAGCCGATCACGATTGCGCCGTCCGCCTCGGGCAGCGAAGCGACGGCCTCGGCCTTGGCCCGGGCGAGCAGGAGGGCCGTATCGTGCGGATCCGTCACGCCGTAGCGGGCCTGGACGGCGTCCTCGTCCACGTCCGAGACGAGGACCTCGTGCCGGATGCCGGCGTGGCTGAGCAGCTTGGTGCGGGCGGGGGACTGGGAGGCAAGAATGAGGCGGTTCACCGATCCAGCCTAATTGACCATAGACGGGCTGGGGAGGTGCCAGAGCGCCGCTGGGCGGGGCGAAAGCCTCTGGCCACGGAAATTTGATCATGTTGGGGTTGAACCAGGGTCTTTCAGAGAATCGAGAAAGCCATGGCTGGTTGTCTAGTCGCGGGCGCCGTCTCGGTGGGCGCCGGAACATATTTTGGCTGGGACGGCTTCACCATCCAGTCGGGAAACCTGATTGTGATCGTAGTGATGATCATCCTGTTCGTCTTGGCCCTCGTCCTTCCCTTTCCCGGTGGGAAGCGGCGGAAATGACCGCCCAGACCACACCGGGGCACGGTGCGCCGGTCGATGAAACGGACGCCCACACCTGGACCGGCAGGGCCCGCCGGTGGCTCCTGAGGAAGCTTCCGCCGGATAAGCTCTTGCCCGAGGACCAGCCAAGTTTTGTGGCATCCTGGGCGTACGTATTCGGCATGGGCGCCATCGGTTCCCTGCTGTGGATCATCGTTTCCGGGATCGTGCTGGGACTGAACGGACCCCAGTGGTATCACGTTTCCTCGCTGGGGAGCTTCGTCAACAGCACCCATTTGTGGAGCGTGGAGCTCTTCTTCATCTTTATGGTGGTGCACCTGTGGCTGAAATTCTGGATGGCGGCCTGGCGCGGGGGCCGGCTCCTGACCTGGATCACCGGCGTGATCTCCTTTGTCGTTTCCATCGTGGCGGCCTTCACCGGGTATCTGCTGCAGACGAACTTCGATTCCCAGTGGATTGCCTTTGAAGCGAAGGATGCGCTAAACGCCGTCGGAGTGGGCGCCTGGTTCAATGTGGCCAACGTCGGCCAGCTCTTCACCTGGCACGTCACGCTTCTGCCCGTGGCCGTGGGCGCTGTGGTGGTCCTGCACGTCCTGCTGGTCCGGGTCCACGGCGTTGCGCCTCCACTTGAGGCCGCGGAGTCCGACGCCCAGCTGCTTCACAACCGGCCGGGGGCCACCGAACCTCCGGAGCCGGCCGAACCTCCAGAGGCCACCGAACCCAGGGGCACAGTGCAATGACCAGGAAAAGCAGCAGTATCTCTTGGCGGAAGACGGACGACGTTGCCAGCCGGCCTTGGACAGGCAGCGTCCGCGAATATGACCTCATCAAGGAGCTGATCATCGGTGTTGTCGTGGTTGGTCTGCTCGTGCTCGGTGTTTCCGCCATCTTCGGGTCCCCCGATGAGCCCAGCGTCAGCCTCAAGGCGTGGGCCACCGCCGCCCCGGCGGATTTCACTGCCACCGCCGCAAAAGAACTTGCCGGCACCAGCGATACTGCCGGATACGGGCCGCCCTACAACTCGACCCAGGACGCGACCCAGAAGATCGGCCCCGTGGACCTTCAAAGCCTCTCCGGCATCCGCCTTCCCGTTGATACCGCCAATGACTTCGTGATCGCCCCGTTGGCGACGCTGCCGTCGCCGCCAGCAGACCTGGCACGTTGGACTGCCGCCACGGATCAGCAACGCTCAGCCTGGGCAGCCACCTATTCCGACGCCCTCGCCGCTGCGCCTGACAGCGACCCCGCCAAGGTAGCCGACGGCGACTATGGTCCCGTCCCTGCGCTGACCGCAGCACTTCTGGACATGGCGCGCCAAGGCAGTCTGGACGGTGTGCTGCAGAGCGGCGGTAACTTCTACAACATGGACTACACGCGCAGCCTCCTCTTTCTGGGAGACGGCGGCTACTTCCCGGATCTTGCGGCCAGCCAGCACCTCTCCGGGGACCAGTGGGGCGTGATGAACGAAACCGGCGACACGCCGGGGCAGTCCTGGCTGTGGCTCTTCTCGCTCCTCTACCAGATCGAGCCGTTCAAGTCCGCCCCCAACGCCGACGCCCTCGTCGTCGTCACGATGCTGGTGCTGACGGCATTGCTGGCCCTGCTGCCGTTCATCCCTGGTCTGAGGTCGCTGCCGCGGATGATCCCCCTTCATCGCCTGATCTGGAAGGACTACTACCGCAACCGCTGAGGGAGCCGGCGGCTGTTGACTGTCGCGGTAGATGTTCTGCCCAGAGGGGTGCAATAGTGGCGGGATGATCAACCAGCAACAGCTCTGGGACGAGGAAGCGGCGAAGCAGTACGACACGCCGGGAGAGGGAATGTTCTCGCCCGAGGTATTGGGCCCCACAGTGGAGGTGCTGTCAAAGCTGGCGGGTAACGGCCCGGCCGTTGAGTTTGCCATCGGCACGGGTCGAGTCGCCATCCCCCTCTGGGAGGCGGGGGCGCAGGTCAGCGGCATCGAACTGTCCCACGCGATGATCTCCCGCCTGCGTGAAAAGGTCGGCGAGGACCACATCCCCGTCGTTCAGGGCGACATGACCGAGGCCGCGGCGGGCGAAAATTTCTCGCTTGCGTTCCTGGTGTTCAACACCATCGCCAACCTCTTGACACAGGACGAACAGGTCCGGTGTTTCCAGAACGCGGCTCGGCACCTGGCACCTGGCGGACGCTTCGTCATTGAGCTCTGGGTGCCGCAATTGCGTTCGCTGCCACCCGGACACCGCGGGACAGTCGAGGTCAGCCAGCCCGGGTATCTCCTGATCGATACCTATGACGTGCTCCGCCAGCACGTCGTCTCGCACCATGTGCGGTTCGGCCCAGAACTGTCGGATGGGCGCGATGCGCGGATTGGACGGACACCACACCGGTACATCTGGCCCAGCGAGCTCGATCTCATGGCACGGCTGGCCGGATTCAGGCTGGAATCCCGGTGGGCCGGCTGGGACCGCGGCGACTTCACCGCGGAATCCCGCAGTCAGGTGTCGGTGTACCGGCTGGCCCCACCCTGAGGATCCCAGGCCGCTGGCTGTCGATTAAATTGTCGTAGGTCGCCGGGAGACTGGATTCATGGACGGCAAGCAGGAGCTCGATGTGGCTCTCGGGCCAGGGGCGGGATCCCGCGGCAGCGGGCCGTTTACCGCCGCCGTGCCGATTGCTGGATTGCTGTCGGCCCTCCCGCCGGCGACGGATTGTGCCGGGATGATCGACCGGATCCGCGAACTCGAAGACGCCAAATCCGCCGCCGCCGCCGAACAGGCCCGGCTTGAACTCAACGAATGGCGGGCCACGCTCCTGGTCCGCGAAACCGCTTGCCTGACCGCCGCGGACCGGGCCGCCGTCGACGAGCACCTCGCCGCCGACACCGGGATCCTGGCGGGTAAGGGCGACCGGGCCATTGTTGCCGCGGCGCGGGCCGCCGCCTACCGGCTGGACCCCCGCTCCGTCGCCCGGCGCGCAGCACACGCCGCCACCGAACGGCACGTCAGCCTGCGCCCCGCCCCCGACACCATGTGCCACCTGACAGCGTTCCTGCCCGTCGCCGAGGGCGTCGCCGTCCACACAGCCCTGACCCGCCTCGCGGATTCCCTGCGCAACGCCGGGGACCCCCGCACGCGCGGCCAGGTCATGGCTGACGAGTTAGTGGAACGCGCCACCGGCACCCCCGGCGGGATCAGCGGCATCGAAATCCAGGTCGTCATGACCGACCGCACCCTCTTTCAGGCCGACTCCGAACCGGCCGCCCTGTCCGGCTACGGTATCGTCCCAGCCGAATGGGCCCGCACCCTCGTTACCAGGCGGCCCCCCAAACGGTCCGCAGACCCTGGCCACGCCGGAGACCGGCCCCCGCATCGGGGCGGTTCCCCGGACCCCGGTGGCGGCGCTGGCGCTGCCGGTGAGGTTGCTGCCGGCCCGGGAGGCCAGGACCCTGCCTTCGCCCTTTGGCTCCGGCGCCTCTACACCCACCCCGGCAGCGGCGACCTCATCGGCATGGACTCCCGCGCCCGGATTTTCCCGACCGGACTGCGCCGCTTCATTGAAGCCCGGGACGACACCTGCCGCACCCCGTTTTGCGATGCCCCGATCCGCCACATGGACCACATCGTCCCGCACCACGGCGGCGGCGAAACCACCAGCACCAACGGCGCCGGACTCTGCGAAGCCTGCAACCACACCAAAGAAACCCCCGGCTGGACCGCCCGGACCGTCCCAACAACAAGCGGCAACGGCAACAGGCACACCATCAAACTCACCACCCCCACCGGCCACACCTACTGCTCCACCGCACCAGCCCTACCGGGCACAGTCCTGCCGGACACTGTCCTGCCCGACACAGCTTCAGCGGGCACGCCTGACCGCTCAGCCGGCCAGCCTGGCTCTGGCTCCCGCCGTCGGCTCCTGCATCGCGCCAAAACGCTCAAGCGCGCACGGCGAGCACCAGCGGCCATCACCTGATACGGAAGCTGCCCGCCGATCAGGTGATCGGCGGGCAGCTCGTCCGGCGCTTCGTCAGGGCGCTTCGTCAGGGCGCTTCATCAAAAGCACCGCGCGATCAACGACCCGCGCGCAAGCGGTCACATTAGCGCGCGGCGACCTCTTCGGGCTCGGCGTCGGGTTCGGCCGCCGCGGCGGGTGCCGGCTGCCGGAGCTTCGAGCCTTCAACATCCACGTCCGGCAGGATCCGGTCCAGCCAGCGGGGCAGCCACCACGCCTTGTTGCCGAGCAGGTACATCACGGCCGGGACGATCGTCATGCGGACCACGAACGCGTCCACCAGCACACCGAACGCCATCGCAAAGCCCAGCGGCCGGACCATATTCAGGTGCGAGAAGATGAAGCCGGCGAACACGCTGACCATGATGATGGCGGCCGCTGTGACCACGGAGGCGGCATGGCTGAAGCCGGTGCGGACCGCGTGCTTGGCCGATTCGCCGTGCATGAACGATTCGCGCATTCCCGAAGTAATGAACACCTGGTAATCCATGGCCAGGCCGAACAGCACGCCGATCAGGATAATCGGCAGGAAGCTCAGCACCGCGCCCGGGTTTTCGACCCCGAACACGCTCCCCAGCCAGCCCCACTGATACACCGCGACGACGGCTCCGAAGGCGGCCGCGAGCGAGAGCAGGAAGCCGCCCGTAGCCAGCAGCGGCACCACGATGGAGCGGAACACGAGCAGCAACAGGATCAGCGACAGTCCGACGACGATGCCCAGGTACGGGGGCAGGGCGTCGCCGAGCTTCGTGGAGACGTCGACGTTGCCGGCCGTTTGGCCCGTGAGGCCGATGCTGACGCCGGTGGAATCCTTGATCTGTTCCTTTTCGGCACGCAGCTCGGAGACCACCTTGACGGTGCTGGCGCTGGCGGGGCCCTCCTTGGGAATGACCTGGAACACCGCGGTGCGGCGGTCCTCGCTGAGGGCCACGGGAACGGCGGCGGTGACGTTGGCCGTGCCGCGGAGGATGTCGGCGACGTCGAGCTGCTTGGCCGCGGCTTCGGCCTCGTTCAGGCCGGCGGGGAAGTCGCCCACCACCACGATCGGGCCCGTCATGCCTTCGCCGAAGCTGCGGCCGGTGACGTCATAGGCCTTGAACGCCTGCGACTCAACGGGCTCGGACCCGCCGTCGGGCAGCGCGAGCCGCAACTGGCTGGCCGGTAGCGCCACGATGCCCAACAGCAGGACACCGACCAGCAGTGCCAGGACCGGGTGCCGGGTGACGAGGCCGCCCCAGCCGCGGGTGCTGCGGCGTTCGTCGCGGGCGCGGTCCTCCCTCTCGTGGCCCGGGGCGGCGTTGTGCTTCTCCGCCTTGGCCCACGCGCGGCGGGAAATGAGCCGGGGAGCGATGAGGGACAGCACGGCGGGCGTGAGGGTCAGGGCAACGACGACGGCGACTGCCACCGTTGCGGCGGCGGACAGGCCCATGACGGCCAGGAAGGGCAGGCCCGGAATGACGAGGGCCGCGAGGGCGATGATGACGGTCAGGCCCGCGAACAGCACGGCGTTGCCGGAGGTGCCGGTGGCGAGGGCGACGGATTCCTCCCCGTCCATGCCGGCCAGGAGCTGGCCGCGGTGCCGGTTGACGATGAAGAGCGAGTAATCGATGCCAACGGCGAGGCCCAGCATGAGCGCCAGCATCGGGGAGATGGAACTCATGTCGATGGCGCCGCTGAGCGCGAAGGTGCCGCCGACGCCCACTGCCACGCCGACGAGAGCCATCAGCAGGGGGAGCCCTGCGGCGATGAGCGTTCCCAGCATGACGATGAGCACCAGGGCCGCGATGGCGATGCCGAGGATCTCGGAGATGCCGAACAGCTCCGAGACGTCCTCGGTGATTTCCTTGCTGGCCAGGGCGGTCACGCCGGCAGAGGAGACTCCGTGGGCGATGTCCTGGACCTGTTGGCGCACAGCGGGGGCCAGCCCGTTGATCGAGGTCTTGAACTGCACCTGGGCGATCGCCGCCGTGCCGTCCTCGGAAACGAACCGCATGCCCTGCGAGGCCTCAAACTGGCGTTTGGCGAGCGCGAGTTTGGCCGCACCGGCCTCGAGTTCTTTGGTTCCGGCGTCGAGCTTTTCCTGGCCGGCGGCGAGGGCGGCCTTCTGCTGGCCGAGCTGGGCGTCGATGGCCTCGGCGGACATGCCGGCCGCGGTCATCTGCTGCTCGGCCGCAGCCAGCTGGGCCTTGCCCGCGGCCAGCTGGGCGGCCGACGCGTCCAGCTGCGCCTTGCCTGCGGACGCCTGCCGCTCGCCGGCGGCGAGGTCCGCGACGGCCTTGTCCAGCTGGGCCTGGGTGGCGAACGGGTCCACGGTGCCTTGAACGTCGGGAAGGGCTTTCAGCTTGGCCAGCGCCGCCGAGACCGCGTCCTTGCCGGCCTGGGTGAACTGGCCGTCCTTGGATTCGAACACGATGCCGGCCGAGCCGCCGGAGGACTTGGGCAGGTCCCGCTTCAGTTTGTCCGCCATCTGCTGGGTTTCAGTGCCGGGGATCTGGAAGTTGTTGGACATGGTGCCGTGAAAGGCCGCTGCTGCGCCGCCAACGGCCACCAGGACGGCGAGCCAGAGGGAGATGACGAGCCAGCGGTGGCGGTAGGAGAACTTGCCGAGACGGTAGAGCAACAGGGCCATGTCAGTGCCGATCTGGGGAAGGGGCGGCGGGGGAGTGTGATGCGAAACCGGAGCCGAGGAGGCTCATGGAATCGATGAGGAGCTGGCGCAGGATGGACAGGGAAGCCGGGCTGAGGTCGCCGCCGCACCGGGCGAACCAAACATCCATGGCGGCCTTTCCGCAGGAGATGATGGAGCCGGCGAGGGCGCGGAGGTACAGCTCGTCGACCTCGACGCCGGAGCCCTGGGCGAAGCGCTCACGGGCGGCGTCGATGATCTCAACGGTGCAGTGGTCCCAGGCTTCCAGCTCGGACCGGCTGAGCATGGGGTTCGCCTGGCCCATGCTGTACAGCTCGGCCATGGGAGCCACTGTCATCGGGTCGGCGAGTTCAACCAGCGCCGCCCGCGCAGATTCCAGGATGGGCTCGCCTGCCGGGCGGAGCCGGAACTGCTGGAGTGCCTTGTCCAGGAACCCGTGGGTCACCGAGGCAATGACCACTTCGGTGCTGGCGAAGTAGTTGAAAAACGTGCGGCGGGATATGCCGGCGGCCTCGGCAATGTCCTCCACCGTGAAGTTTCCGGGACCCCGCGTGCGGAGCAAGTCCATGGCGGCGTCCGTGATGGCCTGCCGGGTGGCGGCCTTTTTTAATTCGCGACGGCTCAGTTCGCGCCGTGAGGTCGGTGCGGTGCCGGGCTCGGCGGGTTCGCCGGATTCACCGGATTGGGCAGCCTGGGCGGCGGAAGGAGATGACGATGAGGGCACGCGCTTACACTACGTGCATGTTTGCACTCTGCGCAAGTATTTTCAGGGGTCCGGTCAGTCGGGATTCAGGGGTTGAGCTGGGGCGTCGCTGCGCCGGAATTGGTCAGGCCGCCCGAATCGCCCGTCCCGCCGGAATTGGTCAGGTAGATCGACTGGCCTGTGGCCCCGGGCTCGTTGTGGGGGAGGGGAATGGCAAAAACGGCCGTACCGTAGGCGCAGGTCTCCGTCCAATTCGGCCCGATCGCTGACGTGTCGAAGCGCATGGCGATGATGGCGTTGGCGCCGCGCTGTTCGGCCTCGACCACCATCCGGGCCATGACATCCTGCCGGCTCTCGTAGAGGGCCCGCGTCATTTCCGGCACCTCACCGCCGCCCAGGGAACGGAAGCCTGCCATGACCTGGGCGGTGAGGTCCCGGGAGCGGACGGTCAGGCCCATGACTTCGCCAAAGACGGCGTCGATCCGGTGGCCCGGAATGTCGTTCGATGTCACGATCAGCATGCCCAGAGCCTATCCACTTTTGCCTCCCGCGCGACCGGTGCCATGCAGCGGTATCCCTGCCGGATTCACAGGAAAGTGAAAGCTGGGAAACAGCCATCTCTGCTGGGGCTGGTGCAGACTGGAGGTGCTCGCGGAGCAGAGTTCCCCGGAAGAACCATCAGCTTCAAGCGCCGTCACCACTCGGCAGATCCAGGAGACAGCACATGTCACGCACAACCAGAATCGCGCTCGGCCTCGGGGCGGCGGCCGTGGCACTGGGCGCCGGGCTCGGAGTCGCCGGGATGGCGTCCGCCACCACGACGCCGAGCCCCACCCCGACCCCCAGCGCCAGCGCCCCCGGAAGCAACCCCGCCGACGGCTACGGCATGCGCGGTGGACGCCACGGCCACGGCGGTGCGGAATTCGGCGCCCGCGCCAAGGAACTCGCGGCCAAGCTGGGCGTCGACGAGGCCAAGGTCACCGACGCCCTGAAGGCCCTCCGCGAAGCCAACAAGCCCACCACCCCGCCGGCCCAGGGTCAGAAACCGGACCGTGCCGCGAAGGAAAAGGCCCTCGCCGCGTCCCTGGCGAAATCGCTCGGCATCGATGAAGCCAAGGTCACCGCTGCCCTGGGCGAGCTGCGCACCGCCGAGCAGGCCAAGCACGCCGCAGCGCTGAAGCCCCGGCTGGACCAGGCCGTCAAGGACGGCACCCTGACCCAGGCAGAGGCGGATGCCGTCACCAAGGCTGCCGAAAAGGGTGTGATCGGCGGCCGCTAGGCCACCGTGTATTCGGACCGATGGATTCGGGCCGACGTCGGTTAAAGCCCACGTCGGCTGAAGGCGTCGGTTAAACCGGAGAAGTCCCCGGGAGTTCCCGGGGACTTCTCCTGTAAACGCGAGTTCAGTACTTACGCCTTCGCGTCCGCCAGTTCGCGCTCTTCCCGGCCAACAGCGGGAGCCGACGCAGTGGACGGATCGACGGCGGCCGTGTCGACGTCGTCGCTGAACGGGTCGCCGTTCCGCGGCGCGTTGTACAGCGTTTCGTCCAGAATGCCCTGGCGCTTGGCCACGATCGCGGGGATCAGGGCCTGCCCGGCCACGTTGACGGCGGTGCGGCCCATGTCCAGGATCGGGTCGATGGCCAGCAGGAGGCCGACGCCGGCCAGCGGCAGTCCCAGCGTGGAGAGCGTCAGCGTCAGCATGACGACGGCGCCCGTGGTGCCGGCGGTCGCGGCCGAGCCGAGCACCGATACCAGCGCGATCAGCAGGTACTGGGTGAAGTCCAGCTGGATGCCGAAGAACTGGGCCACAAAGATCGCCGCCACAGCCGGGTAGATCGCGGCGCAGCCGTCCATCTTGGTGGTCGCGCCCAGCGGCACCGCGAACGAGGCGTAGGCGCGGGGGACGCCCAGGTTCCGCTCCGTAACGCGCTGGGTCAGCGGCAGCGTGCCGATCGAGGAGCGCGAGACGAAGGCCAACTGCACGGCCGGCCACACGCCGGAGAAGTACTGCCTGACGGACAGCCCGTGGCTGCGGACCAGGACGGGGTAGACCACGAACAGCACAAGCGCCAGGCCGATGTAGATTGCCACGGTGAACTTGCCGAGCGAGCCGATGGTGTCCCAGCCGTAGACGGCCACAGCGTTGCCGATCAGGCCGACGGTGCCGAGCGGCGCGATCCGGATGATCCACCAGAGGACCTTCTGGATGACGGCGAGGGCGGACGCGTTAAGGGCCAGGAACGGCTCGGCCGCCTTGCCCACCTTGAGCGCGGCGATGCCGACGGCGATCGCGATCACCAGGATCTGGAGGACGTTGAAGCTCACGGCGGTGGTGGCGACGCCGTCGGTGACAGTGGTGCTCGCGCCGAGGCCCAGGAAGTTCTTCGGGAACAGTCCGGTAAGGAAGGCCCACCAGTCACCGGACTTGCCGGCGTACTCGGCTTCCTGGCTGATGCCGGTGCCGGCGCCGGGCTGCAGCAGCACGCCCAGGCCGATGCCGATCAGCACGGCAATCAGCGAGGTGATCGCGAACCAGAGCAGCGTGTTCCAGGCCAGCCGGGCGGCGTTGGACACGGCGCGCAGGTTGGAGATTGAGCTGACGACGGCGGTGAAGATGAGGGGGACCACGGCGGTCTGCAGCAGCGAGACGTAGCTCGAGCCGATGGTCTGCAGCGTGGTGCCAAGGGCGTTGGGGTTTGCCTTGGTGCTGCCGGTGTACTTGGCCAGCAGGCCAAGGCCCAGGCCGACGATCAGGGCGGCGATGATCTGGAAGCCGAACGAGCCGGCCCATTTGGGCAGCAGGAACCCGGTCTTTCCAGCAGGTGCGGGGGTGCTTGTCTGAGTGGTCACCGGAACACGCTAGGACCGTTACCAATAGCATGACCAACGGATGTTGAGAAATGTTACGCGGCGGTATCTTTGCCTCGACGGCTAAATCCCGGGAATTCCGCCGAAAGACAGCCCAATTGTGAAGTTATTCCCAGGCAGAATGTGGCGATTGTCTCGCTTGGGCTGGCCCCAATCACGCGAGTTGACAGCTCGCGGCAGTGTTTTTGGGAAACACTGCCGCGAACTGCGCTCACGCCGATGGCCCCGCTGGGCCCACGCCGTCCGGGTTCCCTGACCGTGGGCCCACGCCGGCGGGGGACCCGGCCTGAGCTTGTGAAGGCTGGGAGCCGGTGGGGAGTTGCGAGGTTAGGGGGACGGTGGGGACTACCCCAGCAGCGCGCGCTTGAGGGTGTCGAGGCCCACCGAGCCGATGTTCAGGGCCTTCGTGTGGAAAGCCTTAAGGTCGAAACCGGGGCGGGATTCCAGCTCTGCCCGGATCTGTTCCCAGAGCCGCTGGCCCACCTTGTAGGACGGTGCCTGTCCCGGCCAGCCCAGGTAGCGGGTGAACTCGAACTTCAGCTGTCCCTCGCTGATCGGCAGGTTGGCGCGGAGGAAGTCAAAGCCCTTGTCCGCTGTCCAGATGCCGCTGCCCCAGCGCTCCGGGACCTCAAGCTCCAGGTGCACGCCGATGTCGAACACCACGCGGGCCGCACGCATGCGCTGCATGTCCAGCATGCCCATGTGGTCGCCCGGATCGCTGAGGTAGCCGAGTTCCTGCATGAGCCTCTCCGCATAGAGCGCCCAGCCTTCCCCGTGCCCCGAGGTCCAGCACACACTGCGACGCCACTTGTTCAGCAGCTCGCGGCGGTAGGTGGCCGTGGCGACCTGGAGGTGGTGGCCGGGTACGCCCTCGTGATACACGGTGGTGGTTTCGGCCCAGGTGGTGAAGGTGTCCTCGCCGGCCGGCACGGACCACCACATCCGGCCGGGGCGGCTGAAGTCCGCCGAGGGGCCTGTGTAGTAGATGCCGCCTTCATCGGTGGGCGCGATCCGGCACTCCAGCGTTTTCATGACGTCCGGGATCTCGAAGTGGACGCCGGCGAGCTCCGCAACGGCTTTGTCGGAGAGTTCCTGCATCCAGGCCTGGAGGGCGTCGGTGCCTTTGAGCTGGCGGGCGGGATCGTTGTTCAGGATCTCCTTGGCTTCCTCGACCGTGGCGCCGGGCCGGATTTCCCCGGCCACGCGCTCCTGTTCGGCGATGAGGCGGTCGAGCTCCTGGACGCCCCACGCGTAGGTCTCCTCCAGGTCCACGGTGGCGCCGAGGAAGTCCCGGGATGCCAGGGCGTAGCGCTCGCGGCCCACGGCGTCCTTGGCCGGGGCGACGGGCAGGAGCTCGGACTCGAGGAACCCTGCGAGCCGGGAGTACGCCACCCGGGCAGCTGCCGTGCCGGCGTCGAGCCTGGACTGCAGTTCCGCCGGGAGCGGGCCATCCGCGGTCTTGGCGCCGGCGGCGAGCTTCGCGAAGAAGCCGTCGTCCGCGGCGTGCTTGGTGGCCTGCTCGATCACGATCGACACCTGGCGGGCCGCGGCCACCTTGCCCTCCTGCATCGCCGAACGCAGCGACTCGATGTACCCGTCGATCGCCGCGGGGACATTGTGGGCCCGGCCTGCGATGTGATCCCACTGCCCGGCGGTATCCGTCGGCATGAGGTCAAAGATCGCGCGGATGTCCTGGGACGGGGACGCGATGTTGTTCAGATCGGCCGTGTCCCAGCCCGATTCGTGGATCTCCAGCTGCAGGCCCAGCCGCTCGTGCATGGCGTCGAGCGTGACGGCGTCGACGTCGTCAACCGGCTCCAGCCCGTCCAGCGCTGCGAGTGCCTCGCGCGCGGCGGCCGCGAATTCCTCGTGGCCGGAGGGGGAGAAGTCCTGGTACTCGGTCTCGTGCCCCGGCAGGCCGAGCTCGGTGGCGAAGCTCGGGTTAAGCCGGATGAGGGTGTCCGTATAGGCGTCGGCGACAGCATCAATGGCGGTCTGCTGGCGCGCGGGGGCGGTGTTGTCTGAGGCGATGATTTCGGTAGTCACCCGACGAGACTAGCCGGGCCGCGGTGGTTATGAAAGAGTTACTGAACTTTTTTCCGGGCCCGGTTCAGGAACCGGCTGGCCGCCCAGCAGGGCCCGCTCAGCCGAGGCTGCGGCGCCAGGCTTCCGGACCGGGCCTGGGCGCCAGCCGAAGCTGCTGCCGGCGGACCCAGTGTCGGACGCCGGGGCTTTCCGGTGCGGCCCGCTCGGCCTGCCCCAGGGACAGCACGACGGCGGTTAGTGCCGCCAGCTCTTCCGGCGTCGGCTCGCCCTTGGCAACCGAGAACAGAACCTCGGGCGGGGTCTCCGGCCCGGTGGCTGGTTCGAGGGGGTCGGTGGGGATCACAGCGGGATGTTCCCGTGCTTCTTGGCGGGCAGGGCGGCCCGCTTGTCCCGGAGGGCGCGCAGGCCCTTGATGATCTGGACCCGTGTCTCGGACGGTGCGATGACGGCGTCCACGTAGCCGAGCTGGGCGGCCTGGTACGGGTTGAGCAGCTCTTCCTCGTACTGGCGGATGACCTCGGCGCGCTTGGCCTCGACGTCGCCGCCGTTCTCTGCCACCGCGGCGAGTTCGCGGCGGTACAGGATGTTCACGGCGCCCTGGGCGCCCATGACGCCGATCTGGGCGGTGGGCCAGGCGAGGTTGAGGTCCGCGCCGAGCTTCTTGGAGCCCATCACGATGTAGGCCCCGCCGTAGGCCTTGCGGGTGATGACGGTCAGCTTGGGCACCGTGGCCTCGGCGTAGGCGTAGAGCAGCTTCGCACCGCGGCGGATGATGCCCTGGAACTCCTGGTCCTTGCCGGGCAGGAAGCCCGGGACGTCCACGAGCGTGATGATGGGGATGTTGAAGGCATCGCAGTGCCGGACGAAGCGTGCGGCCTTTTCCGATGCAGCGATGTCCAAAGTGCCGGCGAACTGCATGGGCTGGTTGGCCACGATGCCCACCGTGTGCCCCTCCACCCGGCCGTAGCCGATGATCACGTTCGGGGCGTAGAGGGACTGCATCTCCAGGAAGTGCGCGTCGTCGACAATCTGCTCGATGACCTTGCGCATGTCGTACGGCTGGTTGGCCGAGTCCGGGACCAGCGCGTCCAGGGCGAGGTCGTCGTCGTCGACCTCAAGCTCCTGCTGGTGCTCCAGCACCGGGGCCTCGGCGAGGTTGTTGGAGGGCAGGAAGTCCAGCAGTTCGCGGACGAACTCGACCGCGTCGGCCTCGTCGGAGGCCAGGTACGTCGAGGTGCCGGTGTTGGCGTTGTGCTGGCGGGCGCCGCCGAGGGTTTCCATGTCCACGTCTTCGCCGGTGACGGTCTTGATGACATCCGGGCCGGTGATGAACATGTGGGAGGTCTTGTCCACCATGACCACGTAGTCGGTCAGGGCGGGGGAGTAGGCCGCGCCGCCGGCGGAGGGGCCCATGATGAGGGAGATCTGCGGGACGACGCCGGAGGCGTGGACGTTGTTGCGGAAGATGTCCGCGAACATGGCCAGGGAGGCGACGCCCTCCTGGATGCGGGCACCGCCGCCGTCGAGGATGCCGACCACGGGGCAGCCGTTGCGCAGCGCGAATTCCTGGACCTTGACGATTTTTTCGCCGTTGACCTGGCTGAGTGAGCCGCCGTAGACGGAGAAGTCCTGGCTGTAGACCGCGACCGGGCGGCCGTCCACCGTGCCGTAGCCGGAGACGAGCCCGTCGCCCAGCGGCTTCTTCTTTTCCATGCCGAACGCGGTGGAGCGGTGCACAGCCAGCGCGTCGAATTCGACGAAGGAACCGGCGTCCAGCAACAGGTCGATGCGCTCGCGGGCGGTGTTCTTGCCGCGCGCGTGCTGCTTGGCGATCGCTTCCGGACCGGAGGGCTGCTCGGCACCGGCCTGGCGGTCGCGGAAATCTGCAATCTTTCCCGCAGTCGTGGTCAGATCGTGGCTCATCAAGTGTCTCCGGCTCTGTCGCTGGTCGTTCGGTCGCTGTAGCTCGCTGGCCCTGGTCCGTGTGGCGCTTTAGTTGGAATGCACAAAAGCAAGGCCTCGATGGCAAGTCTAGTGACGCCATCGGCCCACGCCGCTGTAGAAAACCTACAATTTTCGCTCCATCTCCCGCCGTGCCCGCTAAAGATGTCCGCGGACAACTCGGCCGAGCCCGAACGCGGCGCTCCTTCCCGGTTGCTGCCGGACAGCCCGGAGTCAGCCCCCGGATTTCCAGGGGACGGCAGGGCTTCTTTGCCCTTACGCGGGAAGCAACCGGGCAGGAATGCCGGGAGTTCTTGTTACTCACCAGTAACAACGGTCCGCTAGAGTGTGGGCATGACTTCAAGCAATGATGCTTCGGGCACCGCCGCAGGGCCGTACCAGGCCGCCGGTTCCCTCCAGGGCCGCACCGTCCTCATCTCCGGTGGCAGCCGCGGCATCGGCCTGGCCATCGCGCTCCGCGCAGCCCGGGACGGCGCCAACATCGTCCTGATGGCCAAGACCGGCCAGCCGCACGCCAGGCTGGAGGGCACCGTCTATACGGCCGCCGAACAGATCGAGGCCGCCGGCGGCCAGGCGCTGCCGCTGGTCGGCGACGTGCGCAACGACGCCGACGTCGCGGGCGCTGTTGGCGCCGCCGTGGACCGCTTTGGCGGGATCGACGTCGTCATAAACAACGCCTCGGCGATCGACCTCTCCACGACCGACGACGTGGACATGAAGCGCTACGACCTCATGCAGGACATCAACGTCAGGGGCACCTTCCTGCTCTCGAAGATGGCGCTGCCGGCCCTGCGGGCATCCGAGGCCGGGCACATCCTGACGCTCTCCCCGCCCTTGAACCTGGACCCCAAGTGGGCCGGCCTGCACCTGGCCTACACCATGGCCAAATACGGCATGAGCCTGACCACGCTGGGGCTGGCCGAGGAGCTCAAGGCCGACGCCGTCACCGTGAACTCGCTCTGGCCATGTACCTTGATCGACACCGCGGCGATCCGCAACATGCCCGGCGGCGACATGATCGTCAAGGGCGCCCGCAGCCCCGAAATCATGGCCGACGCCGCCCACGCCGTGCTGACCGGCAGCAATGTGGTCCCCGCGCACGGCAACCGGAGCGGAAACTTCTACACGGACGAAGAAGTTCTCGCAGCGGCAGGGGTGAGGGACTTCAGCCCGTACAGCCTCGGCGCGCCGGAGGACCAGCTGGTCGCGGACATCTTCCTCTGAACTTGCTGAGTGTTTTTCGGCCGCCTGCCCTGCGGAAATTCCCCTCGTTTGAGGATCGGACGCCGAAAATCCCCGGCGTGTCCGGCCGACCCGCCGGACATGCCGGCCAAAGGTGGGAGTTTCCGCGGAGGTATTTGAGTCAACAGGGGCGGGAGCCTCGGTGCGCTTTCCTCGGTAGGATTCAAGCATGGAAGCCGTGCAGGAAACCCCGGACCGTCCGCCCCTGGACCTGAGTGCCCTCAGCGATGCGGCGTTCCTGTCCGCCAACGGAATTCCGCGCCTGACGGTGGTCGAGTCCACCGGCTCCACCAATGCCGATCTACTCCACGGTGTGACCGAGGATCCCGCGGCCTGGCCGGATCTGTCGGTGCTGACCGCCGAGTACCAAAGCGCCGCGCGCGGCCGGCTCGACCGCCACTGGGAGGCGCCGGCCCGCAGCTCCGTCTCCGTCTCGCTCGTGCTCCGACCGGTCAACGCGTCCGGCCGCCCGCTGCCGACCCACCGCTACTCCTGGCTCTCCCTCCTGGCCGCCCTCGCCTTGCGTGAGGCCCTGACGGAAACGGCTGGCCTTCCGGCGGAACTCAAATGGCCCAACGACGTCCTGGTGCGGGGCCGGAAGATTGCAGGCATCCTGGCCCAGCTCGGCCCGCTCGGCGGCGCCGGCACGCCGCCGGTCATTCTCGGCACCGGCCTGAACGTCACCCTGACCGAGCCCGAACTTCCAGTCCCCACCGCAACGTCCGTGTTGCTGGAAAATCCGGACACCGTGGACCGGACGGAACTCCTGAAGAGCTATCTGTCCCGCTTCGCCACCCTCTACCGGAGTTTCTGCAACGCCGACGGCGACCCCACTGCCGGCATGGCCGGCGGCCCGTCACTGCACAAGAGGGTGGAACACCTGCTAACGACCCTCGGCAAGCAGGTCCGTGCCCAGCTCCCCGGAGACCACGAGATCATTGGCCACGCCACCCGCCTGGACGAATACGGTTCGCTCCTGGTGGTCGACGCCTCGGGCCATGAACATGTGGTGACCGCCGGCGACGTCGTGCACCTGAGGCCGTGGACCCCGGCCGGGAGCGGCGGGCAGGGCGACGGCGGAGCAGAAAGCGGTTATGCGTAGAGTGCTCCTGCCGGGAGAGCAAGTGATTGTGGTGACCCGGCCCCAGCCCAGGATGCTCATTGTCCCGGCGCTGATGTTCATTGTTGTTCCGGCGTTGGCCGCCTACGCCTGCGCCTGGGTCCTTAAGGGCGGTCCAGCGCGGCTCATCCCCCTCATCCCCAAGGAATGGACGCCCTGGCTGGTCGCCGTGTGCCTGGCGCTGGCGGCGTGGGTGCTGCTGGGCTATTGCCTCCCGCGGGTCATTGCGTGGCACGCCACCCGCTACGTCCTGACCAGCCAGCGCTTAGTTACCCGCTACGGCATGTTACGGCGGCGCGATGAACAGGTCCCGCTCGCCGCCGTCCGCCACGTGGCCATTGAGCAATCGTTGTTGCAGCGCCTATTGCGCTCCGGGAATATATCCTTGGAGACCGGGTACCCCGTTGGAATGGTGGTTCCCGATGTCCCGGAGGTCGCGACATTCCGTAACTTCATGCTGGACGCCATCGGCGATCTCCCCAGGGACGAGGTGTTCAGAGCCGATGGCATGACCTACAACCCGGGCGAGGCCTGGCCGTGGGAGACGAGAGAAGGTGGAAGAGATGAACGCTGAGAACGTCCACCAGGACATCGACCTCGCCGCCCCGGATTTGCCCCGGGACCCCGAGGACATCGCCGGCCCGGTTGCGCCCGACGGCGGTACCGGGTCCGCCTTCGACCCTGAAGCCGGCGCGCCCATCGAACCCGCCGCCGAGCCCGCACCCGAATTCGAACCCGCCGAACTCGAACCTGACCCGGAACCTGCGGCTCCGGAACCTGCCGCCCCGCACACTGGAACGATGTCCGCCGAACGGCTCGCGGCCAAGGCCCTCGAAGCCCGGCTGCTGGGCGGCGAACGTAAACTCAGGCGCCGTGAAATCGCCGCCGGCGCCGGACTCTCGCTGCTCTCTGCCCGGAAACTCTGGCGCGCCCTCGGCTTTCCCAACCTCGGGGATGAAGATGTTGCCTTCACCGAGCGCGACCAGTCCGCTCTGTCCACCATCGTGGACCTGGTGCGTGACGGCAAGCTCACCGAGGAAGCCGCCATATCCATCACCCGCGCCATCGGCCAGATGACCGACCGGATGGTCGTGTGGCAGATCGAGGCCCTGGTGGAGGACATGGTCCAGGAACACGGCGTGCCGGACGCCGTCGCGCGCAAGCGGCTCGTCAGCGAGCTGCCGAGCCTCATTGACGCCCTCGAGGAAATGCTCGTCTATTCCTGGCGCCGGCAGCTCAACGCCGGTGTGCAGCGCCTGGCCGTCCGGGCCGAGGCCGGACTGCAGTCCAGCGAAGAGGGCCGCGAAGGCGACGAGGACGATTCGCCGCTGCCGTTGGCCCGGGCCGTTGGCTTCGCCGACCTCGTGTCCTACACCAGCCTGTCCCGCCGGATGAACGAGAAAACCCTCGCCCAGCTGGTGCAGCGCTTCGAGAACAAATGCGCCGAAATCATCTCCGTCGGCGGCGGCCGGCTGGTCAAGACCGTCGGCGACGAAGTCCTCTACATTGCCGAGACCCCCGCGGCCGGCGCCGAGATTTCCCTGGCCCTGTGCCGCGCCTTCACCGAGGACGAAATCCTGCCCCAAGCCCGCGTGGCCATGGTCTGGGGCCGCATCCTCTCCCGCCTCGGCGACATCTACGGACCCACCGTCAACCTCGCCGCCCGCCTGACGGCCCTCGCGGACCCGGGAACCGTGCTGGTGGATTCGATGACCGCGGCCGCGCTGGAGCCGGACGAACGCTTCGTCCTGGTGCCGCGCCCGGCCCAGGACGTCCGCGGGTTCGGTGAAATCCACCCGGTGCAGCTGCAGCCCGGCAGCGGCCGGGGCCTGATCCTGGACTGAGCTGCAGATCAGCCCGGCGGTAGACCGTGGCGGGCTTCTCAGTTGTGCGGCGCATATGCAATAGTCGGACCGGCAGTTGCCTATCTGCCGGGTTTGTGACCGCCGTGAACCCTCGCGCACCACTGCAGCCGCGCACCACTTTATTGAGGACCGCCATGAACCCAACGCCAGACGCCCCCTTCCCGCCGTCGGACGGGAAACGGGGACCTCGCCTGCGCTGCGGGTACGGCACGGACCGGGGACTGCGCCGCGAGGCGAACGAGGATTCCTTCATTGCCGCAGACCCCGTCTTCGCCGTGGCGGATGGCATGGGCGGGCACGAGGCGGGCGAAGTTGCCAGCGGCATCTGCGTGCGCACCCTGGCCGAGCTGCCACAGTTCAAGACCGGCAGCCGGGACGCGACGGCGGACATCCTCCAGGAGTACCTGCTCATGGCTGACGCGGGCATCCGTCACGCCACCGGATCCCGCGCCGGAACCACCCTGTCGGGCGTCGTCGTGGTGGAACAGCTGAACGTTCCGTACTGGCTGGTCCTCAACATCGGTGATTCACGCACCTACCGGTACAGCCACGGCCAGCTCGCCCAGATCAGCGTGGACCATTCCGAGGTACAGGAACTCCTTGACACCGGCCAGATCAGCGAAGCCGAGGCTGCTGTGTATCCGCGCAGGCACGTCGTGACGCGAGCATTGGGAACCGGAGACGACTCCGAGGCCGATTACTGGCTGCTTCCCCTGGAGGACGGCGACAGGATCCTGGTCTGCTCCGACGGTCTCAACGGGGAACTGAGCGATGAGCAGATAGCCGGCATCCTTGCGGCCGAGGCGGACCCTCAGGCGGCCGTGGACGAACTGATCCAGGCGGCGTTGCGCAGTGGCGGCCGGGACAACATCACGGCGATCGTTGTCGACGCCCGGACTGCCAGCGAGGATGCGCCCGCCTGACCGGCCCCGAACCCGGACGCTGGACCGGACAATGTCGTGGATCTAGGGCAGGATAGGTCTGTGAGCACAGGGAAGACCGCAGCAGAGACCGAAAAAGCAGCCGAAGAAGCCCCCGGGCACGCCACGGATCCTCAACGTCCAGACGGGGAGCAGGTCCCGTCCGGGGACGTCCGCGCGGAGTATGAGGACCTTGTCGAAGAGGTTCGCAAACACCGCTTTGCGTACTACCAGGAGGACGCTCCGATCATCTCCGACGCCGAGTTCGACGAGCTCTACCGGCGGCTGGAAACCATCGAAGCCATGCATCCGGAACTGGTGGCAAACGATTCGCCCACGCAGGAAGTCGGCGGCGAGGTGTCGGCGGCGTTTACCGCCGTCCAACACCTGCAGCGCATGTACAGCCTGGAAGATGTCTTCTCGCTCGGGGAGCTTGAGGCCTGGATGGTGAAGGCCGAGGCAGGCGTCGCCAAGCTCGGCAACGGCGGCAACCCGCCGTCGTGGCTCACCGAACTGAAGATCGACGGCCTGGCCGTCAACCTGCTCTACCGCGACGGGGCGCTGGTCCGGGCCGCCACCCGCGGCGACGGCACCACCGGCGAGGACATCACGCACAACGTCCTGACCATCAAGGAGATCCCGCAGCAGCTCAGCGGCACCGGCTTCCCGGCGGAGATGGAAGTCCGCGGCGAAGTCTTCATCCCGTCCCAGGCCTTCGCCGAATTTAACGAGGCCCTGATCGAGGCCGGCAAAGCGCCGCTGGCCAACCCGCGCAACGCCGCCGCCGGTTCGCTGCGGCAGAAGGACCCCGCCGAAACCGCCAAGCGTCCGCTGCGGATGTACGTCCACGGCATCGGCGTCCGCGAGGGACTCGAAACTGCCAGCCAGTCGGAGACCTACCGCAAGCTCGGCGAGTGGGGACTGCCCACGAGCCCCTACTTCGAGGTCCTCGCCGGACTGGCCGACGTCCTGGACTTCATCAAACGCTACGGCGACCAGCGGCACAGCCTCACCCACGAGATCGACGGCATTGTGATCAAGGTGGACGACTTCGCCACACAGCGGGCCCTGGGCTACACCACCCGGGTGCCGCGCTGGGCCGTGGCCTACAAGTACCCGCCTGAAGAGGTCCACACCAAGCTGCTCGACATCGCCGTCAACGTCGGCCGCACCGGCCGGGTCACCCCGTACGGCGTGATGGAACCGGTCAAGGTTGCCGGCTCCACCGTGGAAATGGCCACCCTGCACAACCAGGAAGTGGTCAAGGCCAAGGGCGTGAAGATCGGCGACATCGTGGTGTTGCGGAAGGCCGGAGACGTGATTCCGGAAATTGTGGGCCCGGTCCTGGCGCTCCGTGACGCCCAGGACCCGCCCGTCCGCGACTTCGTCATGCCCACGGAATGCCCCGCCTGCGGCACGCCGTTGGCCCCCGGGAAGGAAGGGGACGTGGACATCCGCTGCCCCAACTCCCGGTCCTGCCCGGCGCAGCTGCGCGAACGCGTCTTCCACCTCGCCGGCCGCGGCGCCTTCGACATCGAGGCCCTCGGCTGGGAAGCCGCCATCGCACTGACCCAGCCCGCCGAGCCCGCAACGCCGCCGCTGACCACCGAGGCGACACTGTTCGACCTCACTCCGGAGCAGCTCGCCGACGTCCGCGTCCGCCGCGAGAAGCGCTCCAAGGGCGTGGGCACGGGGGAATTCGAACTGGTGCCCTACTTCTACACCAAAGCCACCACCAAGACCCCCTCCAAGCCCACGGCCACCACCGACAAGCTCTTCCGGGAACTGGAGAAAGCGAAGTCCCAGCCGCTGTGGCGGGTCCTCGTGGCCCTGTCCATCCGGCACGTCGGTCCCCGGGCCTCGCGTGCCCTCGCCACCGCGTTCGGCAACATGGACGCCATCCGCGGGGCCTCCGAGGAGGAACTCGCCAGCGTCGACGGCGTGGGTCCGGTCATCGCCCAGGCTCTGACTGAATGGTTCGCCGAGGACTGGCACCGCGACATCGTGGACCGCTGGGCGGACGCCGGCGTCCGGATGGCCGACGAACGGGACGAGTCCACGCCCAGAACCCTGGAGGGGCTGACCGTGGTGGTCACCGGAAGCCTCGAGGGCTTCAGCCGCGACGAGGCCAAGGAAGCCATCCTGATCCGCGGCGGCAAGGCGGCCGGTTCGGTCTCGAAGAACACCAGCTACGTGGTGGCGGGCGAGAACGCCGGCACCAAACTGGACAAGGCCGAACAGCTCGGCGTCCCGGTCCTGGATGAGGACGGCTTCCGGGCGCTGCTAACGAACGGGCCGGCCGGCAGCGTTGCGGCCGGCGCGGACGGCGCTGCGGACGGCGCGGACAGCATCCAGGACTCGGACGATGACGGCGAGGCCCTCGGCGTCGATGCTGCGGCGGCCGAATGAGCGCCCACCCGGGCGTCCCTCCCGAGTCCGCACCCGGCATTCCGGCGTTGCTGGAACTGGCCAAATCGGCCGCGGCGGCGGGAGCCGCCGTCCTGGCCACCCGCGAAACCGCCGCCCTGGACGTCAGCAACAAGGGCGACTCAGGAGACTGGGTGACGGCCTTTGACCTCGCCGCCGAAGCCGCCGTCCGGGACGTCATCACCGCCGCCCGGCCGCAGGACATCACCACGGGGGAGGAGGGCGGCACCGTCGTGCCGGCGGAGCCCAGCGGCTACCGCTGGTCCATCGACCCGCTCGACGGCACCACCAATTTCATCCGCAACATCGTCTACTACGCCACCTCCGTGGCGGTGGCGGACCCCGACGGCGTCTGGCTGGCCGGCGTCGTCAGCGCACCGGCGCTGGGGCGCACCTACTACGCGTCCCGCGGCGAGGGGGCCTGGCTCCAGGAACAGGGCCGGCTGACCGCCCTGTACGGCCCGGTCCCCGGACGGGCCGGCCAGATCCTGGCCACAGGCCTCAGCTACGATCCCGACGTGCGGGCGGAAGAGGCCGCCGGCCTGGGCGCCCTGTTGGACGGCTTCGCCGACATGCGCCGGCTGGGCTCGGCGGCGCTGGATTTGTGCCTCGTGGCGGACGGCACCCTTGACGCCTACGGTGAGCGGGGGCTCAACGAACACGACTTCGCGGCCGGGGCCTTGATCGCCGAGGAGGCAGGCTGCTGGGTGCGCCGGCCGAGGCTCACCAGCCCCCTGGCCGGCGGCCCTTCCGACGACGAGCGCCTGGCGGCATGGACGTGCGCCGGACCGCTGGAACTCTCCGGCAAGTTCCCCCTCTAACCTCGCTTCCCAGGCCGGCTCCTGGCCTGAGTGCCCATACCCTGATTGATAGTTCAGTCACGGAAACGGCCCTTCCGGCCCAGACCCGGGTCAACCGCCCGTACCATTGACAGGTGCCTTCGCAGATCCTCATTCGCCCCGCCGTTCCGGCCGACTACGACGCCATAGCGCGCATCACCCGGGACGCCTACCTGGCGGCGGGCTACTTTGAGAGCGCTGACCATCCGTACATGCGGCAGATCCAGAACGTCGAACAGCGTGCGGCGGACGCGACGGTCTGGGTCGCGGAACGGGACGGCCGGATCCTGGGCTCGGTGACGCTGGCGGTCGAGGGCGAGCCCTACGCGGACATCGCCCAAAGCGACGAGCTCGAGTTCCGCATGCTCGTGGTGGACCCGTCCGTCCAGCGCAGCGGTGCCGGCAAAGCCATGGTCCAGGCCATCATCGACCACGCCAGGTCCCTGCCCAAAATCCACGCCGTGGCCCTCACCACGGGTGAGAGCTGGGAAAGTGCCCACGGCCTCTACAGGAAGACCGGCTTCCTGCGGGCGCCGGAGCGCGACTGGCTGGTGCCGGGCACGGACATCAAACTGCTCGTTTACCGCCAGGAGCTCTAGCCAGGGCAGTGGCCCCCTGGGAACAGGCCCTCGGCTAGGTCGAACTCGTCGCCCAGAAGAGCGCCCGGTAGAAACCCTCTCAGGGGGCCGCCGGGACTCTGGCGAAACGGCCGGACGTGGGGTATGACTGGCGCATGAAGAGGGCGCAAGGCAGGGGCCCGACCCAGGTTCCCCTCATCGGCCAGTTCCGCTCCTATGACCGCACGTGGCTGCGCAGCGACCTGATTGCCGGCGTCACGGTCGCGGCCCTGATCGTTCCGAAGAATCTGGGATACGCAGGAATTGCGGGGATCCCGCTGCAGAACGGCCTGTATGCGGCCGCCGCCGGCGCCATCGTATACGCGATCTTCGGCACGTGCCGGCAGATCTCGATGGGGCCGAGCTCGGGCCTGGCGGCTGTGGCCGCGAGTGCCGTGCTCGCGGCAGGCATCACCGGCGACCAGGATGTCGCCTCCTTCGTTGCCGGAATCACCCTTGCCTCCGGAATCCTGTTCCTGCTTCTTGCCGTTTTCAAGATGGGCTGGATTGCGCAGTTTCTCTCGAAGGCCGTGGTCACCGGCTTCCTTTTCGGCGCGGCGATCGACGTCGTCATCGGGGAGCTTCCCAAGCTCACCGGGACCGAGGTCACCGGCTCCAACCCGATCCAGGAACTGCGGTCCTGGCTGGGCACCCTGGGCGAGGCGCAGCCGACCACGGTGGTGGTGGGCGCCGTCGCGCTGGCCGTCGTCTTCGGACTGAAAGCCATCGCGCCTTCGGTCCCCGGCGCCCTGGTCCTGGTGGTGGGCGGTTTGCTGGCTTCAGCGCTGTTCGATCTCGGGGCCAAAGGGGTGGCACTGGTGGGCGAAGTGCCCAGCGGGCTGCCCTCGCTTCAGGTCCCGGACGGGCAGCTGATGTGGGACCACGTGGGCACCGTGGCCCTCGCGGCAGTGGCGCTGGTCCTGATCGGCTTCTCCCAGACCGCCGGGGACGCGAGGGCCTTCGCTGCCAAGCACCGCTACCAGATCGACATCAACCAGGAATCGGTTGCCCAGTCACTGGCCAACATCACCGCAGGACTCTTCAAGGGGATGCCTGTCTCAACGAGCCTGTCAGCGAGTTCGCTGAACGACCACTCCGGGGCGAAGACCGGCCTTGCCTCCCTCACTTCGGGGGTCACAGTCCTGTTGACCCTGCTCTTCCTGGCGCCGCTGTTCTCGATCCTGCCGAAGCCTGTGCTGGCGGCGCTGATCATCGAGGCCGTGGTCATGGGCATGATGAACGTGCCCGAGCTGCGGCGGCTTGCCCGGGTGCAGAGGTTCGACTTCTGGATTGCGGTCGCCGCGATCGTCGGCACCCTCATCTTCGGCGTGCTCGCCGGAGTCGTGATCGGGATCGGCCTCTCGCTCGTCTGGCTCGTCCGGGTGGCCACCCACCCGCAGATGCCGTCCCTCGGCCGCGAGCCGGGCACCCAGGTCTTCCGGGAAACCGGTGAGCACCCCGGCGACGAGACCGTTCCCGGCATCGCCGTGATCCGCTTCGACGGCGGCCTCTTCTTCGCCACCGCCGACGCACTGGAGGACCGTCTGCGCGAGGTCATCCAGTCCACGCCGGGGCTCACCGGGATTGTGCTCGACTGCGGCGGGATCAACTTCGTCGACTCCCAAGGGGCAGCAAAGATGGCGGACATCGCGCGCCTCGCCCGCGAGTCGGACGTCAACCTGCGCCTGACCCGGCTCAAGCCCGCGGTTCGGGCGGTCCTGGAGCGCGACGGCGTGATCGAGCGCATCGGCGCGGAGATGATCCACGGGAACATCCACCGGGCCGTGCAGGCGGAGCAGGCGGCGGCCCAGAAGCGGACCGACGGCGCCTAGCGGCCCGTTCCGGCCGGGATCCCGTAGCGGTGCTCGGGCCGCCCGGTGGTGCCGTAGCGCAGCTGGATGTCGACGGCGCCGTCGTCCGCCAGCGCGGACAGATACCGCTGGGCGGTGGCCCGGGACACGCCTACACGGGCGGCGACGTCGGCGGCCGAATACTGCTCCCCGGGAACCAGGGATTCGAGCACCGCGGCCTCGGTGGCCGAGCGGGGCCGCGCGGAAGCGACGACGTCGCCCGGGATCAGGGCGCGCTTGGCGCGTTCCACCGTCTCCTGGTTGACGGATCCCGGCTGCGCCAGGATCCGTCGGTAGCGTGCATAGGAGCGCAGCTGCTGGGAGAGGGCTTCGGCGGTGAAGGGCTTGAGCAGGTAGCCCAGTGCCCCGCGGCGGAACGCGAGGCGCAGAGAGGCCGTGTCCGAGGCCGCGCTGAGGATCACGGTGTCCACGTCCAGTTGGTGCAGCAGGTCCAGGCCCGACGCGTCCGGCAGGTAGACATCCAGCAGCACCAGGTCCGGGCGCAGGCTGTGGATGGCCTGCAGCGCCAGCGACGCCGAACCGGCCGGCGGCAGCGCCAGGAACCCGGCCACCGAATCCACGTAGGCGGCATGCAGCTTGGCGACGTGGAAATCATCATCGACAATCAGCACCCTCAAATCCTCAGACATCGTTGTCCTCTCCGCGTGCCTCAGTGGATCCCGGTTCAGTGGTTCCCGGTTCAGTGGCTCCCAGTTCAGTGTTTCCCGGCAGCGTTGGCCCCGGTTCGGTGGTTCCGGGCAGGGTGGCGACGAACACGGCGCCGGGGCCGCCGGGGGAGCCCGCTTCCAGCAACCGCACGTCTCCGCCGCGGCGGCGCGCGAACTGCCGGGACAACGCCAGCCCCAAGCCTTGCCCGGCACCCGTCCGCGCCGGCCGATCCGAGGTCGTATAGCCTTCCGCGAAGACCGCTTCGGCCTCCGCGGCTGTCATTCCGGCGCCCAGGCCGTCGCCGGAATCCGCGACCACAATGTGAAGTGTGCCGGCACCGCCATTGATGCCCGGTTCGTCCAGCACTTCCACTTCCACCCAGCGCTCGGCGGCAGAACCGGCGACGGCGGCGTTCACGGCGTTGTCGATCAAATTCCCCAAGACGGTGGTGACGTCCTGCGGCTCGGTGACGTGGCCGCGGACCACTGATTCCGGGCCGAGGCGCAGGCTCACACCGCGCTCGTCCGCCTCGACGCCCTTGGCACCCAGGAAGGCCTGCAGGTAGGGATCCTGGAGCAGCTCGGCCTGGTCCACCGGGAACGCCAGCGGCCCGGTGCCGGCCAGTTTGGCGAGGTAGTCCTGGGCCTGCTGGGACTGGCCGATGCTCATAAAGCCAGCGATCGTGTGCAACTGGTTGGCGAACTCGTGGCGCTGCGCCCGCAAGGCCGCGGACATGGTGCCGACGGCGTCGAGCTGGCGGGTGAGCTGCTGCAGCTCGGTCCGGTCCCGGAGCATCACCACCCAGCCCAGGTCCTCGCGGCGATGCAGGGCCTTGCGGGCGCTCGCCACCAGGACCCGGCCGCCGGCCACGAGTTCGACCGCCTCACCTTCCGCTGCGTCGGTCCGGGTCAGGGCCTTCAGCTGTGCTGGCACCGGCGCGGTTGCCCAGGTGCTGCCCGCGAGGTCGGGAACGTCGAGCAGCCGCTGGGCAGCGGCATTGAAAACACTGACCCTGCCGTCGGCCGCAACGCCGATCACGCCGTCGTCGACTCCCTGCAACACGGCCACCTGGTCGTGCACCAGAGTGCTGATCTCCTCGGGCTCCAGCCCGAGCGTCAGCCGGTGGAGCCGCCGCCGCAGCAGGAACGAGGCCAGCACCCCGGCCAGCAACGCCCCGGCGGCCGTGGCGGCGATGGGGATGATGTCCCGGGCCAGGCTTTGGCTGATCGTTTCGGTGGAGTACCCCACGCTCACCTCACCCACCACCGCTCCGGAGTCCGGGGCGTACACCGGGACCTTGGCACCGGCGGACGGTCCCAGCGTGCCCGTGTTGCGCGTGGTGACTTCCCTGCCGGCGAGGGCCTCCGAGGGGTCGGTACTGACCTTTTCGCCGAGCCGTTCCGCGTCCGGGTGTGCCAGCCGGATACCGGTCTCGTCCGTGATGACCACGAACAGGGCCCCGGTGCGGGTGCGGGCACTCTCCGCGACAGCCATCAACGGACCGGACAACAGCTTGGCCGCCGGGGGAGCGACGGGAAGGGCGCTGATGGACTGGACCTGTGCCCGCACGGACGGGTCCGACGCCACTGTCCGGGCCAGGGTCAGCGCCTGGTTCTCCGCCTCGCGGCCCAGCCGGTCGTAGGTCAGCCAGGCGTGCACGGCGCTGCTCAGGAGCACCACCAGCGCCACGACGCCGAGTTGCAGCAACAGCGTCTGGGTCGAAAAGCGCAGGGCCGGCAGAGCTGTGCGGCGCTTCATCGGGTTCCTGCCTGGGGTTAGTACGGTGGTGAGCAAAATGCGCAAAATGCATCCAATAAGCAGTATGCCAATCAATTGAGCCAAAGGCCCAGTCGTGACGGAGGCCACTCTAACGTCTGTAGTGCGCATCACACCGGAGTGGTGCTATTCAACGAAGAAGGAGCCGGCCGTGCTGGTATTACTAGGATTCGCCATGATCGCGGTATTCATGGTGCTGATCATGACGAAGAAGGTGACGCCTGTGCTGGCGCTCATCATCATTCCCACAATTTTCGGGCTTTTCGCCGGCGCCGGTCTAGGCATCGGCCCGATGGTCATGGACTCCATGAAGTCCATGACCTCCACGGCAGCGCTGCTGATGTTCGCCATCATCTACTTCGGCTTGATGATCGACGTCGGACTTTTTGACCCGCTGGTCCGGTTCATCCTGCGCAAGCTCGGCAACGACCCCGCCAAGGTGGTCCTCGGCACGGCCATCCTCGCAGCGGCTGTTTCGCTCGACGGCGACGGCTCCACGACCTTCATCCTCACCACCGCGGCGATGCTGCCGGTCTACCTGCGGCTCAAGATGAGCCCCGTGGTCCTGACCTGCGTGGCGGGCCTGGCCAACGGCACCATGAACATCCTCCCGTGGGGCGGCCCCACGGCCCGCGCCGCAACCGCGCTGAAGCTCGACGTCAACGACGTCTTCGTTCCGATGGTCCCGTCCCTCATCGTAGGCCTCATTGTGGTGCTGGTCTTCTCCTGGCTGCTCGGCCTGCAGGAACGCAACCGCCTCCGCAGCACCGTCCCCGAAATCTGGGGACAGGGTGTCGAGTTCGACGGCGGCACATTGGCTGCCGGCTCCACCGGCACCGGCCGCTTCGGCTTCGGCCGCAATGGCTCCGGCCCCCGCGTTTCCGGCCCGCGTGTTTCCGGCCCTGCCGGTGGCGGACTCCCCGCCGGCGACGGTTCGGTAGCAGTCCTGGAGCGCACTGAAGTCCTCGTTGACGACCGCGACACCGCCATGGCCGACACCGCACTGGACCCCAACCGCAAGACCCTGCGTCCCAAGCTGTTCTGGTTCAACCTCGGCCTGACGGTTGCAGTCATGGTGACGCTGGTCGCCAACGTCATTCCGCTCCCGTTCGTCTTCATGGTCGGGTCCGCCATCGCCCTGCTGGTCAACTTCCCCAAGGTCAAGGACCAGGGCGCCCAGCTGATCGCCCACGCACCCTCTATCGTCGCCGTCGTCAGCATGGTCATGGCCGCCGCGGTCCTGACCGGTGTCCTCAACGGCACGGGTATGGTCAAGGCAATGTCGGAATGGCTCGTCCAGATCATCCCGGCGGACATGGGGCCGTTCATGGCCATCATCACCGGCGTCCTGAGCATCCCGATGACGTTCTTCATGAGCAACGACGCCTTCTACTTCGGCGTCCTGCCGGTCCTCAGCGAGACGGCAGCCCACTACGGCGTCAGCGCCGCCGACATGGCCCGCGCCTCCATCACCGGCCAGCCCTTCCACCTGCAGAGCCCCCTGGTCCCGGCCATCCTGCTCCTGGTCTCCCTGGCCAAGGTGGATCTGGGCGACCACCACAAGAAGGTCCTCTGGCGCACGGCCGTGATCTCCCTGGTCATGCTCGGAGTGGGAGTCCTCACCGGAGCCATCGGCATCGGCTAGGCCCCAACGGCACCGCCAAAACAATGCGGGGTCACTTACCGCCCATTCCGGCCCTCCGGATGGGCCGTAAGTGACCCCGCGTTGCTTTTTTGCCCGGCGGTAACCACGGTTCAACCCACGTAGACTGGGACGGAAAATAATCCTTTACTTGCAGGGGAGATCCATGGCTGCGATCAACCGCGACGACGTCGCGCATCTCGCGCAACTCGCGCACATCGAGATGAGTGCTGAAGAGCTCGACAGGATGGCCGGCGAACTCGCCGTCATCGTCGATTCAGTGAAGTCCGTCAGTGAAGCTGCCGGTGATGACGTCCCGGCCACGTCCCACCCGATTCCGCTGACCAATGTGTTCCGCGAGGATGTCGTGGGCCACACGTTCACGGCCGAACAGTCCCTCAACGGCGCCCCCGACGCGTACGAAGGCCGTTTCAAGGTCCCGGCAATCCTGGATGAGGACTAAGACCATGACTGAGAACAACGAACTGATCCGCCTCTCCGCCGCCGCCCTCGCGGAGAAACTGGCCGCCCGCGAGGTCACCGCCGTCGAGGTCACCCAGGCCCACCTGGACCGCATCGCCGCCGTCGACGGCAAGGTCCACGCCTTCCTGCACGTCAACACGGATGAGGCGCTCGCCGTCGCCGCCGAAGTGGACGCGATCCGCGCCGCCGGAGGCGCCGCCGCCGAAGAGCTGCACGCCCTCGCCGGCGTGCCGATCGCGGTCAAGGACCTCATCGTCACCATCGGCCAGCCCACGACCGCCGGCTCGAAAATCCTCGAGGGCTGGCACAGCCCCTACGACGCCACGGTCGTGGAGCGCCTGCGCGCCGCCAAGATGCCGATCCTGGGCAAGACCAACCTCGACGAATTCGCCATGGGCTCCTCCACCGAGCACTCCGCCTACGGCCCCACCCGCAACCCGTGGGACCTGGACCGCATCCCCGGCGGCTCCGGCGGCGGTTCCGCTGCCGCCGTCGCGGCCTTCGAGGCCCCGCTGGCCCTCGGCACGGACACCGGCGGCTCCATCCGCCAGCCCGGCGCCGTCACCGGCACGGTCGGCGTCAAGCCCACCTACGGCGGCGTCTCCCGCTACGGCGCCATCGCCATGGCTTCCTCGCTGGACCAGATCGGCCCGGTCTCCCGCACCGTACTGGACTCGGCCCTGCTGCACCAGGTGATCGGCGGCCACGACCCGCGCGATTCCACCTCGCTCCCGGACCCGCTGGAGGACCTCGTCGCCGCCGCCCGGACCGGCCACGTCGAGGGCATGAAGATCGGCATCATCAAGGAACTCCACGGCGAGGGCTACCAGGCCGGCGTCGAAAACCGCTTCAACGAGTCCCTTGAGCTGCTCAAGGCCGCCGGTGCCGAAATCGTCGAGGTCTCCTGCCCCAACTTCAAGTACGCCCTGGGCGCCTACTACCTGATCATGCCCTCCGAGGCGTCCTCCAACCTGGCCAAGTTCGACGGCGTCCGGTACGGCCTGCGGGTCCTGCCCGAACAGGGACCGATGACGATCGAACGGGTCATGGGCGCCACCCGCGCCGCCGGCTTCGGCGATGAGGTCAAACGCCGCATCATCCTGGGTACCTACGCCCTGAGCGCCGGCTACTACGACGCCTATTACGGCTCGGCCCAGAAGGTGCGCACCCTGATCCAGCGCGACTTCGACGCCGCGTTCGCCCAGGCCGACGTGCTGATCTCCCCGACGGCGCCCACCACGGCCTTCAAGCTCGGCGAGAAGCTCAACGACCCGCTGGCGATGTACCTCAACGACGTCGCCACCATCCCCGCCAACATGGCAGGTGTTCCCGGGCTCTCGCTGCCCGGCGGCCTCGCCGACGAGGACGGGCTGCCGGTCGGCATCCAGCTGCTGGCCCCGGCCCGCCAGGACGCCCGGCTGTACCGCGTCGGCGCGGTCCTGGAATCCCTGCTCGAGGCTCAGTGGGGCGGACCGCTGCTGGAGAAGGCCCCTTCACTGACTGCCGCCACCGCCGATTCTTCTGCCGCTGCCACGGCCCTGAGCCACGGAGGTTCACACTAATGACTGACGCAACCCTCAGCTTCGAAGAGGCGATGGAGAAATACGATCCCGTCCTGGGCTTCGAGGTCCACGTGGAGCTCAACACCAAGACCAAGATGTTCTCCTCCGCGCCCAACGTCTTCGGCGACGAGCCGAACACCAACGTCAACGAGGTGGACCTCGGCATGCCCGGCGTCCTGCCCGTGGTCAACAAAACCGCGATCGAATCCTCGATCAAGATCGGCCTGGCGCTGAACTGCAAGATCGCCGAGAAGTGCCGCTTCGCCCGGAAGAACTACTTCTACCCGGACACCCCAAAGAACTTCCAGACCTCCCAGTACGACGAGCCCATCGCGTACGACGGCTACCTGGACATCGAGCTCTCCGACGGCACCATCTTCCGCGTCGAGATCGAACGCGCGCACATGGAGGAGGACGCCGGCAAGCTGACCCACATGGGCGGCGCCACCGGCCGCATCCAGGGCGCGGAGTACTCCCTGGTGGACTACAACCGCTCCGGTGTGCCGCTGGTCGAGATCGTCACGAAGCCGATCGAGGGCGCCGGCAGCCGCGCTCCCGAACTCGCCAAGGCCTATGTTGCCGCCGTCCGCGAAATCGTCAAGAACCTCGGGGTCTCCGACGCCAAGATGGAACGCGGCAACGTCCGTTGCGACGCCAATGTCTCGCTGCGCCCGCACGGCCGCGAACGCTTCGGCATCCGCTCGGAAACCAAGAACGTCAACTCGCTGCGCGCCGTCGAACACGCCGTCCGCTACGAGATCCAGCGGCACGCCGCCGTGCTGGACTCCGGCGAGCCGGTCACCCAGGAAACCCGCCACTGGCACGAGGACACCCGGACCACGACGTCGGGCCGCGCCAAGTCCGACGCTGATGATTACCGTTACTTCCCGGAACCTGACCTGGTCCCGATCACCGCGTCCCGCGAATGGGTCGAGGAACTCCGCGCCACCCTGCCCGAGCCGCCGGCCGCCCGCCGCAAGCGGCTGCAGGCGGACTGGGGCTACTCGGAGCTGGAGTTCCGCGACGTCGTCAACGCCGGCGTCATGGACGAGATCGAGGAAACCATCGCCGCCGGGGCCACCCCCACGGTGGCCCGCAAGTGGTGGATGGGCGAGATCGTGGGACGCGCCAAGAACGCCGACGTCGATCCCGGCCAGCTCGGCGTCAAACCGGCCACCATCGTGGAACTGAACAAGATGGTGGAGGACGGCAAAATCAACAACAAGATGGCCTCCGAGGTCCTGGACGGCGTGCTCGCCGGCGAGGGCACCCCGGCGGAAATCGTCGAGAAGCGCGGCCTCGCCGTGGTTTCCGACGACGCACCGCTCCTGGAAGCGATCGACGCGGCCCTGGCCGCGCAGCCGGACGTCGCGGACAAGATCCGCGGCGGCAAGGTCCAGGCGATCGGCGCGATCGTCGGCGGCGTCATGAAGGCCACCCGCGGGCAGGCCGACGCCGGCCGGGTCCGTGAGCTGATCCTCCAGCGTCTCGGCGTCGAAGGCTAGCGCCTAGCCGCCCACTAAATCGGTCATGATGGTCTGCAGTGCTTCGCAGACCATCATGACCGATGTGCGTTTAAGGTTCTCCGGCCTGGCCAGGAGGTCGATCCGGCGCCGGGTGCTGATGCCCTCCAGCGGCCGCAGCACAATGTCAGGGTTCAACACAGGCCGCGCGGTGTGGCGCGGCAGCAGGCCGATCACGCCGCCGGCCGCCACGAGCGCCGCCACGGTTGAGTAGTCGTTGATGCGGTGCACAATGTTCAGCTCACGGCTGGAGACCGCTGCGACGGCGGAAAGCACGTCGGCGGGGGAGTAGCCGGCGCGGCTCGTCACCCACGGTTCGCCCACGACGTCGTCGGCCGTCACCGCCCGCTGGCCGGCGAGCCGGTGCCCGGCCGGCAGGGCCACGTCCAGCGGCTCGTGCGCGAGCGGGATCACCGCGACGCGTTCCTCGGGCCAGCGCGGGCTGTGATCCATCCGGTGTGCCAGGACCAGGTCGTAGCGTGCCGTCAAGGCCGGGAAGTCCTGCTGGGCGACGTCCTCGTCGGAGAGCAGGATCCGGGGCTGGCCGGGGCCGTCCAGGAGCCGGGCCAGCGGCGCGAACAACGCCTGCCCGGCACTGTGGAAACCGCTAAGCGTCACCGGCGCCACCGGCGAGCTGTGGTAGGCGCCGATCGCCATCTTCGCATCCGCCATCGCGCTGACCACCGCGGCTCCGGCGTCGGCCAGGACCTGGCCGGCCTCCGTGAGAACGAGGTTCCGGCCCTCCTTGCGGGTCAGCGGCACCTCAACGGTCTTCTGCAGCGCGGCCAGTTGCTGGGACACGGCCGACGGCGTCACGAGGAGGGTTTCGGCGACGGCCTTGACGCTGCCCAAGGCTCCGAGTTCGCGCAGCATCTCCAGCTGGTGGATTTCCATGCCAGCCATTCTATGCAACAGCATTTCCTAATTCGTCGATTGAGAAAAATTCGGTTGTGCTAATGCTTTCTGGTGGGTCTAATGGGGTGAGTTGTCCCACACGCCCGTGCCGCACGGCGGAATGGAACGCGCGGAGCAAAAAACCAAAAAGCACAGTTAGGAAGGCCCATGAAGGCTCTCTACAAGGCCGGCGCCCACGCAGGGTTCGAGCTCGTCGACCGTCCCGAGCCGAAGACCGGCCCCGGCGACGTCAAGATCCGAGTCATGACCACTGGCATCTGCGGCACGGACCTGCACATCCAGTCCTGGGACGCCTGGGCGCAGGGCATCATCAACGCCCCGCTGATCGCCGGCCACGAGTTCTACGGCGAAGTCATCGAGATCGGCGAGGACGTCCTGGACGTCAAGGTCGGGGACCGGGTCTCCGGCGAGGGCCACATCGTCTGCGGCATCTGCCGCAACTGCCGTGCCGGCCGCAGGCAGATGTGCATCAACACCGTCAGCGTCGGCGTCCAGCGCGACGGCGCCTTCGCCGAGTACGTGGTGATTCCCGAGACCAACGTCTGGGTCCACCAGGACCCCTCCGTGACGCCGGAACTCGGCGCCATCTTCGACCCCTTCGGCAACGCCGTGCACACCGCCCTAAGCTTCCCGCTGGTCGGCGAGGACGTCCTGATCACCGGGGCCGGGCCCATCGGGCTCATGGCCATCGCCGTCGCCCGGCACGCCGGCGCCCGGAAGATCGCCATCACCGACGTCTCCGCGCCCCGGCTCGAACTGGCCCGGAGGCTCGGCGTCGACCTCGCGATCGACGTCTCGAAGATGCGGGTCAGGGACGCCCAGCGCGAGCTCGGCATGCGCGAAGGCTTCGACATCGGCATGGAAATGTCGGGACACCCCACCGCACTGCCTGAGATGATCGACAACATGAACCACGGCGGCCGGATCGCAATGCTGGGACTGCCCAGCCAGTCCATCGACATCGACTGGGGCAAGGTGGTCACGCACATGCTGACCATGAAAGGCATCTACGGCCGCGAAATGTTCGAGACCTGGTACGCGATGAGCGCCATGCTCTCCTCCAACCCGGTCCTGCACGCGAACATCTCGGCCGTAGTCACTGACACGTTGCCGGCCACCGACTGGGAAAAGGGATTCGAGGTGGCCCGTGCCGGCGTCGGCGGCAAGGTGGTCCTCGACTGGACCGTTTTCTAGGCCAGCCACTTTCCAGGCCCCGTTTCACACCGCCCTTCCAGACACCGCATTTTGCCCCCGCATCCAACCAGCTGAGGAGCCAACCCATGTATTCAGCCATCAAGGACCAGCTGCAGCACGAACTCGATGAGATCCGCAGCGCCGGACTGTTCAAGACCGAGCGGCACATCGACTCGCCGCAGGCCAACCGCATCAAGGCCGGGCAGATCGGCGAGTCCGGCGCCGACGTGCTGAACTTCTGCGCCAACAACTACCTGGGCCTCGCGGACCACCCGGACATCATCGCTGCCGCGAAGACCGCGATGGACGAGCGCGGCTTCGGCATGGCCAGCGTGCGGTTCATCTGCGGCACCCAGGACCTGCACCTGGCACTGGAGCAGCGCGTGTCGGCGTTCCTCGGCACCGAGGACACCATCCTGTTCTCCAGCTGCTTCGACGCCAACGGCGGCGTGTTCGAGTCCCTCTTCGGCCCGGAAGACGCCGTCATCTCCGACGCCCTGAACCACGCCTCCATCATTGACGGCATCCGGCTCTGCAAGGCCCAGCGCTTCCGCTACGCCAACCAGGACATGGCGGACCTTGAGGCTAAACTGATCGCGGCTACTACACAGGAGAACCCGGCCCGCCGCTTGATCATCGTCACGGACGGTGTCTTCTCGATGGACGGGTTCCTGGCCCCGCTCGAAGCGATCTGCGACCTCGCCGAAAAATACGACGCTCTGGTCATGGTGGACGATTCCCACGCGGTGGGCTTCATGGGCGCCACCGGTGCCGGCACGCCGGAACACGCCGGAGTCTCGGACCGCGTGGACATCTACACGGGCACGTTCGGCAAGGCTCTCGGCGGCGCGTCCGGCGGCTACGTCTCGGGACGCGGCGAGGTCGTGGCGATGCTCCGCCAGAAGGCCCGCCCGTACTTGTTCTCCAACTCGCTGGCCCCGGCGATCGTCGCGGCCACGCTCACGGCCCTGGACCTCGTGGAAAACTCCGGAGAACTGCGCGGCAAGCTCTTCGCGAACGCTGAGCTCTTCCGGAACCGCATGAGCGAGGAAGGCTTCGACCTGCTCCCCGGCGAACACGCGATTGTCCCGGTGATGTTCGGCGACGCCGTCATGGCGGCCAAGGTGGCCGACGCCATGCTCCACAACGGTGTCTTCGTCACCGCGTTCAGCTACCCGGTGGTGCCCAAGGGTGCCGCCCGGATCCGCGTGCAGCTCTCCGCCGCGCACAGCTCCGACGACGTCGAGGCTTGCGTCCAGGCGTTCGTCCGCAGCCGCGCGGCGGTCGCCGCAGCCTGACCGGCCGGGACCGGGTTGCGGCGCCCATGCGGCTCCGCAACCCGGCTGGGCCCCATTTTCAGCACGGGGCCCGGCCTCACCCGGCCTTGCTCGTTCATCCCGGTTTCCTCCACGGCCTTGTCCGCGGGACATGCCCAGCTCCGGCAACGAGGACTGGACATATTGCCGCTATGTCCAACGGTCACGACCAACGAAGGGCATGCCCCGGGCTGGCCCGCCGCAACGAGGGACATGTCCAGTCGGGCGGACCAGGGAAGGGCATGTCCCGGGGGTGTCCCGCGCCCTGGAACCCAACAACGTCGCCAGTAATGCTGGTGCGGGTGCTGCACCCTCATCCAGTAATCGGTTGAGGAGATTGATTGCCCGACCTTTTGTCACGAAAATAACAAGCATGCTTCCCTAGCCAGCGGATAAAAGCCGGCCGTAAAGTGAGCGTCATCATTCACTTACAGGTCTGGGGCTGCGATGCGTATTGCTCTGGCTGCGGCGCCGAAAGGGGCGATGACGGCAGCGGGCCATGTCGCAAGCGCACTCGGTGCCGCCTCGGATCCCCGACAATGAGCGGCGCGAAAAAGTGGGTAGCTGGTCACCGAAAAATGGTGACGCTAGTGGTCCTCGCAGTTGCGTGGGGAGCGGGCATAGCGCTCCTTGTCAGCTGGGGACACCCGCTGGATAAGGCGCTTTCCAGCGCGGTGATGTGGGCGCTCTAAATGGCACTCTTGTGGTTCTTCCAAGCACGCCGGGAAGGCAAGGCTGCGGCCAAACTCGACGCCCAGGGCGGGATCCTGGTCTACGTCCGCTACCCGGATTCGCGTCCCGGATCCCTCAGCGGTATCTGGAACATGGGCGTCGTCACCTTCGACGGGACCGAGGGCATGAAGTTTCAGCCGGCCGTCTATGACACGCTCGAGCCTTCCGGGCGGCCCACCACCTTCAGCGGTTTGGCGGCAGTGATCACCGAGCCCAGGAAGATCGGTCAGAAGGATCACAAATACATCACGCATCAGGGATTCCAGGCCATCCGGCTCACCACCGACAAAGAAGACATTGAGGTGGCCGCCCGGCCGACGTCACTCCGAAGGATCCTTGACGTCATTGCCGGCACCCCGGAGCCTAAATGAACCGGGAGTTGGCCTACACCGATTCGTTCTGACCGGAGTCCGCCAACGTGATCCCACCGACGGACCAGTTCTCGCGTGGAACTTCGTGAAGGACGACGCGGATAGTGTCCGGCCGTATGCCCATGACCTGGGCATACGTGGCTGTCAGGCCCGCGAGCAGCTCACGCTTCTTTTCCTTGGACGACGGGGACGCGTTATGAACCTGGATGATTGGCATCTGCCGAGTCTGGCATGATCCACCCCAACAGCGACGCAGCCCAGTCAGTTGTGAACCTGCGACGCGTTGTCTGGGAACTGGGCCATGAGTTCCTGAATCCGCACCCGGCGCCGCCGCCCCCAGATCGGAAACCAGATAGTCAGGCCCAGGAACGCTACGGTGCAGACCAACCCAAACCAGGGATGCTCAGGGCTGTCGAACATCAGGAAAACCCCAAGCGCGGTGAGCAGGCCGCACACCAGGGGCGTCACCCACACCATGTGCCGCTCCTGGATGAGGATCCAGATCAGCTCGGTCTCCCACTGTTCGGCGGATGCCTGTGCCGGCAGCTGCCCGGTGGAGATGGCCTTCTTGATGTTCGTTGCGGTGGGCGACCCAGGATGGAGCATCCCCTCCTTCGCTTGGGCGCGTCGACCTGCCCACAGCACGAAGAATCCGATGGCCAGACCGAAGGCGCCGGTTAACGCGACATCCTCCACCACAACCTCCTTGCCCCTGAGAAGTCGCATGCCCAGCTGAATGGCAGCCCACCCTATTGCGACCACGACCACGATCAGCCATCGAGGGGCGCGCCGAAGCAATTCCTTCCAGCGGTCCCCGGAGTTTTCGGTCATCTACTTCTCCTCGCAGACGTCATGCCATCCGGGAACCGATGATCGTCGCACCCACCATGAACATGATTCCGACGAAGGCAAACATGGCCCCAAAGATCCGGACGAAGTTCGGGTTGGCGAAGAACGACTTGGAGTAGTCCACGCCCATGGGCTTGTAGTCCTTGAGCAACGACGCATAGGCGCGTGCTGAATCGCGGAGATCGAAAGCCAGGACCAACCCGAGCACCACAGCTGTGAGTCCAATGGCCCCCATGCCCCAGGGCATCACCGGGTTCGAGTGGCCTGGTCCGGAGAAAGCGGTGGCCGGCACGGAGAGGAAGACCACCGCAAAAACAATCATGTAAGCGTCCAGGCAACCCTTCACCGGTTGCGGCAGCTTCATCATCGAACGCCAGAGCTTCATTGGTCCCCAATCCGATAGTCGACTACTGCGGCCACCCTAACCCGTCCACACCCCGGAGGCTAGAAAACGTTCAGGCTGCAGCCGATGCGGCAAATGCCGGATACCGGGACGTGGGTCACCTGATCCGGACAATCTGCAAGGATGGGACCATGTCAGCTCATTACGATGTCGTAATTGTCGGCGGCGGTATCGCCGGCCTGTCCCTTGCCTCCGCCCTGGCCGGGCAATGCAGCGTGGCCCTGGTCGAAGCCGAACAGACCCTGGCGTACCACACCTCTGCCCGCTCGGCCCGGCAACTGATCCCCAGCTACGGCCCGCCCGTGGTCCAGGAACTCACCGTCCGGACGCTGGACCTCATCGCCGCCCGGGACGCCGAACGTCCGGAACCGGTGCTCACGCCGCGCAGCTTCATGCTGATCGGCGACGACGCCACCGTCCGGGCGGAAGCCAGCGGCCGCATGCAGCGCATCACCCACGCCGAGGCTCTTGAACTCTGCCCGGTCCTGCTCCCGGAATCCTTCAGCGCCGCGGGCCTGGACACCGGGTCCTTCGCCTGCAAGGCCCCCGTGCTGCTCGAGGACCACCGACGGCGGGCCGAAGCCGGCGGCGTGGACATCATCACCGGGGCAAGGGTCCACTCGGCCCAGCGCCTCGGCACCGGCTGGGAACTCGGCGCCGGACAGGAAGGCTTCGAAGCCGCCGTCGTGGTCAATGCGGCCGGCGCGTGGGCGGACGAGCTCGCCGTCCTCAGCGGCGTCGAGAAGCTCGGCCTCCAGCCGTACCGGCGCACCGCGGCGATCGTCGACGTCGAGAATCCCCTCCCGGCGACCTGCCCGATGGTGGCCGCGGCCGATGACAGTTTCTACTTCCGGCCCGACGACGGTCAGGTCCTGATCTCGCCCGCGGAACACGTGCCCAGCGGCCCCGAGGACGCCCGGCCCCACCCCGGCGACATCGAACGGCTCGTCGCCCGGATCAACACGGTCACGACGCTCGGAATCCGCGGCGTCAGCCAGGCCTGGACCGGGCTCCGGACGGAAGCCGCCGACGGCGTCCCGGTGGTGGGATTCGACGCCGAGGCCACCGGTTTCTTCTGGCTCGCCGGGCAGGGCGGCTACGGGTTCCAGACGTCGTCCGGCATCGCGGAACTGGCCGCCGGGCTGATCCTGGCCGGTCAGGGTGCCGCCGCAACCCCGCCCACGGAGGCCAGTCCGGCATCCCGGACAGCGGAGGCGCTGGCCGCGACCCGCTGGTCCATCCGGCGCTGAAGAATGGATCCATGAGCACCCTCATCACCAATATCGCCGAACTGATGACCCAGGACGCGGAACACCGCGTCCTCCGCGACGCGGCGGTGGTGATCGAGGGGGAACGGATTTCCTGGCTCGGTCCCGCGGCCGATGCCCCGGCGGCCGACGAGGCCGTGGACGCCGGGGGCCGGGCGCTCCTGCCGGGCTGGGTCGATTCGCACACGCACCTGATCTTCGCGGGGGACCGCACGGCCGAGTTCGAGGCCCGGATGGCGGGGGAGAGCTACAGCGCCGGCGGGATCGCCGTCACCACCGGCGCCACCCGGAGCACGAGCGACTTCGACCTCACCCGGCTGGCAATGGGCCGCGTCGCGGAGGCCGTCTCGCAGGGCACCACCTACCTCGAGACCAAAACCGGCTACGGACTGGACCTCGAGAACGAGGCCCGCAGCGCCCGCATCGCCTCCACCGTCGCGGACGAGGTGACCTACCTGGGGGCGCACCTCGTCCCCGCCGGGATGGACGCGGAGGAATACACGGAGCTGGTCTGCGGGCCGATGCTCGCAGCCGTGCTGCCCTACGTCCGCTGGGCCGACGTCTTTTGCGAGCAGGGCGCCTTCAACGAGGACCAGTCCCGCCGCGTGCTGCAGGCCTGCAAGGACGCCGGGCTGGGGCTGCGCGTCCACGGCAACCAGCTCGGTGAGGGACCCGGCGTCCGGCTGGCCGTGGAATTCGGCGCCGCGAGCGTGGACCACGTGAACTACCTGTCGGTCGCGGATATCGACGCCCTCGCGGCCAGCTGGTCCGGCTGGGACGCCGGCACTGGACAGCGGGGCAGCGGCACGCGGGGCACGGTTGCCACCTGCCTTCCGGCGTGCGATCTTTCCACCCGGCAGCCGCTGGCCCCCGGACGGGAACTGCTCGACACCGGCGTGCAACTGGCGCTGGCGTCCAACTGCAACCCCGGCACGTCCTACACGAGCTCCATGGCGTTCTGCGTCACCACCGCCGTGCTGCAGATGCGGCTCAGCGTCCATGAGGCGGTGCGCGCCGCGACTTACGGCGGCGCCCTGGCCCTGGGGCGGGAGTCCGGGAACGACGTCGACGGCGAACGCGCGGTTGGCTCGATCGCCGTCGGACACCGCGCCGACCTGCACCTGCTCAACGCGCCTTCCGCCACGCACCTGGCCTACCGGCCCGGCATCCCCTTGACGCACGCGGTGTGGCGGGCTGGCGTAGCGCAGGGGGTCGGCGCAGCCCAGGCGGTCCGCTAGCCCGGTTAGAAAATCATGGGCGGAGCGTCGAGGACGGTCTCGTCCACGCGCCTCTTCTCCCACTGCGTGAACGGCTTGTCGAGCTCGTACTTGTCGCGCGCCGTGCGCAGCAGGGTGCGGACTTCGGCGTTTTCGGGGTTGTTCAAGGACTCGAAATATTCCACCGACCAGTGGAACCAGCGCATGCAGAACAGCCGCATGGTCAGTCCGTGCGTCACGAACAGCGCGTTCGGGGCGTAGTTCGGCTTGGACCAGTGCCGGTGCAGGGTCTCCATGAAGGAGGAAATCCTGTCGTACACATCGGAACCGGACTCGCCCTCGCGGAAGCGGTAGAAGAAGTGCCCGTAGGCGTTGCGGAGCTCCTTCTGGTCCTCAATGTCGCCGGCAATCTGAAAGTTGGCCCAGTCCTGTTCACGCAGGCGCGGTTCCTCGATCACCCGTTCCACGAGAGGGCCAAGGTTGAGCGCCTCAAGGGTCTGGTAGGCGCGCAGGTACGGGGAGACGTAGACGCACACCGGACGGCCGTCCAGCTCGCGCCGGACCTCCTCCCCGGCCGCCGCGGCCTGCTCCAGGCCCAGCGGCGTCAACGGGATCCGGTAGTCCGGAACACGGTTGTAGATCGAGGTATCGGCATTGGCGGCAGACTGTCCGTGCCGGATCATGATGATTTTCCGGGGCGCACTCATAATCCCCAAGCATAGGGCTCCCAAAAAGCCGGTGGTGCCGGCGCGGCCGGCACCACGTGGGCACCAGCAAACTATCGGCAACTGCAGGCAAGATAGAAACATGTTGGTTCCCTCCCGCCGTCGGCTGCGGTTCGAAATGTTGATTGTCCTGGGGTTGTCGCTGGGGCAGTCCGCGGTCTACTCCCTGGTGCAGCTGCTGGACAAGATGACCACGGCGCCGCTGGCCCAGGGGACGTCCACGCTAAACCGTTCGCAGAGCCCGCGCGAATACTTCGACCTCACCTACCAGATGCTGGACATCATCTTCGCCCTGGTCCCGGTGGCTCTCGTGATCTACTTCCTCACCGAACACTGGCCAGTCGGACAGCGCGGAACCTCCGCGTTCCGCAGGATCGGCTTCGACTTCGCCCGGCCCGGCAAGGACCTTCTGCAGGGGCTGGGGCTCGCCGCGCTCATTGGCATTCCGTCGCTCGGGCTCTACGCCGCCGGCCGGGCGCTGGGGATCACGACGGCGATCATCCCCAGCGCCCTGGACGCGTACTGGTGGACCGTGCCGGTGCTGGTCCTGTCCGCGATCCGGCACGGGATCGTGGAGGAAGTGATTGTGGTGGGCTATCTGCTGGACCGGCTCGGGAAACTGGGCTGGAGCGTGCCGGCGGCAATCGCCGCCAGTGCCCTGCTCCGCGGCAGCTACCACCTGTACCAGGGGTTCGGGCCGTTCATCGGCAACGCGATAATGGGCGTCATCTTCGCGCTGGTCTACACGCGGACCAAACGCGTGATGCCGCTTGTGATCGCCCACGCCATCCTGGACACCGTGGCGTTCGTGGGGTTCAGCCTGTTTGGCAAGGCCGTGGGCTTGGGCTGAGTACCAGGGCTGAGTATCGGGGCCGGCCTTAAATGATCTCGGCCGCCATCTCCTAGGTGACATCGTTGGCACCTAAGAGATGGCGGCCGAAGCGTGGGGCAGGTGGAGCGTTAGATCGTGACCGCTCCGGAGGCGGTCTCGAAGGTGACAGAGAGGATGCCGGGAGTACCGTGCGGCGCGATCCAGTTCACGGCGACGTCTTCCAGCGGCTTTTCAACCTGCTCGCCCAGCCACTCGGTCACGCGCGCTGCCGAACCGGCAATGGTCAGTGCGGACATCTTGACTTCACTGGCGTAGGCGTTGGACGGGTGCAGCTCCGGGTCGCCCTCCCACTTGAGCATGTAGGGCACCTGGGGGTCGGCGATGAGCCCCAGGATGCCGATCTGCTTCCAGACCAGTTCGCGGCCGTCGGGAAACTTCCGGTTGCCGTTCACGGCCGCGCGGCCGAGCCGCTCCTCGAACGGGGCGAGATCGTCAACCTCGACGCACCAGCCCATCCAGCCGCCGCCCGCTTCGGAGCGCGCCCGGACTGCCTGGCCGAACGGGGCCTTATCCGACGCCGGGTGGTTCAGGACCTCCACGACTTCCAGGTACTTGTGTCCCGCGAGCGGGATAATCATGTTGCGTGTCCCGAAACGGGGGTGCACTCCACCCTTCACGGCTTCGACGCCGAGGGCAGACGCAATACGTTCAGTGGTGGCTGCCAAGCCATCGTGTTCACAGGCGTAAGAGACGTGATCCATGCGCATGCCATCATCTTGGCACTTTGTGATGGACCTCTCAGCTTAGGTTCCCCTAACCGTCATGGGATGTCCCGGGGCTACCGAAGCGGCGTCCCGGAAGGCGCCGCCACGGCAACTGTCTTCATCTTCGTCACAAAGCTATCCAGGGCTCCGTCGCCATTCCTACACTGATGCAAGGTCATGAGTGCCAGCGCACAGCCCCGGCTTGCTGGCCGGCAACCCTCGTATCGCGGTGGGGTGCCCCGGGTGAAGACCTGGCCGTCCGGCGCCCGCCGGAGGGCAAGCGCGGCGCCTGTGCCGGTCCGGGGCGAAAGCCATGGACGGTGCTGTGCCCAGTTCTTTGAGGAGCATCAATGTCCAACGCCTGGTCCTTCGAAACCCGCCAGATCCACGCCGGCCAGGAGCCGGACAGCGCCACCGGCGCGCGTTCCCTTCCGATCTACCAGACGACGTCGTTCGTGTTCCCCAGCGCCGAAAGCGCCGCGGACCGCTTCGCCCTCGCCGAACTCGCCCCCATCTACACCCGGATCGGCAACCCCACCCAGGACGCCGTCGAACAGCGCGTCGCCAGTCTTGAAGGCGGCCTCGCGGCCCTGCTGCTGAGCTCCGGCCAGGCCGCGGAGACGTTCGCGGTCCTGAACATCGCCGAGGCCGGGGACCACGTGGTGGCCAGCCCCAGCCTCTACGGCGGAACCTACAACCTGCTCGCCCACACGTTGAAGAAGTTCGGCATCTCCGTGACCTTCGTGGAGGACCCGGACAACCTGGAGCAGTGGCGCGACGCAGTCCGGCCCAACACCAAGCTGTTCTTCGGCGAAGTGGTCTCCAACCCCCGCCAGGACGTGCTGGACATCGAAGGCATCTCCGGCGTGGCGCACGAGGCCGGGGTCCCGCTGATCGTCGACAACACGCTCTCCACCCCGTACCTGATCCGGCCGATCGAGTGGGGTGCGGACATCGTTGTCCACTCCGCCACCAAGTACCTCGGCGGCCACGGCGCCGCGATCGCCGGCGTGATCGTGGACTCCGGCAACTTCGACTTCGGAAGGGACCCGGAGCGGTTCCCCGGCTTCAACACCCCAGACCCCACGTACAACGGCCTGGTCTATGCCCGCGACCTCGGTGCGGACGGCGCGCTGGGCGCGAACCTTTCCTACATCCTCAAGGCCCGCGTCCAGCTCCTGCGCGACCTCGGCTCCGCCGTGTCCCCGTTCAACGCGTTCCTCATCGCCCAGGGCATCGAAACGCTGAGCCTGCGCGTTGAGCGCCACGTGGCCAACGCCACCAAGGTGGCCCAGTGGTTGGAGGCAAGGGACGACGTCGAATCGGTCGCCTATGCCGGGCTGCCGTCCAGCCCCTGGTACGAGCGCGGCCGCAAGTACGGGCCCAAGGGGACCGGCGCCGTCGTGGCGTTCAACATCGCCGGGGGAGCCGAAGCCGGCAAGCGGTTCGTCGATGCCCTCGAACTGCACTCGCACGTGGCGAACATCGGCGATGTCCGTTCCCTGGTGATCCACCCGGCCTCGACCACCCACAGCCAGCTCTCGCCCGAACAGCAGACGATCGCGGGAGTGAATCCCGGGCTGGTGCGGCTTTCCGTGGGCTTGGAGCACATCGACGACATCCTCGCGGACCTCGACGCCGGATTCCGTGCGGCCAAGGGCGCCTAAGGACGCGCCGAATTCGCCGGAAACCGTCGAGGTCGCCGTAAAGCTCGGGCGAACTCGTCGGTTTCCGGCGGTCTCGGTGTGCTGAACGCCGGGCTGTCACATGGAAGTCACAATCTTCGTGATTTCCGCACCCTGTTTCGTAGACTCGTACCAGGTCATGAGTGCCAGTGACAGCCCCGGCTTGCTGGCCGGCAACCCTCCTTTTGCGGCGGGGTGCCCCGGGTGAAGACCTGGCCTGCCGGTCAGCTGACGGCAGGCAAGCGCGAAGTTAGGTCCTCACATGACGATTGCCGTCACCCGCACGGGTGTTCCCGAAACCAAGCCATCCCGCAACCCGGACGGGACCGTCCAGTACGTCAGGATCGGTGACCTGCAGCTCGAATCAGGGATTCCTCTGCCGGATGTGGTCCTGGCCTACGAGACGTGGGGGACCCTGAACGCTGACGCCTCCAACGCCGTCCTCATAGAACACGCCCTGACCGGCGATACGCACGTGACCCGCGGTGACAGCGAGGAGCCCGGGTGGTGGGAACAGCTCGCCGGCCCCGGGGCTCCCGTGGACACGGACAAGTACTTCGTTGTTTCAATCAACATCCTGGGCGGCTGCCACGGTTCCACGGGACCCTCCACGCCGGCCCCCGATGGGCGCCCCTGGGGATCGCGGTTCCCGCTCGTCACCCTGCGGGACACCGCCGCCGCCGAGGCGCGGCTGGCCGACGCCCTGGGCATCGGCAGCTGGTACGCCGTGCTGGGCGGATCCCTCGGCGGCGCGCGCGCCCTCGAATGGGCCGTCACGTTCCCCGCCCGGGTCCGGCGTTGCGCCGTAATTTCCGTCGGCGCCAGCAGCACAGCCGAACAGATTGCTTTCGCCCAGGCCCAGACCCTGGCCATCCGCCAGGACCCCCACTTCAACGGCGGAAATTACTACGGCGGCCCGGAACCCGAAGCAGGGCTCGCCCTCGCCCGCCGCATCGCGCACATCACCTATCGCTCCGCGGCCGAACTGGACGGCCGGTTTGGCCGCAACGCCCAGGAGTCCGAGGCGCCCATGGAAGCCGGATCGCTGGCCGGACGCGGGCGCTACCAGGTGGAAAGCTACCTGGACCACCAGGGCAGCAAGCTGGTCCGGCGCTTCGACGCGAACAGCTACATCGCCATTACCGAAGCCCTCATGAGCCACGATGTCTGCCGGGGCCGCGGAAGCCTCGGGGAGGCCCTGGCCCCGGCCACCGCCGAGTTCCTGGTGGCGGCCGTGGACTCGGACCGCCTGTATTTCCCGGCCCAGTCCCGTCAACTGGCCGAGGCCCTGCCGGGCGGCCCGGAACTGCACATCATTGAAGCGCCGATCGGCCACGACGGCTTCCTGACCGAAATCGGCCAGCTCAGCGGCCAGCTGCGGGAGACCTTCTTCGGCCACTAAGCACAACCGTTTGTGCATTTTTGCAGATGCGCTCTGCACTAATGGTCGTTGATGCCCGGGGCGGGAGCGTCCATACTCGTGGGGAATGACGCCCTGTGCCCGAAATCACAGGCGTCCTCAGCCCAATGGTCCACAGGGTGTCGATGGAGACGCCGAAGGAGTCACGATGAGTACGGAAAACGCCGCAAGGCGCGCAGAAGAAACTGACGTCAAAACGTCCGGCCTGAAGAAGGTGGTGGCGGCCTCCATGGCCGGCACCGTGGTGGAATGGTACGAATTCTTCCTCTATGCATCAGCGGCCACGCTGGTCTTTGGGAAGGCATTCTTCCCGAATTCGCAGACCGAACTGGACGGCATCCTCGCGGCGTTCCTCACATACGCCGTCGGCTTCGTCGCGCGCCCGATCGGCGGGATCGTCTTCGGCCACTTCGGCGACAAGTTCGGTCGAAAGCAGCTGCTGCAGGTGAGCATTATCCTGGTGGGCGTTGCCACCTTCCTGATGGGTTGCCTTCCCACCTTTGCGCAGATCGGCTATTGGGCCCCTGCGTTGCTGGTCTTCCTGCGCTTCGCCCAGGGCTTCGCCGTCGGCGGTGAATGGGGCGGCGCCGTCCTGCTCGTCGCAGAGCACAGCCCCAGCAAGTCCCGCGGTTTCTGGGCCAGCTGGCCGCAGTCTGCCGTTCCGCTGGGCAACCTCTTCGCAACCGCCGTGCTGTTCATCCTCTCCTCCGTCCTGTCCTCCGCGGACTTCCTCAGCTGGGGCTGGCGGGTCGCCTTCTGGCTCTCGGCCGTAATCGTGCTCATTGGCTACTACATCCGCACCAAGGTCAGTGACGCCCCGATCTTCCTGGAAGCACGCAAAGAGGTTGAGGCCGGCCACAAGGGCTATGGCGTTGCCGAGGTCTTCCGCCGCTACCCCCGCGGCGTGTTCACCGCCATGGGCCTGCGCTTCGCGGAGAACATCCTCTACTACCTCGTCGTCACGTTCTCCATCACCTACCTCAAGACGGTGGTCCATGCCGACACTGCTCGGATCCTGCTGCTCCTGCTCGTGGCGCACGTGGTCCACTTCGCCGTCGTGCCGATGGTCGGCAGGCTCTCGGACAGGCTGGGCCGCAAGCCCGTCTACATGGCAGGAGCCGTCCTTGGTGCAACCTGGGGCTTCTTCGCATTCCCGATGATGGACACCGGAAACGACCTGATCATCCTCGCCGCGGTCATCATCGGCCTGCTCTTCCACGCCCTGATGTACGCCGGTCAGCCGGCCATCATGGCGGAAATGTTCCCGACCCGCATGCGGTACTCGGGCGTTTCCCTCGGTTACCAGGTGACCTCGATCGTGGCCGGTTCGCTCGCGCCGATCATCGCCGTCGCGCTGCTGAGCCAGTACAAGTCCTCCGTCCCGGTAGCCATCTACCTCCTGATCGCCTGTGCGATCACCGCCGTCGCTGTGTTCTTCCTCAAGGAGACCCGCGGCATTTCGCTTCACGACGTCGACGCCGCCGACGCCCAGGGCACCGCGGACCTCCTCGCCGCCGGCCAGCGGTAATCCGTCCGAGGAAACACATTGTGGGGCAGACTGCCCGGGTCCGCGCACTGCGCAGACCCGGGCAGTCTGCGTTAATCCCGCGCAGCCTGCGTTAGTGCGGCGTGCGGCAATAAGTTGGGCTCAGGCGGACAACACGTCCTGGCGCTCCCGAATTTCGCCGCGGATTGCCTCCAGCACGGCACGGACGGGGGCCGAACGCAGCGACTCGGGCCGGGCCACTGCCCAGATGGGCAGCTGGCGCTGGAAGTCGTCCGGCAGGACGGGCAGGAAGCCGGACCGGCCCGCCACAAGGAAGTTGGGGAGCAGGCCTATCCCGGCGCCCCGCCGGACGGCCTCCAGCTGGGCGAAGACGCTGGTGGCCTGGAAGCTGGACCGCGGCACCGGCAGCTGCGTGGAGCGGTGGCCCAGCTCGGCCACCTGGAGCGCCGACTCCACGTAGGAGACGAAGCCGTGCTGCCGGACGTCATCGAGCGTTGCCGGAAGCCCGTGCTCCTGCGCATATCCGGGACTGGCGTACAGCCTGAGGAAATAGTTGCTCAGGAAGATGGCCTGGGGGTTTGCGGTGTCCATGTTGCCCACCACCACTTCCAAGTCCACGCCGGAGCGGTTTTGGCTCACCTTGCGTGTGGCGCTGAGCAGTTCGACGAAGAGCTGCGGATTCGCCCGCTGCAGCCGCACGAGCGCCGGGGCCAGGAATTCGGCGCCGAAGCCGTCCGGGGTGCTGATCCGGACAAGGCCGGAGACCACGTCGCCTGAGCGGGCAATGCTGCTGGACAAGGCACCAAGAGTGCCCTCGATGGCCTCCGCGGCCGCGACGGCCTGGCTGCCGAGTTCGGTCAGCTCCCAGCCGTGCGGACTGCGTTCCAGGGTCCTGCCGCCGAGCTGCTTGTCCAGGGCCAGGACGCGGCGGGAAATGGTGGTGTGGGTCGTGCCGAGCGTCTCCGCCACCGCGTTGAACCGGCCCAGCCGTGCCACGGTCAGCAGGATCAGCAGGTCATCGGGGCTTGGAAGCCGGCGCAAGTCCACTTTTGTCCCTTCTTCAGCGAGTGTGTCGTCAACGGATACGGAGCCAGCGCCACCGGTGTGCATCTGTGCACATGGCATCTGTGATTTTTTCCCTTGATTGCACTCTAGCAGGGGTGTGATGGTGGACACAGGGATGCCGGGGTTTCGGCTAACAGGTCGAAGCGCCCGGCAGCACATCAAGCAAAGGAGCTTAAGCCATGGCAGTCATCGCCTGGATCGGACTCGGAAACATGGGCGGGTCCATGTCCGTCAACCTCTCAAACGCCGGACATGAGGTCCGCGGCTTCGATCTCAACACCGCAGCCGTTGCCGCCGCCGAGGCCGGGGGAGTCAAGGCGGCCGGCAGCATCGCCGAGGCGGTTGCCGGCGCCGACGTCGTCTTCACCATGCTCCCCAAGGGCGAGCACGCCCGCGCCGTGTACCTGGGCGAGGACGGCGTGCTGGCCCACGCGGACACCCGCACCCTGCTGGTGGATTCCTCCACGATCGATATCGCCTCCGCCCAGGCCCTGCACGACGCCGCCGCTGCCGCCGGCTTCCGCTTCGTCGATGCGCCCGTCTCGGGCGGCATGAGCGGCGCAAAGGCCGCCACCCTGACGTTCATGATCGGCGGCGAGGCCGGCGCCGTTGCCGAGGCCACCGAATACATCCGCCCCATGGCAGCGAACATCATCCCCACCGGCGGTGCCACCACCGGCCAGGCCGCGAAGATCTGCAACAACCTTATGCTCTTCATCAACCTCGCCTCCACCGCCGAGGGCGCAGTCCTCGCCGACCGCCTCGGCCTGGACAAGCAGGTGTTCTGGGACATCGCGTCGGTCTCCTCCGGCGACAGCTGGGCGCTGCGCACCTGGTACCCGGTGGCCGGCGTCGTCCCCACCGCGGCCTCCAACCACGACTTCGCCCCGACCTTCACCACGGAGCTGGCGAACAAGGACATTGGCCTGGCCATCAGCGCCGCCCGCGACACCGGCACCCCGCTGGAGATCGGCGAACACGTCCAGCAGCTCTTCCAGCGGCTCATCGACTCCGGCCAGTCCGGCACGGACTGCTCCGCGATCGTCAAGCTCGTAGACGGCTCGCTCGACACCGCCAACTAGGCACCCCAGCTAGGCACCGCCAACCAACTTCGCACCACCTCCAGAAAGAGATCCACCCCATGGAACGCATTCCGCACTTCATCAACGGCGCCCTGATTTCCGACGCCGATCGCTTCGGACCCGTCTTCAACCCCGCCACCGGCGAGCAGGAGAAAGAGGTTGCCCTGGCTTCCGCCGCCCGCGTCGAGGAGGCGATCGAGGCCGCCCGTGCTGCCCTCCCCGGCTGGCGCGCCACCAGCCTGGCCAAGCGCACCACCATCTTCTTCAAGGTCCGTGAACTGCTCATGCAGCGCCGGCCCGAACTGGCAGCCCTCCTGACCAGCGAACACGGCAAGGTTCTCTCCGACGCCGAAGGCGAGATCACCCGCGGCCTGGAGAACATCGAATTCGCCACCGGCCTGTCCCACATGCTCAAAGGCGAGCGGTCCGAGCAGGTCTCCGGCGGCGTCGACGTCCACTCGGTGCGCCAGCCGGTCGGTGTGGTCGCCTGCATCACGCCGTTCAACTTCCCCGCCATGGTGCCGCTGTGGATGATCGGCAGCGCCTTGGCCTGCGGCAATACCGTGCTGCTCAAGCCCAGCGAAAAAGACCCGTCCTCCGCCATCTTCATCGCGCAGGTCTTTGCCGAGGCCGGCCTGCCCGCGGGTGTCCTCAACGTGGTCCACGGCGACAAAGAAGCCGTCGATGTCCTCCTGGAGCACCCTGCGGTGAAGGCCGTGAGCTTTGTCGGCTCGACGCCGATCGCCCAGTCCGTCTACAAGCGCGCCGCGGACCACGGCAAGCGCGTCCAGGCCCTGGGAGGTGCGAAGAACCACATGGTGGTCCTGCCGGACGCGGACCTCAACATGGCGGCCGACGCCGCCGTCTCGGGTGCCTACGGCTCCGCCGGGGAGCGCTGCATGGCAGTCAGCGTCCTGGTCGCCGTCGGCAACATCGCCGACGAACTCGTGGAGGCAATCAGCACCCGGATGGCCACGCTTACGATCGGCCCGGGCACGGACCCGGCCTCCCAGATGGGCCCGCTCATCACGGCCGCGCACCGCGACAACGTGGCCTCCTACGTCGCCGGCGCGGCCGATGAAGGCGCCACTGTGGTGGTGGACGGTCGCGACCAGGAGTTCGACTCCAACGGCTTCTTCCTCGGCGTCAGCCTGATCGACCACGTCAAGCCCGGCATGAAGGTCTACGACGACGAGATCTTCGGCCCCGTCCTCTCAGTGGTCCGCGTCGAGACGTACGCCGACGCCGTGAAGCTGGTCAACGACAACGAGTTCGGCAACGGCGTGGCCATCTTCACCCGCGACGGCGGCGCCGCCCGGCAGTTCGAGTTCGACGTCGAGGCCGGCATGGTGGGCGTCAACGTGCCCATCCCGGTGCCGGTGGGCACCTTCTCGTTCGGCGGCTGGAAGAATTCGCTCTTCGGCGACACCCACATGTACGGCCCGGAAAGCATCCGTTTCTACACCCGCGGCAAGGTTGTCACCACCCGCTGGCCGGACCCGTCCACCTCGGTGATCGACCTCGGCTTCCCCCAGGTGGACTGACCCCTCGTTGCCATCCGGCTCCGGGCTTAGAGTAGGCAGGCAGGGACAGCCACGATCCGGGAGGCACCATGACCACGCTCATCAACCGCCCCAACACGGCATTGCTCGTCGTCGATATGCAGGTCGGCGTCGTCGCGGAGGCCTACCGCCGCGACGACGTCGTCGCGACCATCGCCACCCTCGTGGACAGGGCGCGCGGTGCCGGAGTGGACGTCGTCTGGGTGCAGCACAACGGCGAGGAACTCCCGCGCGGCAGCGAAGCCTGGCAGTATGTGCCGGAGCTCGCGCGGCGCGATTCGGAGCCGCTCGTGGCCAAGGAGTACAGCGACGCCTTCGAGGCGACCGGCCTGGAGTCCGTGCTGGCCGACCGCGGCATCGGCCGCTTCTTCCTGGCCGGCGCGCAGACCGACGAGTGCATTCGCTCCACCCTCCACGGCGCGATCACCCGCGGCTACGATGTCATGCTGGTTGCCGACGCCCACACCACCGAGGACCTGACCGACTTTGGCGCGCCGCCACCGGAGCTGGTGGTGGCCCACACCAATCTGTACTGGCGGTACCACAAGGCCCCGGGACGGACGGCGGGAACGGTCAACGCGGCCGACGTCGACTTCGCTGACCCTGCAGGTTCCTAGCCCTTCATGATTTCAGCGCGCTGGGCCATGTAGTCCTCCATGGACAGCTTGCCGTCGCTGTACTGCTGGTCGAGTTCGGCGAGCTTGCGGGCCCGGTAGCCCTGCGGGGCCGACGGCGCCTGGGGAGTTTGCGGTGCCTGCGGCTGTCCTGCTGGCGGCGCCGGCTCGTTCCGCTGCGGCGGGTTGTTCAGGTACTCCGGGCTGTCCCCGTAGGGAACAGGGGACTGGTAGCCGGCCGGACCCGGGTACTGCTGACCGGGGTACTGCTGGTTGGGGTACGGCGGGTTGGGGTACGGCGGGTTGGGGTACGGCTCGTTGGCCGGTCCTGACTGCTTGGGAGCGCCCAGCTGGCCGAAGCCGCCAAAGTAGTCCTGCTGTGTGTAGCCATCCCGCGGCTGGTTGCTCTGGGTGCCAGGGAACTGGCCCAACTGTCCCGGCGTGCCCTGGTTCCGGCCGCGGACGGACCGGCGGTAGAGGCGCATTGCCACGGGAACCAGGAACGACAACACGATGATCCAGAAGAACATACTGCTCACGGTACGGGGCCTTTCAGCTGCTGGGCCTTCTCGTCTGCGGGCTCATCTGTAGGGCCGGAGAAGTGTTCCTCCAGCTTATGCCCCGCAGGCTCAGGACCGCAGCCTCAGGATCGTACGGCGTCCTCGGCGCCGGGTGGGCCTTCGCCGGAGCCGAGCGGAACGCCGGGACCGAACACCGGGCCGGCCAGGGGCCGCTTGGCCGTCACGCCGTCGCCCGAGGAGCGGTGCCGCAGCCGCCGCACCACCCAGGGGACAAAATACTCCTTGGCCCACACCAGGTCGCCGCTGCGCGCTTCGCGCCAACTGCGCTGTGGCAGCGGCTTGGGGGAGAGGGGCTGGAGGGTGTGCTGGACGTTCAGCGAGTCCAGCACCATGGCCGCGATCGTGTGGTGCCCCAGCGGTGAGAAGTGCAGCCGGTCAGCATTCCACATCTGTGGGTCATTGAGCTGGCGCAGGGACCACATGTCCGCGATCACGGCGTCGTGGCGCGCGGCGATCGTGCGCAGGTTCTCGTTGTAGATGGCCACCTTGCTGCGGATCCGGCCCAGCACCGTGGAACCGGTGTCCGGGCCGTTGAACAGGACCACGGTCGCGCCGCCGAGGCTCAGGATCTGCACCACCGAGTCCAGCTTTTCGGCCAGCACGTCCGGGTCACCGCCCGGGCGGATGAGGTCGTTGCCGCCGGCGGAGAGCGTGATGAGGTCCGGTTTGAGGGACAGGCAATGCGCCATCTGCTGGTCCACGATCTGCTGCAGGAGCCGGCCCCGGACGGCCAGATTAGCGTACGCGAAGTCGTTATGCCCGCGGCTGAGTTCCTCGGCGACCCGGTCTGCCCAGCCCCGGTGGCCGCCCGGGCTGGCCGGTTCCGGGTCGCCGATGCCTTCCGTGAAGGAGTCGCCCATGGCCACATAGCGGGTCCACGGGTGGGTTACGACGGTGTCCGCTGAATTCTCCATGGCTTCGGTATCGCCCACCTTCATATCCTGCACTGTTCCTGCAAAGCTACGCCACCGTAAGTTGTTACCGCCGAGTAACTGTAAGAATGGTTCCATGACGCAAGCCGAAGCCTTTCCCGCCCCCGTTGTCCTGTGGTCCAAGCCCGAGGAGGACCGCGCCGGCAAGCCGCTCCTGGTCCTGTTGCACGGCTACGGCGCAAACGAGCAGGACCTGCTCAGCCTGGCGGACATGCTTCCCGAGGACTTCGCGGTGGCCTCGGTACGGGCACCCCTTGTCACCGGCCCCGGCTTCACATGGTTCCCGCTGACAGCCTCCATCGACTATTCGCTCGACGCCGTCAAGGCGGCTTCGGGGTATGTGCAGGACTGGCTCGACGGCGTCAAGGCCAATCACCCGTCGGTGACGCTGCTGGGGTTCTCGATGGGCATGGCCATGGCCACCACGTTGCTGCGGCAGCGTCCCTCGGACTTTGCCGCCGTCGTCGGCCTGTCGGGGTTTGTCGTCGACGCCGGCGATGACCCCAGCTTCCGCGACGGCGAACTGGACGGCACCGTGCCGCTGTTCTGGGGCCGGGACCAGCAGGACCCGGTGATTACCGCGGACAAGATTGACTACACCATTGGCTGGGTCCGCAAGCACGTCAGGCTCACCAAGGTCCTTTACACGGGCATGTGGCACGGCATCAACCAGCAGGAAGTCGGCCACGTCTCGGAGTTCCTAACCCACGCCGTGCTCAACTCCAAGAAGTAGGCGCCCCAGTAGAAGTAGGCGCGCCCGGGCGGGCAGCTAGGAGGCGGCGGGCGCGCTGATCCGCACGGTCCGGGCGTTCACGGTGACGGTGTCGCCGTCGTGAAGCTGGCGGCCGCGGCGCTCGTCGATTTGGCCGTTGACCTTAACCAGCCCGTTCTTGATCAGTTCTGCGGCCTCCACGCCGTCCTCCACCAGATTCGCGAGCTTCAGCAGCTGGCCCAGCCGGATCATGCTGTCGCGGATGGTGATGTCTTCGATTTCCGGATTGCTCATACAAGCAATAATGCCTGACCAAAGGTGGCACCAATGACCCACAAGCCCCGGCTCCCGCTGATCGTGGGCCTGCCCATGGCCGTCGCGACGGGACTGTTCATCCCGGTCCAGGGCCGCATCAACGGCGCACTCGGGGTGGTGCTGGGCGACGGAATCGGGGCCGCCGTCGTCAGCTTCAGCACCGGACTGGTGGTGATGACGGCCATTTCGCTGGCACTGCCCAAAGGCCGGGCCGGGCTGGCACGGATCCTTCCGGCCGTGCGCGAACGGCAGTTTCCGCCCTTTTACGTGATGGCCGGCTGCATCGGGGCCTTCTTCGTCTTCGCCCAGTCCTTCACCGTGGGACTGCTCGGTGTCGCTCTCTTTACGGTGGCCGCCGTGACGGGGCAGACCCTCAGCGGCCTGCTGGTGGACCGGATGGGGATCGGTCCGGCGGGGAAGAGACCCATTACCGGCATCCGGGTGCTCGGCAGTGTGCTCACCGTCGCCGCCGTCGCCTGGGCGGTGTCGCCCAGGTTCAGCGCCGGGGAATCCGGGCTGCAGCTGCTTGTACCCGTGCTGCTTCCGCTCCTGGCAGGGTTCCTGATGAGTTTCCAACAGGCCATGAACGGCACCGCCACCGTGCACTACGGCACCCCGATCGCCGCGACGCTCGTGAACTTCATCGCCGGAGGCGCCCTGCTGTGGGCGGCCTGGCTGATCAAACTCGCCGTGGCCGGCACCGGCAACCCCCTGCCGGCGCAGTGGTGGTATTACCTTGGCGGCCCGCTCGGCTGCATCTTCATAGGCATCGGCGCCCTCCTGGTCCGCAGCCTGGGCGTGCTGGTCACCGGCCTCGGGATGATCGCCGGACAGCTGCTGGGGTCCCTCGGACTGGACCTGATATTGCCGGTGCCCGGAACGGTGATCGCGCTCCCAACAGTCCTCGGCACCGTGCTGACGCTCTGCGCCATCATCCTGGCCACCCTGCCCTGGCCCCGCGGCGCGCTGAAGCGGTAGCGGCCCGGTAGGCTTGGAGTTTGCATCGCACTGTTCGTTTCCCCCTTCCGGCTACCAGCCGGTGACCCGGGGCTGACACCGCGGACCGCACCCAGCGGCCCTGTAGAAAATTGGAGTTCCCATGGCAGCAAAATCCGTCCTCGACCAGATCATTTCCCTCGCCAAGCGCCGGGGATTCGTTTTCCAGGCCGGTGAAATCTATGGTGGCTCCCGTTCTGCCTGGGACTACGGCCCGCTCGGCGCCGAGCTCAAGGAAAACATCAAGCGCCAGTGGTGGCAGTCCGTGGTCCGCGGCCGCGAAGACGTCGTAGGCCTGGATTCCTCCGTCATCCTTCCCCGCCAGGTCTGGGAGGCCTCCGGCCATGTCGATGTCTTCTCCGACCCGCTGGTGGAGTGCCTGTCCTGCCACAAGCGCTACCGCGCGGACCACCTCGAGGAAGAGTACGAGGAGAAGAAGGGCCGTCCTGCCGAGAACGGCCTCAAGGACATCGCCTGCGCCAACTGCGGCACGCGCGGCCAGTGGACGGAGCCTCACGAATTCTCCGGCCTGCTCAAGACCTACCTCGGCCCCGTCGCCAGCGAGGAAGGCCTGCACTACCTGAGGCCCGAAACGGCCCAGGGCATCTTCGTGAACTTCGGCAACGTCCTGACCACGTCGCGGAAGAAGCCGCCGTTCGGCATCGGCCAGATCGGCAAGTCCTTCCGCAATGAGATCACGCCGGGCAACTTCATCTTCCGCACCCGCGAGTTCGAGCAAATGGAGATGGAATTCTTCGTCGAGCCCGGCACCGACGAGCAGTGGCACGAGTACTGGATGAAGGAACGCATGTCCTGGTACACGGGCCTGGGCATCCGCGAAGAGAACCTGCGCTACTTCGAGCACCCGCTGGACAAACTCAGCCACTACTCCAAGGGCACCACCGACATCGAATACCGGTTCGGCTTCCAGGGCTCGGAGTGGGGCGAGCTCGAGGGCATCGCCAACCGCACCGACTTTGACCTCTCCACCCATGCCAAGGCCTCCGGTGCGGACCTGAGCTACTTCAACCAGGCCACCAACGAGCGCTACACCCCGTACGTGATCGAGCCCGCCGCCGGCCTCACCCGCTCGTTCATGGCCTTCATGATCGATGCCTACACCGAGGACGAGGCCCCCAACGCCAAGGGCGGCGTGGACATCCGCACCGTGCTCAAGCTTGATCCGCGCCTGGCCCCGGTGAAGGCAGCTGTGCTGCCGCTGAGCCGCAACGAGGACCTGTCCCCGAAGGCCAAGGACCTCGCAGCCCAGCTGCGCAAGAGCTGGAACATCGAGTTCGACGACGCCGGCGCCATTGGCCGCCGCTACCGCCGCCAGGACGAGATCGGCACCCCGTTCTGCATCACCGTGGACTTCGAGACCCTGGACGACCAGGCCGTCACCATCCGCGAACGCGACACCATGAGCCAGGAACGCGTTTCCCTGGACAAGGTGGAGGGTTACTTGGCCGCCCGGCTGATCGGCGCCTGATCATGGCCATTGCATACCGGGAATGGCGCGACGGCGACGACCTCGCGCTGCTGGAAATCTGGGGCGGTCCCGAGACGGTCCAGGCCGGACAGTTCCGCGGCACGCTGGCGCCCTCGGGCAATTCCCCGTGGCGCCGCTGCATCGTGGCCGAGGACGTCGTGGACGGCGTCGCCATTCCCGTGGCGGCTGCCGTGGTCCACGCGGCCTCGCTGCACCCGGAACGGCTCTGGGCGTATGTCGAGGTCGCCCGGGACCACCGCCGCGCCGGCCTCGGGTCCACGCTGCTGACCATGCTCCGGCATGAGGCCGCCCAGGCGCCGTCGGGAGTCGCCAAGCTCCGCTGCAAGGTGGAGCCGGGCACCCCCGGGGCGGCGTTTGCCGAGGCCGCGGGCCTGGCCCCGATCCAGCGTTCCCGCCTGGTCGTCGTTGACCCGGCGCCGCTCAAGCTGCCGGTGTTCGGCGACGGTTCCGAGTCGGCGGCCACCGACCAGGTCGAAGACCTGGCCACGGGTTCGGTGGAGCTCAGCGACGTCGTGGGACGCTACTACACGGCGGTGCACGGCTGGGACAGCCCGGGGGAGTTGAGCGTCGCCATGGTGCAGCGCTTGTTCCTGGACGATCTCAGCGGCGCCCACGGAGCGATCGTGTTGCGGGCGCCGAAGGCCAGTGCCTTCGGGCACGGCATCGCGGCGAGCCGGAAGGGCCGGCTGGAGGGGTTCGCCATCAGCTACGCCCAGGGAATTCCGGGGGCCGACGCCGCCGACGGTGTCGGTGCTGCCGGCTCGGCCGGCCCTACTGGGCCTACTGAGGTGTTCCTCGGACACGAACCCACGCTCGACGCGGATCAAGCCCGGGCCGCCGTCCGGGACCTTCTGGCCCTGATCGCCTACCAGCACCCGGTGATGCTGGAACTGGACGACGCGATGACGGCCCTGCGCGCCGTCGTCGAACCGCTGTTCGAGAGCGGCAAAGCCCATGTCCAGGGCTCCGAAACGCTGGTCGTCTCCGACCCGGCGTAAGCCTTAACCCAACTGACCCGCAGTTGCGGCCGTTATGAAGCGTGATAACGGCCGCAGCTGCGGGTCAGTTTGCGTTTTTCCCAGTTAATGTCCAGCCCGGTTATTGTCCGGCACAGTTATTTGGGGATCGCCGGCGGCACGAAGTCGAAGGTCATGCCCAGCAGCCAGACGAGCAGCAGGACCACTGGCAGGTGGAAGATGAACTGCAGGAAAGTGAAGCCCACCAGGTCCCTGGCGCGCAGCCTCAGCACTGCGAGCAGCGGCAGCATGAAGAACGGGTTGACCAGGTTCGGCAGTGCCTCGGCGATGTTGTAGATCTGCACGGTCCAGCCGAGGTTCATGTTGACGTCCGTGGCGGCCTGCATCACGTACGGCGCTTCCACGAGCCATTTGCCGCCCCCGGACGGCACCAGGAGGCCCAGCAGGGCGGTGTACAGCGCAATGACGACGGCGAACGCGCCATTGCCGCCGATGTCCGAGAAGAACTCGGCCAGGTGCGCGGAGAGGGTCATCCCGCCGTTCCCGGTGGCCGTGGTCAGGATCGCGGCCATCGCGGCGTAGAGCGGGAACTGGACAAGGATTTCCGCGGTGGCAGGGACCGCCTTGGTAACCGCCTGCAGGAAGTTCCGCGGCGTCCCGTGCAGGACCAGGCCCAGGATGAGGAACACCAGCAGGTAGCCGTTGAGGCTGCTGACCACGCTGAGGAAAGGCTTGGTGAGGAACTGCGAGATGAGCCAGCCGAGCGTGAGGACGCCGGCCAGAATCGGCAGGACCTTGCTGTATTCGAGCCATTCGCCCGGCCGGGAACGCGGCGCGGGCTCGCTGGGTTCATCATCCAGGTCGACTCCGAGGTCCTCGGCGGTGCGGATCGAGCCGCCCTGGGGCGCAGAGAAGTGGGCAATCACGGTGGTGAGGGCCATCAGGATGGCCAGTGTCAGCAGCGACTGCCAGGTAATGATCGTGGTGCCGAAGTCCAGGATGCCGGTGATTTTCAGCAACGCTGGCGGCAGCGATGCGGCGGTGGCCTGCAGCTGCGCGGCGGAGGAGGACAACCCGAGCGCCCAGACGGCGCCGAGGCCCATGAAAGCGGCGGCGCCGAGTGCGCGGTAATCCACGGTCAGGTCCTTGCGGCGGGCAATGGCCCGTGCCAGCAGCCCGCCGAAGATCAGGCTGAGCCCCCAGTTGAGGAAGGAGACGGACATCGACATCAGCGCCACGAAGCTCACCGCGGTCCGTGCGGTTGACGGGATGAGGGCAAGCCTGTTGATCAGTTTCGCCACCGGCGGGGAGGTGGCCACGACGTAGCCGGTCAGGACCACCATGGCCATCTGCAGGGTGAAGGCTGTCAAGTCCCAGAAGCCGTTGCCGAACGAGTCAGCGATGGCCTGGAAACCAGGCTTATCGGCGTCTGGTACCTGCGCGCCGCGGACCGTCGGCCTCGTCGAGCCGGCGCCGTTCCTCCTCCGTCGGGGCGCCGCCGCCGAGCCCGGCCGGCATCCACCAGGCACCGGGCGCGGGCTCTAGGGGGAAGTCGGCGATGCCGGCGTCGATCCCGGCCTGGAGCGTCTTGGCCAGGCGCGCCGTGGCCGGCCGGGCGTCGTCGGCCGGGCCCGGGATCGAGCCCGGAAGGATCGGCTCGCCCACATGGATGCGGACCGGGGCACGCCAGGCGCGCCGCGGGGAGAAGGGGTGGTGGCGGGTCATCAGCCGGTGGGCGCCCCAGATGGAGACCGGGATGATCGGCACGCCGGCCTCGGCGGCCATCCGCACGGCACCGGTCTTGCATTCGCGCACCGTGAAGCTGCGGCTCACACCGGCCTCGGGCAGGACGGCGATGTACTCGCCCTCCCTCAGCCGGGCGACGGCGGCGTCGTAGGCGTGGGCTCCCGACCCGTACCCGACCACGACGTGCCCGGCAGCGCTGACCGCGGGCCCGGCAAACCAGTGGTCGGCGGCTCCCTGCGTGAGAAGGAAACGCAGCTGGGCCCGGTTGTGGCACCACAGCAGCATCTCGGCAAAGGCGAAGTCGAGGTAGCCGAAGTGCGTGATCGCGACCACGGCACCCTGGCCGGGCACCACCGGGCGGGAGGGGCCGCGGCGGCCAGGACTGCGGGCGGGAGCGCCTCGGGCTGAAGCATTGCGGGAATCGTTGAGCGGCCCGGGCTGGGGCAGGTGCTCCCGGCCTGTGATGAGGACGCGGATCCGGAACAGCCAGCGCAGAACCAGCCCGGTGCGGACGATGAAACGGTAGAAGCGGTCGCTGGGTTCCGGCCGCCACTTCATGGACCGCCAGCTCGGGGCAGGCCGGGCGTGTCCGGGGCCTCGCATGTCAGTGCCCGCCCACCCGCCGCCGGGGCGGCAAGGGCAGGAACCCGGAGGTGGATTCGATGTATTCCTTGTAACCGGGCCGTGCGGACATTGCCTTTTCTGTCAGCGGCTTGCCTGTCTTGCCGGCGAGAGTCCAGATCATCAGGGCGGGGGAGAGGATGGTCAGCACGCCCGGCCAGGAATCGGCGGCCACGAGGAAGAGCCCGGACCAGACGGCGGCGTCGCCAAAGTAGTTCGGGTGGCGGGTGTAGCGCCACAGACCGGTGTTGAGGACGGTGCCGCGCTTGGCGGGATCGGCCTTGAACTGCGTCAGCTGCCAGTCCCCGACCGTTTCGAACACGAAGCCAAGGATCCAGAGCAGGACGCCGAGGAAGGCAAGCCAGCCCAGGCTTCCGGTGGCGAACATGCCGACCTGGATGGTGAGTGAGACGAAGAACATCACCGCCCCCTGGGGCAGGTAGACCCGCCGCAGGGCGTAGACGTTGCGTGTTCGGGGTGCTGCGGAGAGCATGTCCACATAGCGCGGGTCCTCGTGGCCGCCCCGTGCACGGAGCCCGATGTGGACGGCGAGGCGGATGCCCCAGACGGCGACCAGGACAAGGAGCAGCAGCCGCCGGCCGGCGTCGCCGTATCCGGCGGAGAGCACCCAGGAGATGCCGGCCACCACCACGAAGCCGAGGCCCCAGACGGTGTCGATGATGGAGTGCCGGTTCTGCCGCACGGCAACCGCGAAGGTAACTGCCAGCAGGACCACGAGTCCCGCAACGACCCACGGCAGGCTGGAAAGGAAGGCATGAAGCGGGAACGGCGGCATCACAACACCACCGGGAGGGGTGTTCCGGCCGCTGGCAGGGCGCTGCGGAAGGCGTCTGTGGCGCCGGAGACATCGGCTCCCGTGGCCTCGCCGAAGGCATCCAAGACGAAGCCGTTGGCGAGGGAGTTCCACAGCCCCACCCGGGTAAGCATGAAATGCCCGGCACTCTTGAGGGAAACGTAGTCCACGGATTCCGCAACGCCCTCGGCGCGCCGGGCGTACGCGAGCGAGTTGGCGGGACTTGTCCAGTGATCCTCGGCGCCGTGGACAATCAGGACCCGGCGGCCAGCGACCGGTTGGACCGGGGTTTTGTGATTAATCCACGGGGCGAGTGCGACGACGGCCTCGACCTGCGGGTCGTCGGCCACGCACAGTGCCGTGAGACCGCCCATGGAGTGGCCCAGCAGGTACACCGGCACGCCGGGATGGTCCTGGCTGATCCGGGCGAGCGCCCAGCGGGCATCTTGAACGGGGGACATGTCCTCCCCGTTCCAGCCGCGGTACCGGTTGCGCAGGGTCCACACGGCCAGCCCGTGCCGGCCGCCCTGCCTGTGCAGTGCCCGGGCGAAGGGCCGCATCCGGGCCGGGCTCAGGTGCCGGCCGCGGACCGCGTCGTAGCTGTCGGCCCGCCCGCCGTGCAGGATCAAGACGACTGCGCGGGTCTCCCCGGCGGCTTCGGCGATTCTCAGCACGGCCTTGGCGGCAGGCCCGGAACGGGCCGCCCCCGGCTCGCGGTCGTCTAGTTTACGCATGGCCATGCGTGTGTCCTTCCGTCCTTCGTCCGTCAATAACCAACCCTAGGTTGCAACCTCCGCCCGTCAAGGCAGATGGTGCCTAGTGTGGATTCGGAGCCGGCGCCCCCGGTGATGGGTGCGGCCGGCATTGGGCCCCTTGACGGGGGAAGCCCCGGTCGCGGAAAACTACGGGCCGAACTACAAGCCGCTGCTGGAAGTCAAAGCCAAGTACGATCCGCAGAACCTTTTTCACGTGAACCAGAACATCGCGCCCGCATAACCTGGACGTCCGGCCGGCACGCCGGCACGCCGGCACACCGGGGCACCGGGGCACGCCGGACGTGCACGGCGTGCCCCGTCATCCGTCGAGGGCGGCCCCGCCCACGCCGTAAGGTTTTCGGCATGAGGTTGAACTGCTGATGGGCGCCGGACACTCGCATTCCCACACCGAACATCCGGAGCCGACACCACGCATGCTGGCGGCACGGAGGAAGGCCAACTGGATCCTGGCTGGCATCCTGATCCCGCTGACGCTGCTGACCCTGGCGGCCATGGCCTTCATGTGGCCGTCGGGAAGCAAGGACGGCATCACCCTGGCCAGCCCCTATGCGGCGGCCCCGGGCGTGACGTTTGACACCGGCAAGATCCAGCGGGTCGCCGTCGGCAGCTGCTCGGATGCCCAGGCAAGCGGTGACGCCACCGCGCAGCCCCCGAACGAGGGTTCGCAATGCACTTTCGCCTACACCGAGCCGGACAAGGGCGGCAACCCGGTAAAGGTGGTCATCAACCCTGACGTCGCGAAGTCCCACGGCGTGAAGCCCGGGGACGACATCCGCTACCTGAATCTCTCCAAGGTGCAGGGCGCCGCCGGCCAGGGCGCGCCGGCCTATGTCTTCGTCGACTTTGTCCGGACACTGCCCATCATCTTCCTGGCGGTGCTCTACGCCGTCGTCGTGATCGCGGTGGCGCGCTGGCGCGGCCTGCGGGCGCTGATCGGACTTGTCGGCGCGTACGTCGTGCTTGTTTCGTTCATGCTGCCCGGGCTGGTCGAGGGAAAGCCGCCGCTGCTCCTGGCGCTCGTGGGGTCCACGGTGATCATGATCGGCGTGCTGTACTTCGCCCACGGCTTCTCCGCCCGCACGTCGACGGCGCTGCTCGGGACGATGTTTGGCCTCGCGATCACCGCGCTGCTGGCGGCCTGGGCCACCGACGCCGCGAACCTCGCCGGCGTGGGCAGCCACGACGCCGCCACCCTCACCAACATTTCGGACAACATCTCAATCTCCGGCATCATCCTGTGCGGGCTGATCATTTCCGGTCTCGGCGTGCTGAACGACGTCACCATCACGCAGTCGTCGGCAGTCTGGGAACTGTGGGAACTCGCCCCCGAAACCAGTGCCCGGCAACTCTTCACGTCCGCGATGCGGATCGGCCGGGACCACATCGCCTCCACGGTCTACACCATCGCGTTTGCCTACGCCGGCGCGGCCCTGCCGGTCCTGATCCTGGTCATGCTCTACGAGCGGCCCCTCGGGGACGCCCTCACCAGCGCGGAACTCTCCGAGGAAGTCATCCGCACCTTGGTCGGTTCAGTGGGGCTCGTCCTCGCCGTGCCGGTCACCACCCTCATCGCCGTGCTGGTGGTCAAGGCCACCGGAATCAGGGACAGCGCGGTCAAGGCCGGCGCGCCTGCGGTCGGCGCGCCCGACTGGGTCGGGTCCGACGCCGGCGCCGCGCTCGCAGGCGTGGCGGCCGACGGCGGCTCGTCTGCAGTCGGCCAGCCCGACTGGAGCGCGCCAGACGACGCCGGTGCCGGTCCTGCGACACGCCGCGGGCGGCGTGCCGCCCTGCGCGGCTGACGCGGACCCTGCGGCACCCGAAAGGTTCCACATAACCGGGCATTTCCACATAGCCGGAGCCGGACCGGGCCGATTTGCCCGTCTTTGAGACAATGGTCGGGTGACTGTTGTAGCAACGCCTCCCGCCCCCAAGCTGGAACTCCCGCCCCTGAAGCTGGGCCCGATCACGGTGGACACCCCCGTGATCCTGGCTCCCATGGCGGGTATCACCAACTCCGCCTTCCGCAGGCTGTGCCGTGAATACGGCGGCGGCCTGTATGTGGCGGAGATGGTCACCTCGCGCGCCCTCGTGGAGCGCACGCCGGAATCGCTGCGCATCATTTCGCACGACGACGACGAGAAAGTCCGCTCCGTCCAGCTCTACGGTGTGGACCCGGTGACCGTCGGCCAGGCCGTCCGCATGCTGGTCGAGGAGGACCGGGCCGACCACATCGACCTCAACTTCGGCTGCCCCGTGCCCAAGGTGACCCGGCGCGGCGGCGGCTCGGCCCTGCCGTGGAAGATTGACCTCTTCACCTCGATCGTCCAGACCGCGGTGAAGGAAGCCTCCAGGGGCAACGTCCCGCTGACCATCAAGATGCGCAAGGGCATCGACGAGGACCACCTGACCTACCTCGACGCCGGCCGGATTGCCCGCGATTCCGGCGTCGCCGCCGTCGCACTGCACGGCCGCACGGCCGCACAGTTCTATTCCGGCCAGGCCGACTGGTCCGCCATTGCCCGGCTGCGCGAGGCCCTGCCGGACATTCCCGTCCTCGGCAACGGAGATATCTGGTCCGCCGAAGACGCGGTCCGGATGGTCCGCGAAACAGGTGTGGACGGCGTCGTCGTCGGCCGCGGCTGCCAGGGCAGGCCCTGGCTGTTCGGCGATCTCATGGCCGCGTTCGAAGGCAGCGACCAGCGCCACCGGCCGGATCTGCGCCAGGTGGCCGAAAGCGTGTACCGGCACGCCGAGCTCATGGTCGAGACGTTCGGGGACGAGGGCAAGGCCCTGCGCGAAATCCGCAAGCACATTGCCTGGTACTTCAAGGGCTACGTGGTCGGCGGCGAACTGCGGACCAAGCTGGCTCTCGTCACCAGCCTCGAGGTGCTGCGCGGGACCTTGGACCAGCTGGACCTCGACTCGCCGTATCCCGGGGTCGACGCCGAGGGCCCGCGCGGCCGCGCCGGCTCTCCGAAAAAGCCTGCGCTGCCGAAGGACTGGCTGCTGAACCGGACGCTGGATGACGCGCAGACCCGCGACATCTCCTTCGCCGAACTGGATGTCTCCGGTGGCTGAGACCCGGACCACCGCCCCCGTCCTGGACGGCTACACCGCCCGCGACTGCGCCCGATGGGTCGAAGAGCCGCCCAAGAGCACCTACCGTTCGGACTTCGAGCGCGACCGTGCGAGGGTCCTGCACTCCTCGGCGCTGCGCCGGCTCGGGGCGAAGACCCAGGTGGTGGCGCCGGATACTGACGACTTCGTCCGGACCCGGCTCACCCACAGCCTCGAAGTTGCCCAGGTGGGCCGCGAGCTGGGCCGCGCGCTCGGCTGCGACCCCGACGTCGTGGACACCGCGTGCCTCAGCCATGACCTCGGCCACCCGCCCTTCGGCCACAACGGCGAAGCGGCCCTCAACGAGGTGGCCCATGGGATCGGCGGCTTCGAGGGCAACGCCCAGACGCTGCGGCTGCTGACCCGGCTGGAGCCAAAGGTTCTTGCCGCCGACGGCCGGCCGGCCGGCCTGAACCTGACCCGGGCGAGCCTCGATGCCGCCGCCAAGTACCCCTGGTCCGCCGTGAACGCGCCGGTCATCCACGGGGAGCGCACCAGCAAGTTCGGCGCCTACGAGGACGACCTCCCCATTTTCGACTGGATCCGCGACGGCGCCCCGGAACGCCGGTCCTGCCTCGAAGCGCAGGTCATGGACCTGGCGGACGATATCTCCTACTCGGTGCACGACGTCGAGGACGCGATCGTCGCAGGCCACTTCCAACTGCGCTGGATGGACAACCCGGACCACCGCGCCCGCGTCGTCGGCTACGCCAAGCAGTGGTACCTGCCGCACAACGACCCCGCCGCGATCGACGCCGCATTGGCCCGGCTGGAGGCCACGGACGTCTGGGTGCGCGAGGCCGACGGCAGCCGCAAGGCCATGGCGGCGCTCAAGGACATGACCAGCCAGCTCATCGGCCGCTTCTGCCAGAGTGCGCTGGAGGCCACGCGCACTGTTTACGGCCCGGAGAACCTGACCCGCTACAACGCGGAGCTGATCGTCCCGGATGAGACCGTCATGGAAATCGCGGTGATGAAGGGCCTGGCCACCACCTTCGTGATGACCACCGAACACCGGCAGCCCATCTACGAGCGCCAGCGCGAGGTCCTGCATGCCCTCGTCACCGCGCTCAGCGCCACGGGGGACCGCCACCTGGAGCCCATGTTCGCCGCCGACTGGCTCGATGCCGCGGACGACGCCGCGCGGCTGCGTGTGGTCATCGATCAGGTCGCCTCGCTGACGGACGGCTCGGCGCTGGCCATGTACGAGCGCCTCGTGGGCAGCCTGCCGTCGCTGTGGTGACCGCCACCGTGGCCGGCCCGTCGGCGTCGTACCCGGGGACTAGGATGGCACTGTGGCCGGCTTGATCAAACGCGAAGACATCGATGAAGTACGCCAGCGCACTGACATCAAGGAAGTCGTCGATGGCTATGTGACGCTCAAGGGAGCCGGGCTGGGGTCCTACAAGGGCCTGTGCCCCTTCCACGACGAGCGCTCACCCTCCTTCACGGTCCGCCCCCAGGTTGGCCGGTACCACTGCTTTGGCTGCGGGGAGGACGGCGACGTGATCTCCTTCGTCCAAAAGCTGGACCACACCACCTTCCACGAGGCCGTGGAAAAGCTGGCCCACCGGATCGGTTTCGAACTCCATTACGAGGACGGCGGCTCCGGGCCCAACCGGGAGGACATCGGCCGGCGCCAGCGGCTGCTGGACGCGCACAAGGTGGCCGACGAATTCTTCCGTGCCCAACTGATCACCCCTGGCGCGGCGGAGGGCCGCAACTTCCTCTACGGACGGGGCTTTGACCGTGCGGCGGCGGAACAGTTCGGTGTGGGCTACGCGCCGCAGGGCTGGGACTCGCTGCTCAAGCACCTCCGCGGCCGCGGCTACACCGATGCGGAACTCAAGCTCACGGGCATGTTCTCCGAAGGCAACCGGGGCATCTACGACCGGTTCCGCGGCCGCCTGATGTGGCCCATCCGGGACATTGCCGGGGACACCATCGGCTTCGGCGCCCGCAAGCTCTACGAGGACGATCAGGGCCCGAAGTACCTGAACACCCCCGAAACCGCGCTCTACAAGAAGTCCCAGGTTCTCTACGGAATCGACCTCGCCAAGCGCAGCATCGCCAAGGACCGCCAGCTGGTGGTGGTGGAAGGCTATACGGACGTCATGGCCTGCCATCTGGCCGGCATTCCGACGGCGGTGGCCACGTGCGGCACCGCCTTCGGCACCGAGCACATCAAGATCGCCCGCCGGCTGCTCTCCGACGACGGCAGCGGGGGAGAGGTCATCTTCACCTTCGACGGCGACGCCGCCGGCCAGAAGGCGGCACTGCGCGCCTTCGAAGAGGACCAGCGGTTTGTCGCGCAAACTTTCGTGGCGGTGGAACCCAGCGGCGCAGACCCCTGCGAGCTCCGCCAGTCCAAGGGCGACTCCGCGGTCCGGGACTTGATCGGGAGCCGTCGGCCGCTGTTCGAGTTCGCCATCCGCGCCACCCTGAAGCGGCACAACCTGGACACCGTTGAGGGCCGGATCGCGGCCCTGCGTGAATCCGCGCCTGTGGTGGCGCAGATCCGCGACGCCGGCATCCGGCCGGCCTATGCCCGGGAACTCGCCGGCTGGCTGGGGATGCCGGTCGAGGAGGTCAGCAGGGCTGTCGGTGCGGCCACCAAGCGTGCCGCGCAGGCTGCCTCGGCGCCGCCGGGCGGCGGCCAGGGCCATGGGCAGGGCGGCGGGCAGGGACACACCGGGTCCGGCCGCGGTCTTGCCGGGACGGGGCCGGGCGTTGCCCCCTTGCCGCCGTCGGCCGTGCTCCCGTCCTTCAACCGGCCTGATCCCCGGGACCCCGTGGCGGCGATGGAGCGCCAGGCGCTCGAGGTCGCGCTGCAGGAACCCGGCATGCTCGAGGGCGAGACGTGGCAACGCTTCTCGGAAGCGCGGTTCTCCACGCCCGCCTATCTCGCCATCCACGAGGCCATCCGGGCCACCGGACTCGGGTTTGCCGGGGATCCGGTGCGCTGGGTGGAGCAGTTGCTGCAGGAGGTCCCTGAGCCGCTGCGCCCGCTTGTGTCCGAACTCGCGGTGGTGCCGCTGCCGGCCAACACGCCCGAAGGTGTGCTGCGCTACTGCAAGGACATTCTCGCGCGTTTGTTCGAGCTCCAGATCACCCGGGTCAAGGCCGAGAAGATGGGCCAGTTGCAGCGTCTGGACGCCTCGGCCGATCCCGAGGAATTCCAGCGGCTGAATCGCGAACTCATGCAACTTGAGATGCAGCGGCGGTCCCTGCGCTCGGACGCCTGAGCCGCCGATTTCGTTTCCCGGGCTGGTGTTTGCTAGGCTTATACCCGCTTCATTCCTCCTTAGCTCAATTGGCAGAGCATTCGACTGTTAATCGAAGGGTTGCTGGTTCAAGTCCAGCAGGAGGAGCGCGCAGTCCCCGTTCCGGGTTCCGGAACGGGGACTTTTTTATACCCGGAGGGGGTATTGCGCGGCTGGCGGGCACTGGTCCCGCGGCCGATTTCCCTACCGGCAAAACGTTTGCTAATGTCATACCTGCCTCATTCCTCCTTAGCTCAATTGGCAGAGCATTCGACTGTTAATCGAAGGGTTGCTGGTTCAAGTCCAGCAGGAGGAGCGGACAGGTCCCGCGGTCGGTGAAAACCAGCCGCGGGACCTTTTTTATTGCTCCGTTTTTGTTGATCCGGACCCCTGGCGTGGGCGCTTCAATTGCCGGACTCAGACGAAGTACATTTCCACCTGGAGGAAGCGCTGGGCCTCGGCCACGGCGGCCTCGAAGGCCTCCAGCTCCGTGGGGGACTTCCGCGGCTCGCGCGGGTGCCATTCATGCGGCGCCGAGTGCACCTGGGTGAATCCGCCGCCGGGGGGCGCGTAGAAGATGCCGAACCTTTGCACCGGCCATTCGGGGGAAGATTCCGGCGCCACGAGGAGGGCGGAGTCGTACGCCGGGTTGTACCACTGGGCAATCGGGCGGCGGCGGTCTTCGGTGAACAGGCCGGAGGCGTACAGGGCTGCCGACTGCGGACTGGTCTGACTGCACAGACGTTCCCACCACAGGGGCAGAATTCCGGCGTCGCACCGCTGCCAAGTGGCCGGAAGAGGCTGGGGGTCCTGCCTGTGGGGCATGGAATAACTTTATCGCCCGCCGGGGACGTCGAACAGGGTGCGAGTGGACCAGGGCCAGGCGGTGAGGGGTCGCCGTGGTTGCGGTGCCCGGGGGGACATGCTCAGTGCTGGTCCTGGTGCATGGACATAGTGCCAATATGCCCAGTCACGGGCGCCAAGAATGGGCATGTCCCTCCGGGGAGCTGCGACCTGTGGGCATGTCCCGCCGTGGTCCGTTCATTGGGGTAACCGGGGGGACGTGTCCAATGCTGTTGACGTGCCCGGGGGACATGTCCAATGCTGTTGACGTGCCCGGGGGGACATGTCCAATGCTGTTGACGTGCCCGGGGGGACATGTCCAATGCTGGTCTTAGCGCATGGACATAGTGCCAATATGCCCAGCCTCCGGGCGCCAAGAATGGGCATGTCCCGCCGGGGGAGCTGCGACGAGTGGGCATGTCCCGCCGTGGTCCGTTCAGCGAGGCAACCGGGGGGACGTGTCCAATGCTGTTGACGTGCCCGGGCGGACATGCTCAGTGCTGGTCCTGGCGCATGGACATAGTGCCGATATGCCCAGCCCCCGGCGCCAAGAATGGGCATGTCCCGCCGGGGGAGCCGCGAAGAATGGGCATGTCCCGCCGGGGGAGCCGCGAAGGATGGGCATGTCCTGCCGGGGGAGCGGGAGCCCGGCTGGGCCCGGTTACTGGAATGCGGGCACTGTGCTGGGCCGCACCACCAGCCACAGCGCAGCGGCTGCTAGCAGGATGCAAACGGCCTGGACCGCGCCCATGGGGGTTGCGGATTCGATTCCGAGCCAGCCGACCACCGGGGAGACCAGGCCCGCCATCATGAACGTCGCGGCACCAAGCAGGGATGCAGCTGTCCCTGCCTGGGCGCCATGCTTGGCCAGGGCCAGCACCTGCACGGTGGGGAAGGTGAAACCGGCGCCGAGGATGTAGAACCACAGCGGCACCAGGACGCCCCAGAGTCCGAAGCCGAGCTGGTCGAAGATGACAATCAGGACAGCCATGAGGAACATCCAGGCCGTGGAGCAGGCCAGAATCCATTGCGGCGGGACCCGCCTGACGAGTCGTGCGCTGGTCTGGACGCCGGCCACGATGCCGAGGGAGTTGATGCCGAACAGCAGGCCGTACTGCTGGGGCGTGAAGCCGTAGACATTCTGGAACAGGAACGGCGACGCGGAGAGATAGGTGAAGAGGCCCGCGAAGTTCATGCCGCCCACCAGGAGCAGGCCCACGAAGATGCGGTCGGAGAACAGCACTTTGTAGCGCTGGCGTACGGTCAGTCCGGTCTTTCCGCGCAGCTCCGGGGGCAGTGTCTCCCGGATCACGAACACGGCCGCGATGATGACGCAGGTCCCGTAGGCCGCCAGGAACAAGAAGATGCCGGGCCACGGCATCAGCAACAGCAGCTGGGAGCCGATGACCGGGGCCAGGATCGGGGCCAGGCCGTTGACTAGGGCCATCCGCGAGAACATCCGCACCATCGCGTAGCCGCTGAACAGGTCGCGGACCATGGCCATGGCCACAACACCGCCTCCTGCGGCCCCGATGCCCATGAGGACACGGAAGAAACCCAGCGTGGCGATATCCGTGGACTGGGCGGCGCCCAGGGAAGCTGTGATGTGGACCGCCGTTGCGAGGATCAGGGGCATCCGCCGGCCGAACTTGTCGCTCAGCGGCCCCACCACCAACTGTCCCAGTGCGAATCCCACGGTGGTCCCGGTCAGCGTGAGCTGCACGGCGGCCGCGGAAACACCAAGGTTCTCTTCCAGGGCCGGGAACGCCGGCAGGTAGAGATCCACCGTGAACGGTCCGAGGGCGGTCAAAGCGCCGAGCGTCAGGATGTAGAGGAATTTGCGACGGCGGCTCAGGGAATCACCGGGATTGGGGGTGTGCTCACAGAGGTCCATCCTAGGGCCCGCCGGGGCAGCCGGCGGGTGGCTGGGCGGGCGCGCCACGCCTTGCCCGAAAAGGCCTCCCAAGAGCCTAAATGATAGTTTTGACACCGGGGTCTGTGCGAAGCTGTCCAGACCCGGCAAGCCCGCGCGAGCGGATCGACGGATGGCACCAGTTAGGCGGGACCGATGAGCGGACGTCACAGCGGCGGGACAGGCAGGGGGTTGCGCATTTCCGCGCTGCCGCAAACCCTGAAGGTGATCTTCAAACTGGCGCCCCGGCAGCTCACTGACGAGATTGCTCTGGCCAAGGCCGAAATCAAGCGCAAGGGGACGCAGCTCGGTGTTGCCGGTGCCTTCTTCGCCGTCGCCCTGGTCTTCGTTGCGCTTCTGGTGATCGGTCTGATGGTCGCCGCGATCATGGGTCTGGCCACGATCATGCCGGCGTGGCTCGCCGCGTTGCTGGTCTCCGCCGTCTGCCTGATCATCGCCGCGATCGGGGCACTCATCGGGCTGAGGAAGTTCAAGGCGGTCATGCCCCTGGTTCCCGAGGACACACTCCGGGGACTCAGGTACGATCTCGGCATCGCCAAGGAAGGCTCGGCGTTCGACGCACGGGTCCTGGATCCGAACTCCGAACAGTACAAAGCCGCGAAGGCCGCCAAGGAAGCTGCAGCCGCCAAGGCACGGGCGGAAAGGGAAGCCAAGGCTGCCGCGCAGCCCGAGTTGGGGCCCGCCCCCACAGAAGCCGAACTCCGACACCGGCTGGACCAGCGGCGCACGAATCTCACCGGTGCGCGGGACGACCTCGGCCGGGAACTCGACCTCAAGACCCAGGCCCAGACGCTGCTGGCCGCCACCCAGGCCCGGCTGCAGGTCGGCAAAGCGCAGCTCAGTGACAAGATTGCAGGTTTCGGCTCCTCAGCCCGCTCCTCGGCAGGGACGCCCACATCCGCCGACGTGCAGAACCTGGCTGGCCAGCTCAAGGACCGCTGGAAGCCCCTGGCTGTGCTGGCCGCGTCGGCCGCCGCCCTTGCGGTCCTGGTGCGCAGGCTGATGAAGGGCTAGACAGACCCCTGAACCGAAACGCCGAACCGTTGCCGTCCACGGAAGGGGGGAATCGATGAAATTCATCGGCGCTGGCGCCCGCCCCGGGCGACCCCTCGTCCACCGCGACGCGGTCTTCACGGTTCCAAATGTCCTGACCGTGGTGCGCTTCCTTGGTGTTCCGCTCTTCATCTGGCTCGTGCTCTCGGAACACGAGTACGGCTACGGCGCCCTCGTGCTCGCCATCATGGCCGGCACCGACTGGGTGGACGGCTACATCGCCCGCCGCTTCAACCAGATGTCCAACCTCGGGCGAGTCATGGATCCCATTGCCGACAGGCTCTCGCTGATCGCCGTGGCCGTGACCCTCGTGATCGCCGGCGTCGTGGAGTGGTGGTATCTCGTCGCACTGCTGGTCCCGGACGCGGTCCTGCTGGCCCTGTCGCTGTTCTATTTCCACGGCCACCCGGATCTGCCGGTGAGCCGCATCGGAAAGATCCGGACGGGCCTGCTGCTGGTGGGCACGCCGCTGCTGGTGCTGTCCAAACTTCCGGTGCCCGCCGCGAACGTCTACGCCACGGTCGCGTGGATCTTCCTGGGCCTTGGACTCGTGGGGCACTGGATCGCGGCCTACAACTACGTCGGGGCCATTATCGGCAAGGGCAGGCAGCTTCGGGCGCACGACGGCGGCTCCCGCTGATGGTGTGGTTTGCGGTTTCGCTTGCGGTCCTCGGCGCCTTCTGCCTGGCCTTTGGCGCCCAGCGCCAGGGCAGCGCGGTCAAGGCTGATACCGGCGGGCTGGCGCTGAGTACCCACGGCCTGCTGCGGCTCGCGCGCAGTCCGCGCTGGGTTTTCGGGCTCATGCTGCTCTGCGTCGGGATGGCGATGAACGCCGCCGCTCTCGTTATGGCCCCCTTGACAGTGGTGCAGCCGATCGGCGCGATCGCGCTGGTCATCACCACCGTGGTCAACACCAAAGACCAGGGCCTGAGCATGAACCGGGCAACCGTCGTGGCGATCTCGGCCTGCGTGACTGGCTCAGCGCTGTTCGTGCTGCTGGCCGTCAACGCGACCCAAGAGAATCACAACGTCAGTGCCTCGGACGAGCTGACCATCGTGCTGCTCCTGGCCCTGGCCGTGGGGCTCTTCGGCACGCTCGCCGTGCTGTTCAGGCACCGCATGAGCGCCTTCGTCTACATCCTCGGCGCCGGCGTCCTGTTCGGCTTCGTGGCTGTCCTGACCCGGATCATCGGCAGACACCTGCTCGATCCCAACGGACAGTTCCTGCTGAACGTGCCGTGGTACAGCGTCGTGGCGATTATCGCTGCAGGCGCGCTGGGGTCGTGGTTTGTCCAAAACGCCTACTCCGGCGGACCACCGGACCTCGTGATCGCCGGATTGACCGTGATCGACCCCATTGTGGGCATCGCGATCGGCATCGTGATTCTGGGAGAACTGCGCCCAGACGTCCATGCCGTGACGGCTATTGCCATGGGGACCGCCGCATCACTTGCTATCGTGGGAGTCATAGCCCTCTCCAGGCACCACCCGGAAGTCACCAAGCGCAAGAAGGACGCGCGGAAGGCTGCGGGCAGGTCCTAGGGCATCAGTCCAGACTTCGGCTGCAGGCCCGGCGCTCCTGTGCCGACCGCCAGCCGGCCGCCATAGATCCAGCTGTCCGCACAGCGACCACCAGGAGCTCTTCACGTGACCAAGTCCGACAACCAGCCCCCGCTGACCATCCTGATTGCCGCTGACACGTACCCGCCCCACGTCAACGGCGCCGCCCAGTTCGGCTACCGCCTCGCCAAGGGCATGACTGCCCGCGGACACAACGTGCACGTCCTGGCGTGCCGCCCTGGCAAGGGCGCGAGCTACAGCGAGTTCAGCGACGAGGCTACCGTGCACCGCCTGCGCTCCCATTCCGTGCCCACGCACGAGTACTTCCGGGTCACCTTCCCATGGGAGATCAAGAAGGAAATCGGACTCTTGTTCGACCGCATCCAGCCGGACGTCGTGCACATCCAGAGCCACTACATGATCGGCGAGCACGTCCTATACGAGGCCGTGAAGCGTGGCATTCGGGTGGTGGCGACGAACCACTTCATGCCGGAAAACCTGAATCCCTTCCTGCCGTTCCCGCAATGGTTCAAGGACATCATTGGCCGGATCTCCTGGCGGGACATGGGCAAGGTCATGGGCCAGGCCGACGTTGTGACCACACCCACCCCGCTTGCTGCCAAGGCCATGCACCAGCATGCCTTCCTCCGCAAGGTCCTGCCCCTCTCCAACGGCATCGACGCCGCAGCTTACGAGCTGCGTCCCGACGAAACCGTGGAACGGCACGCCAGCCCGACCGTACTATTCGCCGGTCGGCTGGCGGAGGAGAAGCACGTGGACGTGCTGATCGACGCCGTCGCCAAGACGTCGAAGGACCTGGACATCCACCTGGAAATCGTCGGCGGGGGAGAAGTCCGCCCGGCCCTCGATGCCCAGGTCGCCCGGCTCGGACTGACGGACCGGGTCCGGTTCCTTGGCCTGGCCAGCGACGCCGAACTCCGCGAGGCCTACATCAGGGCCGACGTGTTCTGCATGCCCGGCACGGCAGAACTTCAGTCCCTCGTGACCCTGGAAGCGATGTCGGCGTCGACGCCGGTCCTGCTGGCCGACGCTATGGCGCTGCCGCACCTGGTGCGCGACGGGGAGAACGGCTACCTCTTCACACCCAAGGACAGCGATGACCTCGCCGCCAAGCTGACGCGCGTGTTCTCCCTGCCGGACCACGAGCGTGAGGCAATGGGCAAGACCAGCCGCGAAATGGTGGAGAACCACAGCATCGGGCGCACGCTGCAGACATTTGAGGACATCTACCGGGGCGCCAGCTACGACGACCTCGTCGTCTAGGCAGGTTCCGGGTAGGCCGGCTGGGGCCGGCCGCTGGCGTGGGCCGTGCCGACCGGTGGCCGCATGCGCGTGTGATGCGTCTACTATTGCTAGAGTATTTTTGCCCGGAATCAATCCGGCCCCAGTGGGCCGGGTCTGGTTCCGGGCGCAGGGGGCTATAGCTCAGCTGGTTAGAGCGCGGGACTCATAATCCTAAGGTCCTCGGTTCAAGTCCGAGTAGCCCTACAATTCTGCGGAACCCTCCTCATCCAGGGTCCGCACCACGGGAGCCGTGGCTGACGTTCGACGTCGGCCCCGGCTCCTTTCTTGTCGGGCCCGGTGCTTGCGGGCGACACCAGACTGCGATATGTTACTGGTGAGTAACATAGCGCTGGCGCGAAGCCCGCGTCCTTTTGGTCGCCGCTGATCACGAGTGAAGGAACATCATGCCCAAAACTGCAATCGACATCCATAACCTGCCCTACGCCGACGGCGACTTCTTCGCGTTCGAGCAGGTGCTCAGCGCCAAGGAGCAGGACAGGCTGGCCGAGGTCCGCGAGTTCCTCACCCGCGAGGTCAGGCCGATCGCCGTCGATTGCTGGAATCGCGCGGAGTTCCCCATGGAGCTGATCCCGAAGCTTGCCGAAATCGACCTGGTCAGCCCGGTCAGGAGGCAGGGCTACTCGAACCTCTTCGCCGGAATCCTGCACGCCGAAGCCACCCGCGCGGACACGTCCATCGCGACGTTCATGGGCGTCCATGACGGGCTCTTCACCGGATCCATCGAAGCCCTTGCTTCCAAGGAGCAGCAGGACGCGTGGCTTCCCGAGATCTACTCGCTCAAGAAGATCGGTGCCTTCGGCCTCACTGAGCCCCTTGGCGGCTCCGACGTCGCCGGCGGCACGCGCACCACGGCGCGGCGCGATGGCGGGAACTGGATCCTCAACGGAGCCAAGCGCTGGATCGGCAACGCCACCTTCTCCGACTGGGTGGTCATTTACGCCCGCGACGTCGAAGACAACCAGGTCAAGGGTTTCCTCGTCGACACCAAGACCGAGGGGTACAGCGCCGTGAAGATCGAGAACAAGATCTCGCTTCGCACGGTCCAGAACGCCGACATCACGCTCGATAACGTGGTGGTGCCAGACTTCTTCAAGCTCGCCAACGCCAACAGCTTCCGCGACACCAACAAGGTCCTCAAGGTCACCCGCCTCGCCGTGGCCTGGCAGGCGGTGGGCCAGCAGCTCGCGGCCTTCGACGTCGCCCGGCGCTACGCCGTGGAGCGCAGCCAGTTCGGCCGCCCGATTGCCTCCTTCCAGTTGGTCCAGCACCAGCTCGTGCAGATCCTCGGCAACGCGGTCAGCTCCATGGGCATGATGGTGAGGCTGTCCCAGTTGGAGGACGCGGGGGAGGCGAAGGACGAGCAGTCCGCCCTGGCCAAGGCGTTCACCACCGCGCGCATGCGCGAAAGTGTGGCCCTGGGCCGGAGCATCCTCGGCGGCAACGGAATCGTGACGGATTTCGAGATGGCCAAGGTCTTCGCGGACGCCGAAGCCATCTATTCCTACGAGGGCACGCACGAGATCAACACCCTGGTCACCGGCCGGGCGATCACGGGAATTTCCGCGATCGTCTGATGCGCGCCGAATAGCCGCCGCAACTGCCAGGGTCCAAACACGGGGGAGCCGTTCATCAAGGGCCGGCCTAAAGGGGCTGGAGCAGGACAGAAGGTCTCAGGTCCATCACGAACGCCAGCGGGTTGACGTATTCTTCGCCTCGGCGGACGCCCCAATGAAGGCAGGGCGGCGCCGGACCGCAGTGGCCGGCCTGTACCTGCCCCAGGACGTCGCCCTCTGCCACGGCGGACCCCGCCGTCAGTGAACTCGCCACCGGCTCGAAACTGCTGCGCAGCCCGTTGCCGTGATCGATGGTGATGACCGGCCGGTCCACCACCGTCCCGACAAAGCTCACCGTCCCGGCTGCCGGCGAGATGAGCGGGGCACCATCATGTGCCGCTTCAATATCGACACCGCGGTGACCGCTGAGCCACGGCCTGGCCGGGGGATCGAAGGCGCGCAGTACCGCTGGCCTCGGGCTGAGCGGCCAGCTCCAGGCCGGCGCCGGGTCCGGCCCTGCCCTCGGGGATCCCCGGTCGGTGAAAATTGAAACCCGAGTGGAAATTGAAACCTGGGCGGAAGCCGAAACCCGGGCGGCCGTGGCGACGGAATCTGCTGGGAGGGGCGACAGTGATAGGAGCAATGCTGCAAGGCCGGGGGAGAAGTTCATGGCCCCAGCCTGCCCCGGCGGCGCGCCGGGCGGAATCTTCCACGATGGCTATGTGGAAAAGCCTTTGACGCGGACGGAAGGGGCCGGCGCCCCAGCCTCAAGCCTCCCGGCCGGCCGCTGTTCCGGGCGCCGCGAAAGGTGCTCGACGGGGCCACGATGAATTCCGCCCTGACCGGGATACCGCCACGACGGGCGTTGGCGCCCCAGCCTCATGCCCGTCCGGCCGCCACAACGGGCGCCGCGGGAGGTGCTCACCGACGCCCGCCAGAGTCCCGGAACCCGGCCCCGCAGCCCCGCGAAATCCGTCCTTCCTGGCGGGGGCGCTGTAGTACACTTGGTGGAGCAGTTTGCTGTGCCCTCACGCTTGTACGTCGCGATAATTCGTGATTGTCCGGGCCGGCACGCCTCATTCAGGGGTGCGGGGGAGCAGGAGCTGACTACGCGTATCCAGCCCTCCTCAAAAGAAGCCTGAAACTTCCGATGCGGAGGACTGCGCCTCCTGCGGTCCGTTCCTTCGGGTACGGATGGGAAGCGCAGTGGATGCCAGGAGCAACGCCCGCCCCGGGCGAATGCTAAACAACCGTCAACTATTGGCAGGGTAAGAGAGCCATGGGCTCTCTCATGAATGACCTGCCGGAAGGAGCGTCGGCATGCCCGTCGTAACTATGCGCCAGCTGCTTGACAGCGGCGTCCACTTTGGACACCAGACCCGCCGTTGGAACCCGAAGATGAAGCGCTTCATCTTCACGGAGCGCAACGGTATCTACATCATTGACCTGCAGCAGTCGCTGTCCTACATCGACCGTGCCTACGAGTTCGTGAAGGCCACCGTTGCACACGGCGGCACCGTTCTCTTCGTCGGCACCAAGAAGCAGGCGCAGGAATCCATCGCGGAGCAGGCCACCCGCGTTGGCCAGCCGTACGTCAACCAGCGTTGGCTCGGCGGTATGCTGACCAACTTCCAGACGGTCTCCAAGCGCATCCAGCGCATGAAGGAACTCGAAGAGATCGACTTCGACGACGTCGCCGGTTCGGCTTACACCAAGAAGGAACTGCTGCTCCTTCGCCGCGAACTCACCAAGCTGGAAACCAACCTCGGTGGTATCCGCAACCTGACCAAGGCGCCGTCCGCGCTGTGGATCGTTGACACCAAGAAGGAACACCTTGCTGTCGATGAAGCCAAGAAGCTGAACATCCCGGTTGTGGCCATCCTGGACACCAACTGCGATCCCGACGAAGTCGACTTCCCGATCCCGGGTAACGACGACGCCATCCGCTCCGTCAACCTGCTGACCCGCGTTGTCGCCGACGCCGTTGCCGAGGGCCTCATCGCCCGCAACCAGCGCGCCACCGGCACCACGGAAGCTCCGGAAGAGCCGCTGGCCGAGTGGGAGCGCGAGCTCCTCGAAGGCAACAAGGCTGAAGCTGCTGCAGCGCCCGCCGCTGAGGCTGCACCGGCTGCTGAAGAGGCACCCGCCGCTGAAGCTGCCCCGGCTGCTGAAGAGGCACCCGCCGCTGAAGCTGCCCCGGCTGCTGAAGCTGCCCCGGCTGCCGACGAAGCCAAGTAGTCAGACAAGTAAATCTGGATCTCCCCAGATGCGCTCAGCTGCATAGGGGGTACCGACAGGATGGCCGCTCACTCGGTGAGCAGCCGTCCTGTCGGTCCGTACACCACATAAATTTCTAGACAGAGGGGTTCACATGGCGAACTACACTGCCGCTGATATCAAGGCTCTTCGCGAGCGCACCGGCGCCGGCATGATGGATGTCAAGAAGGCTCTTGACGAAGCCAACGGTGACGCCGAGAAGGCCATCGAAATCATCCGCATCAAGGGCCTGAAGGGCGCCACCAAGCGCGAAGGCCGCTCCACCGCTGAAGGCCTGGTTGCTGCCAAGGTCGCCAACGGCGTCGGCGTGATGATCGAAGTCAACTGCGAGACCGACTTTGTGGCCAAGGCCGACAAGTTCATCCAGCTGGCGGACAAGGTCCTGGCCGTGGCCGTCGAGTCCGGCGCTGCCGACCTCGAGACCCTGCTGGCCACCGACGTCGACGGCAAGCCGCTGTCCGAGGTCGTCATTGAAGAGGGCGCCGTTCTGGGCGAGAAGGTTGTTGTCCGCCGCATCTCCCGCATCGAGGGCGCTACGGTCGACGCTTACCTGCACAAGACCTCCAAGGATCTGCCGGCCCAGGTCGGCGTGCTGTTTGCTGTTGACGGCGAAGGCGAAGCAGCTGCCACCGCAGCCCACGACGTCGCCGTTCACATCGCTGCGATGTCCCCGAACTACCTCTCCCGCGAGGATGTTCCGGCCGAGCTCGTCGAGTCCGAGCGCCGCATCGCCGAGGAAACCGCCAAGGCCGAGGGCAAGCCCGAAGCTGCGATGACCAAAATCGTCGAAGGCCGCGTCACCGGCTTCTACAAGGGCGAGGTTCTCCTCGACCAGGCATTCGCTAAGGATGCCAAGAAGTCTGTCGCCCAGGTCCTCGAAGAGGCCGGCGTCAAGGGAACCGCCTTCACGCGCTTCCGCGTCGGTTCCTAGTCAGAGACTAGCCAGACACCAGTCAGGCAATAGCCAGGCACGCTAAGGGGGTGGTCACCACGGTGGCCACCCCTTTTGCATGCACGCGCGAGGCACGGTTCCGGTCACGGCCGGAATGCCGCCTTGGGCGCCCAGCACGATAACCTAACTCAGAGTTCACCAACGGGAAGGCACCATGGAAACCGTCACCACTTCAGCCCAGCCAAAGAAGAACAGGCGCCGCGTCCTCTTGAAGCTCTCCGGCGAGGTCTTCGGCGGCGGGAAACTTGGCGTTGACCCGGATACCGTCCGCGGCGTGGCCAAACAGATCGCCGCCGCAGTCCCCGACGTCGAGGTCGCAATCGTCGTCGGGGGAGGCAACTTCTTCCGCGGCGCCGAACTGTCCCAGAGCGGCATGGACCGCTCCCGCGCCGACTACATGGGCATGCTCGGAACCGTCATGAACTGCCTCGCCCTCCAGGACTTCCTGGAGCAGGCCGGGGTGGAAACGCGGGTGCAGAGCGCCATCACCATGGGCCAGGTCGCCGAGGCCTACATTCCCCGCCGCGCCATCCGCCACATGGAAAAGGGCCGGGTTGTCATCTTCGGCGCCGGCGCCGGCCTACCTTACTTCTCGACGGACACCGTCGCGGCCCAGCGCGCCATGGAGGTCCACGCCGACGTCGTCCTGATGGCCAAGAGCGGCGTCGACGGCGTCTACACCGCCGACCCGAAGAAGGACCCGACGGCGGAGAAGCTGCACCGCCTCAGTTACGACGACGCCCTCCGCCGCGACATCCGCGTAATGGACCAGACCGCGATGACCATGTGCAAGGACAACAACCTCACGATGGTGGTCTTCGGCATGGAAGGCGAGGGCAACGTCACCCGCGCCATCCTGGGCGAAGACCTGGGCACCGTCGTCACGCCGTAGCAACGGCTAGGATGTTTTCAGGACCTTCCGCCGCCAGGCGGGAAGACACAGGCGCCAGGCGGAAGACGCAGGCGCCAGGCGGAAGACACAGGCGCACAAGAAGACGTGCCGCGCCCCGGCCCCCGGGACGCACCAATTTCTGAGGAGAGACCGTGATCGAAGAAACCTTGCTCGAAGCCGGGGACAAGATGGACAAGGCAGTTGAGGTAGCCAAGGAAGACTTCGCCTCGATCCGGACCGGCCGCGCGACGCCTGGCCTGTACAACAAGGTCATCGTGGAGTACTACGGCACGCCGACGCCGCTGCAGCAGCTGGCCTCCTTCGCGGTCCCGGATGCCCGCACCATCCTCGTCACCCCGTACGACAAGACGGCCCTGCGTGACATCGAACGCGCCTTGAGCGACTCCGAGGTGGGTGCCAACCCCTCCAACGACGGCAACGTCATCCGGATCACCATTCCCGAGCTGACCAGCGAACGGCGCAAGGAATACGTCAAGATCGTCAAGTCCAAGGGTGAGGACGCGAAGGTGTCCATCCGCAACATCCGCCGCAAGGCCAAGGAAACGCTGGACAAGCTCGTCAAGGACGGCGACGCCGGCGAAGACGAAGGCGCACGCGGCGAGAAGGAACTCGACGCCATGACCAAGGCGCACGTGGACGGGATTGACGAGCTGCTCAAGCGCAAGGAAGCTGAGCTGCTCGAGGTCTGATGGATCCGGCAAAGGAGGCCTCCGGGCCAAGCGCCCGGAGGCGGGGGAAGCAACGCGAAAACCCGACGCCCAAAGCGGGCCGGAACCTGCCCGCCGCCGTCGGGGTGGGCGTGGGCATGCTCGTGTGCGTCCTCGGCGGTCTGCTGTTCCTCCCGCTCGGCTTCGTCCTGGTGACCGCCACTTTCGCGATCTTCGGTGTCTGGGAAATCTACCGTGCGCTGGAGGCCGCAGGCACCCGACTGCCGATCGTCCCCGTGATGGTCGGCACGGTCGGCATGCCGATCGCCGCCTACTTCGGCGGCCTCGAAAGCCTGCTCTTTGCCATGCTCGTCAGCAGCGTGGCGGTGCTGTTGTGGCGGACCCTGGAAGGCGCTGCCGGTTCAGCCCGGAGCATCTTCGCGGGGGTCTTCACCCTGTCCTGGGTGCCGTTCCTGATCAGCTTTGCGGCGCTGCTGCTGCACACCGCCGACGGCGAGACGCCGGTGGGCCTGTGGCCTGACGGGGTGATCCCGCAGGGGGCGTGGCAGATCGCGACCCTGCTGCTCCTCGTGGTGGCCAACGACACCTTCGGCTACCTCGTGGGCGCATCCCTGGGCAAGCATCCGATGGCTCCCAAGATCAGCCCCAAGAAGACCTGGGAAGGCTTCGCCGGTTCGATCGCCGGGGCCGTCATCGTGGGCGTGCTCGCCATGGTCTTCGTGCTGGGCGAGCCGTGGTGGTTCGGCGTCGTGCTCGCTGTGGGCATGGTGGCAGCCGCCACCGCCGGCGACCTCGCCGAATCGATGGTGAAGCGCGAGCTCGGCATCAAGGATATGAGCAGCATCCTCCCCGGTCACGGGGGCGTCATGGACCGTCTGGACTCGATTGTCTTCGCCTCGCCGGTGGCGTTCATCCTGTTCTCGGCCCTCGTTGGCGCCTAGAAGCACCGGACCAGCACTTCCGGCGCCTAGAATGGTGCCGAACAAACCAGCCGAACGGCATCAAAGGAACAAAGTAACAGTGGACATTCAACGGCAGATTCCTGCGTCTTTCGACCGCGTGCAGCGGAACCAGTATGGCTACAACGCCAGGCAGGTCGACGATTTCCTGCAGCGCGCCCGGGTGTCATTTGAAGCTCCGTCCTCGGCCGCCCGCGCAATCAAGAGCTCTGACGTCCGCGCCGTGTCCTTCGATCCCGTGAAGGGCGGCTACACTGCGGCCGGCGTGGACGCCGCGCTGGACCGGCTCGAAGACGCCTTGGCCCGGCGGGAGCGCGATGAGCTGGTTGCCGAACGCGGCGAGGAAGCCTGGCTCCGTGAAATCGGCCGGCTCGCGGGCGTCCTGCGCGGACGCCTGCATCGCCCGGACGGCCAGCGCTTCCGCCGCCCGTCCAAGCCCAAGGCCCGCAGCTACAACACCACCGACGTTGACGATTTGTGCCAGGAGCTGATCAGCTACCTCGAGGAAGACCAGCCGCTGAGCGTGGACAACGTCCGGCGTGCCGTATTCCGCCCCGCTGTGGGCCGGGAGGGCTACGAGGAAAGCCAGGTCGACGCGTTCCTGGAGCGCGCCGTCGAGCTCATGGCGGCCATCGACTAAGCACGCCCGACGCCGGGTCACCGTTCCGTCGCGAGCGGCCGTTCCGGGGTGTGCAGCCGGGTCATGATGCGCGTCATGGTCCGCGGCACGCGGCCCCGCGTGGCCCGGGAGATCAGGACCGTGACGGCGAACGCCGTCGGAACCGTCCAGGCGGCGGGCTGCGCCAGCCACGACGGCGTTTGGGCAGCGCCCAGCACCGAGCCGGCCACCATCGCGCTGCCGCAGAGCACGCCGCCGGTTGCCATGCCGGCGATTGCCCCGGCGTCCGTCAGTCCCCGCCACCAGATGCCCAGCAGCAGGACCGGGCAGATGGTGGACGCGGTAAAGGCAAACACGAGCCCCACGCTGCCGGCCAGCGCCAGCGATTCGGTCATCGACGCGATTCCCAGCGGGACTATGGCCGAGATCAGCGCCGCCAGCCGGAAGCCCCCGACACTGCCGCCGAACACGTCCTGGCTGATCACGCCCGCCAGGGAGACCACCAGGCCGGATGTCGTCGACAGGAACGCCGCAAACGCCCCGGCCACCACGAGCGCCGTCAGCAGGTCGCCGGCCATCCCGCCGATCATCCGGCCGGGCAGCAGCAGCACCAGCGCATCGGCCTGGCCGCTCTGGGCAAGGGCGGGGGCAAACATGCGGCCGAGCATGCCATACGCCGTCGGGAACAGGTAGAAGACCGAGAGCAGGCCCAGGACAATCAGGGTGGTCCGCCGGGCGGACTGGCCGTCCGGATTGGTATAGAAACGGACCAGCACGTGCGGGAGACCGAGTGTTCCAAAGAGCAGGGCCACGAGCAGCGATATGATCTGATACGGGCCCGCGGGGGCCAGCGCCGTCGGATTGGCTGTACTGGTCGGCGGCGACTCCGACGCAGCATATTCGCCGCCGCCCAGCACAAACAGCAGGAACACGATTGGCATCGCCAGCGCGGTCAGCTTGAGCCAGTACTGGAACGCCTGGACGAACGTAATGGAACGCATCCCGCCCGCCACCACAGTGATGCAGACGACCCCGACCACCGCCACCGGGCCTACCCAGGCCGGCAGGCCCGTGGTGATCCGGATTGCCAGGGCCGCGCCGTGGAGCTGCGGGACGATGTAGAGCCAGCCGACCAGGACTACCACCAGGCTTGTGACGCGGCGGACGGCACGCGAATCGAGGCGCGCCTCGGTGAAATCGGGAATCGTGTAGGCGCCGGAGCGGCGCAGGGGAGCGGCGACGAACAGGAGCAGCATCAGGAAGCCGGCCGTGTAACCCACCGGATACCACAGGGCATCAGTGCCGGAGAGCAGGATCAGTCCGGCGACACCAAGGAAACTCGCGGCGGAGAGGTACTCGCCGCCGATCGCCGAGGCATTCCACCACGGCTTGACCGTCCGGGAAGCCACGTAGAAGTCCCCGGTGGTGCGGGAGACCCGCAACCCGTAGAAACCGATGACGGCCGTGGCGAGCGAGACCGCGGCGAACGCCGCCACCCCGACGACGGGGTTCACGTTCCGCTCACCCGGGACGTCAGCTGTCCGGTCTTGTCCCTCACTTGTCGCCGGCGAGGTCCCGGTAGCGGGCCTCGTTCCTGGCGGCGGTCCGCACGTACAGCCAGGCGCTGAGACCGATCACAGGATAGATTCCGGCACCCAGCAGGACCCAGTCGAAAGGCAAACCGGCAATGGTGGAGTCCGACAGACCCGGGACCAGCCAGAGCATGAGCGGGAAGGCGAGCAGAATCAGCAGGAAACCCAGGCCCACCACGAGGCCCAGCCGGAGCTGGGACCGGATGAGTGAGCGGACGAACAACGCTCCGGCATCGGATTCCTCGGCCACCACGTGCGGGGCCGCCGCGGAGCGGCCGCCGGTCAGGCCGGCGCCGTTTGGCGTGACGTTGCGTGGCGCCGTGACCCGGACCCGCGTCATGCCTGCGGCCGGATACGGCTTGCTTCGAACTTTTCCCGGACCGCCGGCAGGTGCCGGCGGCTGATGGGCAGTTCGGCTCCGGCCACGGTCACGCTGGGCCGCGCCGCGGCAAGCTTCATGTGGCTGATGTGGCTCAGCGCGGTCAGGTAGGAGCGGTGGATGCGGAGGAAACCGGCGTCGGCCCACTGCTGTTCGAGGTCGGCCAGCGGAACCCTGATGAGGTAGCTCGCCTCCGCAGTGTGCAGCCGGGCGTAGTCGCCCTGCGCCTGGACGTGCGTGACGTCTTCGCGCCGGATCATCTTGGTGGTCCCGCCCAGGTCCACGGTGATCATTTCAGGCGCGGGGGCACCGTCCTTGAGCAGTTCGCTGATGCGGCCGATCGATTTCGCCAGACGTTCGGCGCGGACGGGCTTGAGGAGGTAGTCCACGGCCGCGAGCTCGAAGGCCTCCAGCGCGCAGTCCTCGTCCGCGGTCACGAAGACCACGGCGGGAGGGCGGGCGCTGCGGGCAATGACCCGGGCTATGTCCAGCCCTGACAGCGCCGGCATGTGGATGTCGAGGAAGACGGCGTCGACTACTTCGGCCTCGAGCGCCCGGAGGGCCTCGGCGCCGGAGGAGGCACGGTGAATGGCGCCGATCCGGTCATCCTTGCCGAGCAGGAAGGCCAGTTCCTCGACGGCGGGGAGCTCGTCGTCGGCGACGAGGACGTTAATCATGGCTCTAGCCTACTGCCGCAGCCATTTTGTCCGGATCACGCGGCTGGCGCAGCGACCTGTCACTCTCGAAGCTGATTCGAGCAGCACTGCTTGCTGGCCGAACCGGGTTCCGGCCGTCAGTCGACATTTACAGCCCAGATTGCTGATCCGGTACACAATTGCATGAATACACGCTTGGATGTACTTTGAGCTCATGGAAACCCTCACGCACGCCCCGGTGCTGGCCCGGTTCGGCTACGCGGTTTCGGATCCGACCCGGGCCCGGATTCTCTTGGCGCTGGCCACCGAATCTGCCTACCCGTCCGATCTGGCTGATTCCCTCGGGGTCTCACGTCAGAGCATGTCCAATCACCTGACCTGTCTTCGCGGCTGCGGCCTGGTGGTGGCTGTTCCGGATGGCCGGCGGAGCCGGTACGAACTCGCCGACGCCCGGCTGGGCCACGCCATCACGGACCTGCTCGGCGTGGTGCTGGACGTTGACCCGGCCTGCTGCGCACCTGACGGGACGTGCCTGGTATGACCACGGCACTCCAGCCCGCACCCGCCGCCTCCCGGCGCGCCGTGCTGAGTCGGCGGATCCGGTTGTTCGCCGCCGCGACCATCACCTACAACATTATTGAAGCCGTCGTTGCGCTCTGGGCCGGGAATGTCGCGGACTCCTCAGCACTGATCGGTTTCGGTCTCGACTCGGTGATCGAGGTCGCGTCCGCGGTCGCTCTGTCCTGGCAGTTTTCCGCCACGGACCCTGAACGGCGCGAACACCTGACCCTGCGGATCATCGCGCTCTCCTTCTTCGCCCTCGCCGCGTTCGTCACGGTGGACTCGGTCCGGTCCCTGACCGGCGGCGGCGAAGCGCAGCCCTCGACACCGGGCATCGTGATCGCGGCCCTGAGCCTGGCCATCATGCCGGTCCTGTCCCGGCTTCAGCGCCGGGCCGGACGGGAACTCGGATCCAAGACCGCGGTTGCAGATTCCAAGCAGACCCTGCTGTGCACGTACCTCTCCGCGGTCCTGCTGGTGGGACTGGTGGTGAACAGCACGCTGGGCTGGTGGTGGGCCGACGCCGCCGCAGCCCTGGTCATCGCCGGGATCGCCGTCCGGGAAGGCGTCAACGCCTGGCGCGGCGACGTCTGCTGCACCGTCCCGCACAGCCACGATGCCCACGGTGCCGCAACGGACGGTTGCTGCGCCGCACCTGAAATGGGCGCGGGCGGGAACCACGACGGCGGCCGGGCCGGTTCGGACGCCCCCTTATCACCGAAGCGGGACGCCGATGCGGCCGAGGCTACCGGCTGCTGCGAAGGCTGCGCCGCCAGTCCTGAACCGCAGCCCGTCGGCCTGTCCCTGGGCCCCAGGAACCGCTGAGCCATGGACTACGAACTGCGCACCATCCCGGGCTGCCCGAACAGCGGCCCGGCCCTGGAAGTGTTCCGTCAAGCCCTGGCAGCCGAAGGACAAGACACCGGACGCGTAACGGTCCGTGAGGTAACGTCCGAGGACGAGGCCGAGGCGCTGCGGTTCCACGGTTCACCGTCGTTCATCGCGGACGGACGGGACTTGTTTCCTGCCGAGTCCGCACCTGCCCTGAGCTGCCGCGTGTATCCCTCGGAGGACAGGATGGCCGGGCTTCCCTCCGCCGAATTGTTGCGCACCGCCGTGCGTGGCGTCGCCTCAGACGCATGAGCGATCGGGGCAGTCCGTGCTGGACTGCCCCGCCGGTCAGCATGTCTTGGCCCCGACACTCACAGTGGAGGTACCTATGAGCGGACATGGCCACGGCCACGTCCCGGGCCTGTGGATTACCGCCGTCATGCTCTTTTGGCGGCTGATCCCGCTACGAAACGAGCCTCTCCGCAACGCTGTTATGGCCCAATCAAGGACACCGTAGGACCGCAAGCACCCGGCGCCCGTCCAGCAGAACGCCTAAGAGAACGGCTCCCAGCGCCCGCGGCGTTTGGTGCCGGCGACTTCGGTCAAAATGACGGTTGGTGCAGACGACTTCGAACGCTTCGGTGTCCGGAGTCGCCTGATCCGCCCCGTAAGTCCGCAGGACCCAGTGGAGGCGACTGCGACCCTTTGCCCAAACCCGTGCCCTGGCCGGGCGTCGCCCCGATTTACTCCCTTTACGCGGAGTCTTCTGGATCCTCGTTATTAGCGATCTCCTCAACCCAGTCGAGGATCTCATCTGGATAGAACAGGCCCGGTTGAGTGTCATCTTCGCCCGCCTGTTTCACCGCTACCGGGCCTCCTACAGCGGCGACCTCATTCGCCACTCTCTCCGGCACGGCGGCGCCGTTGTTGGCGATCAGCCACTCTCGCGTTGCAGGCTGTAGTTTTGACCACCACTGCTCGTTGCTCATCATCAAAGTGTGCGATTCTCCGCCGTGGAACGGAAGCCAGAGACCCATGACCCAAACTGACTGGGTGGCGGCCGTCCTGCGTCGCAAATGGACCGCTGTAGCAGGACGTCGTTCGCCGGATTTGGGCCAATCACCGCTGCAAGCTGGACGGAGAATCCGTCGAACGCATCAGGAACAGGCAGTTGGCTTAGCCATTCCCTGGCGTCGTCCACGGACGTGAAATATCCGTGGGGACAATCCTGAGCCCGCAGCAAGGCCGCGGCCATCACCCGGTCAACGACGGTGGCCCCGACCAGCGCCACAGCGGACACGAAACGCTGCCCCAACAGCGTCACCCTGGCCCCGGGACTCATGCACACGTCCGTAATCTCGACCACCATCGGCTGCAGACTGGTACTTGTCACGGCCTGCACGGCCGCGACGACGGATTCAGCGTCAGCGGCAGAGACCGTGGTGCCCGGCGTCCATCTCAGGTGGAATGTGCCTTCCGCATCCACGTCCAACGTTGTATTTGCGCAGGTCAGTGCGATTTCGACCATGGATCCCCCTGTATCTTTTGACGAGGGTATCCCAATACGCCATATGAAGGTGACGATCTAATCCTCTCGCGGTCCTGCGCCGCAGGGATCACGTCCACCGCTCCCAGTAGTTGTCTGCGGCTTGAAGAAATCTCCGCCTGCTGGTCCTTTCCCCGAACAGGGGGCAGCTGGCTGGAGATCCTAAGGGGCCGGAAGCCTCGTTGTCTGGAGCGAAGGTGATTGCTAGCAGACGGCCGATAATCCCTCTCACCCGCCATGGCCGGAGCGGCGCGGCCTTCGGAGGCCATAAACAAGACCTCAGCATCAGCAGCCGAGAGTATGCCGATGACGACCCGTGCAAGCTTCACTCTGTCCTGGCCGGGCGGGCCAGGGATGACTTTCTCCCGGGCGGATTCCGCGGGTGCGTGCCCGGCCCCGGCGCTTGGGTGCAGGGGCTGATTAGCCCTCGCACTCGATGCAGTAGGCGTGGCCGTTCTTCTGGCGGGCGAGCTGGGAGCGGTGCCGGACGAGGAAACAGGAATAGCAGGTGAACTCGTCCGCTGCCTGCGGGATCACCTGGATGATCAGTTCCTCACCGGAGAGGTCCGCGCCGGGCAGTTCCACCCCGTCCACGGTGTCGGCTTCGTCGAGCTCGAGCACGACGCTGCGCGCGTCGGGGCTGTTCGCGGACTTCAGGGCTTCGAGGGAGGCGTTGCGGGATTCCGCGACGTCGGGCCGAACTTCGTCATAATCGGTTGCCACGGTGTTGCTGCTCTTTTCTCTGGTTGACGCATCAGGCGCACAGTAGAACGCCCGGGCCGGGCATTTTGTGCCCGCCGGTGACGTGCATCCATTATTTTGGATCCACGCCAGGGATGAATTGGGAAACTCTTGAGGATGACAGTCAGGGGTCGGAGTCGGGCGTCGGCGTCCGGCGCCGGAGTCAGGCGTCGTGCCGGGGCTGGGACTTGGGGACGCGCATCGTGATCAACGTGCCTTCGCCTGGCGCCGTCTCAATCACGAGGCCGTTCTCGTCCCCGTACACCTGCCGCAGGCGGGCGTCGACATTGCCCAGCCCCACGTGCTCGCCGTCGCTGTGCCCGGCAAGTACGGAGCGCAGCTGGTCCGGGTCCATGCCCACTCCGTCGTCCTCGATCGTGACCTCGGCGAATGCGCCGGAGTCGTTCGCCGTGATGGAGATGTGGCCCGGTCCCTCCTTGGCCTCGAGCCCGTGCCGGACCGCGTTTTCCACCAGCGGCTGCAGGCTTAGGAAGGGGATCACCGTGCTGAGGACCTCCGGTGCGATCCGCAGGCTGACCTGAACGCGGTCGCCGAACCGGGCCCGTTCCAGGAGCAGGTAGCGGTCGATGCAGCGCAGCTCCTCGGCCAGGGTGGTGAAGTCGCCGTGGCGGCGGAAGGAGTAGCGGGTGAAGTCGGCGAACTCCACCACGAGCTCGCGGGCGCGTACCGGATCCGTGTTGATGAAGGAGGCGATCGCGTTGAGCGAGTTGTAGATGAAGTGCGGGCTGATCTGGGCGCGGAGGGCCCGGACCTCCGCCTCCATCAAGAGGGTGCGGGAGGCGTCGAGCTCGGCCAGTTCCACTTGGGTGGCCACCCAGTCGGCCACCTCGCCGGTGGCACGGACCAGTCCGGCGCCGGCGGCCGGCGCGAAGGCGGCGACCACGCCGACCACCCGGGCACCGGCTTTGATCGGGGCGATCACGACGGCGCGCTCCACCTCCGGCGTCAGCGTCGGCCCGCCGTCGCCTGCGGCTTGCAACTGTAGTTCGCCCGCCGGAATCACGGCGAGATGGGCGCCGTCGAGCACTTTGGCCGCGAGCCTCATCAGGGCCGGCTTGAGTTCCTCGCCGGCGCCGTCCCAGGCGAGCACGCCGGTTGTGTCGGTGATGGCCAGGGCGTCGCAGCCCAGCAGGCTGCGCAACTGCTTGCTGGCCTTGGCCGCGCCGGCCGGGTTCAGGCCGGTGCGCAGGTACTGGCCGGCGCGGGAGGCGGCGTGCAGCGTCGTGTAGGTGGCCCGCTCCGCGTCGGTGCCGAGGTCCCGGAAGGAGCGGAGGACCTTGAGTCCCGCGGCGACGACGGCCGTGATTGCCAAGGCAATCACCGCGGCTGCGGCGGCGGTGAGCAGGGGAGAGTCCGGCATGGTGCCAGCCTACCGTCGTGTCCGTCTCGGCTTCTTGGGGCACCGTTTGGCGCAGCATGGGGACCGCTGGGCGATGCAGGGGGCGCGGGTTCTGGAACGCACCGCAGGCCACGGTACACAGTGATTGCAGTCACATTGGCTTGAGGGGTTGTATGCGGTGGCCCGCGAGACCACGGCAGCCGGTGTGGGCTCACCAGTCTCAATGAGGAGGAACACCGATGGGTCACGACGCCCAAGAAACGGACGCAGCGGCGGCCGTGGACTTCAAGGAAGTCCAGTCGACGGAGCAGTTCAAGGAACTGCGCAAACGTCACCGCAGCTTTGTCTTCCCGATGTCCATTGCCTTCCTGCTCTGGTACTTCGCCTACGTCCTGCTGGCCGACTATGCGGTGGAATTCATGTCCACGAAGGTCTGGGGCAACATCAACATCGGCCTGATCCTGGGCCTGCTGCAGTTCGTCACCACGTTCGCCATCACCGGCTGGTACGTCAGCTACTCCAACCGCAAGCTGGACCCCATTGCCTCTGAAATCCGCCACGGAATCGAAGGGCACGAATTCGACAAGCACGGCAACCCGGTAGGCGGAGCAGCAAAATGACACTCATGGTCCCCGCGGTCAATGTCGCCGCCCTCAAAGACACCACCCTGCTGAACATGGGCATCTTCGCCCTGTTCGTGGCGGTCACCATGGTGATCGTCTTCCGCGCCAGCCGCAACAACAAGACCGCGGCCGATTACTACGCCGCCGGGCGCTCCTTCACGGGTTCGCAGAACGGCACGGCGATCGCGGGCGATTACCTCTCCGCGGCTTCCTTCCTGGGCATCACCGGTGCGATCGCCATCAACGGCTACGACGGCTTCATGTACTCCATCGGTTTCCTCGTCGCCTGGCTCGTGGCCCTGCTGCTCGTTGCCGAGCTGCTCCGGAACACGGGCAAGTTCACCATGGCGGATGTCCTGTCCTTCCGGCTCAAGCAGCGCCCCGTGCGCATCGCGGCCGCCATCTCCACCCTGGCCGTCTGCTTCTTCTACCTGCTGGCGCAGATGGCCGGTGCCGGCAGCCTCATCTCCCTGCTGCTGGGCATCAGCGACTGGGGCGGACAGGCCCTGGTGATCGTCGTCGTCGGCGTCCTGATGATCATGTACGTGCTGATCGGCGGCATGAAGGGCACCACCTGGGTCCAGATCATCAAGGCCATGCTGCTGATCGCCGGCGCCGCGGTCATGACCTTCTGGGTCCTGGCGATCTACGGCTTCAACCTCTCTGACCTGCTCGGCGGTGCGGCGGAAACCGCGAAGAATCCGGCCGTCCTGAACCCGGGCCTGCAGTACGGCAAGTCCGATACCTCCAAGCTCGACTTCATGTCCCTGGGCCTGGCGCTGGTGCTCGGCACCGCGGCCCTGCCGCACGTGCTGATGCGCTTCTACACCGTGCCTACGGCCAAGGAAGCCCGCAAGTCCGTGGTGTGGTCCATCTGGCTGATCGGCATCTTCTACCTGTTCACGCTGGTGCTCGGCTACGGCGCAGCGGCACTAGTCGGCGCCGACACCATCAAGTCCGCTCCGGGCGGCGTCAACTCGGCCGCGCCGCTGCTCGCGTTCCACCTGGGCGGGCCGTTGTTGCTCGGCTTCATCTCCGCGGTGGCCTTCGCTACGATCCTCGCCGTGGTGGCAGGCCTGACCATCACCGCCGCGGCGTCCTTCGCGCACGACATCTACGCCAACGTGCTGGCCAAGGGGAAGGCCGACGCCGGTACCGAGGTCAAGGTTGCCCGCCGCACCGTGGTGGTGATCGGCCTGCTGGCCATCGCCGGCGGCATCTTCGCCAACGGACAAAATGTCGCGTTCCTCGTGGCGCTCGCCTTCGCCGTGGCGGCTTCCGCAAACCTTCCGACCATCCTCTACTCGCTGTTCTGGCGCCGGTTCACCACTCAAGGCGCCCTCTGGAGCATGTATGGCGGATTGTCCGCGGCCATCATCCTGATTGCGCTCTCCCCGGTGGTGTCGGGGGCCAAGACGTCGATGATCCCCGGCGCCAACTTCGCTGTCTTCCCGCTGAGCAACCCGGGCATCGTCTCGATCCCGCTCGCGTTCTTCCTTGGCTGGCTCGGCACCGTGCTGGACAAGCGGAAGGAAGACGCCACGAAGCAGGCCGAAATGGAGGTCCGTTCCCTGACCGGGGTGGGTGCCGAAAAGGCTACCAACCACTAGGGCCGGCGCACCAACGAACGGCAGGAGCTCCCGTGCAGCAGCACGGGAGCTCCTCTGTCTTTGGCACGCCTGGTGTGGGCGCCGGCCGAGAGAGAGTCTTCGAAGTCAGCGCTGCGGCCGCAAGCGGATATTCACCATCTTCAGCTCGTCGCGACCCTCGAAGCGGTAGACCAACTCCACCCGCGTGGTGTCGCACTCGATGTAGCCCGCGACGTCGGCCGAGTTGCTACCGTTCCTCGAGCTGACGTTGACGCTGGAATAGTTTGGTTTGCAGCTGCCGTCCAGCCCCAGACCTTGCACACCGACGGCGAACTCCTCCCGCGAAAGCTTCTCCTTGAGGGCAGGGTCCAGGTAGTTTTCATAGGCGTTGTTGACGTCGCCGGCGATGATGCGCTGGGTGAAATCGTCCGCGAGGCCCCGGGCCTGATTGGTGGCTGCGCCCACCACGTTGACCAGGAGGACGGCGCCGGCGGCCACCAGCAGCAGGACACCACCGACGATCCCCAGCACGAGCCATAACGCCTTGCGGCTCTTCTTCGGCGGCGGCTGGGCCGGGTCCCCGTAGTAAGGCGGGCCGTAGGGCGGGCCGTACGGTGGGCCATACGGGGGGCCGTACGGCGGGCCGCTGGCGGGCGCGCCGTAGGGCGCCTCATCGTCCGCCGCAGGAGCGTAGGGCGGCGCCGCATAGGCAGGCGGCGCGGGTGGGGCCGCGTAGTAGGGAACCGGCGGCTCTCCGGCTGTTGGTTGCTCCGGTGTCGGCTCTCCGGCGGCAGGCTCATGCCCGGGCTGCGGCGGTACCGGGCGATGCGGTTCCTCGGGACTGCTCACGGTTCAAGCCTTTCCGGCAGTCCAGACAGCCACTGCCCGTTGTGCAGGGCCGCCTGCGCGGACCCAAGGACTCAAAGGGGACCCAACGGACACAGCCTAGCGCCGCGGTCGTCCACGGCACAGGGCAGAAGCGCACATCAGAAGCGAAGATCTGCGGCGCAGATCATAAGCGCAGGGCAGGAGGCAGAGGTGCCAATCAGGCGTCGGCGGATCCGCGTTCCAGCAGGGGCTGAATCCGGAACGGGATCAGCTCACCCATCGCCAGGGCGGTGTCGGTCCGGTCCACGCCGTCGCAGGCCAGGATCTTGCCGTTGATCCGGAACAGGTCCTCCGCGTCGAGCGCCACCACCCGCAGGAGCAGATCGGCCGAGCCCGTCAGGCCGTAGCCCTCCAGGATTTCCGGGATCCCGGCGAGCTCGACAGCCAAGGTGCCGAGTTTCTGCTGCTGGACATGCACGGAGATGAAAGCCATCAGCGGGTACCCGAGGGACGCCGGGTTGATGCGTCGCTCGAAGGAGAGGAAGACGTGCTTTTTCTCCAGCTGGGCCATCCTGGCCTGCACCGTATTGCGCGAGAGTCCCAGCTTCTGGGCGAGGGCAACCACTGTCCGCCGGGGGTCCCGGGCCATGGCCGAAAGCAGGCGGGTGTCAGTGCCATCCAAGGGTTGCATAATGCGCAAGATTAGCACGGTCCGGGTACGCCAGACAGTGCATAATGCTCAACATTTTTACGGGCGGTTGTACCCGATGAGCATTGTGAGTAGGGTCACAATTATCCGGGGCAACGGCGCCCGGGCGGCCGGCGCGCCGCGGGATTACGAGTCCTGCGAGCTCCGGTCAGACGACGTCAGAAGGTGCGGACAACAGTGTTTACCGACGACGCGGGCAAGGGCGGCATTTCCGCCGGGGGCCCCGGAAACAGTGAAGATTCAACGAGGCGGACTGGCGGCGATCTCGTCCAGCTCATCACTCCGGAGGGTGAGCGCGTCAGCCATCCGGAGTTTGATTCCTGGCTCCAGGACGTTAGCGATGAGCAGCTTGGCTCGCTCTACGAGGACATGGTGGTCATCCGCCGGATCGATGCCGAAGCCACTGCCCTCCAGCGGCAGGGCGAACTGGCACTCTGGCCGCCGCTGCTCGGCCAGGAAGCATCCCAGATCGGTTCGGCCCGTGCGCTGCGCGACGACGACTTTGTTTTCCCGAGCTACCGCGACAACGGCGTGGCCTACTGCCGCGGAGTGAAGGTGGAGGACCTGGTCCGTGCCTGGCGGGGCAACGCCTCCGCCGGCTGGGATCCGTTCACCGTCAACGTTGCCACTCAGCAGATCATCATCGGCGCGCAGAGCCTGCACGCCACGGGCTATGCCATGGGCATCCAGAACGACGGCGCCGACTGCGTCGCCGTGGCCTACTTCGGCGACGGCGCCACGAGCGAGGGTGACGTCAACGAAGCCATGGTCTTCGCCGCGAGCTTCCAGGCGCCGGTGGTCTTCATCTGCCAGAACAACCACTGGGCCATCTCGGAGCCCGTTCGGCTGCAGTCCCACATCCAGCTTGCGGACCGCGCCTCAGGCTTCGGCATCCCCAGCATGAGGGTCGACGGAAACGATGTCCTCGCCGTCATGGCGGCCACCCGCATCGCCCTGGACCGCGCCCGGCACGGCGGCGGACCCACCTTTATCGAGGCCGTGACCTACCGGATGGGCCCGCACACGACGGCGGATGACCCCACCCGCTACCGGGACGCCAACGAGCTCGAGGACTGGGCCGCCAAGGACCCGATCTCCCGGATGAAATCGCTGCTGGACCGCAAGGGACTGCTGACCGCGGACCTTGAAAACGCCGTCGCCGCGAAAGCCGACGCCGTGGCCAAGGAACTCCGGGCCGGCACCATCAACATGCCCGAGCCGCAGCCGCTGGATATCTTCAAGCACGTTTACAGCACGCCCAACTCCTGGCTGGACCGTCAGCAGGAGCATTACTCCCGTTACCTGGCTTCCTTCGGCGATCCCGCAGAAGCCGCTTCTGAAGAAGGTGCACGCTGATGACGCAGATGACCTTTGCCCGAGCCATCAATTCGGGCCTGCGCAAGTCCCTCGAAAACGATCCCAAAGTGGTCCTGATGGGGGAGGACATCGGCGCCCTCGGCGGTGTCTTCCGTGTCACCGACGGGCTGCAGAAAGACTTTGGGAAGCACCGCGTCGTGGACACCCCGCTCGCCGAATCGGGCATCATGGGCACCGCCGTCGGCCTGGCGTACCGCGGCTACCGCCCGGTGGTGGAGATCCAGTTCGACGGCTTCATCTACCCGGCGTTCGACCAGATCGTCAGCCAGGTCGCCAAGATGCACTACCGCACCCAGGGCGCGGTCAAGATGCCCATCACCATTCGCGTTCCCTTCGGCGGCGGCATCGGCTCTCCGGAGCATCACTCGGAATCGCCCGAGGCCTACTTCACCCACACCTCGGGGCTGCGCGTGGTCAGCGTGTCCAACCCCCAGGACGCCTACACGATGATCCAGCAGGCCATCGCCTCCGATGATCCCGTCCTGTACTTCGAGCCCAAGCGGCGCTACCACGACAAGGGCGAGGTGGACGAGACCGTCGACCTGCGCACCGCGCTGTCCATGGAAAAGGCCCGCGTGGTCACCGAGGGCAAGGACGTCACCCTTGTGGCCTACGGCCCGCTGGTCAAAACTGCCCGCGACGCCGCACTGGCGGCCACGGACGAAGGCGTCTCGGTCGAGGTCATCGACCTCCGCTCACTGGCACCGCTGGACTTCGTCACCCTTGAGGCCTCCGTCCGCAAGACCGGCCGGCTGGTCATCACCCACGAGGCCGGCCAGTCCGGCGGGCTCGGCGCCGAAGTTGCCGCGAGCATCACCGAACGCTGCTTCTACCACCTCGAAGCCGCCCCGGTCCGCGTGACCGGCTTCGACGTTCCGTACCCGTACTCCAAGCTGGAAATGCACCACCTGCCGGGCCTCGACAGGATTCTCGACGGCGTCGACCGTGCCCTGGGCCGCCCCAACTCCCTCAGCGGGCTGGAAGGATGAACGCCACAATGATCAAGGAATTCAGGCTGCCGGACCTCGGCGAAGGACTGACGGAATCGGAAATCGTCGCCTGGAAGGTCGCGGTAGGGGACACGGTCACCCTCAACCAGATCATCGCCGAGGTCGAGACTGCCAAGGCCGTCGTCGAGCTGCCCTCGCCGTTCGCCGGCGTGGTCGCGGCCCTGCACGAACAGCCCGGCACCGTTGTCGAGGTCGGCAAGCCGATCGTCTCCTTCGAGATTGAGGACGACGGCGCCGGCGGTTCCGCGCCTGACGCGGGCGCCGCCAAGCGTGAGCCGAACCTCGTGGGCTACGGCGCCGTCCTCGAAGCCTCCGGCCGGCCCGCCCGGCGCGCCCGCAGTTTCGCGGCCCCGGCGGCGGCTTCTCCCGTCGCCCCCGCCGAACCGGTGGCACCGGTCCGCGCCGCTGAGCAAGTTGAATCCAAGCCTGTCGAAACCACGCCGGCCGCATCCGCGCCGGGGGAGCGTCCGCGGTCCACGCCGCCGGTGCGCAAGCTGGCCAAGGATCTCGGCGTCGACCTTGAGGCCGTGACCGGCACGGGGGAGCACGGGCTGATCACCCGTGACGATGTCCTGAACTTCGTCGGCGGCGGCGAGCTGCCCGCAGCCGCCCAGGACCTCGCCGGCGCGCCGGCCCCGGCCGCTGGGCGCGCCCCGGCCGGCGGCGAGCGGGAGACCCGCACGCCAATCAAGGGCGTGCGGAAATTCACGGCCGCCGCCATGGTGGCCAGTGCCTTCACCGCACCCCACGTCACCGAGTTCCTGACCGTCGACGTCACGCCCACGATGGAGCTGCTGGCACGGCTCAAGGCCGGCCGCGCGTTCGCCGGCTACAAGCTCACGCCGCTGACGCTCGTCTCCAAGGCGGTGCTGATTGCACTGCGCAACCACCCGACGCTCAACGCCAGGTGGGACGAGGCCAACCAGGAGATCGTCCAGTTCAACTACGTGAACCTGGGCATCGCGGCCGCGACCCCGCGGGGGCTGACGGTTCCGAACATCAAGGACGCGGACCGGATGTCCCTCATGGAACTCTCCTCCGCCCTGACGGAACTGACGGACACGGCACGGGCCGGGAAGACAAGCCCCGAGGCCCTCTCCGGCGGCACGATCTCCATCACGAACATCGGCGTCTTCGGCATTGACGCCGGCACGCCCATCCTGAACCCGGGCGAGGCAGCTATCCTGGCCCTCGGCGCGGTCCGGAAGATGCCCTGGGAGTACCAGGACGAGGTCACCCTGCGCCAGGTCATGACGCTCAGCCTGTCGTTCGACCACCGCCTGGTCGACGGCGAGCAGGGCTCGCGGTTCCTCCAGGACCTCGGGACCATGCTGGCCGATCCGGGCATGGTCCTCGCGATGGTCTAAATGACGGGGTCCAACTAGCGGCTCATGGCGGCGAAGCGGCCGGGTGCCCCACCATTGGTGTGGGGCGCCCGGCCGCTTCCGTCCGGGGGCACTTTGCGGGGGATTCCGACGTCGGTGGCCTGATTCGCCGGCGTGCGGGCGCCAACGTCGCCCCGGACGGCCCCCTCAGTGCCCCGGACGGACCCTGAGTGCTCCGGAGTCAGTGCTCCGGAGTCAGCGCCCCGGCGTCAGTGCCCCGGAGTCAGTGCTCCGGAGTCAGTGGCAGGGTGGGCGGTGCCATGAGCGCGGCCAGTGCCATGCTTTCCAGCAGCGGCCTGGCGCGGCGGACGCCGATCCGGCGTCCGTGGCTGCGCACCGAGTGCGGGGTCGAGTTGATCAGGCCGAAGGTGGCATGCGCCCGCATCCGCAGTTCCGCGGCCTCCGTGCCCTCGTGCAGCCCGGCCAGCACGTCCACCCAGAGCTCAACGTAGTTGCGCTGGAGCGTGCGGACCTCGGCCTGGTCCTCGCCGGCCAGGTTGCTGAAGTCCTGGTCCTGGACCCGGATGACGTCCGGATTACTCAGGGCAAAGTCGACGTGAAAGGCCACGAGGCCGCCCAGCGCCGCCAGGTCGCCGTCGGAATCGGCCACCACCTTGCGGCCGCCCTCGAGCAGGTCCTTGCTGACACTGAGCAGCAGGGCGCCGAGCACGGCTTGCTTACCGGCGAAGTGGCGGTAGACCGCCGGCCCGCTGACACCGGCCGCGGCCCCCAGATCCTCCAGGGAAACGCGGTTGAAGCCCTCGAGGGCGAAGAGCGCAGCGGCGGCGGACAAGAGGGCCTGCCGCCTGTTCGCCTTGGCCTGGCTGCGCTGTGTAGAGGGAGCCGAGGTGGAGGCCGCCTGGGCTGACGGAAGCTGGGCGGTCTGGCTGGGCTCGGTCACCGGCGCATCCCCTCATTGCAGATGGTCCCTGTGTTGGACATCACAGTTAATAGAGACTAACCTAAATCTCAGTTATGCGGTACTAACCGAAATAGCCGGGCGGGCAGGAGTCGCCGGTCCGGCACGCAGGTCAGGGAACGGAAGCAGTCAATGGAGACAATCGCCAGCCGGGTGGATGCGACGAGCACAGCCTATGCCGCGAACCGGGAGGCCCAGCTGGGGCTGGCCGCCGAGCTGAGGGACCGGCTCGCCGCCGCGGCACTGGGCGGACCGGCAAAGTCCCGGGAACGCCACGTGGCCCGCGGCAAGCTCCTGCCGCGCGAGCGCATCGACCGGCTGCTCGATGACGGCAGCCCCTTCCTGGAGATCGCCCCGCTGGCGGCGGACGGCATGTACGACGGCGACTCGCCCGGTGCCGGCGTCATTGCCGGGATCGGCCTGGTGCACGGCCGGCAGGTGCTGGTCATTTCCAACGACGCCACGGTCAAGGGCGGCACCTACTATCCGATGACGGTGAAGAAGCATCTGCGCGCGCAGGAAATTGCCCTGGAAAACCGGCTGCCCTGCATCTACCTCGTGGACTCCGGCGGCGCCTTCCTGCCCAAACAGGACGAGGTCTTTCCGGACAAGGAACACTTCGGCCGGATCTTCTTCAACCAGGCGAAGATGTCCGCGGCGAAGATCCCGCAGATTGCCTCCGTCATGGGCTCCTGCACCGCCGGCGGCGCCTATGTCCCCGCGATGAGCGATGAGACCGTGATTGTCCGCAACCAGGGCACTATCTTCCTGGGCGGGCCGCCGCTGGTGAAGGCCGCGATCGGCGAGATCGTCACGGCAGAGGAGCTCGGCGGCGGCGACGTGCACTCGAAGATCTCCGGGGTCACGGACCACCTGGCCGAGAACGATGAGCATGCCCTCCAGATCGTCCGGGACATCGTGGCCACGCTGCCGCGGGCCGCCGCCCCCGTCTGGGACGTGGACACCGTGGCCGAGCCCGTTGCCGACCCGGATGAGCTCTACGGCGCGGTTCCCACGGACGTCAACGCCCAGTACGACGTGCGTGAGGTCATCGCCCGGCTGGTGGACGGCAGCCGGTTCCACGAGTTCAAGAAGAACTACGGCACCACCCTGGTGACGGGCTTCGCGAAGCTGCACGGCCACCCGGTGGGCATCGTGGCCAACAACGGCGTGCTGTTCAGCGAGTCCTCGCTTAAGGGGGCGCACTTCATCGAACTGTGCGATCAGCGCGGCATCCCGCTGATCTTCCTGCAGAACCTTTCCGGCTTCATGGTCGGCAAGGACTACGAGCAGGGCGGTATCGCCAAGAACGGCGCCAAGATGGTCACGGCCGTCGCGACCGCCCGGGTCCCCAAGCTCACGGTGGTGATCGGCGGATCCTTCGGCGCCGGCAACTACTCGATGTGCGGGCGGGCCTACTCGCCGCGCTTCTTGTGGATGTGGCCGGCGTCGCGGATTTCCGTGATGGGCGGCAACCAGGCCTCCAGCGTGCTGGCCACCGTGAAACGGGACCAGTACGAGGCCCGCGGCGAGGAATGGTCTGCGGCGGACGAGGAAGCGTTCAAAGCCCCGATCAAGGCCCAGTACGAGGACCAGGGCAGCCCCTACTACTCCACCGCCCGCCTATGGGATGACGGCGTGATCGACCCCGCGGACACCCGCACTGTCCTGGGACTGGCGCTCGACGTCGTCTCCCGCACCCCGCTGCCGGAGACCTCCTTCGGCCTGTTCCGGATGTGAGCCAGCTGTGACTATTTCTTTGTCGTCTGCACCTTCGACACACCAGAAGCCTTTGTTCGGCACCGTGCTGGTCGCCAACCGCGGTGAGATCGCCTGCCGCGTCATCCGGACCCTGCGCGACTTGGGGATCCGTTCGGTCGCCGTGTATTCCGACGCCGACGCCGGGGCCCGGCACGTGCGGGAAGCCGACGTCGCGGTCCGGATCGGCCCGGCCGCCGCCACCGAGAGCTACCTGAAGATCGAGGCCATCCTGAAGGCCTGCCGCGACACCGGCGCCGAGGCCGTGCACCCGGGCTACGGCTTCCTGAGCGAGAACGTCGACTTCGCCCGTGCCTTGGCGGACACCGGGATCACGTTCATCGGCCCCGGCGTCGAATCCCTGAACGTCATGGGTGACAAGATCCGCTCCAAAAACCACGTCGCCGGCTACGGCGTGCCGGTGGTCCCGGGCGTCGCCGAACCGGGCATGACGGACGCGCAGCTCATCGAGGCCGCGGCCGGCGTCGGCTTCCCGCTGCTGATCAAGCCCTCCGCCGGCGGCGGCGGAAAGGGCATGCACATCGTGGAACGGCCCGATGACCTCGAGGCCACCCTGGCTACCGCCCGCAGGGTCGCCGCGAGTGCCTTCGGCGACGACACCCTGTTCCTGGAACGGCTCGTGTTCACGCCGCGGCACATCGAGGTCCAGGTCCTCGCCGACAACCACGGCAACGTCATCCATCTGGGGGAGCGCGAGTGCTCGTTGCAGCGCCGCCACCAGAAGGTCATCGAGGAGGCGCCGTCCCCGCTGCTGGAATCCCTGCCCGACGGCGCGCAAATCCGGGCCCGTCTTGGCGAGGCCGCCTGCAACGCCGCGCGCAGCGTCAACTACTCCGGCGCCGGCACCGTGGAATTCCTGGTCTCGGACAACGCCCCGGACGAGTTCTTCTTCATGGAGATGAACACGCGGCTGCAGGTTGAGCACCCCGTCACCGAGATGGTCACCGGAATCGACCTCGTCGAATGGCAGGTGCGAATCGCCGCCGGCGAGGTGCTTACCGTCCAGCAGGACGACGTCGTCCTTAGCGGCCACTCGGTGGAAGCGCGGGTGTACGCGGAAGTTCCGCAGAAGAACTTCCTGCCCTCCACGGGCAGGGTCCTGCTGCTGGACGAACTGCCCGCTGACGCAGATGGCAAAGTCCGGGTCGATTCGGCCCTGCTGGAGGACCTGGAGATCTCCTCCAGCTACGACCCCATGATCTCCAAGGTCATCGCGTGGGGCGGGGACCGCACCCAGGCCCTCGACACCCTGGACCGGGCGCTCGCCGGCTATACGGCACTGGGCATCCACACCAACGTTGAGTACCTGCGGCTGCTGATCAACGACGCCGACGTCCGGGCCGGGCGCCTCGACACCGGCCTCATCGAACGCAAGATGCCGGAGTTCTCCTTCCGCCACCCGGGCGACTTCGAGGTCGCTGCCGCTGCCGTGTACGCCGCTGCCACGCAGGAGCATGATGCGCGGGCCGCAGGGAAAGGCCCGTGGGACCTCGGCGACGGGTGGCGGCTTGGTGCGCGCGCTCCACGGCGGATCAGCCTCGGCACGCCCGACGGCGGTGTCGCCACGGTTGAGGTGTCCGGCGCCGTGGTTGCGGGCACAGCGGCAGTGACCATCGACGGCGGGCCCCAGCGCACTGCATCACTGCGCTTCCCCACACGCAACCACGCGGAGTTGACCCTCGGCGGCGAAGCCCGGGTGTACTCGCTCGTGGCTCTGTCCCAGGGACCCGTCAGCCCAGGCCGGGACAATTCGGTGCCAACGGAAGTATTCCTCGGCAACGAGGGCTGGTCCTGCCGCCTTGAGGTGCTCACCCGGGAGGCCCGGCTCGCCCGGGTGCTGGCGGCGATCGAACGCGAGGAAGGCGCCGCTGACCCGGCGGTGCGCTCGCCGATGCCCGGCACCGTAGTGTCCGTGCCCGTCACCAACGGCGACACCGTGGAGGCCGGCCAGGTCCTGCTCTCTGTGGAGGCGATGAAGATGGAGCACCAACTCGTGGCGCCACTGGCCGGGACCGTCCACATCAGCGTCGGGCCCGGCGACCTCGTCAAGGCAGACCAGGTGCTGGCGACGATCCACCCCGCTGTCCACGCGCCGGGGCCGTCCACGGCCGAGGACACGATCGAGGAAGCCGTCATCGCGATGGGCGCGGCCGAATGACCGCACCCTAGAAACCCAGCTTTCTTGAACCCAGCTTTCTTGAATACAGCTTTTTATGCACAGCGCAGCCAACGCACCTTTCAACAGACCACAGAAGTACCTCAGACACAGGAGTCACCCCCATGGCAGATTTTGAGCTCAGCGAGGAATACCAGGACCTCAGCAACACCGTCCGCGAATTCGCCGACGAAGTGGTGGCCCCGGTCTCGGCCAAACACGACGAGGAACACAGCTTCCCCTACGAGATCGTCTCCCAGATGGCGGACATGGGCCTGTTCGGCCTGCCGTTCCCGGAAGAGTTCGGCGGCATGGGCGGGGACTACTTCGCCCTGGCCCTGGCCCTCGAACAGCTCGGCCGGGTGGACCAGTCCGTCGCCATCACCCTCGAGGCCGGCGTCTCCCTCGGTGCCATGCCGGTCCACCGCTTCGGCAACGCCGCCCAAAAGGAGGAGTGGCTGCCGCTGCTGGCCTCCGGCAAGGCGCTCGCCGGCTTCGGCCTGACCGAGCCGGAAGCCGGCTCGGACGCCGGCGGCACCAAGACCACCGCCAAACTGGGCGGCGGAGAGTGGGTCATCAACGGCAACAAGGAGTTCATCACCAACTCCGGCACGGACATCACCAAGCTCGTCACCGTCACCGCGGTGACCGGCCAGGAGGAACGCGCCGACGGCAGCATCAAGAAGGAAATCTCCACCATCCTGGTGCCTACCAACACCCCGGGTTTCAAAGCGGAGAAGGCCTACAACAAGGTCGGCTGGAACGCCTCGGACACCCACCCGCTGACGCTCAACAACGTCCACGTCCCCGAGGAAAACCTGCTGGGCACCCGGGGCCGCGGCTACGCCAACTTCCTCTCCATCCTGGACGAGGGCCGGATCGCGATCGCAGCCCTGGCCGTGGGTGCGGCCCAGGGCTGCGTGGACCAGTCGGTGAAATACGCCAAGGAACGCAGCGCATTCGGGCAGAGCATCGGCAAGTACCAGGCCATTGCGTTCAAGATCGCCCGGATGGAAGCACGCGCCCACACGGCCCGCCTGGCCTACTACGACGCGGCCGCCCGGATGCTTGCCGGCAAGCCGTTCAAGACGCAGGCGGCCATCGCTAAGATGGTCGCAGGCGAGGCAGCCATGGACAACGCGCGGGACGCCACCCAGGTGTTCGGCGGCTATGGCTTCATCAACGAATTCACCGTGGCGCGCCACTACCGCGACTCCAAGATCCTTGAAGTCGGCGAGGGCACCACGGAGGTCCAGCTGATGTTGATCGCCCGCGAACTGGGACTGTAGCCGGCCGAAGGAATCACCGATGATCAACAAAGTTGTTGCCAGCGCAGCCGATGCTGTCGCGGACATCCACGACGGCGCCTCCCTCGCCGTCGGCGGGTTCGGGCTGTGCGGCATCCCCGTGACCCTGATCGAGGCCCTGCACGAGAGCGGTGCCACGGAACTGGAAACCGTCAGCAACAACTGCGGTGTCGACGACTGGGGCCTCGGGATCCTGCTCAAGGACGGCCGGATCCGGCGCACCATCAGCTCCTACGTGGGGGAGAACAAGGAGTTCGCCCGGCAATACCTCGCCGGCGAGCTGGAGGTGGTCCTCACCCCGCAGGGCACCCTGGCCGAAAAGCTGCGCGCCGGCGGCGCCGGCATACCCGCGTTCTACACGCCGGCCGGCGTCGGAACCCAGGTGTCCGACGGCGGCCTGCCGCAGAAGTACGACGCCGACGGCAACGTCGCGATCGCCTCCGCCCCCAAGGAAGTCCGCAGCTTCCACGGCGCCGACTACGTGCTGGAAGAATCGCTCACGCCCGACTTCGGCCTCGTGCACGCCTGGAAGGGCGACCGCCACGGCAACCTCGTCTTTCACGCCACGGCCATGAATTTCAACCCGCTGTGCGCCATGGCCGGGAAGATCACGATCGCCGAGGTTGAGGAACTCGTGCAGCCGGGGGAGCTGGACCCGGAGCATGTCCACGTCCCGGGGATCTTCGTCCAGCGCGTGGTGCTGGCCCCGCAGGGCGAGAAACGCATTGAGAAGCGGACGGTTGCAGTGACCGCTGGCGTCTCCGGCGCACCAAAACAGTCGCCCGAGCAGGCAGGAGCATAGCCGTGGAAACGAACAAAGCTCAAGACGCCCCGCCCCGTCCCGAGGCCGTGCGCCACGAATACCGGCGCTCCGCCGTCGAGCACCCCGCCGGTGTTGAGAGCAAGGGCTGGACCCGCAACGAACTCGCCGCCCGGGTGGCGCAGGAACTGCACAACGGCCAGTACGTCAACCTCGGCATCGGCATGCCGACGCTGATCCCCAACTACATTCCTGCCGGCGTCGAGGTGGTGCTGCATTCGGAGAACGGCATCCTGGGCGTCGGGCCCTACCCGGCCGAGGATGAGATCGATCCGGACCTGATCAATGCCGGCAAGGAAACCGTCACGGTCAATAAGGGCGCTGCATTCTTCGATTCCGCCGCCTCCTTCGGCATGATCCGGGGCGGCCACGTCGATGTGGCCGTGCTCGGCGCCATGGAGGTCGCCGCCAACGGCGACCTCGCCAACTGGATGATCCCCGGCAAGATGGTCAAAGGCATGGGCGGCGCGATGGACCTCGTGTTCGGGGCCAAGAAGGTGATCGTGATGATGGATCACGTGGACCGCAGTGGCAGGCCGAAAATCGTCGAATCCTGCACACTGCCGCTGACCGGCAAGGGCTGCGTGGACCGGATCATCACCGACCTCGCCGTGATCGACGTCGTGACCGACGCCGGTCCGCCCCGGCTGGTGCTGCGCGAACTGGCGCCGAACGTGTCCGTGGAGGACGTCGTGGCGGCCACCGGAGCCGAACTCTTTGAGGAAGACCAGGAATTGACCGTATGAGTAACGCAGACCGATCCGCCCCAAGCCCCGTTGCTGGCACCCCCCGGGTGATCGAGCAGCGCGGCCTCTATTTCGATGAGCTGGAGGAGGGCGTGGTCTACGCCCACCGGCCGGGCCGGACGGTCACGGAGACCGATAACGTCTTGTTCACCACCATGACCATGAACACCCAGGCCCTGCACCTCGACGCGGCCTGGAGCGCCGGGCAGCCCTTCGGCCAGCGGCTGATGAATTCGATGTTCACCCTGGCCACCGTGGTGGGCCAGTCCGTGCCGCAGCTGACCCAGGGCACCATCGTCGCCCAGCTCGGCCTGACGGATGTGTCCTTTCCGCGCCCGCTGTACCACGGGGACACCCTGTACACGGAGACAGTGGTCACCGGGAAACGGCTGTCCGCGTCCCGCCCCGGCCAGGGCATCGTGACCATGCAGCACACCGGGCGGAACCAGCACGGCGACGTGGTGGCGCTCGCCGCCCGCAGCTGCCTGATGTGGACACGCGAGGCCCACGCCGCGGCCGAGCTGGAAGCCGCGCAAAAGGGGACAATAGAGACATGAGTTTCCTGATGGGTCCTGCCCTGCTGTTCTGCCCCGCCGACCGCCCCGAGCGGTACCAGAAAGCCGCCGAACGCTCCGATACCGTGATCGTGGACCTCGAGGACGCCGTCGCCCCTGCCGACAAGCAGCGGGCCCGCGGCGCCATCCTCGCCCAGCTCGGCGCCACCGGCGACGTCCCGGAACTGGATCCGAGCCGCACCATCATCCGGGTCAACCCGGCCGGCACGGACGAGTTCGAGAAGGACCTGCACTGCCTCAAGCACACGCCCTACCGGCACGTCATGCTGGCCAAGGCGGAGAACGCCGCACAGCTGAAGGAACTCGAGGGCTACAGCGTGATCGCCCTCTGCGAGACGGCTGCGGGCGTCCTCAACGCCGCCGCCATCGCCGCCGAACCCAATGTGGTGGCCCTGATGTGGGGCGCGGAGGACCTGCTGGCGTCGCTCGGCGGAACCTCCAGCAGGACGGAAGCTGGCGGCTACCGGGCCGTCGCACTGCACGCCCGCTCCAGCGTGCTGCTGGCCGCCGGCGCCTTCGGCAAGGATGCGATCGACGCCGTCTACGTCAACATCCCGGACTTGGCCGGGCTGGCTCTCGAGGCCCGTGACGCCGTGGCGTCCGGATTCGCCTCCAAAGCCTGCATCCACCCGGACCAGGTGGCCGTGGTCCGCGAAGCCTACGCACCAACAGAGGCCGACGTCTCAGCCGCGGCCGAGCTGCTCGACGCCGCCTCCGCTGCAGGCACGGGCGTGTTTCAGTTCAAGGGCAAGATGATCGACGGGCCCATCCTCAAGCACGCCGCATCCACGCTGCGCCGCGCTGGCCGGTAAAGCTCCCACCAGCACGCGAAAAGGCACTCCGCGGCAATGTTTTCGTCAACACTGTCGCGAAGTGCCTTCTCGGCGGGTGGTTCCTAGCTGATTCCCCGGTGCCGCTATTTCACCTGCGCCGCTTTTACGGCGAGGATGGGGCAGTCCGCTTCGAGCAGGATCTGTTGGGCCGTGCTTCCCATGATCAGCTTCCCCACGGGAGTGCGTTTCCGCAGGCCGATCACAATCAGATCGGCCCGGTGCTCGTTGGCCGCCTGCAAGACCTCGCTGGCTGCGTCGTTGCCGCGGACCGGCTGCAGGATCAGGTGCTCAACGCCTTCCGCCTTGAGTCGGTCCTCGACTCCGGCGATGTCGTCGCCCTGGGCGTAGCGCCGGTCGACGAGTGCATCGCCGCGGGACGAGTTGACCACCACCAGGAGCTTCCGGCTCTTCCGGGCTTCGGTGATCGCTGTTTCCAACGCGGCCACCCCCTCGGAGCTGGGAACGTATCCGACAATGATGCTCACGGTTCCTCCTGGTGCCTGCGCGCGTGGACGGGCTGGTTGTTGCTTCCTGTTGATTCGGCCACCCGGGCGCCGCTTTCGGCCTCGGCCATCAGGACGTCGCTGCCGGCTTCAACGTCCTGCGGTAGCGGGCCCGCGGCGCCGGCGGCCGGCACCGCCTGTGGCCGTGACGTGCGCCAGGCCTTCAGCAGCAGCGGCCAGATCAGGATGATCGCCACGATGATGTAGATGCCGACGGCGATCGGCTCGCTCAAGAGGCCGGCCGGGTCGCCGGCGCTGAGTTGGAGGGTCTTGCGCAGTTGGCCTTCGACACGCGGCCCCAGGATCACGCCGAGGATGAGCGGCAGGACGGGGAGCCCGAACCGCCGCATCATGAACCCGAGTGCGCCGAGCACCAGCAGGATCACCAGGTCGAACGCCTGCAGGTTCACCGAGTAGGCGCCCAGCGTGGCGAAGAACAGGATCCCCGCGTACAGGTACGGACGCGGCAGTTGCAGGAGTTTCGCCCACAGGGGTGCCAGTGGCAGGTTGATGATCAGGAGCAGGAAGTTGCCGATGAAGAGGCTGGCAATCAGTGCCCACACCAGCGGTCCCTCGCTCGCGAACAGCTGCGGTCCCGGCTGGATACCGTAGGAGGTGAACGCTGCCAGCATCACCGCCGCAGTGGCGTTAGTAGGCAGCCCCAGTGCCAGCATCGGGGTCAGTGTGCCGGCCGCGGCCGCGTTGTTCGCGGCTTCCGGCCCGGCGACACCCTCGATGGCGCCCTTGCCGAACTCCTCTGGGTGCTTGGTGAGGCGCTTTTCCGTGACGTAAGACAGGAAGGTCGGGATCTCGGCGCCACCAGCGGGCAGCGCACCGAACGGGAAGCCGAACAGGGTTCCGCGCAGCCACGGCTTCCAGGACCGCTTCCAGTCCTGCTTGCCCATCCAGGGCTGCCCCACCGGGATGACGTGGAGCGGGGTCCGGCGCAGGTGGGCAGCCACCCACAGGGCTTCACCCACAGCGAAGATGGCCACGGCCACCACCACTATGTCGAGTCCGTCACTGAGCAGCGGCTGGCCAAAAGTGAGCCGCGCCTGTCCTGTGACCGAGTCCATGCCGACCAGCCCAATCGCCAGGCCCAAGCCCAGCGAGGCAAAGCCGCGCAGCCGCGAGGACCCCAGCACGGCAGTGACGGCCAGGAGGGCCAGGACCATGATGGCGAAGTAGCTCGGAGAGCCGAGACTGACGGCGAATTTCACCACAATGGGTGCGCAGACTGCGAGCAGGGCGGTGCCGATTGTGCCGGCCACGAAGGAACCGATGGCAGCGGTCGCCAGGGCCTGGGAGGCCCTTCCGGCCTTGGCCATCTTGTTGCCTTCAATGGCCGTGACCACGGAGGACGACTCACCCGGGGTGTTGAGCAGGATCGAGGTGGTGGACCCGCCGTACATGCCGCCGTAGTAGATGCCGGCGAACATGATGAAGGCGCTCGTGGGCTCCAGGACGTACGTCACGGGAAGCAACAGCGCCACGGTCATCGCCGGGCCCAGTCCCGGCAGGACGCCGACGGCGGTGCCCAGGACCACGCCGATCACGGCGTAGAGGAGGTTCATGGGGGTCAGGGCGGTGGCAAAGCCGTCCATGAGGGAGTTAAAGACGTCCATTTAGAGAATCCCTTCCAGCAGCCCGGCGGGGAGCGAAATTCCGAGCCCGAGGTAGAAGCCATAGAAGGTCAGCAGCGACAGCGCAACGGAGATGAGCCCGTCGCGGACATAGTGCCGGCCGCCCAGGGCCCATACGCTGCCCCAAAAGAGGACGGTTCCGGAAATGACCCAGCCGGCCCAGTCGATGAGCAAGATGTTGGCAACGAAAGCGCCAGCTAGGGGAAGCACGGTCTTCCAGTCGGCAGGATGGGACAGGTCGACGTCTTCGCCGCCTTCAGTCTCGCCGTGTCCGCCACGCATCACGTTGATGGCCAGCATTACCGCGCAGACCATCAGGAGGCCGGCCACGATGTAGGGGACCGTTTTCGGCCCGACGGGGTCCGATTTGGAGTATGGGGTCACCAGGCCGACGGCGTCCCACAGGACAAGCACGCCGGCCGCCCCGAGCAGGAGGGCGACCCCCAGCTCGGAGCGGCCTTTGAGCCTGGAAGTCAGGGGCGTCACGCCAGCCCAAGCTTCGTCAGAACGTCTGCCACCCGCTTGTCCTGCTCGGTCAGGAAGGACTTGAATTCGTCACCGGTGAGGAAAGCGTCAGTCCAGCTGTGCGACTTGAGGGCTTCCTTCCACGAAGCAGTACCGTGCATCTTTTCCAGGGCGGCGATCAGGGAAGCCTTGTCGGCGTCGCTGATGCCGGGAGGGGCAACCACACCGCGCCAGTTGCTGAAGACCAGGTCGATGCCGGACTCCTTCAACGTGGGGGCATCCACGCCTTCGAGACGCTTATCGCCGCTGGTTGCCAGCACGCGGACATCGCCGGATTCGATCTGCTTCAGGTACTCGCCCGCACCCGAGGCGGCGAAGCCGAGCTTGTTCCCGAGGATGGCCGGAAGGAGATCGCCGCCGCCGTCGTACGACACGAAGTTGACCTTCGTTGCGTCTATGCCGACGGCTCCGGCGAGTTGCATGGGCAGGAGGTGGTCGGGTCCGCCAGGGGAGGAACCGCCGCCCACGCTGATCGATGCCGGATTGGCCTTCCACGCCGTCACCAGATCACCGATGGTCTTGTAGGGAGAGTCCTTGCCGACCATGATTGCGCCGGGCTCCTCGATGAGCCGGGCCAGGGGAGTGGTGTCCGTCAGCTTCGACCCGGATTTGTTGGTGTAGCTGGCGCCGACGACGCCGAGGCCCATCAGCATGGCCAGGTCGCCGTTGCCCTTCTCGTTGACGACGCGGGCCAGGCCGACGGTGCCCCCGGCGCCGGCCAGGTTGAAGACCTCGGTGTTACTCGCGATTTTCTCGTCGTCGAGAACCTTCGCGGCGGCGCGGGCGGTGGTGTCGTACCCTCCGCCGGCGGTGTTGGGGACCAGGATCTGCAGTCCGGTAATGGGTCCCGCAGCGGCTCCGGAGCTGGACGTGGCGGTGGAGCTCTTGCCGGTGGCACCGCAGCCGGTGGCCATCAGGGCGATGCCGGCAGCGACGGCGGCAATTCGCAATGCGCGGATCTGGCGCATGTTGTCCTCTTCTCAAGTCAGGATGCTCAATTATTGGCCAATGGGCTGGCCGGTCATTCGATGCTAGGGGCGAACGTGACGGGCCTCACTCTTGTGTACGCAGAGAAACTTAAGTTCATTTCGTTCACGTTTCCGGCGCCTGACATGACGTGACCCACAGCCGAAACGGCACGGCCGGTGGGGTATAGTTCACGGCACCGCGCCGGATTGTGAACCATAAACGCGCCGTGTCCCCGCTCCCGCATAGCGGCAAACCATCCTGAGGAAAGACAGCACGTGACTCGACGAAGAGGAATGTCCCTGGCAGGACAGTATCTGGTTCTGCAGTTGCTCATAGTCTTGGCCGTGCTGGCAGGCGTTGTCGCAATCTCGCTGGCACAGTCGGCGGCTGCATTTGAACGGATTGAGGGTCGGCGGGCGTTGTCCGCCGCCGAGGCGCTGGGCAACAACCCCGCCGTCCGGGCGTTGCTTCCCGCGGCCGAGTCGCGGGCCGGCTCGGCGCTGCCCTCGGTGGCCGAGTCGGTTAGAACGGTTTCCGGGTCATCGCAGGTTGCGCTCGCCAAGCTGGACCGCACGGTCGTGGCGTCGTCCGACCCCTCTTTGCTGGGCCGCCCGCTGGAGCTGGGGGAGAGCCGAGTCATGGAGGGCCGGGCGTGGACCGGCGTTGTGGGCAGCCCCGGCACCGTCCTGCTCTCCGCCCATGTTCCCGTTCTTGATGATTCCGGAAGTATGATCGGGATCGCATCGATCGGCCGGAACTACCCGTCCGCCTGGGAACGGCTGGGTGAGGCCATTCCCAACTTGCTGACGTATCTGGGCGTCGCCAGCGTGCTCGGCGTGGCCGGGTCGCTGCTCCTCGCCCGGCGGGTCAAGCGGCAGACCCTCGGCATGGAGCCCAAGGACATTACCGGGCTTGTGGAAAACCGTGAAGCAATGTTGTACGGGCTGAAGGAGGGCGTGGTTGCGCTGGACCCGCACGAACGAATCACGGTCGTGAACGAAAGTGCCCGCCGGTTGCTGGGTTTGTCGCCGGACTGTGTGGGCAAGAACATCGGCAGCCTCGCCATGGAGCACGCTCTGCGAGAAGTGCTCACCAAGGACCAGCCAGGCCCGGACCGGCTGGTGCTGGTTGGCGAGCGGCTGGTTGTCCTCAACCGGATGCCCATGCTGTCGCATGGTCGGAATATCGGCTCCGTGACCACTCTCCGGGACCGCACCGAACTGGCGTCGCTGGAACGGGAACTGGGCACAACGCGCACCACGACGGACACCCTTCGCGCGCAGGCCCACGAATTCGCCAACCAGCTGCACACCATTTCCGGCCTTATCCAGATCGGGGAGTACGACGCCGTCGTGCAGTTCGTCAATGGCACCACCCTCGACCGGACCAGGCTCAACGACGACGTCACCAGCCGCATCGAGGACCCTGCGCTGGCCGCGCTGCTCATCGCCAAGTCCAGTCTCGCCGCCGAACGCGGGGTCACCTTGCAGCTTTCCCCCGACTCCAGGCTGGGCCGGGTGGGAGATGACATCTCCCGGGACCTGGCCACCGTCGTCGGCAATCTCGTGGACAACGCCCTCGACGCCGTCACTGGCACCCTGGAACCAACGGTCGACGTCCGGATCGAGGGCCGGGGTGGCTCCGCGCTCGTCGTGGTCCGGGACTCCGGGCCGGGCGTGCCTGATGCGGACCTGGAGGCCGTCTTCCGGCAGGGCTTCACCACCAAGCAGCCGACCACCGAAGGTGAGCGGGGCTACGGATTGGCGCTCTCCCGGGTGGTCTGCCAACGCAGCGGCGGCCAGCTCACGGTTCACAACGACGGCGGAGCGGTGTTCACGGCCAAGCTCGCCACGAGGAAGGTCGACGCATGATCAGGGTCTTGATTGTCGACGACGACTTCATGGTCGCGAAAGTCCACGCGGGATTCATCCAGCGCACAACCGGCTTTACCGTCGTGGGCACTGCCCACACAGGCGCCGAGGCGCTCCTGAAGACGCAGGACCTCCAGCCGGACCTCGTCCTCCTCGACATCCACCTGCCCGACGCCAACGGGATCGAACTGATGTCGCAGCTGCGCGGGGCCGCACCCGAACTGGATGTGCTCGTGATCAGCGCCGCACGGGAGGTCGAAACGGTACGGCGGGCCCTTCGCGGAGGCATAGTCCACTACCTCATCAAACCGTTCTCGCAGGCTGACCTGCAGGAACGGCTCGAGCACTACCGGAGCGCCTACCAAGGCTTGGACTCGACCAAGGATGTTGCCGAACAGTCCGACGTCAACCGGCTGTTCGGGGTGGAAAAGGCGGACAACGCCCGGCCGGCGCTGCCCAAGGGCTGCAGTGCGGAAACCCTCAGCCTCGTGGTCCGGGCGCTGCATTCGACGGCGTCGGACCTGTCGGCGGCGGAGGTCGCCGACCTGCTGGGCACCTCGCGCGTCAGCGCCCGACGTTACCTCGAGTTCCTGCACGACGAGACCAAGGTGGACGTCCGGCTCAAGTACGGCGCTGGACGGCCCGAACGCCGCTACGCGTTGAAGTCGGTTTGATGGCTGACGTTTGGACCTTGCCGCCGCAGTGGGAATCCCGCGGGCGGCCCCGGACGTGGATTCAGGCCCCGGACGGCAGGCGCGACGGCGGGATGGCGACATACAACGGGGTCCGGATCCAACGCTGGCCTGTCGCCCGGAACTCGGCCCGGGTGGAGAAGCGGTAGAGGTAGCTGCTGGCACGCACCCAGTGGGGCCGTTCGCCGTCGAACGGGTCATGGCGCAGCAGCCGCAGCGTGGGCCGGTCCGCCGCCAACAGCTTGGCCAGGAACGCGTAGAACCACTCCTCGTGCACGGTGCGCAGCGGCAGGAACCACATCAGCCAGTCAAGGCGCAGGTGGTACGGGGCGTACTGGCGCGGGATGCGCCGGACGTCTCCCGGCTTGCCCTTGAACCCATACTCCCGCCAGTCCGCGTCGTCCCCGGGTTCGGGGTCGAGGGTCCCCTCCACCACGATCTCGATCCGCCGCTTCGTGACAGTGCCGAACGCGCCGTAGGTGTTCACAAGCTGCCAGCGGTTGAACGAAGCGTTCATCAGCTGATGGTGGGAGAAGAGATTCTCGATGGGCCGGTAGCTGAGTACCGCAAGCAGCACGGTGGCGGCCAGGACCACCACGAGCCAGGGAACCGGCGCCTGGCTGCCGGCCCCGGCTCCGGCGCCTGATCCTGTTCCTGCGGACGCAGTTTGCCAGTCGAGCGGGATCGCCGGAAGCACGGCGTGCGCGACGGGATCGCTCACCGCTGCGAAGGCCAGGATGATCGCCATCCAGTTAAGCCAGGCGAAATTTCCGCTCGCCACGAGCCACAGCTGGGTGAAGATGATGATCCCGGCAGCGGCGCTGGCCAGGGGCTGCGGGGCAAAGAGGAAGAACGGCACCACCAGTTGGGCGAAGTGGTTGCCCAGGACCTCCACCCGGTGCCAGGCCCTGGGGAGCAGATGGGCCTGCCGGCTCAGCGGCCCCGGCATCGGCTGGGTCTCGTGGTGGTAGTACAGGGCCGTCAGGTCCCGCCACTCCGGGCCGCCCCGGATCTTGATCAGGCCGGCGCCGAACTCCAGCCGGAACACCAGCCACACCAGCAGGATCAGGATGGGCCTGGGCGGGGGAGTCTGGTCGGAGCCGAGGAAGGCCACCGTGAATCCGGCTTCCAGCAGCAGCATCTCCCAGCCGAAGCCATAAAACGTCTGCCCCACGTTCACGATCGACATGTACAGCAGCCACAGGGCCAAGAACGCGATGAGCGGAACCCAGGGCGGCCCGAGCTGGGGCAAACCGGCGATGAGCGTGGCGGCAATGGCCAGGCCGCTCCAGCAGACCGTCCGCAGCAGCCGGTCCGAGTAGCGCCAGCGGAACAGGCTGGGCCGGCCCAGGCGGTTGAAGCCTTCGAGATACGCCGGCACCGGCAACAGGCCGCGCTCGCCGAGGAGGGCCGGGAACTGGTTGAGCGAGGAGAGGAAGGCCACGAAGTAGAGGGTGGCGGTGCTGCGCTGCAGCACCTGCCGGGCGAACTCGTACTCCGGCGCGTCGAACCACGCGGTCCACTCCACGTTTTCCACGTTACGCCTCCGCTCTGCTGCGTCAACGCGTGGCGGCGACCCACCAGCGCGTGGAAACGGGCCCCGAGCACAGAACCCCGTGCGGGATACTTGAATCATGCAGCCGCGAAAAATCGTCCTCCTCGGGTCCACCGGTTCCATCGGCACACAGGCGATTGACGTCGTCGACGGCGCCCCGCACCTGTTTGAGATCGTGGCGCTCAGCGCCGGTGGCGGCAACCTCGAACTCCTGGCCCGGCAGGCCGTGCATACCCGCGCCTGGGCGGTGGGAGTCGCCTCCGGGGAGGCCTCCGCCCTCCGGGACATGATCGATGACGCCGCCCGTGCGGCTTCAGTGACGGGCTACCGTCCCGAGATCATCACCGGCCCGGATGCGTCGACCCGGATCGCCGAAATCAGCGCCGACGTCGTCCTCAATGGCATCACCGGCTCCATCGGACTTGCCCCCACCCTGGCAGCGCTCCGATCCGGTGCCACGCTGGCCCTGGCCAACAAGGAGTCCCTGATCGTCGGCGGCGCCCTGGTCAAGGCCGCGGCCCGCGAAGGTCAGATTGTGCCCGTGGATTCGGAGCATTCGGCCATCGCCCAATGCCTGCGCTCCGGTTCCGCCGCGGAAGTGGACCGGCTGATCCTGACGGCCTCGGGTGGCCCGTTCCGCGGCAAGACCCGGGACGAGCTGCGTGACGTCTCGCCGCAGGACGCCCTCGCCCACCCCACGTGGGACATGGGCCTCATGGTCACCACCAACTCCGCCAGCCTGGTCAACAAGGGCCTGGAGGTGATCGAGGCGCACCTGCTCTTCGACATCCCCCTGGACCGGATCGACGTCGTGGTCCACCCGCAGTCCGTGGTGCACTCGATGGTCCAGTTCGTCGACGGCTCCACGATCGCCCAGGCCTCGCCGCCGGATATGCGCCTGCCCATCGCCCTCGGTCTCGGCTGGCCGGACCGCGTCCCCGGTTCCGCCAGCGCCTGCGACTGGAGCAAGGCCACCAGCTGGACGTTCGAGCCGCTGGACGCCGCGGCGTTCCCCGCCGTTGCCCTCGCGAAGGCTGCCGCCAGGCAGGGCAGCACGTTCCCGGCTGTGTTCAATGCCGCGAACGAGGAGGCGGTGATGGCCTTCCACGCCGGGCAGATCCGGTTCACGGACATAGTCGACACCATCGACGCCGTCCTCAGCGAACACACAGGATCCTCCGGGCTGACGGTGGAGTCGGTGCTGGATGCTGAAAGATGGGCACGCGCCCGCACGCACGAACGTTTAGCCGTCAGAAGCGTCTAGGAAGCAGCAGATCACGCCCATGAGCCCCGTCCTCCTCTTTGTCCTCGGTGTCGTCTTCGTGGCGATCGGCATCGCCGTGTCCATTGCCTTGCATGAAGTCGGGCACCTGCTGCCGGCCAAGCTGTTCAAAGTCCGCGTGACCAAGTACATGATCGGGTTCGGACCCACCGTCTGGTCGAAGAAGCGGGGCGAAACCGAGTACGGCCTCAAGGCCATCCCGCTGGGCGGCTACGTGTCCATGATCGGGATGTACCCGCCGAACAAGGAAGACGGCACCGTCCGCACCTCCAGCACCGGCATGTTCCAGTCGCTGGCATCCGATGCCCGCTCCCTGGCCCACGAGGAAATCGGCCCCGGCGACGAAAACCGGGTCTTCTACCGGCTGCCCGTCTGGAAAAAGATCATCATCATGCTCGGCGGCCCCGCGATGAACCTGCTGATCGGCGTCGTGTTGACCGCTGTGCTGTTGATGGGATTCGGTACCGCCAGCCAGACCACCACCATCGCCGACGTGTCCAAGTGCCAGGTCAAGGCCGGCGAGATCGTGGACCCGAACTCCGCCGACTGCAAGCTCACGCCCGCCGCGGCCGCGGGCCTGTTGCCGAACGACACCATCACCTCCTTCGACGGCAAGGCCGTCACCAGTTGGGACGAACTCACCGGCTGGATCCGCGCCTCGGCGGACAGGCAGGTCAGCATCACCGTGGAGCGCGGCGGCGCCACGGTCGCCACCACCGTCACGCCCGTGCTCTCCGCACGCCCGGTGATCGGTCCCGACGGCCGTCAGGCCAAGGCCGCTGACGGAAGCCTCCAGTACCAGGACGTCGGCTTCCTGGGCATCGGCGCCCGGACGGAACTCGTGCAGCAGCCGGCGTCGTCCGTGCTGCCGATGGCGGGGGAGAACATCAAGCAGGTTGCCGGGGTTGTGGTGAACCTGCCGGCCCGCGTGGCCGGCGTGGCCAAGGCAGCCTTCAGCGAGGAACCCAGGGACCCCAATGGCCCCATCAGCGTGGTGGGCGTGGGCCGCGTGGCCGGCGAGGTCGCCGCCATGGAGGAGGTCCCGCTGCAGTCCCGCTTCGCCGCCCTGATAGGTTTGCTGGCCGGACTCAACTTCGCCCTGGCCGTCTTCAACCTCATTCCGCTGCTGCCGCTCGACGGCGGCCACGTGGCGGGCGCGCTATACGAGGGGGCCCGCCGCCAGATCGCCAAGCTGTTCGGCCGCCCGGATCCCGGTGCCTTCGATATCGCCAAGCTGCTTCCGGTGACGTATGTGGTGGCGGTGCTGCTGATGGGCATGGGAGCATTGCTGATCTACGCGGACATCGTCAAGCCGGTCAACCTCTTCGGATAAGGGATCCGCGCCGGACGTTCCAGCCAAATTCCTTTGACTTTCGCTATAAGCTTTTTTCGGCTGATTTTAATTAATCAGTTGGAAATGATTGATTATTGTTGATCACCTCCCTAGGCTGGATGTCATGTACGTCATGACAATCGACCAACGCGGCAGCACGGGCGACATCGACCGTGTCCCCGGGCTCCTCAAGGAACTCAGTGCCCTCTCCACCGCCGGGCGCTTTGAACGTTCGGTGGGCGACGAGGTCCAGGGCGTCGTGGAACGGGCCGACGAGGTAGTGGAGATCGCCCTGCATGCCCTGCGCAGCGGCCGCTGGTACGTCGGAATCGGGGTGGGGGAGGTGGACCTGCCGCTGCCCGCCAGCCCGCGGGAAGGCTCCGGTCCTGCCTTCGTGGCAGCCCGGGCCGCCGTCGACCGCGCCAAAGGGGCGGCCGCCCATGTGCCGCTCGCCGTGGTCCCCGGCCGCGGCCGGCGGGTAAGTGCAGCGGCGGCCGCGGACGGCGCAATCGGGTCCCGGGAGGCGAAGGCCTGCGCCAACGCTGAGGCGGTGCTTCGGCTGATTGGCCGCCTGGTCCAGGACCGGACTGCGGCGCAATGGAAGGTGGTGGACGTGCTGCGCTCGGTGCGGCACGGCACCCACGGCACCCATGGCACCCAAAAAATTGCAGCGCGGAAACTCGGAATCACGGAGCAGTCGGTGAGCCGCGCAGTCCTTCGCTCGGGCTGGCAGGAAGAATGGGCGGCGAGGCCGGCGGCAGAGTTGTTGCTCACCCTCGCCCACGACAGCACCGAAGGAGAGAAGTGAACGCCCTCTGGATCACGTTGGCCCTGCTCACAGCCGGCTTCGTCGGCTGGCCGGTCACCGCGTGGGTGTTCCGTCTCGCCCGGACCATTGATGACCGGACCCTTGATGGGAGAGCCGGTGAAAGCGGCAGCACTGCCGGCGGGGACGCGGCTGAGGACCCCTCTGCCGACTCCACCACGGACCCCGAAATCCAGGCGTCCCTTGATGCCGGACCGGACACCGCGCCGGCCGCCGCGGGTGCGGCTCCGCCCGCCGACACCGTCAGCAGCGTCCGCATCCTGCGCGGCGGCGCCATTATTGGCATCCTGGAACGGTTCGCCGTTTGCCTGGCAATCCTCGCCGGCCAGCCCGTCGCCATCGCCTATGTCGTGGCGATCAAGGGCCTCGGCCGGTTTGCCGAGCTGAAGGCCACCCCGGTTGCCGCCGAGCGGTTCATCATCGGAACCCTCACCTCCATGCTCTGGGCAGCCGGCGTCGCCGCCCTGGCCAAGGTCCTCGTCCTCGGCTGACCGCGTGCCCCGCCGTCCCCCTGATGGGAACCGGGCAGACAGGGCGATAGTGTATCCATATGACTGTTTTTGCTGTGGAGTACGTGTACGACGCCGAATCTTCCGAGGTCCGCGATGCCAGCCGCCCGGCGCACCGCGAATGGACGGCGGGACTTGCCCGCGAGGGCGCCCTGCTGGCCAGCGGCCCCTACGGCGACGGTGCGGGCGCGCTGCTCATCTTCAAGACGGCCGACGAGGCGGCCTTGAATGACCTCCTGCGGCAGGACCCGTTCGCGGCCGCCGGTGCCATCTCGGGCACGCGCACCACCGTGTGGGCGCCGCTGACCGGTCTTCTGGCCGAGCACGCCTAGCCTTCCCGCCCACACCTTCGCTTCATCGATACTAAAAGGGAGTCCATGTGACCTCGGTCAGCCTGGGAATGCCGTCAGCACCGCCCCCCGTTCTTGCCCCGCGCCGGAAGACGCGCCAGATTAAGGTGGGATCCGTGGGCGTCGGCTCCGATTCGCCCATCAGCGTCCAGTCCATGACCACGACGCCGACCACCGACATCAACGCCACTTTGCAGCAGATCGCGGAGCTCACGGCTTCCGGCTGCGACATCGTGCGCGTCGCCTGCCCGTCCGCCGATGACGCCGAGGCGCTGCCGATCATCGCCAAGAAGTCCCAGATCCCGGTGATAGCGGACATCCACTTCCAGCCGAAGTACGTCTTCGCCGCGATTGAGGCCGGCTGCGCCGCCGTGCGCGTGAACCCGGGCAACATCCGCAAGTTCGATGACCAGGTCAAGGAAATCGCCCGGGCCGCAAAGGACCACGGCACCTCGATCCGGATTGGCGTCAACGCCGGCTCCCTGGAGCCCGGCATCATGAAGAAATACGGCAAGGCCACCCCGGAAGCCCTCGTTGAATCCGCCGTCTGGGAAGCCTCACTCTTTGAAGAGCACGGTTTCCACGACTTCAAGATCTCCGTCAAACACAATGACCCGGTCATCATGGTTGCCGCCTACGAGATGCTGGCCGAAAAGGGCGACTGGCCCTTGCACCTCGGCGTCACCGAAGCCGGACCGGCATTCCAGGGCACCATCAAGTCCGCGACGGCGTTTGGCGCCCTGCTCTCCCGCGGGATTGGCGACACCATCCGCGTCTCCCTCTCGGCCCCGCCGGTCGAGGAAATCAAGGTGGGCAACCAGATCCTGCAGTCGCTCAACCTGCGCCCCCGCAAGCTGGAAATCGTTTCCTGCCCGTCCTGCGGCCGCGCCCAGGTGGACGTCTACACGCTTGCCGAGCAGGTCACGGCGGGCCTGGAAGGCATGGAGGTCCCGCTGCGCGTGGCGGTAATGGGCTGCGTGGTGAATGGTCCGGGGGAGGCCCGCGAGGCCGATCTCGGCGTTGCCTCGGGTAACGGCAAGGGCCAGATTTTTGTCAGGGGCGAGGTCATCAAAACTGTCCCGGAGGATCAGATTGTTGAGACACTGATCGAAGAAGCAATGCGTATCGCCGAAGAGATGGGGGGCGCCGATGGCGAAGATGCTGTCAAGGGTAGCCCCGTGGTTAACGTCTCGTAGGGACGACGCCGCTTCCGGCGTCGTTGTCCGGGCACTCGGTGGTGCCGACACCGGACAACTGCTGGCATTGGCGCACCGGGACGCCGTCGCCAATGTCTTCATCCTCTCGCACCTGGAGGCGGCCGGCACGGCGTCTCCCACGGCCGGGGGCGCCAGCATTCTTGGCGTGTTCGACGGCGGCACCCTCCTCGGCGCCTGCTGGGCCGGCGCCAACCTGGTGCCGATCGAGCTGGCCCCCGACCTCGCGGGCCTGGTTGCAATGGCCGCGCACCGCTCCGGGCGCCGCTACGCCTCGATCTTTGGCCCCGCCGAAACTGTCCTGGCCATCCACTCGGCCCTGGAGCAGCTCGGCCAGGTGGCCCATGAAGTCCGCGACCACCAGCCCCTGCTGACGATCTCGGGCCCGCCCGCCGTCCGGCCCGAGCCCGCACTCGGCTTTGGCCAGCTGGCTGACTTCGACAAGATCCTGCCCGCGTGCGCCGCCATGTTCGAGGAAGAAGTGGGGTACTCGCCCTACCTTGGCGGCAGGGAGTATTACAGCCGCCGCGTCCGGAGCCTCGTCCGCCAGGGCCATTCGCTCGTGCACCTGAACGGGGACGGCCAAGTGGTCTTCAAGGCCGAACTCGGCGCCGTCACGCAGGAAGTGACCCAGGTCCAGGGCGTCTGGATGAATCCCGAGTTCCGCGGGCTGGGACTGAGTGCGGGCTACATGGCCGCCGTCGTCGTCCTCGCGCAGACCCTCGCGCCGGTCACCAGCCTCTACGTCAACGGCTTCAACGCAAAGGCCCGCGCCACCTACGACCGGGTGGGCTTCCGCCAGGTGGGCACGTTCGCTACGGTGCTCTTCTAGCGGCAGTGCGGGCCGGGACGTCATCCGCTGGGCACCCGCAACGGACTTGTGCGGTCACGTTGTAATTATCCGGTTGAGACTATTGCTTCCCGGCCTCATGTCACATAGGTTCTAGCTAGCCGTGTCGCACAGGCGCGCATTTTTCCCACCGCATTTTCCGGGGAAGACAACGCCTGGAGGGGACACCAAGTAGCTCGCAGCCTGAGATCTGGGGGATGCTGGGGCCACGGGAGCCACGCCATGACGGGATGACCAGCCGGAAACGGCCAGGGGCTTCCATCAGTTATGGCGTGGCTCTTCCATGTGCTGGCCTCTGCCGCAGCAGGAGCGCAGTAGGGCCTCAGCAGGGGCGCCGCGGCAAAGGGGTGCGCTCCGGACGGTAGATTAGTACCTAGATGCTTTTCCCGGTTTTGCCCGCACTTTCCCCAGAAACGGATATCCCACCTGTGGTCCTTCGACTCTCCAAGCTGTTCCTGCGCACCCTGCGCGAAGATCCCGCCGACGCCGAGGTAGCCAGCCACCGGCTCCTGGTCCGGGCCGGCTACATCCGGCGGGCCGCGCCGGGCATCTACACGTGGCTGCCGCTGGGGCTGAGTGTGCTGCGGAAGGTGGAGCAGGTCATCCGCGAGGAAATGACCGCCATCGGAGCCCAGGAAGTCCACTTCCCGGCGCTGCTGCCCAAGGAACCCTACGAGGCCACGAACCGCTGGACCGAATACGGCGAGGGCATCTTCCGGCTCAAGGACCGCAAGGGCAACGACTACCTGCTGGCCCCCACGCATGAGGAAATGTTCACCCTGCTGGTCAAGGACCTGTACTCCTCGTACAAGGACCTGCCGCTGAGCCTCTACCAGATCCAGAACAAGTACCGCGATGAGGCACGTCCCCGGGCAGGCCTGCTGCGCGGCCGCGAATTCATCATGAAGGATTCCTACTCCTTCGACGTCGACGACGCCGGCCTGGACGCCAGCTACGCCGCCCACCGCGGCGCATACCTGAAGATCTTCGAGCGCCTCGGCCTCGACGTGATTCCGGTTGCTGCCACCGCCGGTGCCATGGGCGGCTCCAAGAGCGAGGAATTCCTGCACCCCACCGAGATCGGCGAGGACACCTTCGTGCGCTCGGCCGGCGGCTACGCGGCCAACGTCGAGGCCGTCACCACCGTGGTCCCGGCGGACATCGACTTCAGCAACGCCCCGGCCGCCGAAGTCCGGGACACCCCGGACACGCCCACCATCGAAACGCTCGTCGACGCCGCCAACGTCCTCGTTCCGCGCGCAGAGGCCGACGGCCGCGCCTGGACCGCCGCCGACACGCTCAAGAACGTCGTCCTCGCCGTGACGCTGCCGACCGGAGAGCGCCAACTCGTCGTCATCGGTGTCCCCGGCGACCGCGGCGTTGACCTCAAGCGCGTCGAAGCGAACATCGGGTCCTTCCTGCCGATCGCCGGCGAGATCACGCTCGAAGCCGCCAACGAGGACGACCTCAAGAAGCAGCCCCTGATCGTGAAGGGCTACCTCGGCCCCGGCATGTCCCTGGACGCGCCGCTGCTGGGCACCGAGGGTGCCGCAAAGATGCTCTACCTCGTGGATCCCCGCGTCGTCAGCGGCTCCGCCTGGGTCACCGGCGCCAACGAGGCCGGCAAGCACGTCTTCGGCCTCGTCGCCGGACGCGACTTCGGCTGGGACGGCGTCATCGAGTGCACCGAGGTGCGCGCCGGCGACGAGGCTCCCGACGGTTCCGGTCCGCTCGAAACCGCCCGCGGCATCGAAATGGGCCACATCTTCCAGCTGGGCCGTAAATACGCTGCGGCCCTGGACCTCAAGGTCCTGGACCAGAACGGCAAGCAGGTCGTGGTGACCATGGGTTCCTACGGCGTCGGCGTCACCCGCGCCGTTGCAGCCCTGGCCGAGTCCAACCACGACGACAAGGGCCTGGTCTGGCCGCGCGCCGTCGCCCCGGCCGACGTCCACGTTGTGGCCGTGGGCCGCGGGGAGGAAATCTTCGCCGCCGCCGAAAAACTGTCCCTGGAGCTCGAGGCTGCCGGCCTCGACGTCATCTATGACGACCGCCCCAAGGTTTCCCCCGGCGTGAAGTTCGGCGACGCCGAACTCGTCGGCGTCCCCACCATCCTCGCCGTCGGGCGCGGACTCGTGGACGGCGTCGTGGAGATCAAGGACCGCCGCAGCGGCAATGCCGAGAACGTAGCCGTTGACAAGGCTGTTGACTACGTGGTCAACGCCGCGCGCAACAGCTGATGCTGCGCAGTTCTAGGTAGTGGTCTCCGGACTCGAGTCGATCCAGCTCGGAACTGTCATCCTGATCGTTGTGGCCGGCCTGGCGGCGGGCTGGGTCGACGCCGTCGTCGGAGGCGGCGGGCTCATCCAGCTCCCGGCGATGCTCCTGGTGCCGGGCATCAGCCCGGTCCAGGCGCTGGCGACCAACAAGATGGGCTCCATCTTCGGCACCACCACGAGTGCGGTCACGTATTACGGCCGTGTCCGGCCCGATCTGCGCACCGCCGTGCCCATGGCGGCGATCGCGATGGCGGCCAGTTTCGGCGGTGCGGTGCTGGCCGCCAACCTGCCGGCGAGCGTGTTCAAGCCGATCATCGTGGTGGCGCTGATCGCCGTCGCGCTTTTCACCGCGTTCCAGCCCGGCGTCGGTGAGCTGACCAAGCTGCGCCACGAGGGGCACCGGCACTACGTGGTGGCCTGCGTGATCGGCGGCGTGATCGGCTTCTATGACGGCATGATCGGTCCCGGCACGGGCTCGTTCCTGATCATCGCCCTCGTCTCGGCCATGGGCTACGCCTTCCTGGAAGCCAGCGCCAAGGCCAAGATCGTGAACATGGCCACCAACGCCGGTGCCCTGCTGTTCTTCGTGCCGCACGGTGCCGTGCTGTGGGGGCTCGGGCTGCTGCTGGGCCTGGCGAACATGGCCGGCGGCTACCTCGGTGCCTGCACTGCGGTCCGGCAGGGGAGCAGGTTCGTCCGGATCGTGTTCCTGGTGGTCGTAGGCGCGCTGATCATCAAGCTCGGCTCCGACGTCTGGCAGGATAGCCTGCCCTAAACCCCCTAGGCCCGTGGCTCCCGCAAGGGGCTCCCGGTCCGCTGGCCCCGGGCGTAGCATGCAGCTATGTCAGCAGGTGAGGAACGCTACCGGGATGCCCTCGAGGCCGCGGCCGCTCATGCACGCCGGTGGCTCGAGAGCCAGGGAACACGCCATATCGGGCCACAGGCCACGGCGGCCGAGCTCGCGGCCGACTTCGGCGGCCCGCTGCCCCAAGAGGGGATGCCGGCCGCGGAAGTGGTGGACTATCTCGCGGCCAAGGCCGAACCCGGGCTGATGGCCATGCCGTCCGGGCGGTTCTTCGGCTGGGTCATCGGCGGCACGCTGCCGGCCGCCCTGGCGGCCGACTGGCTGCTCAGCGCCTGGGACCAGAATGCGGGGCTGCGCTTCGCCACGCCCGCCACAGCCGCGATCGAGGAAGCCGCCGGCAAATGGATCCTTGAGCTGCTGGGCCTTCCCGAGGAGTCCGACGTCGGCTTTGCCACCGGCGCCACCATGGCCAACTTCACCGGACTCGCCGCCGCCCGCTGGCGGCTCATGGCCGATGCCGGCTGGGACCTCGACGGTGACGGTCTGGCCGGTGCGCCCCGGATCCGCTGCTTCGTGGGCCAGGAACGTCACGACACCATCGACCTCGGCCTGCGCTATCTGGGCCTCGGGCGTCCCACTGTTGTGCCCTCCGACCATCAGGGGCGCATCATCCCGGCCGAGCTGGACTGTGCCCTGGACCTTGCGCTCAGCGCGGGGGAGGACCGGCCAGCGGTCCCGGCCCTGGTGTGCCTGCAGGCCGGCAACCTGCATTCGGGCGCCTTCGACCCCTTCACCGAGGCCATCGCCGTCGCGAAGGCGCATGGCGCCTGGGTGCACGTGGACGGGGCGTTCGGACTCTGGGCAGCTGCCGTGCCCGAGCTGTCCGCCCTGACCGCGGGGCTCGGGCTGGCCGATTCGTGGGGGACGGATGCGCACAAGACCCTCAACGTCCCCTACGACTGCGGGATCGCGATTGTGCGCGACGCCCAGGCCCTGCGATCGGCGATGGGGCTGCACACCAGCTACCTGATCCAGGCCGCGGACGGTGCCGGGGACCCGTTCGAGAGCGTGCCTGAGCTCTCCCGCCGCGCGCGCGGCGTCCCGGTGTGGGCTGCGCTGAAATCCCTGGGCCGCGACGGCGTGGCCGGCCAGGTGCGCACGCTCGTGCAGCGGGCCGCGCAGTTGGCCCAACAGCTCGCGGCACTGGACGGCGTAGAGGTGCTCAACGACGTCGACTACACCCAGGTGTCCCTGGCGTTCGGGGACGACGCCGTGACGCGCGCCGTGACGGAGAAGATCATCGGTGACGGCCGGGTCTGGATGTCCGGTTCACGCTGGCAGGACCGCGATATCCTGCGGATCTCGGTGAGCAACTGGAGCACGGACGACGCCGACGTCAGGGTCGCCGTCGACGCCGTCCGCGACGCACTGGCGGCCGTGCGGGGCTAGCCTCCGGCCATCCCGGTTGCTTCCCCCGGCGCCGGGAGCTCCTGCGGTGCGGGCAGGCCGGGAAGGGTCCGGCCCGCAAGCGTGCTCGCCACCCACAGCGAACGGGCCAGATCGCCGTCGTGGTGACGCTGCGAGGCATACCAGAGGGCGTTCTCCACCTCGCGGACCAGGCTCCACTGCCGGGCGGTCTCGGCGTCCAGACCGGCGGCCGCACTGAAATCCCCGCAGCGTGCGAGCAGCGCCCGCCCGGGATCTTGCTGTGGCAACTCGCGGAGCCTGTTCCACAGCACCGGGGCCACGGCAAATTCGGCCTCGCCGATCATGGGCTGGGGATCAATCGCGGCGTACGCTTCCAGCGCCGCCGGTGCTTCCTGCCGGGTGCCCGGTCCCGGTACGCCGGGCCGCGCGAGGATGTTCAGGTAGTGCAGGTCCGCGTGGACCAGAACGTCCTTGCCTGACCGCCTGCCGACGGCGCCGCGGGTCTGGCAGACTTCAAGGGCCGCCTCGAGCAGCCACCGGGGAAACGGCCGCGCCAGTTGCTCCCACGTCGCGGGGAGTTCATCGCTCCACTGCTCGGCCCGGGCCGCCACGTGGTCGATATCCCGCCACTGTGGCCGGTCATCGGGGACCACGCTGAGCTGGCGGACCACGCCGCCCCAGACCGTCACTGCCGTTTCCAACGGGACATCCAGAAGGGAGCGGCAGGCGTCCAGGCGCTCCAGGAGCAGGGCGCAGGATCCGGCGTCGGCGGCCAGCAGCCGGACGGCGCCATGACCTCCCCACAAGGCGAGGGCGTGGTGTTCGCGGGTGGCCTCCTCATGCGGGAAAGCCACCTTCAGCACGGCTGCGCCGCCGGTGGCGGGCCCGATGCCGCCGGATCCGTCCCCGTCCCGGCGCTGGACGGGGATGACGACGCCGCCGTGACCGTTCCACGGAAGGGCGCCCGGCTCCAGGTCCGGCAGAAGCTCCCACTGATCGAGGAATCGTCCGATCAGGCCAGGAAGTGACGCCAGCCAGGCACGTCCGTCAGGCGTGCGGGAGTAGCGGCGGGAGAGATCCGGCGGAATGGGGACTTCTGGGATGGTGCTCACGGGACCTATCGTAGGCGCCGGAGTGCATGCTGACGGCTTGGCACGTGCCAGGTCGGGCGCTGCGGCCTTTAGACGATGCCGCTCGCGCCGAGCGCGTTGCCGATCGCGAACGTGGCCACCAGCGCCACGGCGCCGCCAATCACCACACGGATGGCTGCCTTGAGCTTTGAGCCGCCGCCAATCCACGCGCCCACGGCGCCGGTGGCCGCCAACGCCACGAGCACGGCCACGAAGGTCAGGGGGATCCTGACGCTTTCCGGCGGCAGCAGGATGGCCAGCATGGGCAGGACCGCGCCGGTGAGGAACGCGATGGCGGAGGCGAACGCAGCGTGCCACGGACTTACGATGTCCGCCTCGTCAATGTTGAGTTCGGCCGATAGGTGGGCGCCGAGGGCATCGTGCGCCGTGAGCTCCCTGGCTACCGTCCGTGCCGTCTCGGAGCTGAGGCCCTTGCCCTGGTAGATCGCCGCGAGTTCCTCGAGCTCTTCCTCCGGCTGTTCCGCCAGTTCCCGGCGCTCCTTCTCGATCAAGGCGTGCTGGCTGTCCTTCTGGCTGCTGACGGAGACGTATTCACCGAGTGCCATCGAGATGGCACCGCCCACGACACCTGCGGCACCTGCGAGCAGGATCGGCCCGGTGTCCGTCGTGGCGCCGGCGACGCCGACGACGATCGCGGCAACCGAAACGATGCCGTCATTGGCCCCCAGGACGCCCGCGCGGAGCCAATTGAGGCGGTGCGCGATGTCGTTGTGGTGGGGCTCGTTCTCATGAAAGGTTGCGGCGCCGGTCATGTCCATCTCTACAGCAAACCACCCGGGCCGGTGCCTTGCCAGTATTCCAAGGCTCACCAAAATTAGCCGAGGCTGTTTAGCGGGTCCGAACGGGGGCACATTGGCCGCGACACGCCGTCGTACAGGGCGAATGCGCCGGTTTAGGACCGCAAAGTAGCCCCGGATCGCACGGACGGCGCTGACAGGAACCCCTACTCCGCCGGGACGAAGCCTCAGCCTGCCGGCTGCGACGGCTGCGACGGCAGCGTGGCGGGGTCCAGGCCCGGCAGGGCGCCGGGATCCGCGCCCCACAGCACAGCCCGCTCCCCGGCACAGAGCAGGCCCGCGATGGCCCACTGCCGGGTCTCACCTTCGCTCAGCGCCACGAGGTCGCCATACGCGGGCAGCGCGGCGGCCTCCAGGCGGCCGAGGCCGGCCGCGGGGGAGGCCACGAAGGACCGACCCAGCGAGTAGCCCGCCTCCCGCGGCGGAACAGCGGCGCAGTGCAGCCGGCTCAGCGATTCTGCGCCGCTGAGGAGCGCGTCATGGCGGGCCAGTTCCTTGGCCGCGGATTTCGCCGCGTCGCCGCCCAGCCTGGGCAGCGCCACCTGGTAGCCGTAGATGGCCTGGGCTTCGGTCCGGACCACCGCTGCCACGGCACCGCCGAGGCTGGATGCTGCCGCGGACTGCCCGGTTGTGGGCACTCCGGCATCGGACTGCCCGGCTGCGGGCTCCCCGGCATCGGATTGCGACGTCGGGGACGGGGACGGGCACGTACCGGACAGCTGCGGGGAGGCCACGTCGGCAGGCGGCGCCGCCGTACCGGTGCCGGCGGCAAGGGCGGACGCCTGCAGCAGCTGCGCGGTGCCGACGGCAGCCAACAGCCGTGCCATGCCGCCGTCGGCCACGGCAGCGTCCGCGAGGCGCTGGTTACCGCTGTTCGCGAGAGCCGCCACCAGCCCGGCAGCCGTCGAAGGCAGGGGTGCGGTGGACGGTGCGGCGGAGGGTGCGGCAGACGCTCCGGCACTGGGCGCTCCGGAAACGGACGGAGCCGGTGTGGCGGGGGAGGCTGCCGGAGCTTGGGGCGTTGCCCGGCCGGAGTCCGCAGCCGCTGCGCTGACTGCGGGGCTTTCTCCGGGTGCCAACAGCGCCTGGGCCTGGGTTGTCAGCAACGTCACAGTCCGCTCGATGGCGGCATTCCCGGCACCGGCCGAAGGGCCGTCCGCGCCGCCCGCCGAGCCGTCTTTTGAACCGTCTTGCTTCGCGGTGCCAAGCCGGCTGCCGGCGTCTTTCAGCCGCACGGTTTCGGCCAGTGCGGCGGCGCGGGCCTGTTCGGAAAAGGGCGGCTGCGCAGGAACCGGTGGCCGGGCCGGCATCAGGACCACCCCCAGGCTCACCACCACCAGGGCGAGGCACACCAGAAGCACGTAGCGGGGAAGCGACCGGGGAAAGTGATCCTGCCATTGCTTTTCCCTGGAGTCGTCGTTCACAACAGACCATGTTGTCATGCCGGCCCGGAACACGTGCACCACGCCGCCCGGAAAATCGCTAGGCTAGTACACACAACATTATCTAGCGGGAGGCGGCCGGCATCATGACGAACGCAGAAGCCACGACTTCAACAGACCGGACCGGGACGGGGAAGGCTGAAGCCGCACCCGTTCAAAATGTCGAGGCCGAGCGCCTGCACGCACTCCTGGAACCCGCTGTGCTGGCGAACCGGCTGTACCTGGAGGACGTGTCTATCCATGTCGCCGGCGCCAACCGGGTGGTCCACGTAGTGGTGGACCTGCCGCAGGAGGAGACCGGGGGCGTCGGGCTCGATGTCATCGCGGAGATCTCCAAGACCCTCTCGGACACCCTGGACAACGACCCCAGCATGGACGCGCGCCCCTATGAGCTTGAGGTCTCCTCACCCGGCGTCGGACGTCCACTGACGGAAGAACGGCACTGGCACCGCGCCCGCGGACGGATGGTCAACGTGAACGTGATCCAAGGTGACAACGTCACCGGCAGGGTCCAGTCCGTCGATGATGGGGGCGTCACCCTCGTCCCGGAAATTGCCGTCAAGAAGGGCATGAAACCCAAGCAGGGTGAGCCCGTCAAGCTTCCTTTCGACAGGATCCGCAGCGGAAAAGTCGAGATAGAGTTCAGCCACCTCGAAGAGGCCGGTCTGGAAAAAGAACACAATGGACCTTCTGAGGAGGCCTAATGGATATTGACATGAGCGCGCTGAGACTCCTGGAGCGTGAGCGTGAAATCCCGCTGGATCTCCTGATTCCGACGATCGAGCAGGCACTGCTGGTGGCCTACCACAAGACCCCCGGCGCCTTCGAAAAGGCCCGGGCCGAGCTCGACCGCAAGAGCGGCCACGTGACCATCTGGGCCACCGAGATCGACGACGACGGCGCCCCGATCGGCGAATTCGAGGACACCCCCGCGGGCTTCGGACGCATCGCGGCGAGCACCGCACGGCAGATCATCCTGCAGCGCCTCCGGGACGCTGAGGACGACAACGTGCTGGGCCAGTTCAAGGGCCGTGAAGGTGAGCTTGTGGCCGGCACCATCCAGCAGGGCAACAACCCGCACATGATCCAGGTGAACCTGGGCACGGTGGAGGCGCTGCTGCCGCCGCCCGAGCAGGTCCCCGGCGAGAAGTACATCCACGGCAACCGGCTGCGCGCCTTCGTGATCGACGTCCACCGCGGCACCAAGGGCCCGTCCATCACGCTGTCCCGCTCCCACCCCGGGCTCGTCCGGAAGCTCTTCGAACTCGAAGTTCCCGAGATCGCGGACCGTTCGGTCGAAATCGTGGCGCTTGCCCGCGAGGCCGGCCACCGCACTAAGATCGCGGTCAAGGCAAACACCCCCGGCGTGAACGCCAAAGGTGCCTGCATCGGCGAAATGGGTTCGCGTGTCCGGGCGGTCATGACGGAACTGAACGACGAAAAGATCGACATCGTTGACTACAACGACGATCCGGCGACCTTTATCGCGAGCGCCCTCTCGCCGTCGCGCGTGAATTCGGTCACGATCACTGACGAGGCGACCCGTTCCGCGCGGGTGGTCGTTCCCGACTACCAGCTCTCCCTGGCCATCGGCAAGGAGGGCCAGAACGCCCGTCTCGCCGCCAAGCTCACGGGATGGCGAATCGACATCGTCTCCGACGCCGCCGTCAACACCGGTAAATAGCTCGGAGTGCGCGAGCGCACGGACACAGGCACCGGGCCGCCGTCGCGGCTCGGTGCGCGTGCGCTCTCTCCCGGGTCAGCCGTGATTTCCAAGCTGACCGGCACGCCTGGGTTCGGGACCCGGGCGCCGGAGGGGCTAGAATAGACATGACCGCGCCTAACGGCCGGTATCCGTGTGTCTTTGGCGCGTCTGGGTTTTTCTCAGATTCCCGGGACGCGGTGATTCACCAAGCAGTTGTACTGGCAGGAAGATACTCGAACGTGGCACATGTGCAACACCTCGGGGATCAGCCGCAGCGCACTTGTATCGGATGCCGACAAAAAGGGTCGCGGTCGGAGTTACTCCGGCTCGTCGCCGGCGCCGGTGGTTCGTCCGCCGTCGTGGTGGATGAACGACGCCGGATGGCTGGCCGGGGAGCATGGCTGCACCCCAGCGAAAAGTGCCTGGCACTGGCGGTCAAACGTCGAGCGTTCGGCCGCGCCCTCAAGGGCGCAGCCGGTACAGCCGATGTTGAACGCCGGATCACTGCCGGCACGGAAGCCGTGGGCACCCCGGTGGCCGCAGCAACAACCGTCCAACCTGAAAGCGGGTCAGAAAACTGATGGAAACCCGATGAGTTCCCAGCGATGAGTGCGCAACGATGACAACTTTGTTGCGCTCTGCAATGGGCCTTTCAGCTGCATTCGCGGCGGAGGCCCGCAGTAAGAAGTAGACGGTTCGTGCCTGGCTCGGTGCGGACCGAGACAGGAGAAATGTGGCCAAGGTCCGCGTACATGAGCTTGCTAAAGAGCTCGGTATTACTTCCAAAGATGCAGTAACCAAACTGCAGGAATTGGGCGAATTCGTTCGCTCCGCCTCGTCAACTATCGAGGCTCCCGTTGTGCGGAAACTGCGCAACGCCTTCCCCGACGCCCCCGCAGCTTCGAAGTCCGAAGCTCCGGCGTCCGCCCCCCAGGCATCTGCCAGCCCGGCAGCGACCCGTCCGGCGCCTGCGCCTGGCCCCGCTGCGCCCAAGGCTGCGGAACCCAAGGCTGAAGCTCCGGCTCCGGCCGCTGCGGCACCTGCCGCCGCGCCCGCCGCTCCGGCTGCCCCCGCCGCCCAGGCTCCGGCAGCCCCCGCTGCCCAGGCCCCGGCTGCTCCCTCGACGGGCGTCAAGCCCGGCGCGCGTCCGGCACCCAAGGCTGAAACCCCGGCTGCTCCGGCACGCCAGGGCGGTTCCGCACCGCGTCCGGGCGGTCCCCGTCCCGGCAACAACCCCTTCGCCACGTCCCAGGGCATGCCCCGCGGCCGCGGCGGCGACAACGATCGTCCCTCGCGTCCGGGCAACAACCCGTTCGCTCCTTCCCAAGGCATGCCCCGTCCGGGCGGAAGCCGCACCGAGGGTGAACGCCCCGGTGGTCCGCGCCCCGCAGCAGGCGCAGGCGGCCCCCGTCCGGGTGGTCCCCGTCCGGCAGCAGGCGCAGGCGGCCCCCGCCCCGGCGCCCCGCGTCCGGCCGGCGCTCCCGGCGCTGGTCGTCCGGCAGGAGCCGGCGGTAACCGCCCGACTCCGGGCATGATGCCTAACCGCACCGAACGTCCCGCACCCGCTGGTGCCGGCCGTCCCGGCGGCGGAGGCCGTGGTCCGGGCCGTCCGGGTGGCGCTCCAGGTACTGGTGCTCCCGGTGCCGGTGGCGGCGCTCCGGCCGGTGGTGGCTTTGGTAAGGGCGGTCGCGGTCGCGGCGGCACCCAGGGCGCCTTCGGTAAGGGCGGCGCAGGCCGTGGCAAGCAGCGCAAGTCGAAGCGTGCCAAGCGTCAGGAACTGGAGCAGATGAGTGCTCCGTCGCTGGGTGGCGTGAGCGTACCCCGCGGCGACGGCAACACCGTAGTCCGGCTTCGCCGTGGCTCGTCCATCACGGACTTTGCCGACAAGATCGAGGCGAACCCCGCCGCATTGGTGACGGTCCTCTTCCACCTCGGCGAAATGGCCACGGCCACGCAGTCGCTGGATGAAGAGACCTTCGCACTGCTCGGCGAGGAGCTTGGCTACAAGCTTCAGGTTGTGTCCCCGGAGGACGAGGAGCGCGAGCTGCTCTCCACCTTCGACATCGACTTCGACGCCGAGCTGGAGGCCGAAGGCGATGAAGACCTGGAGGCACGTCCTCCGGTTGTCACCGTCATGGGTCACGTTGACCACGGTAAGACCCGACTGCTGGATGCCATCCGCAAGTCCGACGTTATGGCGGGCGAGCACGGCGGCATCACGCAGCACATCGGTGCCTACCAGGTCACCCACACCCACGAAGACATCGATCGCAAGATCACCTTCATCGATACTCCGGGCCACGAGGCGTTCACCGCCATGCGTGCCCGTGGTGCGAAGGTCACCGACATCGCCATCCTGGTGGTCGCAGCGGACGACGGCGTTATGCCGCAGACCGTTGAAGCCCTCAACCACGCCCAGGCGGCCAACGTGCCGATCGTCGTGGCTGTGAACAAGATCGACAAGGAAGGCGCCAACCCGGACAAGGTCCGCGGCCAGCTGACCGAGTACGGCCTGGTTCCGGAAGAATACGGTGGCGACACCATGTTCGTGGAGGTCTCGGCCCGCCAGAACCTCAACATCGACGAGCTCCTCGGCGCCGTCCTGCTCACCGCAGACGCTGCCCTGGACATGCGCGCCAACCCGAACAAGGACGCCCGCGGTATCGCGATTGAAGCCAACCTGGACAAGGGCCGCGGTTCCGTGGCCACCGTCCTGGTTCAGTCCGGTACCCTGCACGTCGGCGACACCATCGTGGCAGGCACGGCCCACGGCCGCGTCCGTGCGATGTTCGACGACGACGGCAGCGCCCTGACCGAGGCCGGCCCGTCCCGCCCCGTGCAGGTGCTGGGTCTGTCCAACGTCCCGCGCGCCGGTGACACCTTCTTCGTGACCGCTGACGAGCGCACCGCCCGCCAGATCGCCGAGAAGCGTGAAGCTGCTGACCGCAACGCCGCCCTGGCCAAGCGCCGCAAGCGCATCAGCCTGGAAGACTTCGACCAGGCCGTCGCCGATGGCAAGATCGACACCCTCAACCTCATCCTCAAGGGTGACGTGTCCGGTGCCGTGGAAGCCCTCGAAGACGCGCTGCTCAAGATCGACGTCGGCGAGGGTGTCCAGCTCCGCGTCATCCACCGCGGTGTCGGTGCGATCACGCAGAACGACGTCAACCTGGCAACGGTCGACAGCGCCGTCATCATCGGCTTCAACGTCAAGCCCGCCGAGCGTGTTGCCGAACTGGCAGACCGCGAAGGCGTGGACATGCGCTTCTACTCCGTCATCTACGCAGCAATCGATGACATTGAGGCAGCCCTCAAGGGCATGCTCAAGCCGGAGTACGAAGAGGTCCAGCTTGGCACCGCCGAGGTCCGCGAAGTGTTCCGTTCCTCCAAGTTCGGCAACATTGCAGGCTCGATCGTCCGCTCGGGTGTTATCCGACGCAACGCCAAGGCCCGCATCAGCCGCGACGGCAAGATCATCGGTGACAACCTCACCGTTGAGACGCTCAAGCGCTTCAAGGATGACGCCACCGAGGTCCGCACGGACTTCGAGTGTGGTATCGGTCTTGGCTCGTTCAACGACATCACCGAAGGCGACATCATCGAGACCTTCGAGATGCGCGAAAAGCCGCGCGTCTAGGGTGTCTTAGCGTTACAGGTGCGGGGCCGCTGGATTCTTTCGGCGGCCCCGCGCTTCGCGATTGAGGGGGCCCCGCCCCTTCGACGGACGGCCAACGATCTTCGATCGTGGCCGTCCGTCTCCGGCATGCCCGATGCCACTCCCGGGCCCCCTCAACCGCTACGCGCTATGGTGATAATGTCACCAGGCGCTCCCAAAGTTTCTAGAATTCAGGAGGATGTCATGGCTGATCCCGCACGGGCTGCCAAGTTGGCGCAGCGGATTAAAGTGGTCGTTGCCGAGGCGCTGGGCCGGAGGGTGAAGGATCCCCGTCTGGAGGGCGTCACCGTGACCGACTCGCGGGTGACCAACGACCTGCAGCACGCAACTGTTTACTACACCGTTTTCGGTGACGAAGTTGCCCAGGCCGATGCCGCCAAGGGGCTCGAGAAGGCCAAGGGTGTGCTGCGGCAGGAAGTCGGCCGGAACATCACCGTGCGGCTGACTCCGACGCTCGAGTTTGTGGCTGACCAGATCCCCGTCAATGCCTCGAACCTTGAGGAACTGCTCCGCGCTGCAAAGAAGCGCGACGCCGAGGTGGCCGCGCTGGCCGAAAGTGCCACGCACGCCGGTGACGCCGATCCTTACAAGAGTGACGCGCCGCAGGACGTGGAGCTGGATGAGGACGACTTCGACGAAGAGGACCTGGACCTCATCGACAACGAAGCGATCGATGAGGACCGCAACAAGTAAGTGTGCCTTCCACAGCAGGGGCCGGAACCGGAAACGGATCCGGCCCCTGCTGTTTCCGTATCCGCGTCTGTAGCTGTATCTGTTTTTGTTTCTGTCGGCGGCGGCGGCGGGGCGGGCGGGGGACCTTCGACTCTTGGCCCGTTCATGGTCAGGGGAGTCCCATGGAACCATGACTGCAGCTATGCGCAAAGGCGTCGGAGTGCCGTGGAATCCCGCCTGACCAAATGCCCGCACTGCGGGAAGACCAACCGGATTCCCGCGGCCGCTGCCGGGCACCCGCGCTGTGGCAATTGCGGCCAGGACCTTCCCTGGATCGTGTCGGCGTCAGATGCCGACTTCCCGGTTGTGGCGGAGCAGTCTTCGGTACCGGTTCTCGTCGATTTCTGGGCGGCCTGGTGCGGGCCCTGCCGAATGGTCAGCCCGGTGCTGGACAAGTTGGCGCAGGAGCGGGCCGGGAAGTTCAAGCTCGTGAAGGTCGACGTCGACACCTCTCCGGGGTTGTCCCGGCGGTTCGATATCCAGGCCATCCCAACATTGCTTGTCATCAAGAAGGGGGCAGTGGCGGCCCGCCAGGCTGGCGCGCCGCCGGCCGCGGCCCTCCGCAGTTGGCTCGATGAGGCCCTGGCGGCGAGTCCGAGGTGACCACCGGGTTCAGAAGTCCCGTGCACCAACAGCGGCGGCTACGGGAGTTGAAACCTTCGCGATGTTCGTTGCCGGGACCCACCGGTAGACGGAGGTACAGGGATGCCGAGGTTTTTGGCGACTTCCTTGGGCGGTGTGCCTTGGCTGAGGAGCTTTCGTGCGGAGCGGATTTTGGAGTCCGTCATGACGCGTTTGCGGCAGCCGACCCTGCCTTGTTCCCGCGCCGCCCGCAGGCCGGGCTGGGTACGTTCGACATGAGCTCCCGCTCCATCTGGGCAGCGACACCATCACGTTGAAGATGAAGCGCCCGGAGGCCGTCGTGGCGTTGATCGCGTCGGTCAGGCTGATAAAACCAATGCCGCTGTTGTTAAACCGGCCGGCGAAGTCCAGCAGGTCTTTCACGCTCCGCCCGAGACGGTCCAGCTTCCATGAGACGAGGGTGTCGCCGTTGCGTAGTTGGTCCAGTGCCTGGGCGAGTCCGGGGCGCGTGGCTTCGGTTCCGCTGATGGTGTCCTCATAGACGCGGTCGCATCCTGCAGCCCGAAGCGCATCGCGCTGGAGGTCAGGGTTCGGGTCCCGTGTGGAGACTCTGGCGTATCCGATGCGGCGAGTAGTCATGTGGGCGGTTCTCTCTTCTCAAAGCTCGATTCAGCCTCGTGGTCCGACCGGTAACAGCAAAAGGAGGTACCCGGACTCGGTCATGGCGGTCACCTTAATAGACCTCGGTATGGATCGCGACGATAGCGGCCGGGCAAATTTTTGAAAGCAGTCCCTCCTGAAGCAGTTGGACTCAGGCTGTGCATGAACGACCGTTCGTGAGACGACCGCCGGTGCTGATAGCAATGTGGATCTGATCGCTCTTTGGCGGTATTTCTTGATCGCTTTATGGCGCTAGTGCGGAGGACGAGGCTGGTGCGCCGCGCTGGAACCCGGTAGACCGTGCAGCGGGCGACGCCGAAGAGTTCCGCGATCTCGGTCGTGGTCTGCGCGCCATCCCGGTGGAGGGCGACCAGGTGGGCTTCCTGTGCTTTGGAGAGTTTCGGCTGTTTCCCCCGGAGCCGGCCCCTGGCCTTCGCCACCGCCATTCCCTCGTGGGTCCTGGCGCGAATCAGGTCAGCTTCGAACTCGGCCAGCATCCCGAGGACGTTGAACAGGGGCTTGCCCACTGGATCGTGAGGATCGTAGATGCTGTCACCAGGATTCAACGCGACACGTTTGCGGGCGAGTTAGTCGGCGACGTCTCTGGCGTCCGGCAGAGAACGGGCTAGCCGATCAAGCTTGCTCACTACGAGAGTGTCCCCGCTCCGGCAAGCGGTCAGGGCCTTGCCCAGTCTAGGGCGTTCACGCTTGGTGCCGGTGAATCCGTGGTCGACGTAGACGGCGTCAGGGTCCACGCCGGCGGCCGTGAGAGCTGTGGGCTGGGCGGTCAGGTCTTGGGTGTTGGTGGAGACACAGGCGTATCCGATGAGCCCCCGAGTGTAGCGTATAGGGCACCTTCACCGGGCAGTTTTGCGGGCGGGTCTTATGGGAATCAGTCAAGGCCGGAATGGCGGGCTTTTGGAAGAGGGCATTAGGTGGCGCTCTGGCGGCCGGTGGAGGACCGGCTTACGGGCGGCTTTCCGGATTCCTCGCTGTTGCTCCGACACAGCCCGAAGGATTGACCCGAGGGCTTGCGCGGCAAGCACCGGACCTTAGGGTGTAGTGATGACGGCGCGTTTAAAGGAAGCCCAAAGTATTTCCACTTTGCTCGCCGGGCTCGATGATGCCGGTGTGCAAATGCTTCTCGATGCTGCTGAGCCGGTAGGCGTTGGTATCGGGGGAACAACCAAGAAAGTCCGCATCGGTGAACGGACTGTCTTCCTGAAACAGGGGACTGCCCCGGATTTCGTTGACTCTCGGGGTTGAGTGTTGTTAGGCGGCTTTGAGGCCGGTATTGATTGTCTCAAACTCGACTGGCGTTAGTCGCCCGAGGCGCCGTTGGCGGCGTTTCCGGTGGTAGGTTTTCTCGATCCAGGTCACGATTGCCAGGCGAAGATCGGCGCGGGTGGACCAGCGCTGGCGGTCCAGTACGTTCTTCTGCAGGAGTGAGAAGAACGATTCCATGGCGGCGTTGTCGGCGCACGCGCCGACCCCGCCCCATCGATCCTTTCAGCCCGTTGCCCTTCAGCGTCCGCACGAACGCGTTGGAGCGGAATTGCGAACCGCGGTCACTATGGATCACGGTTCCTGCCGGCTCCCTGAGTGCTATCGCGTTGTGCAGGGCCGAGACGGCCAGGGACGCTTTCATCCGGGAATCGATGGAGTAACCCACGATCCGGTTGGAATAGACGTCCTTGATCGCGCACAGGTAGAGCTTGCCCTCATCGGTCCGGTGCTCGGTGATGTCCGTGAGCCACAGCTCATCAGGCGCCGTCGCGGTGAAATCCCGCCGGACGTGGTCATCATGCACGGGCGGGCCGGCCTTGCGGGTCAGGCCGCGTTTCTTGGCGAACACAGACCAGATCCGCTGGCTGCTGCACAGCCGCGCCACCCGGTTCTCCCCGGCGCTGAAACCCTGGTCTTCGAGCTCGTCGGCGATGAACCGGTATCCGAACGCAGGATCGTCCCGGTGGACGTCCAAGGCGGCGTTGATCAGATGCGCATCAGACCAGTCACGCTCGGTGACCGGCGCTGTCCTCCATGCGTAAAACGCCTGTTTAGAGAACCCCAGCACCCGGCAGGCCACCGCGACGGGAAACCCGTCCGCGGCAAGGTCAAGGACCAGCGGGAAGCTCATTTTGGGGGCAGCTCCCGGGCGAAAAAGGCCGCTGCCCGGCGAAGAATCTCATTCTCCTGCTCCAGCAGCCGGATCCGCTTCCTGGCATCCCTGAGCTCCGCGGCTTCCTTCTCCGTCACACCCGAACGGGTGCCGTCCTCGATGTCGGCTTTCTTCAGCCAGTTGTGCAGGGTTGCTTCGGAAATCCCGACGTCCTTGGCGATCTGTGAAATCGGCGCTTCGTGCTTCCGGGCCACGGCGACCACGTCACGGCGGAACTCAGCGGGGAAAGGCTTGGGCATGTAAACATCCTTGCTGCAAGGAACGAATCCTCACAAGTCAGGAGTCAAGCAAACCCGGGGCAGTCCCCAGCTCCCACTGACGAGCGTCGAAGAAGCTGACCCGACCGCCACCACAAGCCGGCTTCAGCTTCCCTTCGTCTCCCACTACGGCATAGGAAGCCCTACCCACGCGGTCGGGCGAGAACTGGCAGCACATCAAGCAACCTCCACATGGGTTCAAGCAGGAACCGTGGATTTCTTCCCGCTGCTGCTCAACTGGCGAGTGTTGGACGTGAAGAGTGAGGCAGACCTCAGCGAGTTCGACGGCGATGCTTCTCCCCGCCAGTGGGGGCCACATTGGCCTCAAATGCAGAGCAAACTTGCCGCGATGAGGTCCGCATCTAAAAGCATGGTGTTCTTCCTTGAGTACGTGCCCGAGACGCTGGGCGCCTGGGTGCGCAGGTGTGTAGATGAGGGCACTGGGGCGACCGTCTTCCCTGACGTGGTCGACCAACTTCTTGAAGCCACAGCATGGATGAACAGCCAGGGATTCCAGCACTTTGACGTGCACCCGGGAAACATCCTCGTTCGAGAGGGCAGACTACTCTTCACGGACTTCGGCCTGGCACTTCACCGCGAATTTGACCTCACTGCGGAGGAAAATGCATCGATGCCCGATCATGACGGCTTCGACCGTGATACTGCCCTGATGCACCTGTTCCACTGGACGCTATTCGAACTCGGCTATACCTCCGGTCTACAGCGGCTGGAGTTGTTGCGTGCCGCCGCCGCTGACCCAGCCACACCAGCGCTGGACCCAGTGCGTGCGGCACTCGGCGACGGTGCTGATCTGATTGCGCAGCATGCGAGTGTCGCTGTCTACATAACCGAGATGTTCGGCGTACTCATGGAGGATGCGTTCGCCACGCAATATCGACACCCCTAGACCTTGGAGCCCAAGACGGTCAGTCGTCCCAGTGAGCGATCCTCTACGGGACGGTCTATGGTGCGGGTCCAGAGTGTGCACTTCTAATAGTCAATAATGAACGATAATCCCTTGCCCCGCGGCGAGACCCCCGGCGATATCGATTCAAGAAGGTAGTTTCTGATGGTTGATCGGTTCCAGGTAGTCCCCGCCAGCAAAGTCATCTTTCGACGCGGGGAGCTCGTTTTGCTTCAATTGCGCCAGGGCACCGGGTATATGGATGGATACTGGGCTACTGCTGCGGCAGGCCATGTTGAACCTGACGAGTCTGCTGCCCAAGCGGCAGTACGCGAGGCGCATGAGGAGCTCGGCGTGTCCATTGAGCCCGACCAGTTAGTCCCGTTAACCACGATGCACCGGTCGCAAGGAAACGGCCAGGCCATTGATGAACGGGTCGATTTCTTCTTCACATGCACAACTTGGGAAGGGGAACCTCAGATGATGGAACGTGGCAAGGTAGCCGATCTTGCATGGTTCCACCTTGATGACCTGCCTTCTGCCCTAGTTCCTCACGAGCGATACGTCATCGAACGTCTACGGATTGGTCTGGCGCCCATTATCGCCTTTGGCTTTGCCACGGCGTGAGCCAAGCAGGCCCACCAACTGATGCCCGATGTCATCGTGGGTGCCGGTTCGAGCGATTCGTAAAGCTACGCGTCCCAAGGCATGGGGCTTCGGGCCGCACACCCGGGTTGTCCTTTGCCTGGCCAATCCCGTCCGAACGAGCGGTTGCAAGGACACCGCTCGGGAGTGTTTGGATTTCTCAGTACTCGGAAACGCGCCGGCTTTATCGTTGCGCTGTAGTCCAGCGTTGCCCCCGTTAGCACTGCCCGCGCAGCATCGCTGACAAATAATTCCGCTCCAATGCATCCGTATCTAGCATCCGATTTACTGCCCACTTCTTGAGTGAATACGTACGTACTACGGCAACAGCCCCCAGCCTGGATATCGACCCGAGCGTGACCTCCCATCAACTCAAGCTGACGGATAGCCGCCGCGGTTACGACAAAGGGAGGGAGGAGGGTCTCAGTCATGGCGGTCACTATAATGGACCCCGGTATAGATCGCGACGGTACCCGCCGGACAAATCGTTGAAAACAGTCCTCTTGGAGGACGTGGACTCGGGCCTTCTGTAAACGACCATTCACGGGACTACACGGAGGCTGATCGCAACGTGGACTGTAGCCACGAGTGTTCCCCCCGACCGCCCGTAAGACGGTCCTTCAAAGGAACATTCCAGGGCGCGAGCCGGGTTGCCGCCCACGACGCGGCCGCGGGGATCGCTGCAGAGCTGCACGAAAGTCAATATCTGCGGGCCAGCCGCTGCTGTCGCTACTAGGCTGGGCTGGCACGTCGCTACAGTTGAGCGGACGTGATGGCCCGGACATTGCCTTGGGGGATGCAGAAGATGACTTTCACGCTCGAAGATACCCGCGAGGGCGTAGACCTGGTGGTGACCGGTGATTGGTCGCGGGACGCCCGGGAATGTCTGATGGACGGTCGCGCCGATGGGCTTGTCCTCAATTACGCAAAAGGCTTCCACGAGAGGGACCTCCAGTTTGTGCGCGGGCTTCCCATCCGGCGTCTCCACCTTCTCGCACGAACAATGAAGGACTTGGCGCCGGTATATTCGCTAGCTGATCGCCTCGTGTCGCTTAGCGTCGATTCCGATCCCAGTGCCGTGATCGAGCTTGAACGGCTGCCTCTACTGAAGAGCGTGTCGGCGGACTGGCAGCAGGTCCAGGGATCGATTCGGTTTGCCTCGCATTTGGAACGGGTCGTTCTCGGCTACTACTCGGAGCCGGACTTCCGATCGTTGATGTCAATGTCATCCCTTTCGAGCATTGTGTTGACGGACTACCCACGGCTTCAGTCTCTCGACGGGATCGAAGACCTCCCTTGGCTCGCGGAGCTCGGCGTCAACCTCTCGAAGAACCTGGAGGACATCACGGCGCTGGAGCGGTCCGCATCCCCCGTACTGGAGACCCTGGCACTCTCTTCGTGCCGGAAAGTTGTGGACCTCGTCCCCGTTGCCTCGTGCCCGTCGCTGCGAATCTTCGAGTTCAGCGAATGCGGGGACGTCCCGACCCTAGCCCCGCTTGCCGGTCTCTCCCGCCTGGAGCAGCTGGTCCTGTACGGGTCGACGAGGGTGGTCGACGGCGACCTTCGCCCGATTGCCCAGCTGCCGCGCCTTGAAGAACTCCGGATGAAAAGCCGGCGAAGCTATTCGCCGTCCGTCAAAGAGATCCAGGAAGTGATCGCGCACCGCGGAGTACCGAGCGAGTAGGTCAGCCAACCGCGAAAAGGTTAGTCTCAGGCCAGTTAGATAAGGAGGATGGAGACAAATGACGCTGCTGGATGACAAGTACACTCCTCTCCCGTGGTGAATCGGTTTCCTGCGCGTCCCTCTACATGAGGCTTCCAAGGCGCTGGCGGGCTGGCGGACCGAGATCCACGGCAGCGCCAACGAGACGTCCCTTCCTGGCGGCCTCGCAGAAAACGTCCTTCGCCTTGAACCCCTTACCGCCGCGGTCTACCCTCGGGAATTACTCATAGCCACAGACAACCCGGAATGGACCGCCATCCTTGACTGCTGCATTCGCGGCGGGGACCCAATACCGACGGTGATGCACCTGTCCTCTGCGTTGAAGTGCCAGGGTCTTGTCGTCTGTTCCATTCCCTTCATCGAACCCTACTCTCCTGCTCCCTACGGGGCAGTCCAGTTCTCCATGTTCGGGCCGCTGAGCACTCACTTCCTCAACTACGTGCGCGAAATAAGCTTGGTCCAGGACGGTGCCCGCTGGCACTTCACCACAACCGGGACTGAGCAGGACTTCGAGGAGCCGGGCGCCTACTCCCGGCGACGCGTCACCGATCGATTCAATCTTCCGATGTTGATCCGGTACTGCGAGGCTCTGGGCCTGCAGCCCTTCGAGGAAGACTTTCTATCCCGGCCCCTCGACGCTGGTGACCAGCCCCAACCAGGACCGCCAGAAGCAAGGCTCCTAAGCCTGGCCGAGACACGCAAATGGCTGCATATACACTCCCGTGGATAGCCCCAGTTCCGGAAGCTGCTCGCATTCGCGGAAACGCACGCTGAGGGATGCCAGAATGACACACGAGGGAATACTAATCGGAACAATCCGAGCGTTGTACCGCTATCCCGTCAAGTCGACCGCCGGTCAGGCGCTGCGCATCGCCCACGTGACAGCGGGTGGGCTGCAGCACGATCGCAAGTGGGCCATCTACACCGAAGACGGAGGCATCGCCAGCGGAAAACGCACCCGGCGTTTTCGTCCCGTCCCTGGGCTGATGCAATGGTCCTCCCGCGTAGAAGACGAACATGACGTCCCAATACTTGTGAGCCCAGACGGCGTACAGTATCGCGCCGATGATGCCGCAGCCTCGCAAGCGCTCTCCGAGGGCTTCGGCCAGCAACTGAAATTGCGCCACGAAACAAAAATCCAGCACCACGATGAGACACCACTGCACCTGGTGGCAACGTCCTCCCTGGAAGCGCTTGCCGGCCTGTCAGGACTACCGGTGGACGAACGTCGATTCCGAGCCAACCTCGTCATCGACACCGGAACCGAACCGGTCTTCCAGGAAGATAATTGGATCGGCGCCGAACTGGTCATCGGAGACGAGGTCCGCGTACAACTTGGCCACGGTGATCGTGTCAAGCTTTTCTGGCCCCAGGAGGGCATTTGAAACTGGCCCCACCCTGACTGCGATGCGAAGCCGTGGTGAGCTTGTCCTGTTCCCAAGAATGACCGTGGCTTGTAGCCTCGGCACATGAGCGACGCTGAGGAACTTTCGAAAAGGCTGCAACCCAAGATTACACGCGGCGGCTTTCGCGTTCAGTTTGTCCTGTGGTCGATGTGGACGGCGCTGCAGCTGGTCATCGTCGTTAGGAATCTCTTCTCTGGAAGTGTTTGGGATTTGGGGGATTACCTATTCCTCGCAGGGTTGATCTTAGGGGTGGCGTTCCTAGGGTTCCTTTTGCACGTTCGACATCATGATGGCCATTTTTGGGAAGCCGAAGAGACCAAGAGGGACGATTGGGACCGACGGGGACGGGCGCTTTGACGCTGGCCGAAAAACCAACTGCGGTGGGCCGCATTGGCATCTTGATATGAGGAACTCATGGCTATCCTGCTGTTTGTTGGGCGATGGTGTGGGCCAGGCGGTAGGAGTCGGTGCCAGTTTCGATGATGGCGCCATTGAAGGTCAGCCGGTCCACGATCGCGGCGCACAGGCGCGGGTCCGTGAAGGTTTTGGTCCAACCGGAGAACGATTCGTTTGAGGCGATGGCGATGGAATTTTTCTCCTCTCGCTCCGTGAGGACCTGGAAGAGGAGCTCGGCGCCGCGACGGTCCAGTTCCATGTAGCCAAGCTCGTCGATGCAGAGCAGATCCACCCGACCGTAGCGGGCGATGGTCTTGGCGAGGACTTTCTCATCGGCGGCTTCGACGAGTTCGTTCACGAGCCGGGTCGCAAGCGTGTATTTGACCCGGTAGCCCTTCTCGGCCGCGGCGGTCCCCAGCCCGATGAGCAGGTGGGATTTGCCGGTACCGGAGTCACCGATCAGGCACAAGGGCGCGCCTTTGCGGATCCAGTCCCCGGTTGCCAGGGTGTGGATGGTCGCCGGGTTGATGTTCGGGTTCGCATCGAAATCGAAATCCCCGAGCCATTTGTCCCGGGGGAAGTTGGCGGCTTTGACGCGGCGGATGGAGGAGCGCCGGTCCCGGTCATCGCACTCGGCCAGCAGCAGCTCGGCCAGGAACCCCTGATAGCTGAGTTGTTCTTTGCCGGCGGCGGTCAGGGCTTCGTCCAGGACTGCCCGGACCGTGGGCAGGCGGAGCCGGCGGCAGGCCTGGTCCACGGCAGCGACGGCGGCCTGTTCGGTCAGGCCGCGCCGCCGGCGCAGGGTCGGCGTGATGGTGGTGGCCGGTGCGGTGGGACTCATGAGATGTTCTCCTTCGACGCTTTTCCTGCGGGGTGTTCGGTGCGTTTGGCCAGCAGCTCGTCGTAGGCGCTGACCGATGGCAGGGGCCGTGTGTCCGGCGGGAGCCCTGCGATGACGGCGGCCGGGTCCATGAGCCGGCGCTGGGTGAGACTGACAACCCGTTGCACATTGACTTCATCGTGAGCGCCGGGATGACGGTCCGAACCGGACCCACCCCGGGACGAAATCGTTGCGTGTCTGCGGGCTTCGACTGCGACGACATCGGCACTGACGGCACCGACTCCCAAGGCTGCGGTGATCCCTGCCCGAACGTCGCCGGCCTCCATTGATCGGTGGAGCAGCAGGACGTCAATGAGTTCACGCGTGCCCTCCGCGTCGCCGTTGATCCTGCGGGCGGCGGCCCAGAACGCTTCATGGGCGTTGGTGAACGCCCCGGACTCCCGGGCCCGGGCCAGGGCGGTCGAACCGGGCAGCGCGCCGGGTTTCGTTTTGAGGACCTCCAGATAATGATCCAGCTGGACTGACTGTCCGTGTTTGGCAACCATCCGCGGATGTCTGGCGACCACCGCTCGGCCGTCGAACACCACGACCTCGGACGCCCGCAGGGACACCCGGACTTTCCTGCCGATGAACCCGGCCGGGACGGAGTATTTCACCATCCGCACCGTGATCATCGACGACCGGTCCACCCTCGGGTTCAGGACCAGGCCCGGGTCGAAGACCTCTGCCGGCAGTGGGGCCAGAAACGGTTGTTCGGCGGCGAGGTCCTGGCCGATGGTGCGGATCCTGTCATTGATCCGCCGGGCATCGTCCTGCGCTTCCCATTCCCGGATACGGTCGTTTAGCTCATCCAGGGATTCAGCGACGGGCATTGGGGAGAGTCGGTTGCGGCGGAACCAGCCGACTTCTCCTTCGACGCCGCCTTTTTCGTGAGCCCCGGCGATGCCGGGCTGGCAGTAGAAGGGGTCGAAGCCGTAGTGGGAGCGGAACAGAACCCACCGGTCGTTCTCCTGGCGCTGCCGGCCCTGCCCGAACACCACCGCGGTGACCGCGCTGGTGAGGTTGTCATAGCGTATATGCCGGACCGGCACGCCACCGATCTCGTTGAACGCCTCGATGTGGCCTTCCAGGAATGCTTCCTGGGCTTGCGTCGGGTAGATCCGGTGGATGGCCTTGCCGGAGTGGGAGAGCCGAAAGACGAACATGTGGCACTTGGTCTTCACCCCATTCAGGACGACCCAGAGTTCCCCGAAGTCCACCTCGGCCTCCGCGCCCGGCGCGTGTTCCTGCGGGACAAACACTTCCACCCGGCGGCCGGCTTCAACATCTATCTGCGCCCGCCGGACCCGCACGTAGTCTCGCACCGTCGAATACGATAGATCCTTGGCTCCGTGCTCCTCAATGAGTCGGGCCAGAATCCTGCGGGCGGTATGGCGCTGCTTCCGCGGCGCCGTCGTGTCCTCGGTCAGCATGGCGTCGATCGCCGCTTTGAACGGTTCCAATCGCCAAGCCACACCTTGTCTCGGTTTACGTCCCGGAGGGGAGGCGGATTCCAGAGCCTGCCGCACCGTTCTTCGATGCACCTTATGTCGGGCCGCCAGAGCGCGGACCGAGAGGCCCTCGACCCGGGCATCCCTTCGGATCAGCGCGAACAACTCCACTCTCGACTCCATCCAGACCAGCCTTCCGCCGCATCCATCCACTGATGAATCCAACGTTGAAGGCGGGGCCACATATGACCGTCACAATTGCCCGGCGAGTCACGAAGTGGGGCCAGAAATAGCCGTCCTGCCGGGGCCATCCAAACCTGTCATAGTCACCACGGCATGCCCCGTTGCGTAATGGTCGACCAGCCTCAACATGGAGTCACTGCCGAACCGAAAACCCTCAAACTGCTCGGCACACACCACAATACGAATCTCGGATTGCAGGCCCACCCCATCCGTACTGGGATGGTTCGCATCGGCGACAGAGTCGTCCTCCGTGGTCAGGAAGTGCTGACAACCTCGAAGAAGCTGCATCAAGGCACCGACAATATGCCTATTCGGTAGGACGGGCCCGGTAGGGGATCCACTTATGGCCACGTCCAGCGCCCAGCATCGTCCGGCTCAAGCCGCCGCGCCACTTCTTCGGCAAGAAAGTCAATGTCTGCCGCGTCTTTCGACCGTCGCGGAAGTCCCGGAACCCAGGTTGGCATCATGTGCTTGATCTCAATTTGAGCGGCGGGACTGATAACAGCGCATTGAACCCCTCCAAGTCGGCACTCGAGGGCGTTGGCAAGTATGTCCTTGGGCAATGCCGCATTCCGCCAAGGGCCTCCACCAACCACCACTCGACCGTCAGCCGCGCGGGCTATCGGGGCGATCCCAAATTCCACGGGTCCCTTCGCAAGATCGCGCTGCTGTTCAGCCGGGTGCTGCCCCATGTCGGTCCAGCCCCGGGCGACAAGTGCGTTGGCAATGAGGGGCATCTCGCTATCCCAGACATACCAATCGACATCGAGGTGTTCACGGGTGAGTCGACCAAGGTAAAAGTCCATTGCCCATCCGCCACGTAGCCAAATCTCACTACCCAGGCTTCGGGCAACATCTACCATTTCCGAGATTGCAGCCAACTGTAAACCGCTGATGGAGATTTCTGACATGCCAAAATGCTATCTCCGGCGTCCGTCTCGCGTCTTTGCCAGAACTGAGTCCCTTGCCATCGCAGCGCCCCTGATACGGATTGGTCTTACGGGACCCATGGCGGCCACTATGGGGGAAAATCGTTACGGTTCCAGCCAGTGGGACACCATGCAACCAGGCGGTCATTCTTCGCGAATCCGCACCTTCGTGTCCGCTCAACGATCTCCTACCGGACGCTCTGGACACCCAGCGCCTTACGGGAAGGCGTCAACCAACCGCCGTCATGCCCAATGGATTCTTTTAGCGGGCAACGTCCGACGGGTTTCCACAACTTTGGAGAATTTCTCGACTTCGGGATTTTTTATGAGCGGACCATTCTTATCTCTGGCAGCTCATCCACGTCCCACGCCTGTACCTTGCGCGCTCCGTCCGGACTGAACCCTGACTTTCGGTAGAAGGCTCTAGCACGCCGGTTGCCCTCAAGTACCCAGAGGTAGGCCGGAGTGTCGCCGATGGCGGCCTCCAAAAGTTGGGTACCGAGACCGGAACCGTGGGTATGGCTCAGGGTATAGATCCTATAGAGCTCCGGGATGCCGAGCATTTCCGGGTCCCGTGCCGGGCCAGCATCGGCCAGCCCCACCACTTCGCCGGCCTCATCATGGGCTACGAGCCGGGGATCTTCACTCGCCAGGAACATGCGGCGCTGGTCTATACGTTCGGCAATGCTGTCCCGGTGGCTGGCAAAGAAAGTCGACGGGAGCAGGTGACCGTAGCATTCCTCGTGTGCAGCGGTGTGCATCCGGACTACGGCTTCAGCATCTGCTGGCGTCGTTTGGCGAATTCTGTAGCGCATCTTTGTAGCCTACCCACGACGCCCGGTGAAGGATCGGGTTGTGGGACATAGGCTTGCCGGATGAATCAGCAGACTGAAGTAGTAATCGCTCATGGTCTGTGGCACCAGCCGGCACACTTCGATCAGTTGGTGGCCGAATTGTCACGCCTGGGCGTCAATGTCCATGTTCCTCGTCTGCATCGAGGTTCACTGGCTGCTGACACGGCAGCTGTACAAAAGACGGTCGATGGATGTTTGCGACCGCCGGTCGTCCTCGGCCATTCTTACGGCGGATCAGTCATCACTGGACTGGAGCGAATAAGGCATCTCCTCTATGTTGCTGCTTTCGTTCCAGCGGCGGATGAGAGCAGCGCCTTGTTGGGCGGGCCCGCGGCGCTGGTCAACGACGCCATCCGTCACAACGACGACGGGTCCACCAGCATTCAGACGGATCGGGCTCACGAAGTTTTGTACGCAGATTGCTCTCCCGACGACAGCTCATGGGCCACGTCGCTCCTCGTACCCCAGCAACCCGGTCACGGCCGCGGTGTACCCAGCCACATCGCCTGGAAAACCACCGAGAGCACTTACATCCATTGCGAGCAGGACAGAGCGCTCAGCCCTGCCCTTCAAGAAAGAATGGCCGCCCGATGTACAAAAGTCTTCAGCTTAAATTCAAGCCATTCACCCTTCATCAGCCAACCAGGGCGGCTGACCAGACTAATCATGGAGATTCGGGCCTCACTGCCGAAGCCGGGAGGTGTGGGGTTGAACACCGACCGGTAAAGGATCCCTCTGCGATACAGCGTTGTTCTCCTACTCTTCTCGGATTCCAATTGTGAGCGAGGCGACCGAAGGTTTAGCCAAATGGCGGAGCTCGCCCATCGTGACGTGGTTGGGCTTGACGAACACCGCGTCTGGCAGGAAATGTACGGTCGTTCCGGTCGTGCCGTCGTCGGGAATGTCGGTTAGGTCCGTTACTGGGATGCCATGCTCGTAGCGCTGGGTCCAGGAACCATTTAGCCGGCGGTTCGTATGCGTTAGCCAAGTGCTGAGGGAAGCGACAACCGACATCCCGCGACGCGGCAGCCCGTCCGATAGCACGACAGTCTCTCGGGAATCGAAGAACCGAATGTCTTTGGTGGCCATCACTGGCTTTCGGATCGTCTGGCCTTTGTCGTCGATGCGTGTATCAGTTCCGCGCCCATTGTCCGCGACGGACACCGATCCATCGGAGTGAACTGCGATCGTGATATGAGCTGGCCTGCCATGGTGTTCGGCTTCGTCCTGGGCATAGGCAAGCACTTCAAGCACGAGGTGGAGAGTCCCCTGCGGCGCGTACATTTCTGCTTGTCTCCGAATTTCCGCAAGATGATCGCGATCTACCTGCTGGGACCAGTCGTGCGTGGTGATCTTCCAGTGGTCCCTCGATTTTTCCATGCGGATCAGTATTGCAAGCCGCCCTCGCCGCACTCCGCTGAAACGCCGGTTGATGTGCACCGTAAGCCGGTCGATCACCGTGCCCAGGAAACGCGCCGCTACGTCCCGTGCAGGTGCTGTGTGACTTTCGGCGGTAAATGGCGGTCTTTTTGCGGCGCTATTTGGCGCCGTGCGCTGCCCGCAAGGGGATCCTTGAGCGGGCGGTGTTTCCGCACACCGACGGACTAGCTGCCCGGATTCCGTAGGGCCGAAAGTCGCCGGTGGCTGGAGTAAGCTCCATGCAATGACACTGCGGCGCTGTGTGGTGCCACGTCTATGGGGGTAGAAAAGCGTGAAGCATCAAAGTCTGAGGACTGCCGCAGCGGTGACGGCGGTCCTTTTCCTGGGGGCGGCACCGGCCGTGGCGGCTCCTGCGGAGATTCTCGACGTCGGCGGGACACCCCTCGGGGTAGTGGTTGGTGCTGATGGCACAGCGTACGTGGGCGATTACGGCGCCGGCGGGATTCGGGTGATACCGCCGGGAGCGTCCCGGCCTTCGCGCACTCTCAGTACGGGTATCAATGTCTCCGGGATCGCATTGGCCCCGGACGGCACGTTGTACGTGGCACAGCAGGACAGTGCCCCGGGTGAGGCAGTGGTGGGTGTCATCCCGGCCGGGGCGGCGGGTGTCGTACGGAGCATTCCGGTGTCGGATGGGAACCATCTGATTGCCGCCGGACCCGATGGGACGGTCTTCGTTCCGAACCCTGCCGAGGGCACTGTGTCGGTCATCGCACCCAATGGATCGGCGGTGGACCGCATTGTCACGGTCGGGGCCGGCCCGGTGGAAGTGGCGGTCACGAAGGACGGCACCGCGTTCGTGACGAACCAGTACGGCGGGACGGTCTCGGTGATCCCGGCCGGGGCGAACACCGTCTCGCGGACCATCCAGGTCAGCTCCACGCCCGGGAGGACAGAGAACCCCCACGGGATCGCCGCCGGCCCGGACGGGACCATCTATGTCACCAACATCAGTTCCAATGATGTCGCTGTCATCAAGCCGGGCGCCGACACCGTGGCCTACCGCGTCGATGTCCCGGGCGGACCCACGGAGGCCGCCGTCGGGCCGGACGGGACCCTTTACGTGGCCAGCGCCCTACGTCCCGCCCTGTCCGTAATACCGCCGGGGGCCAGAACAGCGGGTCCCTCGATCCCAACGGAGAGCAACCCCGGTCACCTTGCGGTAGCTCCGGACGGGACCATCATCGTGACGACCCCGGGCAGCGGCAGGGGAAACGGTTCCGTGGCCCGCTACGCCACCGCCGCTGCAGTTGCGGCTTCGGCCCCCGCCCCAGCCTCAGCACCGGTATCCGCCGCGACCCGACCCGGCGACGCGGCGACAACCCCGTGGAGCTCCCCGGCCGGAATCGCTGGAACGGCCGGAGCGGCAGCTCTCGTCATCGCCCTGCTCATCGTGGCCACGCAGCGCCGGCGAATGGCGTCCCTTCGCGACCGCGCCAGCGGGTCAGAGGAACACCCCGCCGATCACCACAGCGCAGGTATCTGGAGCGGGCACGCCGATGCAGGCCAAAGCAAGTGATCTGGCCGAGCGGGCTTAACCGGTTGTCCCAAGCTGATGTGGAAAACCCGGACAGTAAACCGTAGCCACAGCTATCCGCGGGCCCACGCCACCCTTTCACCATCTTCGGATGGGCAGTTCGGTCGCAGGCAAGGGTGCGCAGAGGGCTTCAGAAACTGACAGCTGCATCGGCGGATATTGATAGCACGGTGATCGATCCTCTTGCGGGCCAGACGCTGCACACGTTCGACTGGACGGTGTGGCGCACTGGTTAGCGCCGGATCTCAATAAATTTGTGATCGTATGTGTCCGGCTTCATGTAGTCACCGACAAACTCCAGGTCCAGCCCCGCATCGGTCCACACCGCCCGATATGTCCCAGCGCGGAATGGGTCGTACGCGTTGTTGGTGATCAGCGATGCTACTGCCGTATAAGTGGGCCACTCTCGGGGCTCGTAGATACTAAATCCTCCCGCTATGAGAACTGTTCTATTGACGATCAGCACGCTTCTTCCGTCAGTCGGGGAGTGCAGCGTGTAGGCGGCCACTGGAGTGATTAACAGCAGCATCAAGGCCAAGTATGAAAACACCAGACCGATGCAGATCCCGGCCACCCATCCGGATGCTCTTACGACCCGAGCTGCCCAGGCTTGTCGAGTTCTGAGAACTGCACTTCGTACCAGTAGATGCACGCCGGCGGCGGCGGGCACTATCGCCAGGAAGGCCGTAGCGGTTCCCAGCGTTATGGCGTTGATGTCCGGAGCGAGAAGGATATAGACGTCCGCCGAATCAAGCTGGAGCAGTGTCCAGGACATCAGGCCGAGACAAGCCGCCACCAGAAGCCATGCTATTGCCAGCCAGATAGAGGTCCGCGCACGGTTACGTGCCGCGGTCGACGTGGCGTCTTCTTGGAGAGTCATTCTCGGGAGCTTCACTCCTGGCATTCTTGGGCGTTGACAGTCCGAGCCGCTGCTCGGCGTCCGATCAAGGTTTTCCACGGCCGCGGGGTCAATGGAGGGGCCGATGGTGCAAGGCTCCTTTATCAGGAAACCAAAGCTGAATACTGAAGGTAGATCCGGAGCCCGGCGCGGTCATCAGCGACCCCGCCGCCAGAAGCAAAGATCGAGCGTTGGACTCATAAACCATATGTCCCCCCAGTTCGAAGACCTCAGACTACACGGCCGGCCAACGCGAATCGTCTGGCGGAGGTTAGTTAGTGTCCCGGTAAAGGATCGGCTTACGGGCAAATTTTCCTCTGGAAGACTATGAGGATGACTGAAGTGCTTCAAATGTCGTGGCTGACAACTCCGGCGATGGTCGGGCCCCGCGTGCGGAATCAGCTTCTGGAGTGCTGGCGGGACGTATCCAACGCCGGGGGCGCGGTGGGCTTTCCCTTCCCGCCGGTTTCTGATGAGCACGTCTTACCTTCGATTGACGCCATGGTCCGGTCATTGGACTTGGAAGTGAATCGCATCCTGATCGCCACGATGGATGGCGAGCTGGCCGGTTGGCTGCTCTTGGCCGGCAATTCGAGTGAACTAACAGCCCATTGGGCTCGGGTGCTTCGGGTCCAGACAGCCCTAAATTTCCGGAACTGCGGCGTCGGGCGTGCGCTCATGGAGGAGGTGTCCAGGGCAGCGACCGAGGATCTCTCACTGGAACAGCTGCGCCTCGAAGTGCGGGCGGGTATGGGTCTCGAGGGCTTCTACCAGTCGTGCGGGTGGCGCGAAATCGGACGATGGCCAGAAGCCCTCCGGTTACCCGGAGGCGATAGAGACGAAGTGCTTATGACGCTGGCCTTGAAGCGCAACGCTGGACCTGTTGGCGTCCGCTAAGGGATCCCTCACCGGGCACCCCTACAAGTGACGCAGGTATCTTTCAGGCGAGTCCAAGAACGACCGCCAGTTGGAAATCAGGTCGAGGTCGGACCAAGTCCGCTGCCGGAGTCCCCACGCGCCGACTTCGAGAATCTGCGCGCCGGGGAGAGCTGCGAGGACCGGGGAGTGGGTGGACATGATGACCTGGGAGGAGCCTTCGGCAAGGAGATCTTTCAGGACCGCGAGGAGGCTGAGGCATCCCGCGAAGGAGAGCGCCGACTCCGGTTCGTCAAGAACCCACAATCCGCGTCCCCGGAAACGATCCACCGCCAGTTCCAAGAACGATTCTCCGTGTGACAGGTCGTGGAACGAGATGTCCGGACCCGATGTGCTCGGGTTCGTCTCAAGGTAGGTGAAGAAGCCGTGCATGGTTTCCGCGCGCAGGAAATAGCCGCGTCGTGTGGCGCCGGCATTCCTAACGAGTTGGAGGTGATCGGCGAGAACGGATTCGGAAGATCTGGTGCTGTGCCGGGCTCCTGTAGATCCGCCTTCCGGAGATAAGCCATAGGCCAGCGCGATGGCTTCCACGAGAGTTGATTTACCCGACCCGTTTTCCCCGACGAAGATAGTTGCCGAAGTCAGGTCGAGTCCGTGGTCAAGAACCTGCGCGACAGGGGCCAGGACGCCCGGCCACCGACGGCGGTCAAGACGGTGGGCAGGGTCTTCGGCCACCCGCCTGATCGGAAAGTTATGCGAAGGCATCCCCCATTGTTGCAACTCACTCCACTGGTCCAACAAATACCCCGAACCATCGAAGGCTCCCTCCGGGCACCACCACCCTTCGAACCATGGAGAACCAGCTCTCTCCCATCACCGTGTGTTCAATCGTGCCCGACAGCCGGGGTTCCCCGGACTCCCATGGCGTCCGGTAAAGGATCGGCATACGGGACTTCGAGGCACCAATGATCCTCTGCCAGCCCTGCGAGTACGGCAATGTCCTGCTCCTGGTCTTGGTCCCCACGCCGCGGGGGTACGGCCGGACTAGGTGATGGGAAGCGGGCAAGAGCTGCACAATACAACTGGGCTAAAGCGGGGCGACATCGTGATCGCGAACCAGCGCCCGCAATGTCCGGTGAGAGATCGGCTTACCGGACAGGACTTTGAGCCTGGCCGGTTTGCCACAGCCCGGCAGAGGGAGGACGCTCTGGGTTCAATCGGGCGGAGAGCTTGGGCCTCTAGCCTTGCGAAGGTACGAGACTACTACGGTGATAAAGAGAAGAACCGTGCAGGCGATGAGTACCCACGACACTATGTGGGCGCCGGGAGTGCCGCTGATCGTAAAGAGTTGACCGGTGATGATCAGCGTACAAGCAACCGCGACCCAGATAACTCCGGCTTGGTGGGTTGTCCCACGGTTCGAGCCATGACCGGAACTCTATCGGGCAGGGTGTGCGATGTCGTCAGTCATGCACCCAACGCGCCCGTAAGCCGATCCTTTCCGAACGGAGCATCTGCTTGGCGTGGTGGTCAACGGGCTCTCGGTGTGGCCCTGACCGATGACTTTTCCGCGCCGTGCTGGTCTGTACAACGAATACCGACTCACGGGAGACTGGCGCCATGCGCAAACTGACCTTCGGCATGAACCTGAGCCTGGACGGCTACATCGCCGCGCCCGGCGACGACCTCGGCTGGAGCGTACCGAGCGACGAGCTGTTCCAATGGTGGTCCGACCGGGTGGGGGCGACCGGGCTGGCGCTGTACGGGCGCAAACTGTGGGAGACGATGAGCTCCCACTGGCCGACCGCCGACCAGCAGCCTGGCGCCACACCGGCGCAGATCGAGTTCGCCCGCCGCTGGCGGGACATGCCAAAGGTGGTGTTCTCCTCGACGACCAGCACGGTCGACTGGAACACCCGCCTGGTCACCGGCGACGCGGTCACCGAGATCACCCGGCTCAAGGCCGACGACGGCGCCTCCATGGACATCGGCGGTGCTACACTCGCCGCGGCGGCCATGCGGGCCGGGCTGATCGACGAGTACGCGATCGTCACCCATCCGGTGCTGGTGGGCGGCGGCACGCCGTTCTTCACAGCCCTGGACAACTGGGTGAACCTGAGCTTGGTGGAGACCCGGACGTTTCCCGACGGTGTGGTCCTTACCAGGTACGAGACCCGGCGCTGAGTGCCCGACGTCGAATCAGCGCGCGGGCTCGGCCACCCAAGGATCTCCTGGCGCTGTGTTCCGAGGCGATCGTGACGTTCCTGCCGGATTTTGTTCTTCACCGCAGACGATCCGTCCGATAAGGGATCGACTTACGGGCGCTCTGGGCGGTTGGGCGTCCTCATAGCAGGCGTGACGTTATTTCGTTAGTCTGAACGAATGCCCTACAGGATTCGCCAGGCTACGCCCGCTGACGCCGAAGCCATAGTCAGGATGCACACGGCTGCCCACGAGGAGTCCTACGGACACTTGCTCCCATCGCAGTTCTTTGCCAACCGCCGAAACAGTATTACGGAACGTGTGAATCAGCGTAGGCCTTTCTTGGATAGCAAAGACCCCCGGCTCGTGGCCCATGACGAGGTCGGAGCAGTAGTGGGAGTGGCAGACGCGGGCCCGGGAAGAGACCCTGATATGGCGGGGATCCCGGAGCTTTATATGATCTATACCTTGAGCCGGACCCACGGTTCGGGTCTTGGCGCCCAACTTATAGAAGCCGCCATCGGCGATACTCCGGCTTACCTCTGGGTGCTTGAAGACAATCCGCGTGCCAGAGCCTTTTACCAAAAGTCCGGGTTCAGTCCAGACGGGGCGCGCAAGCTGTTGCCGCCTGACTGGAGCGAGCTGCCAGAAATCAGGATGGTCCGTCCCTGAGATGCGACGGGGTACGGTGAGGGATCGGCTTACGGAACTTCGAAGTGCCAGGGACCCTCTGACAGCCCCGCGAGTACGTCAATGTCCTGCTCCTGCTCTTGGTCCCTATACCGCGAATCTGAGGGACATCCTTCATTGTCGTCTACACAGTCGGCAGTAGCGTCTCAGGTATACGATTTCTCGCACGAGGACCGCTCCGGCAGGAACATTCGGCACTTGGTTCTAAACCGTAGTCGTATTTGTCGTGTGATGGGGAGGACAGGCAATGACTGTGGCAGAGTTTCGGAGGTTGGTACGCGACGCCATGTCGAAGGCCGGCGCAGCAAGGCATGGGTCTAGCTGGATCATTGAAGGCTCCGAGATGGCCTGGATCTACACCTTGGAGTCAAGACACGGGACGAGGTTCTCATTGATGTGTGGCGTTGAACTGTTCATGCTCAATGAAGATCGGAGGGCGAAGAACGCGAACGAATGCCGATTGGTGTTCTCGCTGGAAGGGTTCTCCCCGGTAGCCGGCGTGTATGAAGTGCGTCAGGCGTTCAGCTTAGACTTCGACTTGGACGACGAGGGTCGTGCCGCGGAAGTTCAGCGGCTTGTGAGTGCGATGACCGGGTATTGCAAGCAACGGCTGTCCTTCGCCCAACTCCGAAAGAGCTTTCAGTCCGGTGAACTGGACAATGGATTTGTTCATTTTCGTGCTCGGGAAGTTCTGGAATCCGGATCTGCCTGACTCGCTTTCCCCGCCCGGCAAAGGATCGATTAATGGGACAGGGGATGGCTCGCCCGGGACTTCAGGAGTTCCCGGCGCCACAAGGGCTGTGAATCGCTGCGGTATTTGGCACGCATGTAATGGCCCTGTTTGGTGCAACCAGTGCTGTAGGCTCCGGTTCGAACATTGGAGGACTGATGCTGAACTACTTTCGCGAGATGCAAGAGGCACGATTTGCGACCTCTGAACGCCGAATCTATGGCTATGGTTCTGCCGGCATCGTGATTGCAGTCATGGCACTGGTGTTTGCGGTCCTCGCACCCAAATGGATTTTCTGGACGACCTTCGCCGTTTTTTGCGTTCTGGACGCTTTCCTGACCAGAACGTGGATCAGCGAGGGCGCGCTCCAAGCCTATCGAGGCGGCCAGCCCGGCTGACGTCGCTCCGGGTCACGGGCAGCGTAATGACAGTGGCTCCAACGGCCATCATCGAGACAAAACGGGGGAAGCAATGGACAATCGTCCGACCAATGAAACTGGAATGCCACCGGTCCTGTCCGTCGTCCACCTTGTCCTCAGCCTCTGCGCCTTGGCGGCAACAAGCGCCGCGGCCATCCTGTGGAATCCGATCGACACGGACTTCATCACTCGCGCCGACAATGCGGGGTGGGACATGACCATGCTCTTGCCTCACCAAATGGAACTCTCACTCGTCGTTAATGCGTCAGTTCTCATAACATTTGTCCTCGTCGCGACCGCGTTCTACGGAGTGCTGGCCTCACGCCGACGGGCCAAGGACTCACACGGAGCAAACGCATGAGCTACGAGCGGCACCTGACCTTCAACCTCAGAATGCGTGGGTTGTCCGAACCCGAGATCGCCGGAGTACTCGACGAGGTGCGGGCGCATGAGGCCGCCTCAGAGAATCCAGCTAACGCTGAATTCGGCACAGCCGAGGACTACGCGAAGCAGTTCCCCAGGAAGAAGAGGCGGACCCGGGGAAGCGCCATCGTGATCATCGGGGGAGTATTGGCGATCGCCTACATTCTCTTCGTGATCCTCCTCGCAATCCTCTTCAGAGTCGACATTCGAGAGTATGTCGGCCCGATCACGCTCTGGCCGGGGCTCGTGGTGATCCTTGCCGGTACCTTGGCTGGATTCCTGACCGATTACTTCCAGCCAGCCCGGAGCTCACGAGCCCGCTAAGGTCCCCCAACCGGGACGGCGACAATGCCAATCAGAGCTGCGATTTAGCCGCCACTTACACCGCTAACAGTCACAGCTAAACACGGCTCGCGAGCTATAAGCGTCCCATTAAGGGTTCGGCTTACGGGCTTCCCCAACCGCGCGGAGGAATCGCGCTCAGCGCCTCGTCTCGTACCTGGTCAGGACCACGCCACCGGGAAACGTCCGCGTCTCCACCAGGTTCAGGTTCACCCAGCTGTCCAGCGAGGTGAAGAACGGAGTACCGCCGCCCACCAGGACCGGATGGGTGGCTAGCGCGTACTCGTCGATCAGCCCGGCCCGCATGGCCGCCCCGGCGAGCGTTGCGCCGCCGACGCTCATCGGGCCGCCGTCCCCGGCCTTGAGCCGGGTGATCTCGGCGATCGCGTCGCCGGTGACCAGGCGGGTGTTCCAGTCGACCTTGTCGATCGTCGAGGAGAACACCACCTTCGGCGAGTCCCGCCAATTCCGCGCGAACTCGATCTCCGCCGGGGTGGCGTTGGGCTGCTGGTCGCCGGTCGGCCAGTAGGAGCTCATGGTCTCCCAGAGCTTGCGGCCGTACAGCGATAGGCTGCTAGCCCGCTCCTGGTCAAGCCACCACTGGAACAGTTCGTCGCTCGGCCCGCTCCAGCCGATGTCGTCGCCGGCCGCGGCGATGTAGCCGTCCAGGGTCAGATTCATGCCGTAGATCAGTTTCCGCACGGCGCCAGCCTTCCGTCTCGCAGTGGTCGAGGGCGTCAGTGAACTCTGTCGTCCCGCATATGATCGGCAGCATCCTGTCCCTCATGGAGCCACCGTAACTGCCCATGATCTGGATGCCATAGCCTTCGGTCCGCGTTTCAACTGAGCTGCCCGGTGAAGGATCGGCTTACGGGCAGCGTGATGTACGCGAAAGTCGGTCTTGATGCTTCGGCGGGCCTCCACGTAATGCACGGCTCACGTGCGGGCACATGGATGGGTGAATGACCAGATGCACATGGACCTCCGGACAGGACTGGATTCAGCAGGCTGGGAGGCTGCATCGCCGTGGGTCTCCAGCAGGCGGGTCGCAGCATGGTTTCCAGTCGGCTTGCGACAGAATCGGAGGTGCTCAGTATGTGGATCCAGGGAGGGTATCGATAACTCCCAGACCAGCCATGGTCGACTTGAATCGATCGGCCGTCCCAACGAAAGTGAGTCCTTGTGGGTATCTTCAGGAGGAAGTCTCCCGGGCCTGGCGCCTACTGATGTATCGAGGCAGACTTTTCGCACGCCTTTATGACGAAGCGAGCGTGCCAGGGATCCGCGGCTACCCGCACAGGGAGTTCGCGCCGGGCATCGTCGAGATGATCGCGCTCGACCTCCCGGACACCGTTACGGTTTTCAGTCATAACAACGCGAATAAGTTCGGCGGGTTCGAAGCCCTCAGAACCCAAGGGATTGCGAACCTTCACGGGCTGGAGGTCGAACAACTCGAAACCCTCCCCGCACCGGGAGGCGTCGGCTTAGGCTGTAGCTGTGAGCCAACCGCTGGACGAGGGTCCGTTCTTTCACGGCACGAAAGCCAACCTCCGGGACGGTGATCTCCTTAGGGCGGGCTTCAGGTCGAACTACCGTCCCGAAGTCGTGATGAATCACATCTATTTCACCGCTCTTCCGAACGGTGCGGGACTCGCTGCGGAACTCGCGACGGGTGACGGCGCTCCGCGCGTCTACGCCGTCGAGCCGACCGGGGCATTCGAGGACGACCCGAACGTGACCGACAAGAAATTCCCCGGCAACCCCACCCGGTCATATCGCAGCAGTGCCCCGCTCAGGGTCGTCGGCGAAGTCACCGATTGGACACGACAGGCGCCCGAGGCGCTACAGGCGTGGAAAGAACGCCTGGCAGCACTCCGCGCGGACGAGCGAGGCGAAATCATCAACTGACGAGGATCACGCTCCTTCAAGGGCATAGAACGTAAGCGGACCCCTGAGAGGGCGACCGCATCAGGGTTCGCCGCCGTCAGCTCGGATTTGGCCCATGACAGAACTACCGTTGCCCTGATTGCCCACGGGGCTTGTTCGATTGAGTCCCAGCTCCCCACTGGAGCTAATCGGCCCGACTCGGTAGCGTGCAATGCATGGCCATTAAACTAGAGAACGTCGGCATCGCCGTTCGCGACCTCGAAGCAACGATCGCCTTTTTCACCGACCTCGGTCTCACGGTCGTCGGCCGTGACACGGTCAGTGGTGAGTGGACCGATACTGCCGTGGGCCTTGATGGCAACCATGCCAAAATTGCGATGCTCCAAACACCAGACGGTCACGGTCGCATTGAGCTCTTCGAGTACATCCATCCCGAAGCAATTGAGTCGAGCCCCACTCGTCCCAACGAGATTGGCATGCACCGCGTCGCCTTCTCAGTCGACGACATAGACGAAGCCCTTGAGATCGCCGCGAGGCACGGCTGCCGGCCGCTACGCGGCGTGGCGACCTACGAGGACGTCTACAAACTCACGTACGTTCGTGGTCCCAGCGGCATCATCGTGATGCTCGCCGAGGAACTGAAGACGAAGAACTGACGGCCGGATCGGCGTGGTGTCCCTGGTTAGGGCTCTTCTTCAGCAAGAGGACCTCGAGCGCCGCATCGATGGGGCATCCGCTACGCGGTTCCGTGTACATCGCGGCTTGATTCTTCCATCGTCGGTCTTGAGTCGTTGGGTTCGATCACCCTAAAGTGATTGCCAACGACAAGCACTTCAGGAGATGACATGTCCCTCGTCCGCGTGCATAACTTCTCGGTCTCCCTCGATGGCTTCGGCACCGGCGAGGGCCAGCAACTCGATGCTCCGTTCGGTCACGCAGGCTCACGGCTAATGGAGTGGGCCATCGAGACGCGCACTTTCCGCGAGATGGGCATCCCCGGGGAGTCGGAGGGGTCTTTCGGCGTCGACGAGGCGTTCGCCAGCAAGTGGGGGCCCGGGATCGGCGTGGAGATCATGGGGCGCAACAAGTTCGGCCCTCAACGCGGTCCCTGGGAGGACGAGGAATGGAAGGGATGGTGGGGCGATAACCCTGTCTTCCACACCCCTGTCGTTGTTCTGACACACCATCCTCGGCCGGTACTCGAGATGGAAGGCGGAACAACCTTCCATTTCGTTGACGCCGACCCCGTCTCCGCGCTCAAGCAGGCTCGCGCCTTGGCCGGCGACCTCGACGTCCGGATCGGTGGCGGCGTCAGCACGATTCGACAGTTCCTCGAGGCTGATCTGATCGACCACATGCACATCGTCCTCGTGCCGATCGTCCTGGGCCGGGGCGAACGGCTCTGGAACGGACTCGAAGGACTCGAACAACGCTTTGAAATCGAAGCGACCGCATCTCCACGCGGAGTTCTCCATCTGATCTTCACTCGTCGCACGGCCCCGTAGGCCGACTTGGGAGCGATCGCCCGTGGACGACCTTCCACGAGACGCTCGCCGTCGACCTGGCCCCCTTAGGCGCGCTGCGTCTCATGAACCGTGTCCGCGATCCACGTCAAGGAAGCAGTGTTTGCCATACCTCGTCCGGTCGTGTCCGAACTTCACGCCAGACTGACCCGTTGCGCTTTCGGTGGTTGTCCTTCTCGCAAACGAAGGACGGCTCTAGACCTCGATCCAGTACCGCAGGACCTCGCCGCTGCCAGTCCGGACGGCACTCTCCAGGACTCCACCACACCGTTCGATGGTTTTCACAGAGGCGTGGTTGCCAGCGAAGCACACCAACAGAACGCGGCCCGGGCCGCGGTCGCGTCCCAGAGCGATCATTTCTCGGAGAGCCTGCGTTGCAAGGCCACGGCCTCTCGCAGAGGGCCGGATGCCGTACCCGATATGGCCCAAAACGTCCACGCGCTACAACGGGCGCGTCTGGGCCGTGGCCGCTACCCAAAACGAGATCGCTCCTGAGGACTCTCCGGAGCGATCTCGTTCCGGGTCCACGTCAGATCGTGGACCACGTCGGCTAACTAGTGGACGATTCTCATCTCGTGCGAGGTCTGGTTGAGTCGCCGTCCGCCGTCGGGAACGACCGTCACTATGTCCTCGATCCGTACGCCGAACCTGCCCGGCAGGTAGATTCCGGGTTCGATCGAAAAGCACATGCCGGGGTGGAGGATCTGGGTTTCGCCCTCGACCATGTACGGCGGCTCGTGAGTCGTCAGTCCGATTCCGTGCCCGACGCGGTGAATGAAGTAGTCGCCGTAGCCGGCTTCAGTGATCACCGCCCGGGACACGCGATCGATCTCCTGGCACTCGACGCCTGGCCGCACGGCCTCGAACCCGGCCTGCTGTGCGTGTCTGACGACGTCGTGAACCTCGCGCTCCTCGGCGGTGGGTTCGCCGACGTGCACGGTCCGCGTCGTGTCTGATCCGTAGCCGTGTTTGAGGCCGCCGAAGTCGAGCACCACCATGTCGCCGTCCTCGATGATCCGCGGGCCGATCTCGTGGTGAGGGTTGGCGCCGTTCGGACCCGAACCGACGACGGTGAAGTCCACCTGCGAATGACCGAATTGGCGAAGTAGGTCGGCGAGATCAGAGCCGACGTCGGTCTCGCTGCGCCCAGCGAACCGCACGGTGACGATCTCCTCGTACGCCTGGTCTGCGGCCGCGCCGGCCGCCGCCAGCCGCTCGATCTCGTCGTCATCCTTGATCGCCCGAAGCATCGGCAGGGCGGTCGTCATCGAGACGTAGGACGACTTGGGCAGTCGATCCTGCAGGCCGAGGAGGTGCATGGCCCAGGCCGAGTCAGAGACGGCATAACGTCCGGTGCCGGCCATCAGCGTCGCAGATTCCGTGTAGGGGTCGCTCCCGTCGGTCCAGTCGGTGATCCGCAGAATCGAGGCGCCGGCGGCCGCTTCCGCGTCGGGCCTCTCGAGCCTCGGAACGATCATGGCGGGCTCCGCGTCGACGGGGATAACGAGCATGGTGATGCGTTCAGTGATGGCCACGGGTGCATACCCGGTGAGGTACAGCAGGTCCGGTCCGGGAGTGACCAGGATGCCGTCGAGCCCGGCATCTTGGGCGGCGTGGGCTGCTCGCCGCAACCGCTTGGCGAAGTCATCGGCGGTGAACGGAGCCGGCTCGGAAAGGCTGCGATGATCACTCATGGTTCGCATTTTCGTGCGCGGGGCATCACTGGTCAACCCATCGCCCGGACAGCCGCTCCAGTAACTATGGAATCACCCGTCGCGGGCTGGACTACGCCGAGCACTGTGTCGTCGACCCCTTCGTCGATAACGAGTCCCGCTCCAGTGGCCGCACCATGCTGCCCATGCCCGACGAGACCGAGAGCGACCTCGCCCACGCAACCGCCGTCGCGACGACCGTGAGGATCACCGGTGGAAGGAGCCCGTCCGGCGCTCCAGGTTCTGCACGATACTGAAGGCGGCTGGGCCATTGCTGATAGCGGGGGACCAGAATGCTCCGGGTGCCTGCATAGCAATGCACATCTGGCATGTGATTGCCGCGGATCTGTCCTTGAAGCAGTTGGCGGTAGTGCCTCCAGGAACAGAGGCCAACCGCCGGAGCGTCGATGATGCTTTGGAGTTCAGGAATTCGTCCTCGAGCCTTCGAAGTGAGTCGAGCGCGACCCCGTCCGCTGGAAGTCCGTTGTGCTGCGCTGCGAACGCAGCATGGACGCCGTCCTCGAGCTAGTCGTGCAGTGCAGACGACTTCTGACATTCCGTGCAGTCCGCTTCTGAAAGTGACGGCAGATCATGGCAGTGCGCTGGCGAAACATTGCCGCTAAATGCCGGCTCGAAATGCCCTAGCGGCGTCTGGAGCGTCCCCGGGCTCCCAGCCCACCGCCCAGCACGGGAGATCCCATGCCGAGGAGGTAGCCGAAGTCATACCAGTTCCCCGCGCGGGCGGAGTTGTAGAACGGGAACTCGCTCCAGGCCCCGAAGACATGGGCGATCAGGACGATCCATGCCGTCAGCCCATTCCAGAACCCCCACAGCAGGTCTTGCCACCACACGATGTACTCCCTTGGCCGGAATCCACGGCGCCCGGACGAGCCAGGACAGCCCGAAGCCAGAATAGCGGGCCAGTCTGGGAGCGCCGTGTGCTCAGGCTAGGGCGCCAGCAGGACCGGCGATAGGGCCGGTGGACCCGTCGGGGCCCGCTGCCGGCCCGCGTGCCGGGATACGCAGGAGGCCCTCCACGAGATCGGCCTGGTTTCCACAGAGCGCAATGCGGATCCAGCCCTCGCCGATGGAGCCGAACGCCGTGCCGGGGGCGAAGGCCACGCCGGAGTCCGCCAGGAAGCGGCGCGTCCATGCCCGGACATCCCCTCCGCTGGCGTGGGAGACGTCCGCCCACAGATAGAACGCTCCTTGGGCCGCGAGGTACGGGATGCCGTGGGAGCGCAGAACGGCCGAGGCTGCGTCGCGGTTTGCCAGGTAGTGGGCGTGGGCGTGGCTGACGTAGTCCTGCGGACCGGTCAACGCCGCCAGCGCGGCGTACTGCGACGGCGAGGCCACACACGACACGATCGACTCCATGACGTTATTCATCTTCTGCTCCAGCCCGGGCGGGCAGATCAGCGCGCCGATCCGCAGACCCGTCAGTCCGTAGGTCTTGGAGAGCGTGAGCGAAGTGAACACGCGCGCTTCACCCGGAACGTCGCTGTCGAAGCGGGCCGGGCTGACGTGCGGGACATCGTAGGTGAACGCCTCGTAGCATTCGTCGGAGATGACCCACAGGTCGTGCCGCCTGGCCAGTTCCACGAGGCCGCGCGTCAGGTCCTCGCCCAGGACGGCGCCAAGCGGGTTGGACGGAGAATTCAGGATCAAAACCTTGGTCCGCGGCGTGATGAGCGCCTCGATGTCCTCGATCCGCGGCTGGAAATCGTGCTCCGGGTACAGCGGATAGCGGACGGGAACGGCGTGCAGCAGGCTGCTCGTCATCGCGAAGGTGGGGTAGCCGGGGTTGGGAATGAGGATCTCGTCGCCGGGGGAGAGCAAGAGGCTCATGGCGAAGTGCAGGCCCTGCTGGGCGCCGTCGACCACATAGACGCGCTCAGCGCCGACCGGCGTCGCGTTGAGTTCGCGGAAGCGGGCGGCGAAGGCTTCCCGCAGTGCCGGGATCCCGGCGTTCGGTGTGTAGTTGGTCTCGTCCCGGTCGAGGCAGGCCATCCCGGCCTCGAGGACGTGGCGGGGGACCGCAAAGCCTGGCTCCCCGATGCTGAGCACGATCGCACCGGGCGTTCCCCAGGCGGCTTCGGTGATCTCGCGGATCTGGTTGATCGGGACGTCGCGGACATGTGCGGCAAGCTCGGGCATGTGTGCCATCCTAACGCCCGGAGTCCGCGGTGGGCGGTGAGGGCGCTGGGCGTTGGGGCAGGGCCGGCCCGCATATACTGGGAGGCGTGCTTTCTGGACTGGTGATAGTGGACAAGCCGCAAGGCTGGACCAGCCACGATGTGGTTGGACGGATGCGGCGGATCGCCGGTACCCGAAAGGTCGGCCACGCCGGGACTCTTGATCCGATGGCCACCGGCGTTCTTGTGGTGGGCATCAACAAAGCCACCCGGCTGCTGACCTACATCGTGGGCACCTCCAAGACATACACCGCCACCATTAGGCTCGGTGAATCCACCGTGACGGACGACGCCGAAGGTGAGGTCACCGCCACCCGCAGCGCCGCCGGGGTCACCGAAGATGCCGTCCGCGCCGGCGTCGCCGAGTTGACCGGGGAAATCGAACAGGTTCCCAGCAGTGTCAGCGCCATCAAGGTCAACGGCGAACGCGCCTACGCCCGGGTCCGGTCCGGTGAAGAGGTCAAGCTCGCGGCCCGTCCCGTGACGATCCACCGCTTTGAGGTCCACCAGATCCGCCGCGTGCGCGATGCTGAGGCAGACAGGGAAGCCTTGGACGTCGATGTCACGGTCGAGTGCTCTTCGGGCACTTACATCCGTGCCTTGGCGCGCGACCTCGGTGAGGCTCTCGGCGTCGGCGGCCACCTGACGGCACTGCGCAGGACGCAAGTGGGCCCCTACACCCTTGACCAGGCACACACCCTTGAACAATTGGCGGAAAAGCTGGACGTCCTGGAGATCTCGGACGCGGCCCGGGCGCTGATGCCGAACCGTGAACTCAGCGAGGCGGAGACCACCGAGATTTCCTTCGGCCGCAGGGTCGCCGCAGGCGCCGCGGCCGGCACGCCGGAGGCAGCGACTGCGGACAAACCGGCAGCGGCGTTCGCGCCGGACGGGACGTTCGTGGCGCTCCTGGCCGACGCGGGAAGCTACGCCAAGCCTGTGCTGGTATTCGCCCCGGACAATGAAAAGCGCGGTTCCGACAAGGGCGGCACCAAACAGCACGGCACCGAAACAGGCGGCACCGAACAACAGGCCGGGCAGTAGTGGACGCGTATTTCTACATCATCCTTGTGGTGGGTCTGCTGTCCAGCATCATCTGCGTCGCCGCGGGCATCCTGAAGAAGGCGCCCAACGACACGACGATACTGTCCGTGGCCGCCGTCGAGCTTGCCCTCCTGGTCTATCTGGTGGGCTCGATTGTCCGGGTGGCCAGCGGGGAGCGGATCGCGGGGGAGTCCTGGGAGTTCTGGGGCTATCTGGCGACGGCGCTGATCCTCCCGATCGGCGCCGTGTACTGGTCCATCCTGGAACGGACCCGGTGGAGCAACTTCGTCCTGGCCGCCGTCGGCGTCACCGCGCTGGTGATGGCGGCCCGCATGAACCAGATCTGGTATTGAGATGGAAGAGGCAGAAAACGTGAACGCAAAATCCTCGCAGGATGGCACGGCAAACCCGGCGGGGTCGACGTCGGAGATCGCTGGGTCGACGGGCGCAGCACCGGCGCCGACCAATACCCGCAACACTGGCCCCGGCCGGCTGCTGATCGCTGTCTATGCCGTATTCGCCATTTCGGCAACCGCCCGGGCCGGCTACCAGATAGTCACCAAGTTTTCCGAAGCGCCGCTCGCGTACCTGCTGTCCGCCTTCGCCGCGCTCGTTTATGTCGTGGCCACGGTGTCCCTCGCCAAGCCGGGCCGCACTGCGTTCAAGGTCTCTGTGGCGGCAGTACTGGTGGAGCTTGTCGGCGTCCTCGTCGTGGGGGCACTGAGCGTATTCGACGCCGTCAACTTCCCGCACGAGACCGTGTGGTCCTTGTTCGGCCGCGGCTACGGCTTCATCCCGCTCCTGCTGCCCATCCTCGGACTCATCTGGCTGTACCGCCGGCGACCCGCAGCGAGCGCCTGACCCGTCCGGCGCCTCCCACTGCCTATTCGTTCCCGGGCCCGGGACGCTCGCTTGCCACCTCTGGCGGGTCCAGTTCCTGGAACAGCGTGAGCTGCAGTCCGGCCGGGCCGTTAAGACGCGAGTTCACCGAGCGCCAGGGCGTCTCGCGCGGCTCTGCGATCAGCTCACCACCTGCGGCGACAAGCTCCCCGGTGGCTGTTTCAGCGTCCTCCACTTCGAAGGCAACACGCATTCTGGCGCTGGGATGGCCGTCCGCTTCGACTTGGTCGATCATCCTGACCTGGGCGGGGTTGGACAGCTCCAGGGTGGCCCGGCCCGCCTCGAGGATTGTAATTCGAGCGTCGCCCTCGCCCTCGACGACTTCGCGCTCCTCAAGGCCGAGGACATCGCGATAGAAGGTGACTGCTGCCTCGTAGTCCTCCGCCTCAACGACGAGGCGCAGCTGACGGACCCGAGGCGCCTTGCGGCTTTCGCTGGTCATGCTCGTAGCTTAGGGCCCGGGAGGCCGATCCAGCAGCCGGCGGCGAAGGCCGGGCCACGAGGCGCCGAAACCGGGGTGCAACTCCTTGTCATTGACGCGCTCGACCGGCACCCACTGGAGTTCAAGGCTCTCAGGATCGCTGATGGCGGCGTCGAACGGCTCCAACGTTTCGGCAACCACCGTCGTATAGGTCCAGTAGCCGACGTCGAACACCGAAGTAAACAGCACGCGGACGTTTTCCGGCGGCACGGCTGCTTCTTCCTTCGCCTCACGGAGGGCTCCGTCGATGGCTTCCTCACCGTGGTGCAGGGCACCTCCGGGCAGTCCCCAGGTTCCGCCCTGATGGCTCCACAGGGCGCGGTGTTGCAGCAAGACACCTTTCGCCGGGTCGTGGACGAGGAGGCCCGCGGAGCCGAAGCGTCCCCAGAACCGTCCACGGTCACCTTCGACCCATGCATCACCTGGGTCGCGTGGACCGAGGTGTCTTGGCAGTTCGCTGGGCAGCGGCCCGGCGAAAGACGTTTCCCCGGGCTGAGGGGCGGGTATGCGTTCCATCCCTACAGCTTGCCACGCGCCGGACCACACGACGGCGGGCGGCGTACGAAGTGTTACGGCCGGGGTGGCAGGGAGGGGCTGGCGCGGTGGCCGGGGTGGCGGGGAGGGGCTGGCGCGGTGGCCGGGGTGGTCAGGCAATTCCATCATTACCGTCGTACCCCTCTGGCAGAGTTCAGTTATGGAAGCCGTTGGAGAGTTCGTCCCGGATCAGGCCGACCGGCCAGGGTCCGCGATGCCCGCCCGGCTTCGGCCGTTGGCGGCCGTTCCGTGTGCCGCAGGCGATCCGGTGGACTGCAGTGTCGCGGCGGCGCTGGCGTTGCTTCGCGCATGCAGTGAGTCTGCGGCAGGGAACGTTGCCCGATTGAACTTCGTCGAGGCTTCCGATTTCGCCGATGACGTCGAGGACCTGTCCCGCACGGTCGAGTATCTGCAGATCATCGCTGCCGCCGGAGTGGACCGCACGCGCCGCGAGGCGGCCGCGGTACAGAAGGCGTCCGCGGGGTGGGGCTCGGATACGGCGGCCGGGACAGCTGGCGACTGGCTGACGGGGTGGAACCAGGAACCCGGCGAATCTACGTCTGCGGCGGCGTCGACTGCGGTGGCCGCGTCCGCCGTGGCGGATGATGGGTACCGGAATTCGGCGGAGTTCCTGCAGGCGCGGCTGCGGATCGGCGCGTCCGAGGCCAAGCGCCGGCTGGTCCTTGCCGCCGAGCTGCTGCCCCGGACCGGCATCGCGGGCCGGGCCCTGCCGCCGGCGCGGCAGGAACTCGCCGCGGCCGTCGCCTAAGGGACCATCGCCTCCCGCACGGCCACGCTCATCGCGATGTCCCTGGACCGGGTCGGGCACGTGGCCGCGCCGGAGGCTGTTGAGGGCATGGAACATGCCCTGACGATAACGGCGGTCGAGAACGATCCCGATTTCCTGGCCCGGGTCGCCCGGCGCTGGATTGAGGCCCTGGACCAGGACGGGGCCGAGCCGTCAGAGGAGGCGCTGCGCGGGCTCCAGGGTGCCTTCGTCCGGAAACCCCGGCACGGGCTCCATCATCTGGAAGTCTTCGCCACCACCGACCAGTTCGAACACCTCGTCACGGTGATGAACGTGGCGACCAACCCGCGGACGGGTGCCGCTGCCAACGCGGGTGCCGCTGCGAACGCGGGTGCCGCTGCGAACGCGGGCGACGCTGCGAACGCGGGCGACGTTGCCAACGCGCGTGCCGCCGCCAACGCAGGCGACGCCGGCGACGCCGGCGACGCTGCGAACGTGGGTGACGGCGGTAGGGCCGTCGCTGCCGGCGCCCGGTCGGAATTCGGGGTCCGTGCGGGAGTGGAACCTGAAGTCGATGCGGGAGCGGACGGCGAGAACGGGAACGGGATCGACGCGGCTGCTGCACGCCTGGACCCCCGCTCGCGGCCGCAAAAAATGCTCGACGGTCTCGTCGGCGCCTGCCAAGCCGCCCTTGCTACAGGAAACCTGCCGGCGGCGGGAGGGCTCCGCCCCCAGATCATGGCAACCATCAACTACCGCGACCTCGTTGAACGGCTCGGCACCAACGAACCCTGGCCCAACGGATCTCACGGCACCACCGCCACCCACAGCTCCGGCGCGGCCGGATCCTTGTTGTTCACCGGGCCCGTGACGGCGTCGACCGTGCGTAAGATCGCGTGCGACGCCGACATCATCCCGGTCCTGCTCGGCGGCGAGGGCAGGATCCTGGACATCGGCCGCGCCTCACGGATCTTCCCGCCCCACATCCGGAAAGCCATCACCGCCCGCGACCAGGGCTGTGCCTTCCCGCAATGCACCATCCCCGCGCCCTGGTGCGAAGCCCACCATGTCACCTACTGGTCACGGGGCGGCAGCACCGGAACGGACAACGGAACGCTGCTGTGCTCGCACCACCATCACCTGATCCACAAGCAACAGTGGACCATCCAGATGCGCAGCGGCATTCCCTGGTTTATCCCACCGCCACACATAGACCCGGGCCAGATCCCCCGACGGAACCGCTATTTCCGCCTCGAATAACCGTCCGGGCGGTGGTGGTGGACATGCTCTCCGGGCCTACGCTGGAGGTATGGCCGAACGTCGGCTCGTGCTGCGGGCAGTCAAGTCCTTCCACACTTTCGCCTGGTTCACAATCGAGGCTTGCATGGTCTACGTCCTTTACACCGGCATCAGGGGCCGCACCGATCGGACGACCGGCACGGCCGCCGCTGTGGTGGCCGGCGAGACCCTGATCTTTGCGTCCAACGGTTTCCATTGCCCGCTCACCGCTGTCGCGAAGGACCTTGGCGACGTCACGGGTTCCGTCACGGACATCTACCTGCCGCATTGGTTCGCAAGAAACCTGCCCGGGATCCACGTTCCGCTGATCCTCATAGCGGCGCTATTGCACTGGCGAAACTGGCGGCATCACGTGGTCCGAAACTGCCAGCGGAAGCTATTACTCGGGAGATAGCCGGCAGAACGTATTGGCCGCGGAAGGGGCTAGAGGGGCGGCACGCCACAGGCACAAACAACGAATGCCATCCCGAGCCGCCCCAAGGTGAACTGCCTACTTCTTCCCGAAAAGCCCGCCCAGGATGTCGTCGAGGCCACCGAAGCCGCCCTGACCCGCGCCACCACTCGCGGAGCTGCCCTGACCGCTGCCCTGACCGCCGCCCAGTCCGCCAAGGATCCCACCCAGGATGCCGCCAAGGTCGACGCCGCCGGCCTGGCCGGCGTCAGCCTGAGCGCCACTCTGGCCCCCGGACTGCCCCGCGGACCCACCCTGCGTGCCGCCTTGGCCTCCGCCCAGAACCTTGTTCGCGAGGTAGGACATCACGATGGGTGCCAGGATCGGCAACAGTTTCCGTACCAGATCGCCACCGGCACCGCCCAGTTGGCCAGTCCCGGCGAGCTGGCTGGCCACATGGTCCTGCTGCCCGCCGAAGACGTGGTTGACGATCTTTTCGCCGTCGACCGTATCAACCTGGCCCACATCAACTCCGCCGTCGATCAGCCCGTCCTGGTGCTGGCCAAGCGCGGACTCAAGTGCTGCCGCCCCGTCAGGAGCCTGCGCATTATTATGCAGTCCGGCCAGGAGCGTGGGCACGGCGGCTTCCACCGCGGAGCGGGCGGTCGACTCGTCCGTGCCGAGCAAGGCTGCGATCTGGCCAATCGGGACCTGCCCGATAATGTCGTTGAGCTCAGTCATGTCGTACTCCTTAGTGCCGCGCGTCGAGGCCGGCGAGCTGGGAATCGGCGTCCCTGCGGACCCCGTTGAATTACTGCCCCTGAATCGTAGCCCTGCCGGTTGGGCCGGTGGAAGGCTGCCCCGGGGCCCGGGGAACCGTCCGGGAACGGCCCGGAATGCGGGTAATCTTAGAGAGTTCCGGAGCCGGCACGGTCGCTCCGGAGGTGTTCATGGCAGGCAGCAAAAGGCGAGGTTGATGGTCCACATCTGGAACGATCTGTCCGAAGTCCCGGCGGACTTTGGTCCTTCGGTTGTCACGTTCGGCAATTTCGACGGCGTGCACCGCGGCCACCAGCAGGTGCTGTCGCAGCTCATCCGCACCGCCCGATTGAACCACGCCCGCGCCGTCGCGATCACCTTCGATCCGCACCCCGCGCAAGTGCACCGACCCGAGTCGGCTCCCGAGCTGATCATGGGGCTGGAGGACAAGCTCGTGGCCCTGGGCGAGCTCGGCCTCGATGCCGTGCTGGTGATGAAGTACTCAATGGAGCTTGCCAGCCTGACCCCTGAAGAATTTGTCGCCACGGTCCTGGTGGACGGCCTGAAAGCGAGCCATGTGGTGATCGGCCACGACGCCCGGTTCGGCCGCGGCAATTCCGGGGACCTCTCCACCATGCAGGAGCTGGGGCGGAAGCTCGGTTTCGAGGTGCTGGTCATCAGCGAGTTCGGCTCTGAAGGCTTCCCCATCCACGACGACGACGGGACGGACCGCCGCTGCTCGTCCACTTGGGTCCGCGAGGCCCTGCGCGCTGGCGACGTCGCCACCGCCGCTGCAGTGCTCGGCAGGCCGCACCGGATGCGCGGCGAGGTGGTGCACGGTGCCGCCCGCGGCCGCGACCTCGGCTTCCCCACGGCAAACCTCGCCTCGACGGCCAGCGGATACATCCCCGCGGACGGGATCTACGCCGGCTGGCTTGTGGACCAGGAGGGCACCCGCTGGCCCGCCGCCATCTCCGTGGGCTCCAACCCCACGTTCGACGGCGTGAGCCGTCAGGTCGAAGCCCACGTGATCGACCGCCCGGAAGAGTCCGCCGACGACTTCGATCTGTACGACCAGACAGTTGTGGTGGAATTTGTCTCCAGGCTTCGCGGCATGGTGGCGTACCGTGGGGCTGAGGCTTTGGTGGAGCAAATGCGCCTGGACGTCGTCCAGGCCCATGACATCCTGTTCGCCCGCTGATAACCGGGCCAGATCGGCTTCGGCTCCTCGCGCTGACGGCGTTCTGGCTCACTGGAGCCGCGCGCTGATTGGCAGCCACGTGGCAAGGAAGGCAAGAGAGACTTGACCATCGAGAAGAACACGAGGGAACTGGACCAGGACATTGTCCGGGACTTCAGCGCGCGCATGAGCTACGCGTCCTACTTGCAGTTGCCCACCCTGCTCAGCGCCCAGCAGCCGGTCAGCACGCCGGAACACCACGACGAGATGCTGTTCATCATCCAGCACCAGACCACGGAGCTGTGGCTGAAGCTGGTACTGCATGAGCTTCGCAGCGCCGCCGCATGGCTGCGTTCTGACGACCTCGGCTCCGCCCTAAAGGCGATCGCCCGCGTCAAGCACATCCAGAAGACCCTCACCGAGCAATGGTCCGTGCTGGCCACCCTGACGCCTACCGAGTACTCCCAGTTCCGCGGCTTCCTCGGCAACTCGTCCGGATTCCAGTCCAGCCAGTACCGTGCGGTCGAGTTCCTCCTCGGCAACAAGAATGCCAAGATGCTTCCGGTGTTCGAATCGGACCCCGAGGCCCACGAGATGCTGCGCGAACTGCTCGATGCCCCCAGCATCTATGACGATTTCCTCGCCTATCTCAAGCGCCAGGGCTTTGACGTCCCGGCCTCCGTGCTGCAGCGCGACGTCACCAAAGCCCACGAGTTCTGCCCGGAGCTGGTCCCCGTGTTCAAGTACATCTACGAGAACGCCGCCGACAACTGGGGCGCGTACGAGGCCTGCGAGGAACTCGTGGACCTCGAGGACAATTTCCAGCTGTGGCGTTTCCGCCACCTGCGCACCGTCCAGCGCACCATCGGCATGAAAGCCGGCACTGGCGGATCCAGCGGTGCCGCGTTCCTGCAGAAGGCCCTTGAGCTGACCTTCTTCCCTGAGCTCTTCGCCGTGCGGACGGAGATCGGCCAGTGAGCATCCCCGCGGGCACCGACGCAAGGGACGCCCTGTGGCAGCGCGCCCTGGATCTTGACGGCGCCGATCCGCTGGCCGGCTACCGTGACCACTTCGTCGGCACGGACACGGATTTGTCCTACCTTGACGGCAACTCCCTGGGCCGGCCGCTCAAGCGGTCCGTCACCGACATCACCAGCTTCATCCAGGACAGCTGGGGCGGCCGCCTGATCCGGGGCTGGGACGAGGAATGGCTCGAACTGCCCCAGGCCATCGGCGATCAGCTGGGCCGCTCGGTGCTCGGCGCGGCGCCCGGACAGACGATCATCGCCGATTCCACCACCGTGGTGCTGTACAAGCTCATCCGCGCGGCCCTGGCCGCTGTGACGGATCCGGCGCGGACGGAAATCGTCCTGGACACGGACAATTTCCCCACCGACCGCTACCTGGTGGAGGGAATCGCCCGCGAAGAAGGCCTGACCCTGCGCTGGATCGACGCCGATCCCGCCTCCGGTGTCACGGTCGAGCAGGTGCGGGCCGCCACGGGCCCGGCCACCGCCGTCGTGGTCCTGAGCCAGATCGCCTACCGCTCCGGCTTCCTCGCGGACCTTCCGGCCATCACCGCGGCAGTCCACGACGCCGGCGCCCTAGTGGTGTGGGACCTGTGCCACTCTGCCGGGTCGGTGGAGATCGCATTGGACGACGCCGACGTCGACTTCGCGGCCGGCTGCACCTACAAGTACCTCAATGGGGGACCGGGTTCGCCCGCCTTCGCCTACGTCAATTCCCGGCACCTGGCCGGACTGCAGCAGCCGATCTGGGGCTGGATGGGACGCAAGGACGCGTTCGAAATGGGCCCGGGTTACGAGGCCGCTCCCGGCATCCGGGGCTTCCTCAGCGGCACCCCGGCCATTTTTGGGATGCTCGCCATGCGCGGCACCCTGGGCCTGATCGAGGAAGTGGGGATGGCCGCCGTCCGGAAAAAGTCACGGCTGCTCACGGCCTTTGCCCTCGAACTCTTCGACGCCTGGCTGGCACCGGCCGGCGTGCAGCTGTCCACCCCGCGTAATCCGGCACTGCGCGGCAGCCACGTGACGGTGGACCACCCTGCGTTCCGTGAAATGACGGCCGCCTTGTGGGACCAGGATGTGATTCCCGATTTCCGTGCCCCGCAGGGCATCAGGATCGGGCTGTCGCCGCTCAGCAGCTCCTTCGCGGAGGTCTACCGGGGCGTCGCCGCCATCCGCGAGCTGCTTTCGGGCCAGGAAAGCGGAACGCGGCAACCGCCACAGGCAGACGGCGAGGCAGCCGGCGCGGCTGCGGGCGCGGCCGGCGCGGCTGCCGGTTTCGACAAGACCGCGGACGTGCCACTAAACTAAACGTTGGATCCGGCTGCAGTCCGTGGCGGCTGGTCCGTGTTGTGTACGGGATACCCGGCTTCGGCGGGGGATTCCGGGACGGCACCCCCGGCAGTGAATTACTGATTCGGGCCTCACGGCACATCTCTAGGAGTTATTGTGGCACTTGAAGCCGCTGTAAAGCAGTCCATCATCAAGGATTTCGCAACGTCCGAGGGCGACACCGGTTCGCCGGAGGTCCAGGTTGCAGTCCTGACTCAGCGGATCAAGGATCTCACTGAGCACATGAAAGAGCACAAGCACGATTACCACACCCAGCGCGGTCTGCTGGCCATGGTTGGTCGTCGCAAGCGCATGCTCACCTACCTCAAGAACACTGACATCACCCGCTACCGTAAGCTCATCGAGCGCCTCGGCCTGCGTCGCTAGTCAGCTTTAAGGGGCGGCCCCTTCCGGACCGGAACGGGCCGCCTTCTTCAGGAAAAAACTAAACAGGAGGATCAACCGCATCACGCATTCGCGGTCCTCGGTAGTGATCCCCGGGAACGGCCTCAAGGAACGAGGCCCCGCCCGTGGGTCTCGATCGATGACCGGGTGCAGTGCAGGCCAGTAGACAGATGCTGGACTGGGTTGATGCGGCTGGGCTCCGTGAACCATGAAACGGAGGTGACTCTCTATGGAGGGTCCCGAAATCCAGTTCTCAGAAGCAGTCATTGACAATGGCCGCTTCGGCAAGCGTGTAATCCGCTTTGAAACCGGCCGCCTTGCCAAGCAGGCAGCCGGCGCAGCGATGGTCTACATCGATGAAGAGACCGCGCTGCTGTCCGCAACCACCGCCGGCAAGCACCCGCGTGAAGGTTTCGACTTCTTCCCGCTGACCGTCGACGTCGAAGAGCGCATGTACGCCGCCGGCCGCATCCCGGGCTCGTTCTTCCGCCGCGAAGGCCGTCCCTCCACAGAAGCCATCCTGGCCTGCCGCCTCATGGACCGCCCGCTGCGCCCCGCGTTCGTCAAGGGCCTGCGCAACGAGGTCCAGATCGTCGTCACCGTGCTGTCCATCAACCCGGACGAGCTCTACGACGTCGTCGCGATCAACGCGTCCTCGATGTCCACCCAGCTTTCCGGCCTGCCCTTCTCCGGCCCGATCGGCGGCGTCCGCGTTGCCCTCGTTGCCGACGAGAACGGCTCGCAGTGGGTTGCGTTCCCGAAGCACTCCCAGCTCGAGAACGCCGTCTTCAACATGGTCGTTGCCGGCCGCATCGCAGGTGACGACGTCGCCATCATGATGGTTGAAGCCGAAGCTACCGACAACTCCTGGAACCTCATCAAGGAACAGGGCGCCACCGCCCCGACCGAAGAGGTTGTTTCCGAAGGCCTCGAGGCTGCCAAGCCGTTCATCAAGGCCCTCTGCGAAGCACAGTCCGACCTGGCAGCCCGCGCCGCCAAGCCGACCGTCGAGTTCCCGGTCTTCCTGGACTACCAGGACGACGTCTACGCCGCCGTGGAGTCCGCCGCCGCCGAGAAGCTGGCCGCTGTCTTCCAGATCGCCGACAAGCAGGAACGCGACACCGCATCGGATTCGCTCAAGGACGAGGTCACCTCTTCCCTGGCCGGCCAGTTCGAAGGCCGCGAGAAGGAGCTGTCCGCAGCCTTCCGCTCCGTCACCAAGCAGGTTGTGCGCCAGCGCATCCTCAAGGACCAGATCCGCATCGACGGCCGCGGCCTGACGGACATCCGCCAGCTCACCGCCGAGGTTGAGGTTCTGCCCCGCGTCCACGGCTCGGCCATCTTCGAACGCGGCGAGACCCAGATCATGGGTGTCACCACGCTGAACATGCTCAAGATGGAACAGCAGATCGACTCGCTCTCTCCCGTGACGCGCAAGCGCTACATGCACAACTACAACTTCCCGCCGTACTCCACCGGCGAGACCGGCCGCGTCGGTTCCCCGAAGCGCCGCGAAATCGGCCACGGTGCCCTCGCAGAGCGCGCCATCATGCCGGTGCTGCCGTCCCGCGAGGAATTCCCCTACGCCATCCGCCAGGTGTCTGAGGCGCTCAGCTCCAACGGTTCGACGTCGATGGGTTCCGTCTGCGCCTCCACGCTGTCCCTGCTCAACGCAGGCGTGCCGCTGAAGGCTGCCGTTGCCGGTATCGCCATGGGCCTGGTCTCTGACCAGGTTGACGGCCAGACCCGCTACGCAGCCCTGACCGATATCCTCGGCGCCGAAGATGCCTTCGGCGACATGGACTTCAAGGTTGCCGGTACCTCCGAGTTCGTCACGGCCATCCAGCTGGACACGAAGCTCGACGGCATCCCGGCCTCGGTCCTGGCCGCCGCCCTGAAGCAGGCCCGCGAAGCGCGCCTGCACATCCTGGACGTCCTGAACTCCGCGATCGACACCCCGGACGAGCTCTCCGAGTTCGCGCCGCGCGTCATCGCGGTCAAGATCCCGGTTGACAAGATCGGCGAGGTCATCGGCCCGAAGGGCAAGATGATCAACCAGATCCAGGAAGACACCGGAGCCGACATCTCGATCGAGGACGACGGAACTGTCTACATCGGCGCCACCAACGGCCCGTCTGCCGACGCAGCACGTTCCGCGATCAACGCCATCGCCAACCCGCAGGTGCCGGAAATCGGTGAGCGCTACCTGGGCACGGTCGTCAAGACCACCACCTTCGGCGCCTTCGTTTCCCTGACCCCGGGCAAGGACGGCCTCTTGCACATCTCCGAGCTGCGCAAGATCGCTGGCGGCAAGCGCGTTGACAACGTCGAGGACGTCGTCTCCGTGGGCCAGAAGATCCAGGTGGAAATCACCAAGATCGACGACCGTGGAAAGCTCTCCCTCTCACCCGTAGTGGCTGAGGATGCAGCTTCGGAGAACGCCGACAACGCTGAGGTCTCCGAGGAGTCCGCAGAGTAGTCTCTCCTGCATCAAAGAGCGGGGCCGGTGGATCAACCACCGGCCCCGCTGCTGTTTAAAGGTAGGATGGCAGGCAGATTTGGCACGTGTTCAATGAAAGGCCTTGATGACTGTCGTTCCCCTGCCGCTAGAGCAGAACCAGCACGCTGACACCCTGATCCACGGAGCCGACGGCGGTTCCGAGGTGCGACGCTCGGTCCTGCCCGGCGGCGTCCGCGTGCTTACTGAAGCGATGCCCGGCCAGCGCTCTGCCACGATCGGTTTCTGGGTCGGGGTGGGCTCCCGGGACGAGGCCCCCGGCCAGCACGGCTCCACGCACTTTTTGGAGCATCTGCTCTTCAAGGGCACCAAACGCCGCACCGCGCTGGAGATCGCCTCGGCCTTCGATGAGGTCGGCGGGGAATCGAACGCCGCCACGGCGAAAGAGAGCACCTGCTACTTCGCCCGCGTGCTGGACAGTGACCTTCCCATGGCGATCGACGTCATCGCCGACATGATCACTGGTGCCGTCCTGGACCCGCAGGAAATGGAGCAGGAGCGGGACGTCATCCTCGAGGAAATCGCCATGGACAGCGACGACCCCACCGACGTCGCGCACGAGAACTTCGTCGCCGCCGTGCTGGGAATGCACCCGCTGGGCCGCCCCATCGGCGGCACCCCGGCAGCCATTCGGGCCGTGGCGCGCGACTCGGTGTGGGACCACTACCGCCGCTACTACCGTCCAGACGAGCTCGTGGTCACCGCGGCCGGCGGGCTGGACCACGACGTCGTCTGCGGGCTCGTGGTGGATGCCCTGCACTCTGCCGGCTGGAACCTTGAGCCCGCTGCCGCCCCCGTTCAGCGCCGCTCCACCGAGCGTGCGGCCATCACCGGCACGGCCGGCCTGCACGTGGTCAAGCGCCAGGTGGAGCAGGCCAACATCATTATGGGCTGTCCCTCGCTGGTCGCCACCGACGACCGCCGCTTTGTCATGAGCGTGCTCAACGCCGTCCTCGGCGGCGGCATGTCCTCCCGGCTTTTCCAGGAGGTCCGGGAGAAGCGCGGCCTCGTCTACTCGACCTACTCCTTCGCCTCCTCCTATGCCGACGCCGGCTATTTCGGCATGTACGCCGGATGCACGCCGTCGAAGGTCCGTCAGGTCATAGGGCTGCTCGGCGCCGAACTCGACAAGCTGGCGGCGGACGGCATCACCGACGAGGAGCTCCGGAAGGCCGTGGGGCAGCTGTGCGGCGGAATCGTGCTCGCGCTTGAGGACACCGGCTCCCGGATGTCCCGCCTGGGCCGCGCGGAACTGGTGTCCGGCGAGTACCAGGACATCGATGAAACCCTGCGCCAGATCAAGGCCGTCACGGCGTCGGAGGTCCAGGTGCTCGCCCGCGAGCTCGCGGCCGCCCCACGGACCGTCACGGTGGTAGGCCCCTTCGAGGAAACCGAGACGTTTGGGCTCTAGGTAATTCCCGGGCCAATTTCTGCACTGTCCAATTTCTGCCCTGTGGGCCGTGCGCCAACCGGCTGGGCACGGCCGGTCGGTGTGCCGCCGGTCTTTACACCACAGTAGGCACGGCGTCATGATGGTGGCGGGGTCACTCGGGAGGAACTCCACATGGGAGAAACTGCGCACCGGCCACTGCGAGGCAGTGCATGCGAAGCGCTTGAGGCTTTCCTAGGCCATTGGACGGGGACCACGCACTGGGAGTCAACCGCGTGGGGTCCGGCGCGCAGCGCGGACACCGAGATCATCTTTGCCCCGGCGGCGGCCGGGCTTGCCGTCACCCAAAGTTACCGGCATACGGATGCGGACGGGACCCGCGCCGAAGGCCATGGTGTCTTCACCACGGACCCGGACCACCCGGACACGCTCCTGTACCACGTCAACAGCCTGGGACTGCCGCCCGAGGCGCCGGCGCGCGCCAGTTGGGATGGTGGCACCTTGACCGTGGAACGGCGCAGCGACCGCGGCACGGCGCGGCACACGTTCCGGGTGGACGACGGCGAACTGACGCACGCCGCCGGTCTCCGCCTGGGCAGGGCGAGCGAGTTCACCCAGATCATGACCACGGTCTGCCGGCGCGTCGCCGAGGGCGCCTCGATCCCGGCCTGAGGTTTCGAGTTCCGCGCCGATTTCTCGGGCCCGCATATTCGGGCCGGACTACGCATGAAATGCGCCGCGGAAAGCCCCGGGCGTGCTCGGGTTAACCGCCGGCGAACGGCGGCAGCACGTCCACGACGTCGGCCGGCTTGAGCGCCGCGGCCTGGTCACGCACGGCAACTTCGTTGAGCAGGAAGCTGGAGCGGGACAGGATGCGGGCCAGCGGCGGCGTACCGGCCGGCGGTTCGGGGCGTTCGACGGCGAGGATCGCCTCCAGCAGCGAGGCGAGGGTGTCGCCGTCGGCGAGGTCGTAGCGTTCTTCATCCACGCCGGCAGCAGCGCGCGCTGCAGCGAAGTAGCGTACGTTCACGAAAAAATCAGCCTCCGATGGCGCTCATGCTGCGGTCCGGCTGGACGAAGTCGGGGGCACCGAGGCCCACATGGTCCATGCCGTGGGCCTTGGGTTTGACCCACATGGCGTCCTGCCAGCGTTCGGCGAGCTGTTCGTCGCTTGCGCCCTCGCGCAAGAGCCCCAGCAGGTCCACTTCCTCGCGCGAGAACAGGCAGCTCATGATCTTGCCCTCGGCGGTGATGCGCGTTCGGCGGCAGTCTGAGCAGAATGGCTCCGTGACGGAGGCGATGATGCCCACGGTTCCGAGCACAGGCCCGGTGGCCGGTCCGGTGCCGGGAACCCGGGCACGGACCTCGAACCGCTCCGCCGGCGCGCCGTCGCGCTCCCGGGGGTCGGAACTGAGCACATAGTCGGTGGAGAGCAGTTCGCGGATCTCCGCGGCGGTGATCATATTCCGTCGGGTCCAGCCGTGGTCCGCGTCCAGCGGCATCTGCTCGATGAACCGCAGTTCATAGCCGCGATCCAGTGCCCAGGCCAGCAGGGCCGGGGACTCGGCGTCGTTGATCCCGCGCATGAGTACAGCGTTGAGCTTGACCGGGCCCAGGCCCGCAGCCCAGGCGGCGTCGACGCCGGCGAGGACCTTGTTCAGGAAGGGGCGGCGGGTCAGCTGGGCAAAGGTTTCCTCGTGCAGGGAATCCAGCGAGACGTTGATCCTGGAGAGTCCCGCGGCCTTGAGCCCGGCGGCCTTCTTGTCCAGGCCGACGCCGTTGGTGGTCATCGAGATCGGCAGCCCGGGGTGGGCCTGGCGGAGCGCGGCGATGATCTCCAGCAGGTCCGCGCGCACCAGCGGCTCGCCGCCGGTCAGCCGCAGTTCACGCACGCCGAGCATGTCGACGCCGATCCGCACGATCCGGACGATTTCCTCCGCGGACATCACCGCCTGCTTGGACAACCACTCCAGGCCCTCGGCCGGCATGCAATAGGTGCAGCGCAGGTTGCATTTGTCCGTTAGTGAGAGCCGCATGTCGGTGGCACGGCGGCCGTAGCGATCCACCAGCCCGGCAGGCAGGCCCTCCGGGCGCCCGGACAGTGCGGCTGAACCGGACAGTGCGGGTGAAGGAGGCATGGCCGCTCCGGGACTGCCTGCCACTCGGGGCTGGGGCATACCCAGTTGAACTGTCATAGAGTCAGGCTACGCCACCTCGCGGCCCACGTCACAGCCGCATGACGGCACGGATATTACGTGTTCGGGAAGGATGCCCTGTGGGGATCCGGGACCCTGCCCGCGGCGTGGCCGCGAACCTATGCTGGAAGCGTGAACAACACCCAGCCGGCCCCGGACGGAACGGAACACCGGCGCATCCTCCTGGTCGAAGACGAGCCGACCATCGCCGGAGTGGTTCGCGACTACCTCGTCCAGGCGGGATTCCAGGTGGTCCTCGCCGCCGACGGGTTCACAGCCCTGCGCCTCGCGGCCGAACGCCGTCCGGACCTGGTGCTGCTGGACCGGATGCTGCCGGGCCTGGACGGCGTGGAAGTCTGCCGCCGGCTCCGTGCGGCACATAGTGTCCCGGTCATCATGCTCACGGCCCTGGGGACGGAGGACGATCGCATCCTGGGCCTGGAAGCCGGCGCGGACGACTACGTCACCAAGCCGTTCTCGCCCCGGGAGCTGGTACTGCGGGTCCGCTCGGTCCTGCGCCGGAGCGTTCCCGAATTTAGCCCGGAGCCCTCCGTCGAAGTGGGCGGCTTCGACCTCAGCCCGGCCGCACGCACCGTCTCCCGCCATGGCAGGGCCCTGGCGCTGACGGCCCGGGAGTTCGACCTGCTGGCCTTCATGCTCCGCCGTCCCCGGCAGGTCTTCAGCCGTGAGGAACTCATGAAGGCCGTCTGGGGCTGGGACTACGGGGACCTGTCCACGGTGACGGTCCACGTGCGGAGGCTGCGGGAGAAGATCGAGGACGACCCCACCCGGCCCTCCGTCCTGAAAACGGTCTGGGGCGTGGGCTACCGGCTGGACCCCAACGACGAGGAAGAGTCCGCCGGTGCAGACCTCTGAACTCCTGACCATCATTGGATGGGCCGTGGCGTGGGGAGCCCTGATCGGGGCCGCGTCACTGCTCATCCTGAAATCGCTGCGCAGGGCATCGTTCGCGGTCCAGATCTGCGTGGTGGTGCTCGCCGCCGTGGCGGTCCTGACGGCCGGAATGGTCAGCGCCTTCAACGCCATGTTTATTTCTGCACGGGACCTCGAGGTCATGTGGTACGTCATGGCCGTGGCCTCGGTGGTGGCAGTTTCGATCGCCCTCGTGCTGGGATCAAGGGTCTCGCGGAACGCCAAGGCGCTGGCCGACGCCGCCCGGAGCATCGGCCGCGGCGAGAGTCCCGGGATCCAGTCCCCGGTGATGAGCCACGAACTTGCCGCCCTCGCCGCGGAGCTTGAATCCAGCAGCCGAATGCTGGAGGCATCCCGGCAGCGTGAAGCCGCCGTCGAGAACGCCCGCCGCGAACTGGTCAGCTGGATCTCCCACGATCTCCGGACGCCGCTGGCGAGCATGCGGGCCATGACCGAGGCCCTGGAGGACGGAATGGCGGCGGACGTTCCCGGCTATTACCGCAAGATCATCGCCCAGACCGACCTCATGGCCGGCATGGTCAACGACCTCCTGGAGCTGTCGAAGATCCACGCCGGGACCATGCGGCTCAAGGCCGAACCGCTGGACCTGTACGACCTCGCCAGCGACGCCATTGCCGATCTCGCCCCACTGGCGCAGCAGCACGGCATTACGCTCGACGGCGGCGGCGGGCGGGAAAGCCTGGCCCTCGCCGACGGCCCTTCGATGGGGCGCGCCATCCGGAATGTGGTGCTCAACGCCATCGTCCACAGCGCGCCCGGTTCCCGTGTCACCGTGGAAGTGGGCCGGGAAGGGGACCGGGCCGTCGTCGCGGTCACCGACGGCTGCGGCGGGATCCCAGAGGCAGACCTCCCGCACGTGTTCGAGACAGGCTGGCAGAAGGACCCGGCGAGGAGACAGCCCGGCCGTTGGACCGCCGGGGACGACAGAGCCGCGATGGACGGCGCTGGGGTAGACGGCGGCCGGGACGCCGGAGCCCCGAACGACGGCGACCTCGTGCCCGCGCCGCCTGAGCCGGCGGGCGCCATGCGCTACAGCGGCGCCGGGCTAGGCCTGAGCATTGTTGCCGGAATAGTCAGCGCCCATCAGGGCACCGTCACCGTGGAAAACGTCGACGGCGGATGCCGGTTCTCGCTGCTGCTCCCTGGCCAGGGATCTTCTGGCCAGGAGGCTCCGGCCGAGGGAGCAACAGCAGCGGGAGCACAGGACCGGATTCCGCGCGACGCGGCGGAGGAACAACTCCGGGCAGGACAGTCACAGTGAGCAGCGGCGTTGGCTTAGACGGGCAGGGGAAGGAAATGGACGAGACACTCGCTGGCAAGGACCAAGAACAAGGGCGCACGCAGGGGCAGCGAGGCTGGACCCGGCAACCGCGCGTCCGGCAACAGCGCACCCAGCAACCGCACACCCGGCAACAGCGCCGTCAGCAACGGCGCGACCTGTGGGCCGCCGGGGCCGGGCTGGTGGCCGTGGGGACCGCGGTGGTGCTCGGTGAGCTCGCTGCCAGCCTGGTGAGCCCCACGGTTTCTCCCGTGACAGCCGTGGGCGGGGCCGTGATCGACACCGTCCCGCCGGGCGTCAAAGAGTGGGTTATCTCCGTGTTCGGCACGGCAGACAAGGTGGCACTTCTGGCGGGCATGGTTCTGGTCATCGCCGCACTCGCGGCCCTGTCCGGTGTCCTTGAAGTGCGGCGCCGCTTCGCCGGCGTGATTCTCATTGCGGTGTTCGGCGCGGTAGGCCTCGTGGCCGTGCTGAGCCGGGCCGACCTGACCGCCAACGCCATCCCCGTCCCGGTGCTCGTGGCACTGGTGGGGATCGCGCTGTTGCGGTGGCTCATCCGGAAACTGTTGGAGTGGCAACCCGTGGCGGGCGACGCGCCGGCGCCGGAGACCGCCCAGTCGGAAGCCGCGGACACCTCGCAGCCTGCCGCCTCGGAAGCCCCCGACACCTCGCGGCCCGCCTCGCCGGAAGCCCCCGACACCTCGCAGCCCGCCTCGCCGGAGGGCGTGCAGCCTGCGGACGCCACGGTCGATGACGCTGGGCCTGCCCGCCGCCGCTTCCTGCTGGCCCTGGGCGGGACGGCAGCCGTTGCCGCCGTCGCCGGTGTGCTCGCCTCCACGCTCAGGGGAGCGGCCGCCGTCGTCAGTGACGTGCGCAGCAAGCTCGTCCTCCCGAAGCCGGCCGCTCCGGCGCCGCCCGTACCGGCGGGAGCTGAGATCCGGCTGGACGGCCTGAGCCCGCTCGTGACGCCGAACAGGGAGTTCTACAGGATCGACACTGCCCTGCGCGTCCCGCTGGTGGACCCGGAGGAATGGACCCTGAAGGTCACGGGTCTGGTGGAACGCGAAATCGAGCTCGACTTCGCCACTCTCCTGGCCAAACCCCTGACGGAACGCCACGTGACCATCGCCTGTGTCTCCAACGAGGTGGGCGGGGACCTGATCGGCAACGCCCGCTGGCTCGGCTGGCCGGTGCGCGAACTGCTCTCCATGGCCGGCCCCAAGGCCGGGGCGGACATGGTGCTTTCCCGCAGCACGGACGGCTGGACGGCGGGGACCCCGCTCGAGGCCCTCACAGACAGCCGCGACGCCCTGCTGGTGGTGGGAATGAACGGGGAACCGCTCCCGCTGGAACATGGATTCCCCGTCCGGCTGATCGTGCCCGGGCTGTACGGCTACGTCTCGGCCACGAAATGGGTCACCGAGCTGAAAGTGACGCGTTACGCGGACGACGTAGCCTACTGGACACCGCGCGGCTGGAGCGAGCGCGGACCCATCAAGACATCGTCCCGCATTGACGTGCCGCGCGACGGCAGCGGCGTGACGGCGGGGCCCGTGGTGTTCGGCGGCGTCGCGTGGGCGCAGCACACGGGCATCGGCAAGGTGGAGGTGCGGGTCAACGGCGGCGATTGGCGCCAGGCCGAGCTGGCCCCGGGGATCTCCAAGGACACGTGGTACCAGTGGAAGCTGGCGCTTGCGCTGACGCCGGGACGGTATGAGGTCCAGGTCCGGGCCACGGCCCTCGACGGTGTGCCGCAGGTCGAGGAGTCCACCCCGGTCGCGCCCAACGGAGCCACTGGCTACCACACGGTTAGAGTTGAGGTGAAGTCCTAGCGAGCCGAGCAAAGGTCAGGAAACGCATGCACCGCACCGAGACAAGGCACGTCAGCGTTCAAGCGCACCGGGACAAGGTGCGCGCCCTGCTGGCCCCGCTCCGCACCGAGGAACGGGTGGAACAGCTTCCGCTGCTCGAAGCCTTGGGCCGGGGACTCGCCGCCGATATCCTGGCGCCGCTGGACCTTCCCCCCTTTGCTAACTCGCAGATGGACGGCTTCGCGATCCGCAGCGGCGATGTGCCCGACGGCGGCACCGAACTGCGCGTCGTCGCGCCCGTCCCGGCCGGTGCCGCGCCGGCAGAATTGGCCGCCGGAACGGCCGCCCCGATCATGACCGGCGCGATGATGCCGGCCGGGGCCGACGCCGTCGTGCCCATTGAACAGGCCGTGCCCGATTCCTTCCCCGCGCCCGGGGAGCCCGCCACGGTCCATCTGCCGGCCGCGGCTGCCGGAACGTTTGTGCGCGGCGCCGGCAGCGACATCCGTTCCGGCGAGCTCGCCCTCGGTGCGGGGACCTTTCTCGGCCCCGGCCAGCTGGGACTGCTGGCGGCAATGGGCTACACGGATGTGCCTGTCCGTCCCTGCCTCCGGGTTCTCCTGGTCACCACCGGCGATGAAGTCGTGGAACCGGGCAACCCGCTGGGGCCGGGCAAGATCTTTGACTCCAACGGCACGCTGCTCGAGTCCGCCATGCGCCTGGCCGGGCTCCGCGTCACACGGACCGGCGTCTCCACGGACCAGCCGGATGAGCTCGCCGCGTTGCTGCGCCGGCATGGCCCCGCCGTGGACCTGATCGTCACAACCGGCGGGGTCAGCAAGGGTGCCTATGAGGTGGTCCGGCAGGCGATGGCCGGACACGACGTCGAGTTCGGCGCCGTGGCGATGCAGCCCGGCGGCCCGCAGGGGATCGGCAGCTTCGACGGTGTCCCGGTGCTGGGGTTCCCCGGTAATCCGGTGAGCTGCCTCGTGTCCTTTGAGATGTTCCTGCGCCCGGTCCTCACGGAGCTGTTCGGCGCACCGGCGCTCCGGCCCACGGTCCGCGCGCGCCTCGCCGAACCGCTGACCTCCCCGCCGGGCAAGCACCAGGTCCGGCGCGGCACGCTGGCTCCGGACGGTACCGTCCGGTTGGAGGGCGGCGCGGGCTCGCACCTGGTCCACGCCCTGGCACGCTCCAACGCCCTGGTCCACATTCCCGAGGGGACAGCGGCACTCGCAGCGGGCGACGAAGTGGAAGTATGGATCCTGTGAATGAAGCAGAAAACCCTGAAGCGGATGCCGCACCAGCCGGCAACACCGCAGCGGACCACACCCGCCTGACCCACCTCCGCCACGACGGCACGGCTCAAATGGTGGATGTGTCCAACAAGGCAGAGTCCACGCGGGAGGCCACCGCCACCGCGACCGTCCGCAGCACGGCCGAGGTCCTTGCCCTCCTCGGCGGCGGCGAGCTCCCGAAAGGCGACGCCCTGGCCGTTGCCCGTATCGCCGGGATCATGGCGGCCAAAAAGACGCCGGACCTGATCCCTCTGTGCCACCCGCTGCCCATCGCCAAGGTCACCATCGACTTTGAGCTCGACACCGACTTCGTGACGGTGTTTGCCACGGTCAAGACCCGCGGCGTCACCGGCGTAGAAATGGAAGCACTCACCGCGGCGTCGGTCGCGGCACTAAGCGTGTACGACATGATCAAGGCCGTGGACAAGCACGCGGTCCTGACAGATATCAAAGTGCTCGCCAAAAGCGGCGGCAAGAGCGGGGACTGGACCCTATGAACATGCCCGAACCGCACCGCCACGGCGAAGCCACCGGCCGGAGGGCCGGCGTCGTGATCGCCTCTACCCGGGCGGCCGCCGGTGTCTATGAGGACCTCACGGGTCCTGTCATCATCGATTGGCTCACCGAACACGGTTTTGAGCCCTTTCCTGCCATGGTGGTGCCGGACGGGGCACCCGTAGGGGCCGCGCTGAGGGCCCTGCTGAGCCAGCAGCCCGCGGTCATCATCACCAGCGGCGGCACAGGACTGAGCCCCACGGACGCGACGCCTGAGCAGACCCTGCCCCTGCTGGACCGTGAAATCCCGGGCATCATGGAGGGCATCCGGACCGCCGGGGCGGCCAAGACACCGATGGCCATGCTCAGCCGGGGCCACGCAGGTGCGGCCGGACAGACGTTCATCGTGAACCTCCCCGGATCCCCGAAGGGCGTGATGGACGGCCTGGGCGTGCTTGATCCTATTCTTGGACATCTTTGCGACCAGCTGGAAGGCAGCCATGGGCACTGAAACTGGATTTGAAATCGTGCACGCCGTGCTGAGCGCCGAGCCGATTTCGGTGGACCAGGCCATCGCTGCGGTCGAGTCGGACACCGCAGGAGCGGTGGTCAGCTTCAGCGGCGTCGTCCGCAACCACGACGGCGGCAAGCAGGTTTCCCGGCTCAGCTACAGCGCCCACCCGACGGCGCACCAGGTGATGGCCGACGTCGTCGCCGGGCTCGTGGCGGAGCACTCGGTCCCGGCCGGCGACCGGGCGCCCGACGGATCCCCGGATGACGGCGCCGGCGGCGTCGAGGAACAGCAGCCCGTGCGGATCTGGGCGGCCCACAGGATCGGCATGCTGGAGATCGGCGACCCTGCCCTGGTCTGCGCCGTCTCCGCAGCCCACCGCGGCCAGGCCTTCGAGGTCTGTGCCGAACTCGTGGACCGGATCAAGGCCCAGGTGCCGATCTGGAAGGAACAGTTCTTCGCCGACGGCACTGTGGAGTGGGTCGGAGCAGGGGAGTAGGCAGTAAGTCAGGTCGCGGTCAGGAGGAAAGGACTCTGCGCCGGACCTCGGCCCGGTCGACCCCCAGTTCATTGAGGAGCGCGGCCGCCGGATCATGTTCTTCGCGGTCCAGCAGCGACAGCAGAAGATTCGCGGTGGTGATCTGTCGCGACTTCTGGTCAATGGCGTACCGGAGCATGCCTTCCACGACCGACCGGGCACCTGAGCTGAAGGGCGGCTTTTTTCCCCGGCTGGGCATGGAGACGCGTTCAAAGCCTTGGACGTCTATTCCGATTGACGCGAGTGCCGTGTGGTCAAGCGCGGTTGCCGCTGCCCTTGCCTGATCGAGCGTGACACCAAAAATGCCGGCCGGACCGGGATCGTGAAGCGCCCCCAGCAGCAGATGATCCGTGCCCAGCCGCTTGTCACCGCTGGAGCGGGCCTCTTCCATTGCAAAGCCAACGATTTTTCGGGTGTCGTCGGCAAGTCGTTCAAACATCGTTTGTTCTCACTCTCGGTATTTTGCGTGGACGGACTGCCGCGAGACGCCCAAGGCCTCACCGATCTGCTCCCAGGTCCATCCCTGTTCCCGAGCGGCTCTTACCTGTGCGGCCTCAACCTGTTCTGCCAGGCGATGAAGGGCGCCGACCGCCCGCAGACCGACGGCGGGGTCAAGTGAATGAATATGCGCGGACAGGTCGTCAGTCTCCATGTCTGTCAGTTTAGATTGACACGTGAGAGCGCGTCAATCCAGCCTGACGGGCTGGGATCGGTGTGAACCATCGAGTCCGCGGGTCCACGGCATCGGAGAATGCTGCCCACACTGCATAGCCATCAAGCTGTCCGGGTCGGGCAGGCCTGTAACCCACGGCCGCCGGTTCCGGAACGCAGCGGCCCCGGCGGTAGGGTTGATGGCATGACCGAACAACTCTCAGTCGCCGTCCTGGGTGCCAGTGGGCGCATGGGCGCAGAGGCCGTGAAGGCCATCGACGCCGCCGCGGACCTGAACCTCGTCGCGGCCCTTGGCCGCAACGACTCCCTCGACGCGCTTGTCGGCTCCGGCGCGCAGATCGTGGTGGACCTGACCGTCCCCGAAAGCACCGAGGCGAACGTCCGCTTCGCCGTCGAGCACGGCATGCACGCCGTGGTCGGCACCACCGGCTGGGATGCCGACCGGCTCGCGGGGCTGGAGGAACTCCTCGCCGAACGGCCCGGCGTCGGCGTCCTCATCGCCCCCAACTTCGCCCTCGGCTCGGTCCTGGCCTCCGCCTTCGCCGCCAAAGCGTCCAAGTACTTCGAGTCCGTTGAAATCATTGAACTGCACCACCCGGACAAGGTCGATGCGCCCTCCGGCACGGCTGTGCGCACGGCGCAGCTGATCTCGGCCGAGCGCACCGACGCTGGCGTGCCTTCGAGCCCGGATGCCACCACCACGGAGCTCGCGGGCGCCCGCGGCAGCGACGTCGACGGCATCCGGGTCCACAGTGTCCGGCTCAGCGGCCTAGTCGCGCATCAGGAGGTCCTGTTGGGCGGGCCGGGGGAGCAGCTGACCATCCGCCACGACTCCTTCGACCGCGCCTCCTTCATGCCCGGAGTGCTGCTGGGGATCCGCAACGTCGCCGCACACCCCGGTCTCACCGTGGGCCTCGACGGCTACCTGGACCTGGGGCTCTGAGCCAGATGTCCGCTGCCTTGACAGCACTGAAAGCCAACCGCACCAAGATCTGGGTGGGGGCCGTCACCCTGCTGCTCGTGTTCTACCTGGTGGTGTCCCTCCAACGTTCCGTACTCCTGATGTCGGACCCCAACGTCGTGGCGAAGGCGATCGGCGTCGCTTACCTGGTGCTGCCGGTCATCGGCGCGTGGGCCCTGATCCGGGAACTCCTGTTTGGGGCACGCACGGAGCGTTTGGCGAAGATCCTCGAAGCCGAGGGGGGCCTGCCGGAGGACACGCTGCCGCGCACGCCCGCCGGCCGGATCATTCGCGAAGCCGCCGACCTCGAATTTGAGAAGTACCGCGCCGAGGCGGAAGCCGCCCCCGGGGACTGGCGTTCCTGGTTCCGGCTCAGCTGTGCCTACGATGCCGCCGGAGACCGCAAACGGGCCCGCGCCTCCATGCGCGACGCCGTGCGTATGTTCCGCACCGGGGTGCAGAAGCCCTAGCCGGACTTAGCGGAAGCGGGAAGGCTGGCGGACTTGAGCCGGCCGGTAGCTGCCCACCTGGTTGGCCGCATGGGTCACCCACTCCAGCGGCCCGCGCCACGCCAGTGCCGCGAAGACCGCGCCAGTCGCCAGCACCCCAAGGGCCTGCGCCCAGTACACACCCTCCACGGTCCAGCCGCGCAGCAGCGGCTGATCGTGCAGGGCCCCCATGATGCACAGATGGGCAGTGTAGAGGCTCAACGTCATGGCCCCGGCTCCGCGCAGCGGGAGCAGCAGGTCAAGTTCCACCCAGTTGCCCAGCCGGCCCAGAAGCAGACACACGCCAATCACGGCGGCGGCAGTTCCCGAAGTGTGCAACAGATCCAGCGTGGTGCCGGCGTGCGGTGCACTGGTGGCAAGCCACCACACTGAGCCTGACTGATCGACGCCGGCAAGGTTGACCTGCAGCAGACTCGCCAGCGGGTAGGCGGGATCGCCGATCTGCGCCTCCAGCGACTGCCTGCCGCCCCAGTCCTCCATCGTGACTGTCCCCAGCCACTTGGAGAAGACAGCCACCACCGTTCCGGCAGCCAGCAGCAGGAACGGCACGGCTGCCTTCGCCAGGGCCATCCGGCCGATCGCAAGCCCCACCAGGAGATAGGCGATCCACTGCAGCACGGGGTAGTAGCCCGTGAGGAAGGAGTCGCCAAGCAGTCTTGCCGGTGTGGCCAGGTCCTCCCAGCTCGGATTATGCCCCAGCCGCAGGGGCGGATCGGCGGACAGCAGCCAGGGCCGCAGCAGGTAGGCCAGGACTGGCGATGCCAGGATCCAGGCGGCGGCCAGCATGAGCAGGCGTTTCCCCCCGAGCCCAACGAAGGGCAGCACGCACAGGAACAGGAGAGCGTAGTGGACCAGAATTATGGCGATGTTGACTTCCAGACCGCCCAGGGAGAGCCCGACGGCGCCGATCACGAGCGCCCGTAGGGCGATGCCCCGGCGGGCCGCCCAGAGTTCGGGACCCTGGAGCGGCTGCTGCTTCCCCGTGGACAAGCCGAGGCCGACTCCGGCCAGCACGGCGAACAGGGCGGCCGCCCGTCCGGAAAACGCAAGCCCGATCCAGGTGGGGGTGAGTTGCGGGTCCGACTCAAAGGTCGCCAGCACGTGCGTGGCCATCATGGCCAGCAACGCCAGCCCGCGTGCGGCGTCAATGCCGGCCAGCCGGGTGCCGGAGGGGGTGCCCGTGACGGTCCGGGAAGCAGTGGTCGTTCCGCGCGCGGTCATCACCGAATCGTCTCATGTTCGGCCCGGCCGCAGCGCCAGTCCTTCTACGAACAAGCCTTGTATTCGAATATATGTTCGAATACGATGAGCCCATGAACAACGCCTCAGAGCCCGCCTTCCTGAATCCGGAATTCACAGGCCGGGAATTCACAAGCCGGGAACTTGCAGGCCGGCAATCTCCGGGCCCGGATCCTTCAGGCCCTGATCGGGCCAGCACCCCGCCCGGCGGACGGGCGGACGGCGGCGAGGCGGGGGCCGGCGTCCTCAAGGCCATGAGCCCGGGCGTCGTGGACTTCCTCTTCCGGCGCCTGGTCGCCGGGGAGCCGGCCGAGGACGTCCAATGGAGCAAGGAAGGCCCGGTGCTGGCTGTGCAGCCGCCCGGAGCGGAGCTGGCCCGGCGGCTGGCCGAGACGGACCTCGACGCCCTCACTCCAACAGAGTTGTTCCACTATGTGCGGGCGGCCCAGCGTCTTGCCGTCTGGGCGGAGGCCCTTCGCGAAACCGCTGTCGGGCGTTATTGCTCGTCGCCATCGGCGCCCTCCGGCGAAAGACGAGGTGCCTAGGATGGCAGAGTGACTACTGGCTCAATCACCGCGCTGACGCTGTCCGCTGTCCAATACGAGGCCCTGGATGGCGGCGTTGCCGCCAATGTGCCCGAACACATCCGGCTGATCGAAGACGCCGAGTCGCACGGAGCCCGGCTGGTCATCTTTCCCGAACTCTCTCTGACGGGGTACCGGCTGGACCTGCTGGAGGGGCCGGGGGAGTGGCTGAGTGCGGCTGACGGGCGGCTGGACGGCATCCGGGAAATCTGCCGCCGCACCGGAATAACCGCCGTGGTCGGAGCTGCGTTCAAGGAGGAGGACGGCACGCCGCGGCTGGCCTCCCTCGCAGTCCACCCTGCCGGCATCATCGAGACCAGCTTCAAGACGCACCTGCACGGTTCGGAGCAAAGTCTCTTCGTGGCCGGCGACCACCCCGCCGTCCTTGAGATCGACGGCTGGAAGGTCGCCCTGGCAATCTGTTTCGACGCCGCCCGCCCCGGCCACGCGGAATGGGCCGCGGAAGCCGGCGCGGACATCTATGCCGTCTCGGCTCTCTACACCGCCGGGGAGGACCACCGGCTGGGGCTGCACCTTGGCGCCCGCGCCATGGACAACCGGATGTTCTCCGTCCTGGCGAACCTGGCAGGTGCCACGCCACTCGGCGCCTCCTGTGGACTGAGCGGTTTCTGGGGCCCTGACGGGCTTCCGTTCCGGCAGGCGGCCGGCACCGGCGCCGAGGTGTTGACCGCGAGCCTCCAGTACAGCGTCCTGGCGCGGTTTCGGCGGACCTGAGTCTGGCCGGACGGCGGAAACGTGACGTGTGGACGGGCGAGTTTGACGTTCGTCACACCGCCGCCATTGTCCTAACATGCCGCGGACAAGGTAACGTTTTTCATATGGCTGACTCTGATATTCGCTCTTACACGTTCGGGACCCTCGTGACTGCCATGGTCACACCTTTCACAACGGACGGTGAGGTCGACTACCAGCAGTCAGCGGAACTGGCGAGCAAGCTCGTCGACGACGGCAACGATGCCCTCGTCATCTCCGGCACCACGGGGGAGACCTCCACGCTGGAAGACGACGAAAAAGAGAAGCTGTTCCGCGTCATCGTCGAGGCCGTGGGCGACCGCGCCAAAGTCATCGCCGGAACCGGGACCAACCACACCTCGCACTCGATCGAGATGGCCAAGCGCGCCGCGAAGGTCGGAGCGCACGGCCAGCTGATCGTCACGCCGTATTACAACAAGCCAAGCCAGGCCGGCATTCAGGCGCACGTCGAGGCCGTGGCCGACGCCGCCGACCTCCCCGTCATGGTGTACGACATCCCCGGCCGCGCCGGCGTGCCCATCGAACCGGAGACCATGATCCGGCTCGCCGACCACCCCAACATCGTTGCCTTGAAGGATGCGAAGGCAGATTTCGCCGCCATCACGCGCGTTCTGGCAAACACCGATCTTGATGTCTACTCCGGCGATGACGGCCTCACTCTGCCGTGGATGGCCGCCGGTGCCGTCGGCCTGGTCAGCGTTTCCGCGCACGTCGCGACGCGGCAATTCCGTGCGCTGATCGATGCCGCACTTGCAGGCGATTTTGCTACCGCCCGCACCCTACATTTCGAACTGGACCCCGTGGTCCGCGCAGTGATGACCCACATTCAGGGTGCTGTCGCTGCCAAGCAGGTTCTTAAGTGGCAGGGAGTCCTGCCCAACTCGGTTGTCCGTTTGCCCCTCGTGGAGCCGGGCGAGGCCGAGATCGCAACCATCCGCGAGGATTTGGCGGAAGCGGGGATGGTCTTTTCCTGATCGGGAGACATTCCTGATCGTTAAGAACCAGCCCGACCTCCGCCTGGAAAGTAGTGCACTATGACCCAAACCGCCCTTCCCGGCCTTGTCACGCCGCCCCGCCTCCCGAAGAACACCCTGCGGATCGTGCCGCTCGGCGGACTCGGGGAAATCGGCCGCAACATGACCGTTTTCGAGATCGAGGGCAAGCTCCTCATCGTTGACTGCGGCGTGCTCTTCCCCGAGGAGACCCAGCCCGGCGTCGACCTCATCCTGCCGGACTTCTCCTACATCGAGAACCGTCTCCAGGACATCGTCGCCGTCGTCCTGACCCACGGTCACGAAGACCACATCGGCGCCGTCCCCTACCTCCTGCGCCTGCGCGCCGACATTCCCATTGTCGGTTCACAGCTCACGCTGGCCCTCATCGAGGCCAAGCTGCAGGAACACCGGATCAAGCCGAACACGAAGATCGTCGTCGAGGGCCAGGTCGAGAAGTTCGGGCCCTTCGAATGCGAGTTCGTCGCCGTCAACCACTCCATCCCGGACGCCCTGGCCGTGTTCATCCGCACCGCGGGCGGCACCGTCCTGCATACCGGTGACTTCAAGATGGACCAGCTGCCGCTGGACGGCCGCATCACCGATCTCCGGCACTTCGCCAAGCTGGGCGAAGAGGGCGTGGACCTGTTCATGTCGGATTCGACCAACGCCGACGTCCCGGGCTTCACCACCGCCGAGAAGGAAATCGGACCCACCCTGGACCGGCTGTTCGGGCAGGCCTCCAAGCGCATCATCGTCGCCTCCTTTTCCTCCCACGTGCACCGCGTCCAGCAGGTCCTCGATGCCGCCGCCAACCACAACCGCAAGGTTGCCTTTGTGGGCCGCTCCATGGTCCGCAACATGGCCATCGCCGCGAAGCTGGGCTACCTCGAGGTGCCGGCCGGGATCCTGGTCGACATCAAGAACATCGACAACCTGCCGGACAACCGGGTTGTGCTGATGTCCACCGGCTCCCAGGGTGAGCCCATGGCGGCCCTGTCCCGCATGGCCAACGGCGACCACCGCGTCGTCGTCGGCGACGGCGACACCGTCATCCTTGCCTCGAGCCTTATCCCGGGCAACGAAAACGCCGTCTTCCGCATCATCAACGGGCTGCTGAAGCTCGGCGCCGACGTCATCCACAAGGGCAACGCCAAGGTGCACGTCTCCGGCCACGCTGCCGCCGGTGAGCTGCTGTACTGCTACAACATCCTTGAGCCGCTCAACGCCATGCCGGTGCACGGCGAAACCCGCCACCTCATCGCCAACGGCAAGATCGCCCTCGAGTCCGGCGTGCCGGAGGAAAGCATCCTGCTCGCTGACAACGGCACCGTGATCGACCTCCGCGATCACCAGGCCGACATCGTGGGCCAGGTGGAGGTCGGATTCGTCTACGTCGACGGCTCCAGCGTTGGCGAAGTCACAGAAGCTGACCTCAAGGACCGCCAGACTCTCGGCGACGAGGGCTTCATCTCCATCATCACCGTCATCCACCGCGCCACCGGCAAGGTGGTGTCCGGGCCGGAGATCCACGCCCGCGGCGTGGCGGAGGACGATTCCGTCTTCGACGAGATCATCCCCAAGATCAACGAGGCCCTCGAAGAGGCCGTGCTGAACCGCACGGACCACACGACGCACCAGCTGCAGCAGGTCGTCCGCCGGGTCGTGGGCACATGGGTCAACCGCAAGCTGCGCCGCAAGCCCATGATCATCCCGGTGGTTCTGGAAGCGTAAGTCCTTCACACGTACCGGGCGCATGCCTGGGAAACGGCCTTCCCGGCCAACCGCAGCCTGAGCGCCGCGGGAGGCGGGGGAGGCCGTTTTTGCGTTGGCGCTGGCGGCAACATGATCCCGGACGCCCCGGAAATTCGGCGTTTTCGGCCCGGCATCCGGTAGCGTGGCGGGTATGGCGACTCGTACTTCTTCCGCGCCTAGAGGAAACTCAAGCGGCAAATCAGGCAGTTCTCCCGGCCGGGGGTCCAGTCCCGCCGCATCCAAATCCGCCCGGCCGCGGGGCACCGCAGGTAGAACCGCAGCCACCGCGCGGACCCGGCAGTTGGCCGTAGTTGAGCCGCACCAGCCCTGGGCCGTGCGGGTGCTGGCCGGTGCATGGCTGGGCGTTGCCCACGTGATCGGCGCCGGCATCAGGCGGGTCGGCCACGACGTCAGCGACCTCGCTCCGGAGGACCGCCGCGACGGTGCCGCCCTGTTCAACCTGGCTCTGGGAGTCTTCGTTGCCACCTTCGCGTGGTGGGGGTTCCGGGGCTGGTTCCCCGACCTCATCTTTGCGATCGTCAATGGCACTTTCGGCTGGATGTCCCTGCTGCTGCCGCTCATGCTGTTCGTGTGCGCGTTCCGCCTGTTCCGCCAACCCGACGACGGCCGCGGCAACAACCGGATCGGCATCGGCTTCCTCATCATGACGTTCGCCGGAACCGGGCTGGCCCACATCATCGGCGGCCAGCCGACGGTCGCCGACGGCTTCGACGGCCTGCGCAGGGCTGGCGGCATGCTCGGGTACCTCGCCGCGGCCCCGCTGGCTGCCCTGCACACCGCCGTCCCCGTGGCGGTGTATGGCCTGCTGGCCTTCACCTCGCTGCTGATCGTCACCGCGACGCCCTTCGGCGCTATTCCCGGCCGCCTGCGGGACGCGTACGAGCACCTGATGGGCATCGACCTGCAGGATGACGACGCCGGGGACCGCCACGACCGGAGCTACCTGTACGAGAACGACGCCGCGGCCCCGCCCAAGAAGAAGCGCAAGCGCCTCTTCGGCAAGGACCACGACGACGAGTCCGGCCTGGAAGAAGGCTACGTCGGCGACGAAGCCTTCGAGCGCGCGCTCATCGCAGATGAGGAAGCAGCCGACGAGGCGCGTGCCGCCAAGGGTGCGAAGGGCACCAAGGCGCGCTCTGGCGTCGCGCCCGATGTCGCGCCCGGCGTACGCCGTCCCACCCAGGCCGAGATCGCCGTCGAAAAGATCAAGGCCGCCCAGGGCCTGGGCACGGCCGGATCCGCCGGTGCCGCGGGGTCCGCTGCCGAGAACGCCACCGAGGCCATCCCGCTGGTGACTCCGGGGATGGTGGCCGCAGGATCGCTCGATCCCGCCGCCGCCGCGGCCGCCGCCAAGGTCCCGTCCAACCCGGTGGCGCCGGCACCGCTGCCCACCCCGATTCCGCAGCGCACGGAGCAGCTCTCCCTGGCCGGCGACGTCACCTACACTCTGCCGGCGTCGGACGTGTTGACGCCCGGTTCCATCCCCAAGGAACGCACCGAGGCCAACGACGCGATTGTCGCCTCGCTCACCGAGACGCTCAACCAGTTCAACGTGGACGCCCAGGTCACCGGCTTCAGCCGTGGCCCCACCGTGACCCGCTACGAAATCGAACTGTCCCCGGGCACTAAGGTGGAGAGGGTCACCGCCCTGTCCAAGAACATCTCCTATGCGGTCGCCAGCTCGGATGTACGCATCCTGAGTCCCATCCCGGGCAAGTCCGCCATCGGCATCGAAATCCCGAACACGGACCGCGAAACCGTGTCCCTGGGCGACGTGCTCCGCAGCCAGAACGCCCGCCGCACCGACCACCCCATGGTCATGGGGGTCGGCAAGGACGTCGAGGGCGGCTACGTCGTGGCCAACCTGGCCAAGATGCCCCACTTGCTCGTGGCCGGTGCCACCGGAGCCGGTAAGTCCTCGTTCGTGAACTCGATGATCACCTCGATCCTGATGCGGGCCACTCCGGACGAGGTCCGCATGGTCATGGTGGACCCCAAGCGTGTGGAACTCACGGCCTATGAAGGGGTCCCGCACCTCATCACGCCGATCATCACCAACCCGAAAAAGGCGGCCGAGGCCCTGCAGTGGGTGGTCCGGGAAATGGACGCCCGCTATGACGACCTCGCCAATTACGGCTTCAAGCACATCGACGACTTCAACAAGGCCGTCCGGGCCGGCAAGGTCCACCCACCGGTCGATTCCAAGCGTGTCATCAAGCCGTACCCGTACCTGCTGGTGATCGTGGACGAACTCGCTGACCTCATGATGGTGGCCCCGCGCGACGTCGAAGACTCGATTGTCCGCATCACCCAGCTGGCCCGCGCGGCCGGCATCCACCTGGTCCTGGCCACCCAGCGCCCGTCGGTGGACGTCGTGACCGGCCTGATCAAGGCCAACGTGCCCTCCCGCATGGCCTTCGCCACTTCCTCCGTCACCGACTCCCGGGTGGTCCTGGACCAGCCGGGCGCCGAAAAACTCATCGGCCAGGGCGATGCCCTGTTCCTGCCGATGGGAGCCTCCAAGGCGATGCGTGTCCAGGGCGCCTGGGTCACCGAATCCGAGATCCACAAGGTGGTCGAGCACGTCAAGGGCCAGCTCCAGGCCGTCTACCGCGACGACGTCGCGCCGGAGGCGCAGAAGAAGCAGATCGACGACGACATCGGAGACGACCTCGAGGTCCTGCTCCAGGCCACCGAGCTCGTGGTCACCACCCAGTTCGGTTCCACATCGATGCTGCAGCGCAAGCTCCGGGTCGGCTTCGCGAAGGCCGGCCGCCTCATGGACCTGCTCGAGTCCAGGGGAGTGGTGGGACCCTCCGAAGGTTCCAAGGCCCGCGACGTGCTGGTCAAGCCGGACGACCTCGCCGCCGTGCTGGCCGCGATGAAGGGGCAGGACGGCCCGGTGGCCGCTGACTCGCAGACCGCGGCCCTGAGCGATAACGCCAACGCGAACATCGCCCAGGGCGGTTACGCGGAGGACCTTGTGGCGGCCGACCTGGAGAACCGCACCCAGGCGATCGAATACCACGACGGCGCCGACGGCGGCTCCAATGACGAGGACGGCTCCGAGGACGCCTGGTCGCTCACCGGACGGTAGCGTGCGAAGACGGTAGCCTAGGAAGGTGAATAGCGCCGAAGCCAACGCCGGATCCGCCTCGCGGATCTGGAACCTGCCGAATATCCTGACGATGCTGCGGATAGTGCTGGTGCCGTTCTTCATCTGGTTCCTTATCCTCGACGCCCCGGGACTGCAGGCCCAGAACGGCATCTGGCGCTGGGCGGCCGCGTTCGTTTTCGCGGTGGCCATCTACACTGACAAGCTCGACGGCGACATCGCCCGGTCCCGCGGCCTCGTCACCGACTTTGGCAAGATTGCGGACCCGATCGCCGACAAGCTCCTGATCGGCTCCGCGCTGGTCATGCTCTCGCTGCTCCAGGAACTGCCCTGGTGGGTCACCATCCTGATCCTGGTCCGGGAGTGGGGCATCACCGCGCTGCGGTTCTTCGTTATCCGCTACGGCGTCATTCCGGCCTCGCGGGGCGGCAAGCTCAAGACGGTCGTGCAGACGTTGGCCATCTTCCTCTACATTCTTCCGCTGGCATCCATTGCCCCGTGGCTGGGCGTTGTGGCGTTCGTCGTGATGATGGCTGCGCTGGCCATCACGCTGTGGACCGGCGGCGAATACGTCATTGAGGCCCTCAAGCTGCGGGCCGCCGGCATCAGGGCCGAGAAAGCACGGGTAAGGGAGAACAAGCCATGAACCATGCGGAGCCCAACCTTCACCCCAGTCCTCATCCCAAGCTGCACCCCAACCTGCACCGCCTGGCGGAGCAGGCCGTCACCGGCGCCCTCGGCCGCGGGATGACAGCCGCCACCGCCGAATCCCTCACGGCCGGGATGGTCACCGCCATGCTGGCCGACACGCCCGGTGCCTCCGGGATGCTGCAGGGCGGTGTGGTTTCCTACGCCAACAAGGTCAAGGCCGACGTCCTGGGCGTCCCCGGCGAACTGCTCGACGCCGCCGGCTCCGTGGACGGCCAAGTCGCCGCGGCCATGGCCGACGGCGCCCGCCGCATCTGCGGCGCCGATATCGGCGTGTCCACCACCGGCGTGGCCGGCCCCGAACCGCACGACGGCAAAGCGGTGGGCACGGTCTTTATCGGCATCGCCACGGCGGAAGGATCGGCGTCGTACCCCTATTCCTTTGAAGGGAGCCGCGCCGAGATCCGCGCACTCGCGTGCGGCGCCGCCCTGGAACGTCTGCTGGAAGCCCTATCTTCCGAAAGCTACCGGGCGTAAAGTTGCCGGGAACAAAAGTTGATTCCGAATAGTTGTTACATTGTGTCGCTTCCAAATAAGGGAGGCGCCTAGGATGAAGTCATCAGCAGCGTCCGCCCCCACCGGCGGACTCGACAGTACGAGGAGCAAGGCGATACAGATGGTAAAGCAGCCCGTATCCGTAAACGGCGTTGTCCGCTGGAAGGATGTGGGCCTCGCCGATCAGGCCAAGAGCGAACAGAAGGAGCGCAAGATGGTTGTACTTCGTCACGAAATCGGTGATGTTCTGCGCGATGTCCGCCAGCGCCAAGGCCGTACGCTCCGCGAAGTCTCGCACAGTGCCCGTGTTTCCCTGGGCTACCTGAGCGAAGTGGAACGCGGCCAGAAGGAAGCCTCCTCGGAGTTGCTGTCCTCGATCTGCTCGGCCCTCGATGTTCCCCTCTCGAGCATGCTCCGCGAAGTCAGCGACCGCGTTGCGGTCGCCGAGGGCGTCGCGGTTCCGGACACCGTCCCCCAGGAGTTCGCGCAGCGCTACGGCCGCGACCTCGACCGAGAGCTCAACTCCGACCTCAACGACGAGCTGGCGAAGGGCCTCCTTTCCGGAGCTCGCTAGACGCCAACTCACCTAAGACGCAAGAAAGGACCTCCGGCTCACGCCGGGGGTCCTTTGACGTGTTCCGCGGATGACTTGCGCACCCCGCCGGGGAGTCAGGCGGGCTCGTCCCGGGGGAACCCGTCGCGTTCGTAGGTGGCATTGAGCTTCGCCATGTACATGGCAAGGGCCTGCAGGTCCTCGGCCGGCCACTCGGCCAGGCGTTCCCGAAACACCTCACGCCGGGCGTCCTGGACCTGGTGCATCCTCGCCTCGCCTTCGGGCGTCAGCTGGATGGACTGCGCCCGGCCGTCCAGGGGGTCCGCCTCCTTCGACACTAGGCCGAGGCCCTCGAGGAAGGCGATCTGCCGGCTCACCGAAGGCTTGCCGACGCCGATGCTGGATGCGAGGTCGGTCAGCCTGATGGGGCCCTGCTGGCGGATCACGCTGAGCAGCCCGTAGGCGGCGGGTTCCATGTCCGGGTGGACCTGGCGCGAGAGCTGATGGGATATCGACCGGCCCCGGCGCCAGAGCAGGCTCAGCTGGTTCTCGACGGCGTCCAGGGCGGCGTCTGTGCCGGCGTTTCCGGGAGAGGAATCTCCCGCGGACTCAGTTGGGTTGCTCATGGCAACCATTCTAGAGTCCCGAGCCGTGAGAGACTTTACTCGTGCGAATCAGTGACTTTTGGCGGCTTATGGACGACGAGTTCGGGGCGGGGTACTCCCGCGTCCTGAGCAGCTCGCTGGTCCTGGCCGGGGTCGGGGGACGCACGGCGGACCAGGCCCTCGGCGCAGGCGTTCCTCCCCGCCAGGTGTGGCTTGCCCTGTGCGACGTCCAGGACGTACCGCCGGAGCGCCGCCTGGGCCGGGACGTCAAACCCCGCGACACCACCGGACCCCGCTAACGCCTGACACGCCGCCGGCATGGGCTGACGCCTGACACGCCGTCCGCGTGGGCTGACGCCTGACACGCCGTTCGCTTGTTCGAATACCTGTTCGGATAGCGATATGCTTTTTTGAGAGCGTTTTCCACATACAGCGTTATACACATACAGCGTTCTCCACATAAGTGGCGTCCTCGACAACTTTGTCGGAGGGTGCAAGTAGCGTCAGTGATGACAGACGAAGGGCCTACAGGGCCACTCCACAGCGAGAAAGTATTAGAGGTGTGAATCATGGCCGCAGCCCCGGATCGCCAGAAGGCGCTCGACGCAGCGCTTGCCCAGATTGACAAGCAGTTCGGCAAAGGCTCGGTCATGCGCCTCGGCGATGAAGTCCGTGCGCCCATCGAAGTCATCCCGACCGGCTCCATCGCATTGGACGTCGCCCTGGGAATTGGCGGACTGCCCATCGGCCGCGTCGTGGAAATCTACGGCCCGGAATCGTCCGGTAAAACCACGGTCGCGCTGCACGCGGTTGCCAACGCCCAGCGCCAGGGCGGCATCGCTGCCTTCATCGACGCCGAACACGCCCTCGATCCGGAATACGCCGCGAAGCTGGGCGTCGACACCGACGCCCTTCTGGTCTCCCAGCCGGACACCGGCGAGCAGGCACTGGAAATCATGGACATGCTCATCGGTTCCGGTTCCCTTGACGTCATTGTCATTGACTCGGTGGCCGCCCTCGTTCCCCGCGCGGAAATCGAAGGCGACATGGGCGACAGCCACGTGGGCCTGCAGGCCCGCCTGATGAGCCAGGCCCTCCGTAAGATCACCGGCCGCCTTAGCCAGACGAAAACCACGGCCATCTTCATCAACCAGCTGCGCGAAAAGATCGGTGTCTTCTTCGGCTCCCCGGAAACCACCACCGGTGGTAAGGCGCTGAAGTTCTACGCCTCCATCCGCATCGACGTCCGCCGGATCCAGACCCTAAAAGAGGGCGCGGATTCCGTCGGCAACCGCACCAAGGCGAAAATCGTCAAGAACAAGATGGCCCCGCCCTTCAAGATCGCTGAGTTCGACATCATTTACGGCCAGGGCATTTCCCGTGAGGGCGGCATTATCGACATGGGCGTCGAGCACGGCCTGATCAAGAAGTCGGGCTCCTGGTTCACCTACGATGGCGACCAGCTGGGCCAGGGCATGGAGAACTCCCGCCGCTTCCTGCGCGACAACCCGGAGCTGGCGGCCGAACTCGAGCGCCTGATCAAAGAAAAGCTCGGCGTGGGCGTGAAGGCCCCGGCCGAGACCGAGGAGTCACCGAAGCTGAAGGCCGTTGACGGCTTCTAACGCTGGAGCGAGCCGCGGGTCAGGGTTCCGTCAGAGGAACCCTGACCCGGACGGCGCTGCCGACCCGCGTGCCGGTGCCCGCGGGCACAGTTCCCGCGGCTCCCGAGGCTCAAAGGCACCGTCTCCGGAACTGGATCCGGACGCGGACCCCGCAGCGGTCGCTCGTGCCATCGTGCTGCGGCAGCTGACGAATTCGCCCAAGAGCCGGCTGCAGCTCGCGCGCAAGCTGGCCGAGCGCAACGTTCCCGAGGACGTCGCCGAGGCCGTGCTGGACCGCTTCGAGGAAGTGCGGCTGGTTGACGACGCCGAGTTTGCCGACATGTGGGTCCGCAGCAGGTCCCAAACGCGCAAACTCGCCAAGGGGGCCTTGCGGCGCGAACTCGCGGACAAGGGCATCGACCCGGAAACCGCCGCCGATGCGCTGGAACAGCTCAGCGACGCCGACGAACAATCGGCGGCCCGTGAGCTCGTGGAGCGCAAGCTGCGGGGATTCACCGGCGGTGACGACCGTGCGGAGCGCGACAAGGTCACGCGCCGCCTCGCGTCAATGCTGGCCCGCAAGGGATACCAGCCCTCGCTCGCCTTCCGGATTGCGGGCGAGGTACTCGACGCCGCCACCGGCCGTGCCGGAGCCATGGATTAAGGCCACCGATCCGGGGTCTGCGCAGGCCCGGCCACTTGCCCGTTTCCTTACCCGTTACCCTTAACAAGTGAGTTTTACCATTCCCTCCCCAGCGGCCAGCACGACTTCTCCAGCAACGCCTCCGGCAGTGGCGCCAGCAACGCATCCGGCAGCGCCGCCAGCTGCCAGTGCAGGCCCGGCTGCCGCAATGGAAACTTCCGGAGCGGCCCAGCCCCGCACGTACCAGGTGCGCACCTTCGGCTGCCAGATGAACGTGCACGATTCCGAGCGGATGGCCGGCATGCTGGAGGCCGCCGGCTACGTTCCGTCCGCCGGTGAGCTGGCCGACGTCGTGGTCTTCAACACCTGCGCGGTCCGGGAGAATGCCGACAACAAGCTGTACGGCAACCTTGGCATCCTTGCCCCGGTCAAGGCAGCCAACCCGGGAATGCAGATCGCCGTCGGCGGATGTCTGGCACAGAAGGACCGGGAGACCATCCTCAGGAAGGCGCCGTGGGTGGACGCCGTGTTCGGCACCCACAACGTCGGTGCCCTGCCGGCGCTGTTGGACCGGGCCCGCCACAACAACGAGGCCCAGCTGGAGATTCTCGAATCCCTGGACGTCTTTCCATCCACTCTCCCCACTAAGCGGGACTCCGTCTATTCAGGCTGGGTATCGATCTCCGTGGGCTGCAACAACACCTGCACGTTCTGCATCGTTCCAGCCCTGCGGGGCAAGGAAAAGGACCGTCGTCCCGGCGAGATCCTCGCCGAAATCCAGGCACTCGTGGACGACGGCGCCATCGAAGTAACACTGCTGGGCCAAAACGTGAACTCATACGGCGTCGAATTCGGCGACCGGCAGGCGTTCTCCAAGCTCCTGCGCGCCTGCGGCGACATCCCGGGCCTGGAGCGCGTCCGGTTCACCAGCCCGCACCCGGCTGCCTTTACCGACGACGTCATAGACGCCATGGCCGAGACCCCCAACGTCATGCCGCAGCTGCACATGCCCTTGCAGTCCGGCTCGGACAAGGTCCTCAAGGACATGAAGCGCTCCTACCGCTCCACCAAGTTCCTCGGCATCCTGGACAAGGTCCGGGAGAAGATCCCGCACGCCGCCATCTCCACGGACATCATCGTCGGGTTCCCCGGCGAGACCGAGGAGGACTTCCAGGCCACCCTCGACGTCGTGGAGAAGTCCCGGTTCGCCACTGCCTTCACCTTCCAGTACTCCAAACGACCGGGCACGCCTGCCGCGGACCTGCCGGACCAGCTGCCCAAGGCCGTGGTCCAGGAACGCTTTGAGCGCCTCACCGCCCTGCAGGACCAGATTGCCGCAGAGGAAAACGCCCGGCAGCTCGGCCGCCGCGTCGAGGTCATGGTGACAGCCCAGTCGGGCCGTAAAGCCCAGGAAACCCACCGACTCTCCGGCCGGTCTCAGGACCAGCGGCTGGTGCACTTCTCCGTGCCCGCCGGCGCCGAGGTGCCCCGGCCCGGCGACCTGGTGACCGTCACCATCACGGAGGCGGCGGCGTTCCACCTCATCTCCGACCCTGCATCGGCGGATGACTACAGCCTGCGCCGGTCCCGTGCCGGTGACGCCTGGGACCGTTCCCAGGCAGATTCCTGCGGCGCTGGCCCGGCGGGCAAAACCAGTCCGGCGGGCAAGACCGGCGCGACGGGCAGCTCCGGCGTGTCGCTGGGCATGCCCAGCCTCCCGGTCCGCGGCCGTTAGCGCCGTGCCCGGCCCGGAGGGCATCGCCCAGGCCACCGCCGCGTCGACGGCACTGCAGGGCGCACGGCTGGCTGCGCCGCCGGTGATCGCCGTCGTCGGCCCCACGGGATCCGGCAAATCAGACCTGGCCGTCGCCCTCGCCCTCGCGCTCGACGGGGAAGTCATCAACGCCGACTCGATGCAGTTCTACCGCGGCATGGACATCGGCACCGCCAAGATCACCGACGCCGAACGCCGGGGCGTGCCCCATCACCTCCTGGACATCCTGGACGTGACCGAGGAAGCATCCGTCTCGGACTTCCAACAGCAGGCCCGGGCCCTGATCACCGACATCCACGGCCGGGGGAAACGGGCCATCCTGGCCGGCGGCTCGGGACTCTACGTCCGCGCCGCGCTCGATGTCCTGGAGTTCCCCGGCACGGATCCGGACATCCGCCGCCGGCTCGAGACGGAACTGGCCACGGCGGGACCCGCGCCGCTGCGGGAACGGCTGGAAGCAGTGGACCCCGTGTCTGCGGGCCGGCTGGGCGATGACCGCAGGATCATCCGCGCCCTGGAGGTCTTCGAACTCACCGCGCGCCCATTCAGCTCGTTCATGCCGGCCCGCGAATACTTCCAGCCTGCCGTCCAGATCGGACTCGACGTTGACCGGGAACTGCTCCGGGAGCGGCTGGCGCACCGCGTCCACGCGATGGTGGAGCAGGGGCTGCTGGACGAAGTGCGACGACTGGACGCCGCGGGGCTCCGCAACGGCCGGACCGCGCCACGGGCCCTCGGCTATGCCCAGTTCCTCCGAGTCCTCGACGGTGACTCCAGCCTGGAGCAGGCCGCAGACGAAACAATCATCGCCACCCGGCAGTTCGCGCGCCGCCAGCTGACCTGGTTCCGAGCGGATCCGCGGGTCACCTGGCTCGGCTGGCACGATCCTGACTTGGTAGCCGAGGCCGCCGCCCTGTGCCGGACGACACCCGTTCTGCCGCCGGCGTAGCGTTCGGGCCACGGTGCCGGAACGGTCAGGGCGGAACGGTAACCTTGGAGCATGGACGAATCCCAAGCCGTAGCCGCTGACCGTAGTGCCGGCGACACCGCACCCCTCAGCGGTCTGAAGTTTTCCAAAGGCCACGGAACGGGCAACGACTTTGTCCTGATCGCAGACCCCAACGGCACACTCACGCTCAGCCCCGAGCACGTCGCGGCGCTCTGCGACCGGCACCGCGGCATCGGCGGTGACGGCTTGATCCGTGCCGTACCTTCCCGGCTCCTGCCCGAGGGGCAGGAATTGCTGACCGCGCACCCGGACGCCGAGTGGTTCATGGACTACCGCAACGGCGACGGATCGCTCTCTGAGATGTGCGGCAACGGAGTCCGCGTCTTTGTGCACTTCCTCATCGCCGAAGGCCTCGTGGGCCTTCCAGCCGGCGAGTCCCTCGTCATTGGAACCCGCGGCGGTGCCAAAACGATCGTCCGGACAGCTGCAGGCTACGCCGTGGATATGGGCCCCTGGGAGTTCATTTTCCCGGGCGAGGCGACCGCGCGGGCCATGGATTCGCTCGTCAGCGCCGAGGGGCTCGAAGTCGCCCGGCCTGCCCTTTCCGTCAGCATGGGCAACCCGCACACAGTGGTGGCCCTGGCCGAAACGGCCGAACTGGAGGCCACACAGCTGTTCACGGCCCCTCGGGTGGACCCGACGCCACCGCACGGCACCAACGTCGAATTCGTTGTGCCGTCCGAACCGCTGGTCCACGACGGCACGGGCACCATCACCATGCGGGTCCACGAGCGGGGAGTGGGGGAGACCCAGTCATGCGGCACCGGCGCCTGCGCCGCCGCCGTCGCCATTCGCCATTGGGCCGGCCAGGGCGCACCTGACGCGTGGAACGTCCACGTTCCTGGCGGCGTCGTCGGCGTGAAATTCTTCCTGGGCCCGGAGGGGCACGAACACGTCGAACTCAGCGGCCCGGCCGTGATCGTCGCTACTGGGACGCTTTCCTGACCCGAAGGATCCGGAACGACTTCGACGTGCTCTCCCGGGTCACGCTGAAGCCGGAGTCGAGCTCCGCCGCCAGCCAGCGCTGCAGCGAGTCCGAGCCGAGGTTCTTCTGTACCACGAGCCAGGCCGATCCACCCGGCGCCAGCCTGGGAATCCACAGACGCAGGAGGGCATGAAGCTCATCCTTGCCGATCCGGATCGGCGGGTTGGACCAGATGGTGTCAAAGCGCAGTTCGGGGTCCACGGCGTCCGGCGTGCTGGCGGTCACGTTGTTCAACCCCAACAGCCCGGCGTTTTCATTGGTGAGGGTCACGCAGCGTTCGTTCACGTCCACCGCGTAGACGTGTGCGTGCGGTGCCCGCAGGGCCATGGTCAGGGCGATCGGTCCCCAGCCGCAGCCGATATCCAGCAGGTTGCCTTGCGGCGCCGGAGCCGGGACGTCGGCGAGCAACACGGCCGTTCCCTTGTCGATCCCGTCCGGGCTGAAGATCCCTGAGGACGTCTGCAGCCGGCGCGTTTCACCGGCGAGATCCACGGTGAGCGGCTTGCGGGTGAAGGGCCCGGCCGGCTGGGCGCTGAAATAGTGTGCAGACTCCATAATGGGCCAGATTAGTTGGCGGCCCGCCCCAATGGGAAACCGGGTGGGAACGCCAGCGTCTGCTAGGCTAAAAAACATGATCTTGATCTCCAAGTAGCCGGCACGGGTCTTGTCCCGTCCCCGTAGCGACGCAGGTAAACGCCTTCCGCTGAGTGCGCCATCGCCAGGGTGAGTTTTCTCACCCGCGGGCGCCCGCATCACTTGGAATCCAGCCGCTTTCCCAGGCACCGTGTTTTTGCTGGCACCGTGCTCCTTGGCCCGCCCCGGGCCCGGCTCGGCGGACGGCACCCACCTCACTGTGTTTCCCACAAACAGGGTTTCCCACAAGCAGGGTTTCCCACAAGCAGGGTTTCCCACAAACAGGGTTACCCACAAACAGGGTTACCCACACCAGGCGCATTTGCCGCCTCTACCTTCACCCAGCCAACGCTCCGGATGGAGCCAGCCCTGCCCCGGCACCGTTGCCGCGGGCATTCCAGGAGGCCTGTATGACCCCCCGCCGTCAGCCCAGCGCGAATACCGCCCCACAGAGCAACAATCGGCACTATTCTGAAAGTGCCGAACCCTTAAAGGAGACCATGACCAGCCACCCCAACACCGGACCCGATTCAGCAGCCCAGGACATGAGTCCTGAGGAGATTCAGGCTGTTATCGACCGGATCCTGTCCAAGGACACCCCGGCCCCAGGCGCAGGCCGTGGCGGCGGCTCCGGAGCCGGCACCAACGGAGGCGCCGGTGCGGGCACCGACGGCCCGACGTCGGTGCTTGGAAAGGCGCAGGCTATCTCCCGTCTGGACGAGGTGTACACCAACTTCGACGGCGACCAGCAGGATCTTGAGGAACGCCACGCGCTGCGCCGCAAGGCGGGCCTGTCCACCGAACTCGAAGACGTCACCGAGGTCGAATACCGGCAGTTGCGCCTTGAGCGCGTCGTCCTGGCCGGCCTCTGGACCGAGGGTACCCTCGCGGATGCCGAGAACTCCCTGCGCGAACTTGCGGCCCTCGCCGAGACCGCCGGCTCCGAGGTCCTCGACGGGCTGGTCCAGCGGCGGACCAAGCCCGATCCCGGAACCTTCCTCGGCTCCGGGAAGGCGCAGGAACTGAAAGCCATCGTGATGTCTACCGGCGCCGACACCGTAGTCGTCGACGCCGAATTGGCCCCGTCCCAGCGGCGCGGCCTGGAGGACATCGTCAAGGTAAAGGTCATTGACCGCACGGCGCTGATCCTGGACATCTTCGCGCAGCACGCCAAGAGCCGCGAAGGCAAGGCGCAGGTGGAACTGGCCCAGCTGGAATACCTGCTCCCGCGCCTGCGTGGCTGGGGCGAGTCGATGTCCCGCCAGGCCGGTGGCCAGGTGGGCGGCGCCGGCGCCGGCATGGGTTCGCGTGGTCCCGGTGAAACCAAGATCGAACTGGACCGCCGCCGGATCCGCACCCGAATGGCCAAGCTGCGGCGGGAAATCGCCGCCATGAAGCCCGCCCGGGAAACGAAGCGGGCCAACCGCCGTCGTAATGCGGTGCCCTCGGTGGCGATTGCCGGGTACACCAACGCCGGGAAGTCCTCGCTGCTGAACCGGCTGACCGATGCCGGGGTTCTGGTGGAGAACGCCCTGTTCGCCACCCTGGACCCCACCGTCCGCAAGGCCGAAACCGCTGACGGGCTCGGGTACACCCTGGCGGATACCGTTGGATTTGTCCGGTCCCTGCCCACCCAGCTCGTGGAAGCATTCCGCTCCACGCTGGAAGAGGTGGCCGACTCGGACCTGATCCTGCACGTCGTGGACGTCGCGCACCCGGACCCGGAAGGCCAGATCGCCGCTGTCCGGGCGGTCTTCAGCGAAGTCGACGCGCGGAAGGTTCCGGAAATCATTGTCCTGAACAAGGCCGACGCCGCGGACCCGTTCGTGGTCGAGCGGCTGAAGCAGCGCGAGCCGCGCCACGTGGTGGTCTCGGCCCGCACGGGTGAAGGCATTCCGGAACTGCTCAAGGCCATCAGCGACGGCATTCCGCGGCCGAGCGTGAAGCTTGAACTGCTGATCCCGTACAACCGCGGGGACCTGCTCAGCAAGCTCCACGAGACCGACGCCGAGATCCTCAGCCTCGATCACGAGGAAACCGGGACCCGTGCCGTGGTGATGGTGCGTGAAGGACTCGCCGCTGAACTGGATCCCTTCATCAGCAATGACTGAGGCTGCGTTGACCAGGGCTGACGCCGAACCTGCGGACGCATCGTCCGATGCCGACGTCGATGCGGTCGCGGGCGCGGCCGGCGAGGAGTTCGTGGTTAAACTCCTCGACCGTGCCGTGTCCGGCATGGGCGGCCAGAGCCGCGATGGCCAGCACGAAATGGCCCGGCAGGTGGCGCGCGCGATAGACGGCGGCGACCACCTGCTGGTCCAGGCAGGCACCGGCACCGGCAAATCACTGGCGTACCTGATTCCGCTGATCGCCCATTCGCTGACCAGCAACAAGCCCACCTTGGTCTCCACCGCAACCCTGGCACTGCAGACCCAGATCGTGGGCCGGGACCTGCCCAGGCTGCTCAAGACCATCACCCCTGCCCTGGAACGACCCGTCAAGGTCGCCCTGGTGAAGGGCCGGTCCAACTACGTGTGCCGGCACAAACTCGAGGGCGGCTTCCCGTCCGAAGAACCTTCCGAGGGACAGCTGTTTTCCCTCGGCGAGGACACGAGCGTGCCGCATTTCGCCGCTGCACTTGGCGGGCCGTCCTCCCAACTGGGCAAAGAAGTCGTCCGCCTGCGCGAATGGGCCGAAGAGACTGCGACGGGGGACCGCGACGAGCTCATGCCCGGCGTCACGGACCGGGCCTGGCGCCAGGTCTCGGTCACCTCCATGGAATGCCTCGGCGCGCAGAAATGCCCGCTCGCGGCCGAATGCTTCAGCGAGCTGGCACGGCAGAACGCCGCCGACGCCGACGTCGTGGTCACCAACCACGCCATGCTCGCCGTCAGCGCTTTCGAAGGCCTGGCGGTGCTGCCCGAGTACGATGTCGTGGTGGTGGACGAGGCGCACGAACTTCAGGACCGCGTCACGGGCGCGGTCTCTGGCCAGCTCTCTGTGGCGATGGTGCACGCCGCCGCGTCCGGGGCCCGGAAGCACACGGGCATCACGGTCGACGCGCTGAACAATGCCGCCGCCCACCTGGAGCTGGCCATCGACGGCGTCCCCAGCGGGTTGATGCCCAACGGCCTGAACAGCGAGCAGCTGGACTGCATCGACCAGCTGCGCGACGCCTGCCGCGCCGCCCTGTCCGATTCGAAGGGGGACAGCTCCGCGTCAGCCGACGGCGGACGCCAGCTGGCCCGGTCACGCCTGATGGTCATCCTCGAACTCTGTGAACGCCTCCTGGCCGCGCGCGAAAACCGCGAAGTGGTGTGGTTCTCCCGCAACAGCAGCTTCGACCCGGCGCAGGGCTACTCCCAGCCGGACGAGAGCGCGCCGGCCCTGATCAATGTTGCCCCGTTGAGCGTCGCTGGGCGTTTGCGCGAGGGTTTGTTCGCGGACCACACCGTCATCCTGACCTCGGCCACCCTGGCCATCGGCGCCGCCTTCGAACCTGCCGCCGGCGGCCTCGGCCTCGTTGGCAATGGCGCGCCGAGCTGGACCGGCGTCGACGTCGGGTCCCCCTTCGACTATCCGAAGCAAGGCATCCTCTACGTCGCCCGGCACCTGCCCAAACCCGGCCGCGGGACCTCCCCTGAGGCCTTGGACGAACTGGAAAAGCTGATCCGCGCTTCCGGCGGCGGTGCCTTGTGCCTGTTTTCATCGCGGCGCGCGGCCGAGGACGCCGCGGAGGCCATGCGGCCCCGGCTGGGCCTCAGCATCCTGTGCCAGGGGGAGTCGACCATGACGGCGCTCGTGCGGCAGTTTGCCGACGAGCCGGACACGTGTTTGTTTGGCACGATGTCCCTTTGGCAGGGCGTCGACGTTCCGGGGGTGTCCTGCCGGCTGGTGGTCATTGACCGGATTCCCTTCCCGCGGCCGGACGATCCGCTGATGACGGCACGCTCGCGGGCCGTCGCCCAGGCGGGCGGCAATGGCTTCATGTCCGTCTCGGCTACGCACGCCGCCATTCGGCTTGCGCAGGGCGCCGGACGGCTGATCCGCTCGACGTCGGACAAGGGCGTGGTGGCAGTGCTGGATTCGCGGCTGTCCACAGAGCGGTACGGCGGATTCCTCCGTGCCGCGCTTCCGCCCTTCTGGCCTACCACCGATTCGTCGATAGCCTTGGCTGCCCTGGAGCGCCTGGCGAAGGACTCCGGGCAGCCTGCCACGTAGGCCGGGCAGCCTGCCACGTAGGCCGCGCGGGTAGCCCGGGGGAGTGCGGCATTCCTGCCCAGTTGCTTTCCTTCCGCCTCCGCGCACCCGCGGAATACCAGCCTCGTCCCGGACCGGTTGGCCCCCGCGCCGCGAGTAAGTGGGCGGGAACGCGAAGGGCCCCGTCCGACGTCGGACGGGGCCCCCATGCGCTGTTGCCGGTGGGCCTCAGAGGGAGCGGAGCACCGAGACGACCTTGCCCATGATGACGGCGTGGTCGCCGAGGATGGGCTCGTACTGGGTGTTTTGCGGCAGCAGCCAGGTGTGGCCGTCCCGCTGGCGGAATGTCTTCACCGTGGCTTCGTCGTCCAGCAGTGCGGCAACGATGTCGCCGTTCACGGCATCACCCTGGCGGCGGACAACCACCCAGTCGCCGTCGCAGATGGCGGCATCGATCATCGAGTCGCCCGCCACCTTGAGCATGAAGAGTTCGCCATGACCCACGAGCTGGCGGGGCAGCGGCATGACGTCCTCCACCACCTGGTCCGCGAGGATCGGCCCGCCGGCGGCAATGCGTCCGACGAACGGCACCATCGCCGTGTCGGTGGCGCTGGCGAGCTCCGTCACTGACAGGCCGCCGACGGCCCGCAGGCCGCTGGACTTCTCGACACCCGAAATGGCCGTGGTCCCCTCGTCCAGGGTCAGCGGCATGAGCACTTCCATGGCCCGGGGGCGCTTCGGATCGCGCCGCAGGTAGCCGAGCTTTTCAAGCTGGGAGAGCTGATGGGTCACACTCGACAGGCTGGCCAGGCCGACAGTGTCGCCGATCTCGCGCATGGACGGCGGATAGCCCTTGTCCGTGACGGACCGCTGGATGGTCTCCAGGATTTTCTTTTGCCGGACGGTGAGGCTCTTGGGGGCCCGGGCGGGCTGCGGGCTCCGTGAGGTGGCCCTGCCGCCGGTGGCTTGTGCTGCCATGTTCGCCAACGCCTTTCCGTTCCGCCCGGCTGCCGTGGCTGCTGTCACCGGGAACTTCCGGCCTGAAATGTCAGACCCTGCTGATCAACTACCAATGAACTCACACAGGGAGTTCATTAGCGGTTGTCCTGTCCCTCAAAAATAGGCCAGCCGCAGGGCTTTTTCAAACATTTGTTCTAGCGAGTCTCGACATCGTTCGTTAGTAAGTGCTAAAACAGAACAAGCAGAGTTCGAATATGTGTTCGATTCCGGGGTTTCCACTCCGGATCCGGTGTTCGGTTCTATGTTCGAAGGTTCGGCCGGTTGGCGGCGAGTACGTGGAGTACGCCGGGCGGCACCGTATGGTCCAGGAGGGCTCAGTTCATGTCAGCTTCAAGCGCGTTTCAAGGCACTTTCGTTCAGGGCGCCAGCCGGCCCAAGCAACCCCCGCTGCGGCTTACCCGGCGCGGACGCTTCGTCTTCTTCGGTGTCCCGCTGATCCTGCTGGCGGCGCTCATCTTGTCGTTGAGCGGATTCCTCAACGCGCCCGCGAAAGCGGCAGATTCCGCGGACCAGCTCTCTGTGACGCCGACGGTTTCCGTCACGGTGCAGCCGGGGGAGTCGCTCTGGGCCATTGCGGGGTCCGTGTCCCCGGAGCGCGATCCCCGCGACGTCGTGGCCGATATCGTGCAGCTGAACAATCTGGACGCCGCGCGTGTGATGCCGGGCCAGCAGCTGTTCGTCCCGTCCAAGTAACACCTCCCGGCGCAGTCGCAGGCGTCACAGTTTCAGCGCCCGTCCCGCTAGCACTTAAACTGGTCACGTGACTGACCAGCTTGAGCGCCTCAACCGACTGCCCCTCCGAGCCAATCTGCGTGGCCTGCGTCCGTATGGCGCGCCGCAGCTGGACGTCCCCATTCTGCTCAACGTCAACGAGAACACCCATGGTGTCCCGGCTGATGTCCGGGCTGCGATCACCGAGGCCGTCAGCGCCGCCGCTGCCGGGCTCAACCGCTATCCGGACCGCGAGTTCACCGAATTGCGCGAGGCCCTCGCCGAATACCTGGGCCACGGCCTGGACGCGGGGAATATCTGGGCCGCGAACGGTTCCAACGAAGTCCTTCAGCAGATCCTCCAGGCATTCGGCGGCCCCGGCCGGACGGCCCTCGGGTTCCCTCCCACGTATTCGATGTACCCGTTGCTGGCGGCTGGCACGGATACGGAGTACATCGTCGGTGCCCGCGCGGCAGATTATGGGCTCAGCGCGGAATCGGCGGCCCGGCAGGTCCGCGAGCTGCAGCCGAACATCGTTTTCCTGTGCTCGCCGAACAACCCGACCGGTACGGGGTTGGGGCTTGATGTCGTCGAGACCGTCTATGACGCCGGCGAGGCCAGTCAAACCATCGTGATCGTTGACGAGGCTTACCACGAGTTCGCCCACGACGGCACGCCCAGTGCCCTCACGCTGCTGCCTGGCCGGGAGCGGCTGATCGTCTCGCGCACCATGAGTAAGGCCTTCGCCCTCGCCGGTGCGCGGCTCGGCTACATGGCCGCGGCCCCGGAGGTCGCGGACGCGCTGCGGCTGGTCCGTCTGCCGTACCACCTCTCGGCCATCACCCAGGCCGCGGCCCTGGCTGCCCTGCGCCACCGGGGGGCGCTCATGGCCGACGTCGAGGACATCAAGCGCCAGCGTGACCGGATCGTGTCGGAACTGACGCGGATGGGCCTAAGGCCGGCCGCCTCCGACTCCAACTACGTGTTCTTCGGCGGCCTGGAGAACCCCCACGAGGTCTGGCAGGGCATGCTGGACGCCGGTGTCCTCATCCGCGACGTCGGGATTCCGGGGCACCTTCGCGTGACTGCCGGCACTGAGACAGAAACCACAGCCTTCCTTGAGGCCCTTGAACGCATCCTGAACGGCTCCGCAAAGCCGCAGGCCTAGACTTGGTGGGGAGCCCGAGCGCCCCGCCAGACCGCCCAACACCCTGCCTTCTTCCAAAGGACACATCTACATGAGCAACACGGGATCCACCGCCGCCGAGGGCCGGACCGCACGCATGGAACGGACCACCAGTGAGTCCTCGGTCCTGGTCGAGATCAACCTGGACGGCACCGGCGTTTCAGACATCAGCACGTCGGTCCCGTTCTACGACCACATGCTGACAGCCCTCAGCAAGCACTCCTTGATTGACATGACCGTCAAGGCCACCGGTGACACCCACATCGATGTGCACCACACTGTCGAGGACGTGGCCATCACCTTCGGCGAGGTTCTGCGGACCGCCCTGGGCAACAAGGCCGGGATCCGCCGGTTCGGCGAGGCGACAGTGCCCCTGGATGAGGCCCTCGCGCAAGCCGTCGTAGACGTCTCCGGCCGTCCCTACCTGGTCCACGCCGGGGAGCCGGCAGGCCAGGAATACCACCTGATCGGCGGCCACTTTACGGGCTCCCTGACCCGCCACGTGTTCGAGGCGATCACGCTGCACGCCGGGATCTGCCTGCACATGAACGTCACTGCCGGGCGAGACCCCCACCACATCGTCGAGGCCCAGTTCAAAGCCTTTGCCCGGGCGCTGCGCGCAGCTGTCGAACCGGATCCCCGCGTCGAGGGCATCCCGTCCACAAAGGGTGCTTTGTGACCGGCCCGCTGCTCCGCGACGGGGCCATCATCGATCCCGCTGCCGCGACCAAGCCGGTGTCACCGGAGGGCAAGCCAACTGTTACGGTGCTGGACTACGGCTCCGGGAATGTCCGGTCCGCCGTCCGCGCGCTGGAGCGGGCCGGCGCCGAAGTCATCCTCAGCTCGAAGCCTGAAGATGTCCTCAACGCCGACGGCCTCGTCGTCCCCGGTGTCGGCGCCTTCGAAACCGTCATGCGCGAACTCAAAGCCGTTGACGCCATCCGCATGATCGGCCGCCGTGTCGCCGGAGGCCGCCCCGTGCTGGCCATCTGCGTCGGGCTCCAGGTGCTGTTCGAGGCCGGCGTCGAACATGGCACCGAAGCCGAGGGCATGGGGGAGTGGCCTGGCAAGGTTGAGCTGTTGCCTGCCGACGTCGTGCCCCACATGGGCTGGAACACCGTCTCCGTCCCGGAGGGGTCCAGGCTGTTCGCCGGGGTCGAGGGCGAGCGCTTCTACTTCGTGCACTCCTACGGTGTCCAGAACTGGGACTTCGACGTCATCCAACCGCGGATGACGGCGCCGCTGGTGACCTGGTCCGACCACGGCGCCCCGTTCATCGCGGCTGTGGAAAACGGCCCGCTGTGCGCCACCCAGTTCCACCCGGAGAAATCCGGCGACGCCGGCGCCCGGCTGCTGCGCAACTGGGTCCAAGGCCTGCGCCCCGCGCCCCCCGAACGAACCGCAGCCCCGGAAGGGACCGCCTAGATGTGGTCCCTGGTACTCATGGGCGTCGCAGGCCTGCTGGTTGGCGGCGCGCTCTCCTTCCGGCAGCAGAAAAGTCCGCTCTGGGTGCAGATCGTTTTCTACATCCTGGCCGGAATGTCGCTGCTGGCCGCCTACCTCCTGACCCTGCCGGCGTCCTGACGGCCCCGCTCCCAACGACCATCCCCAAGCTGAGGACTCCACGATGACCACCGAAACCCCGCTGCCCGTACTTGAGCTCCTGCCCGCCGTCGACGTCGTCAACGGCCAGGCCGTCCGGCTCGTACAGGGCGAAGCCGGCAGCGAGACGAGCTACGGCACTCCGCTGGAGGCCGCCCTCAACTGGCAGCAGCAGGGGGCCGAGTGGGTGCATCTGGTCGATCTGGACGCGGCGTTCGGGCGCGGCTCCAACGCCGAGCTCCTGCGCGAGGTCGTTGCGCGGCTCGATATCAAGGTGGAGCTCTCCGGCGGCCTGCGCGACGACGAATCCCTTGAGAAAGCCCTCGACCTCGGCGTCGCCCGCGTGAACCTGGGCACCGCGGCACTGGAGAACCCCGAGTGGACGGCCCGGGTGATCGAACGCTTCGGCGAGAAAATCGCCGTCGGCCTGGATGTCCGCGGAACCACGCTCGCCGGCCGGGGCTGGACCAAGGAAGGCGGGGACCTCTGGGATGTGCTCGGCCGCCTCGAGGACGCCGGCTGCGCCCGGTACGTCGTGACCGATGTGACCAAGGACGGCACGCTCCAGGGCCCCAACGTCGAACTCCTGCGCCAGATGGTCGAGAAGACAGGAAAACCTGTGGTCGCTTCCGGCGGCATTTCCAGCCTTGAGGACCTATTGGTCCTGCGTTCCCTGGTGCCGCTCGGCGTCGAGGGCGCCATCATCGGCAAGGCCCTCTACAACGGCAACTTCACACTGCCTGAGGCCCTCGACGCCGCCGGCCGCCGCTAGGCGGTCAGTGCCCCATGACGCACACCCACGATCCCCACAACGGAGCACAGCCTGGCACGGGGGCAGGTCCGGTCCGGCATCTGCCCGGACACATCGCGGCCGCCCTTGCCGGCGCCGGCGGGGCCACAGACTCCGCCGGCCAACCTTGGGCTGGCCGCAGCCTGTCCGGCGATGACGCAAAGATCCACAATTTCGAGGACGACGACGGCACCGCCGACGCCGGCTACCTTGCGGCTTTGGCCGACCTCGCCTCCGGCGCGGGCGACGAAGCCGCCGTGGTTGCCGCGCTTGCCACCGCCCGGGTGTTCGTGCCAATCCTCGCCCAGCTCGCCGAAGAGGGCGAAGCCGTCACGCGCCCGCAAGAGAACAAACTGCACGGGGACCAGCTGCACTCGGACAAACAGGCCGACATGGCCCTCGTGACGCTCAAGGCGCCGGACGGACGGACGGCCATGCCGGTGTTCACCTCGGCGGCGTCACTGAAGGCGTGGCATCCGGAGGCCAGGCCGGTCGCCGTGTACGCGGCCCGGGCCGCCCTGTCCGCGGTCGCGGAAGGCGCCGAGTTGCTGGTGCTCGATCCCGGCTCCGACCTGACGTTCGTGGTGCGCCGGCCGGCGGTATGGGCCCTCGCCCAGCAGCAGAACTGGACGCCGTCGTACGCCGATCCCGACCTCGCAGCGGCCCTCGGGGAGGGCGCGGTTAGCTTTCCTGCGGTCCGCCGTGTTGAAATTCATCCGGGGGGAGGAGTTGCCTCGGCCACGGCCGATGGCAGGCGGCTCCCCGGTGGGGGCGCCGGCCCGGAACTCCGTGTGGTCCTCTACCTTGAAGACGGGCTCGACGCCGCCGGCGTGCAGTCCATCGTCGCTGGCCTCAACAACGCCTGGGCCCGGAATGAAATCTTTGCCGAGCGGGTTGATTCGATCGAGGTCAAGCTGCAGCGCGCAGCACCATAGCTGACGGCCCAACGGGGGGACTTCCCGGTGCTGCCGTGGGCAGTACCAGAAGGATGTAGTCCGTGAATTTCGCGCTTTACCGTCAGCTGCTGGCCGTCCGGCCCATCAGGCGGCTCCTATTGGTCGGCATGATCGCCCGCATACCGCACTCGGCGGCCGGCGTCCTGCTGACCCTGCACATCGTCCTGACCCTCGGCCAGGGCTACGCGGCCGCCGGCGCAGCCGCCGCCGTGATGACGATCGGAATCGCCGTCGGAGCGCCCTGGCGCGGCCGCCGGGTCGACACCGTGGGGCTGCGTAAGGCGCTCATTCCGTCCGTCGTCTCCGAGACCGTCATCTGGTCGATCGTGCCGCACGTCTCCTACGAGGTCCTGCTGCCCCTGGTGTTCATCGGAGGCCTCCTGACCCTGCCCATCTTCAGTGTGGTGCGGCAGTCACTCGGCGTGCTGGCCCCCGGGGAACAGCGCCGCACGGCCTTCACCCTGGACGCCATCGCCACCGAACTGGTCTTCATGATCGGCCCCGCTGTCGGAGCCGTCGTCGCCACCAGCGGACAGTCCGTCCTGGGCCTGACAGTAGTGGGAGTGGCGACATCCGTCTCGGGACTCTTCCTCATGTGGTTCAACCCGCCCACCCGGAGTGCTTCTCCCGATGCCGGGCTCGAGGCGCAGGAACTGGAATGCGCGGAAGCCGCCGTCGTCGCCGCCGCGCCGGCCCACCTGCAGGAGGCCGCAGCCGAACTGGCACCCCTGGCAGCCGCCGCCGAGGAACGGCGCCAGCGGCGCTCCGGCCTGCGACACCGAGTCATCCACAACTTCAGCTGGTTCACGGCCGCCGTGGCTGCCGTATTCGCTGTCGCGGCCGGTGCGGGCATGGTCCTCAGCGGCACCGACGTCGGCATCGTCGCGGCCCTCCAGACCGGCGGCCATGAGTCCGAAATCGGCATCGTGTTCCTCTTCTGGTGTGCGGCCTCGGTGGTGGGCGGCATCCTCTACGGCGCCATGCACCGGCCCATTTCCCCGATCCTCCTGTTGTTGGGGATGTCAGCGCTGACCGTCCCGATGGCCTTTGCGACCGACGTCTGGACGCTGAGCCTGCTCGCGTTGCTGCCGGGTCTGCTGTGCGCGCCGGTGTTGTCCGCGGCCTCGGAAAAGGTGGCCGAACTGGTTGACGAAAGCCGACGCGGCGAGGCGATGGGCTGGTACGGTTCATCGCTCACCGGCGGAGTGGCTCTGGGTGCGCCGCTTGCCGGACTGTTCATCGACCTCATCGGCCCCTCAGCCGGCTTCGTGTCCGTGGGGCTGGCGGGCGTGGCCCTCTGCCTGGTGGGACTCGTCCTGCAGCACGCGCGGCGCCGCCGCCTGGCCCACGTCTGACCGCATACCGCCTGAGGCACCCGCACAGCAAGGGCGTTAACGACGACGGCGGCGGGCGGACCTAAGTGGTCCGCCCGCCGCCGCTTATGGCTGACGTTTTGTGCCTAGTTGACCGGGCCGGTGTACTTCTCGCCCGGGCCCTTGCCAGGAGCATCGGGAATGCTCGATTCCTCGCGGAAGGCCAGCTGGAGCGAGCGGAGTCCATCGCGCAACGGTCCCGCGTGCTGTGAGCCGATTTCCGGCGCCGCCGCGGTCACCAAACCGGCAAGGGCGGTGATCAGTTTGCGGGCCTCGTCCAGGTCCTTGAGTTCCTGGGCATTTTCCTCGGCGGCGAGGCCGAGCTTTACCGCGGCGGCGCTCATCAGGTGCACGGCGGCGGTGGTGATGACCTCGATTGCGGGGACTTCTGAGATGTCGCGGATCTGCTGCGAGACGTCGGCCTGGGCGGCTGCGGGCTCGAAGACGTGGGAATTACGATCTGATGTGCTCATGCTGGTAAGCTTGTCACAGACCGACTAAATGTCGTTATTCTCAGGCTTATATTGAATGCAGTGCTTCTGGCTGAAGTTGAAGCCAGAAGGTGGCGCCCGGCGACGCACATGTGCGTGGAGCGGGTATCTTTCTGTAGAGTTGACTTTAGTTTGCAAGCGGAGTTCTCTCCCACCCGCGTCAGCCGCGAAACTTCCTTCGGGAAGCCCCTCCCTCCGGGAGTCAAGGTTGCCGGGTACCTGGTCGGGCACCTCCTCGGACTCCGGTCCGCAGGAAGTGCATGCCGCCTCATTGAGGGCGGCAGCTCCGATCTCGAGGCCTTCGATTGCTCCGGCAATTGGGGGCCTTCTCTTTTTGCCGGTGGAATACCCCTCACGAACACAGGAGCTTTAACATTAGCGAGCCAAGAATCAATGAGCGTATCCGCGTCCCCGAGGTGCGGCTGGTCGGCCCTGCAGGCGAACAAGTAGGAATTGTCCGTATTGAGGATGCCCTGCGTTTGGCTGCCGAGTCCGATCTTGATCTCGTTGAAGTTGCACCGCAGGCGAAGCCTCCGGTGTGCAAGCTGATGGACTTCGGCAAGTACAAGTACGAAGCCGCCGTCAAGGCACGCGAGGCCCGGAAGAACCAGACCAACACGGTCCTGAAGGAAATCCGCTTCCGCCTGAAGATCGACACTCACGACTACGAGACGAAGCGCGGCCACGCGCTCCGCTTCCTCGGTGCCGGCGACAAGGTCAAGGCCATGATCCAGTTCCGCGGCCGTGAGCAGCAGCGCCCCGAGATGGGCATCCGACTGCTCCAGCGCTTCGCCGACGACGTCGCCGAAGTTGGTGTGGTGGAGTCCAGCCCGCGGATCGATGGCCGCAACATGGTCATGGTGGTTGGCCCGCTGAAGAACAAGGCTGAAGCCAAGGCAGAGGCCCGCCGCGCAACGCAGCGCGCAGAGGCCAAGGCTGAGAACGAAGCCAAGGCTTCGGGGCGCGTCGATGTCTCCGGTGGCAACGCCCCGCTGACCCAGACGTTGTCCGACCTCCTGCCGGAAGGCTACGTCGTATCGCCGGAGGCTCCCGCAACGGAGGCCCCGGTCGAGGAGGCCAAGGTCGAAGAAGCCAAGGTCGAGGAGACCAAGGCCGACGAGGCTCCGGTCGAAGCGACCAAGGCCGAGGAGACTCCTGCCCAGGAAGCACCGAAGGCGGCTGCTCCCAAGGTGGCCGAGAAGCCGGCAGCAGCCAAGGCTCCCGAAGCTCCAAAGGCCGCCGAGAAGCCGGCAGCAGCCAAGGCTCCCGCGGCTCCGAAGGCCGCCGAGAAGCCGGCAGCAGCCAAGGCTCCCGCGGCTCCGAAGGCCGCCGAGAAGCCGGCAGCAGCCAAGGCTCCCGAGGAAAAGGCAGCTGCTCCGGCCGCTCCGGCGGCGGCACCGAAGCCGGTTGCTGCTCCGAAGCCGGTGCCGAGGCCTTCAGCGCCGAAGCCCGCCGCACGGCCGGCCGCCCCCCGGGCTGCCGCCAAGCCTGGCAGCAAGAAGACCAACTAGTTCACGGCTGCCGGACAGCAATGTCCGGCAGTAGGCAACCAGCATGCCGCCCGCAGGGGCGGCTGCACGAAAGAGCTGCAGACTTTTCTGCGGATACGTAAGGAGATCGGTTCCCATGCCGAAGATGAAGACCCACAGCGGTGCTAAGAAGCGCTTCAAGCTGACCGGTAGCGGCAAGCTGCGCCGCCAGCAGGCCAACCGCCGCCACTACCTCGAGCACAAGTCCTCCCGGCTGACCCGTCGCCTTGCCGGCGACAAGATCGTCTTCAAGGGCGACGCCAAGGTCATCCGGAAGATGCTCGGCATCTAAGTTCCAAGTTCTCTGACTGTCCGCCACTTGGCAGCAGTCAACTACCAAAAAGGCTTCTCAGGCCAGCCGGACCGTTCCGGCAGTAGACGCTTGGGATCAGAATTTTCTAAGGAGTACGCACGTGGCACGTGTGAAGAGGGCGGTTAACGCCCACAAGAAGCGCCGGGTTATCCTCGAACGCGCAAAGGGCTACCGCGGACAGCGTTCACGCCTGTACCGCAAGGCAAAAGAGCAGCTGCTGCACTCGTTTGTGTACAGCTATGGCGACCGCAAGAAGAAGAAGGGCGACTTCCGCCGTCTTTGGATCCAGCGCATCAACGCTGCATCCCGCGCCAACGGCCTGACCTACAACCGACTGATCCAGGGCCTGAAGGCCGCTGAGGTTGAGGTTGACCGCCGTATGCTGGCCGAGCTTGCCGTTTCCGACGCCAACGCCTTCGCCGCGCTGGTCAAGGTCGCCAAGGACTCGCTGCCCGCCGACACGTCCGCTCCGGCCGTCCAGGCTGAAGCCGCTCCGGCTCCGAAGGCTGCCAAGAAGGCTCCCGCGAAGAAGCCTGCTGCCAAGGTGGCTGCCGACGAGGCCGCAAAGTAGTTCCTGCCGCGGTTGAAAGACTGCAACGTTCAAGAGCCGGCTGCGAGAGCAACTAAGGTTCTTATATGAACGAAACCGGGCGCCCGCAAGACTTTCCACTTTCCAACCCCCGAGCTGATCGGGTGAGGAAGGTGGCACAACTTGCCGGGCGCCCGGCCCGTTTAAAGCGCCGTGAGTTCCTCGCGGAGGGGCCGCAGGCCGTGCGCGAGGCGCTGAAGCTGCATCAGAAGCGGATTGCCGCGGGGGAGCCCGGCATCGTCTATGAGGTCTACGCGAGCGAGTCCTGCCTGGACCGGCACCCGGATCTGGAGACACTCGCGGAGGACACCACCGCGTACCTCGCCACCGACGAAGTGCTCGCCGCGATGGCGGACACGGTCACCCCGCAGGGCGTCCTCGCGGTCTGCGGTTTCCTGGACGTCGGCCTCGATCAGGTGCTGGACGCGGGCCCCCAGCTGGTCGCGGTCCTGTGCCAGGTCCGCGACCCCGGCAACGCCGGAACCGTCCTGCGCGCGGCCGACGCCGCCGGCGCCGACGCTGTAATCCTGACCGGCTCCAGCGTCGATATCTACAACCCCAAGGCGGTCCGTTCGACGGCGGGATCCCTCTTCCATCTGCCGATCGTCCTCGGCGCCGACGTGGCGGAGCTCGCGGCCCATTGCAAAGAACGGGGAATCGGCGTGCTCGCCGCAGACGGGTACGGCCAGCTGAACCTGGACCGTCTCCAGGACGAGAACGCCGCCCGCCGCCTGGGGGCCTCCGCCGCCGAGTCGGTCTACGCGCTGGAAAAGCCCACAGCCTGGCTCTTCGGTAACGAGGCCCAGGGCCTGTCCGAGGACGAGATCGCGCTGGCCGACCACCGGGTGGCCGTCCCGGTCTATGGGGGAGCGGAAAGCCTGAACCTCGGCACCGCCGCCACCGTCTGCCTCTACGCCAGCGCCCGCTCCCAGCAGGCGTCCTAGCGGCCCTGCAAAGAGCCGGCCCGTCCGGCGGGGAAATCCCGCGGGAAGCAGCTAAACAACGGCGGGGCCCACCGAAAGGTGGGCCCCGCCGTCGTACTGTCACTGCCGCTTCACGCGAAGTGTGCGGTCAGTGCTGTGGAAATCTATGAGGTCTTGTTGCGCCCTGTGATGGCGCCGTAAATGCCCGCAACCGCGAGGCCACCGACAATGGCCAGGAGCCAGGAACCAAGATTCCAGAATTCCATCTTGCCCCCGCCGAACAGAAGGTCCCCGATCCAGCCGCCGACAATTGCGCCGACGACGCCGAGCGCGAGGCTGGTAATCCAGCCGCCGCCGACCCTGCCGGGCATGACTGCCTTGACGATTGCACCTACTATGAGTCCGAGAATGATCCAGCCAAGAAAGCCCATGTCTCCTCCTACATATTCGTCGGCATCCAAATTGTGGATCCCGAATATGGCTTCAAGCTAACATAGGGCGGATTACTTGTCAGCAGGGGACTACCCAATCGTTACGTGGCCCAGTTGCCCTGCCGCGGTTCGGCGCCAGCCCGGAAACGGGTACGGTATTCCTTGTGGGCGCTGGGTTCTTCTGGTGTTCGCGTACACCCCGGAAGAACCCCATAAGGAGAAGCTCACGTGGCTGCAAATGGCGGTACCAAGGCGATTTTCGCGGCACTGGCCGCAAACCTGACCATCGCCGTTTTGAAGTTCGTCGCCTACTTTCTGACGCTGTCCTCGTCCATGCTGGCCGAGGCCATTCACTCGCTCGCAGACTCCGGCAACCAGTTGCTGCTTTTGGTCGGCGGCAAGCGCGCGCAGCGGAAGGCCAGCCCCGAGCACCCCTTCGGCTACGGCCGTGAGCGGTACATCTACGCCTTCATTGTCTCGATTGTGCTCTTCAGTGTCGGCGGCCTGTTCGCACTGTATGAGGCCTGGGGGAAAATCCAGCACCCGCACGCCATCGAAGGAGACTTTTGGTGGGTGCCGCTTGCCGTCCTGATCGGCGCAATCGTTGCCGAGTCCTTCTCGTTCCGGACAGCGATCATCGAATCCAACCCCCTCCGGGGAAAGCAAAGCTGGATCAAGTTCATCCGCAATGCCAAGCAGCCGGAACTGCCGGTGATCCTGCTTGAGGATTTCGGCGCCCTCGTGGGCCTGGTGTTCGCGCTCTTCGGCGTGGGCCTGACGCTCCTGACCGGGAACGGCATCTGGGACGCCCTCGGCACCGCGATGATCGGTCTGCTGCTCGTGGCGATCGCTGTGGTGCTGGCCATGGAAACCAAGTCCCTGCTGCTGGGCGAGTCGGCCACCCGCGATGACGTCGCCAAGATCCGCAGCGCGATCGAAGCCGGCGGCAGCAGCGTCATTCACCTCAAGACCATGCACCTTGGCCCTGAGGAGCTGCTGGTGGCTGCCAAGATCAGCATCGGCCGTTCGGACTCAGGCGAGGACATTGCGAAGGCGATTGATGACGCAGAGGTCCGGGTCCGTGAAGCCGTCCCGATTGCCCGGGTCATCTACCTGGAACCGGACGTGCAGCGCGTCAGCGCCCCCTGAGCCGCCCGCCACGCCAGCCCAGCCCTATACAAAACAACAGCCCTAAAGAAAACGGCAGTCCTGTCCAGTTCAACACTGGACAGGACTGCCGTTCTGTTTGAGCATGCCCGCCTATTGCCCTGCCGCTTTGCCGCGGCCAAGGTGCGGCTAGGAGGCCAGCGGCCGCCTGCGTTCCACAACGCCGCTGATGGCAGCGACCCCGAGCCCCAGTACGGCCAGGACCGCACCTACGAGCGCGGGCGCGACGTAGCCCCAGCCCCAGGCGATCACAAGGCCGCCCAGGAAGGCGCCCAGGGCATTGGCGACGTTGAGCGCCGCATGGTTGAGCGAGGAGGCCAGCGACGGTGCGTCGGGGGACGCATCCAGAAGTCTGGTCTGCAGGGCCGGAACCAGCATGGACCCGGCGGCGCCAACCACGAACACCATGACCAGCGCGGACCAGGCCCAATGGACGCCAACGGCATAGACCACCAGTGCCACCGCCGTGCCGGGCAGCACCCAGTAGATCGTGCCCATGACGGACTTATCGGCGATCCGGCCGCCCACGATGTTGCCCAGCACCATGCCCGCGCCGTACAGCGCCACGACCAGCGGCAGCCAGGGCGCGGGGACGCCGGCCACGGAGGTCATGGTGTGCGAAATGTAGGTGTAGGTCGCGAAGAAACCGCCGAAGCCGACGATGCCGACCAGGATGGCAAGCCACACTTGGAGCCGCTTGAGCGCGCCGAGCTCACGGCGGAAGCTGGCATCTGCGTGCGGCTTCTGGAACGGGACGAACTTCCACAGCATGGCGAGCGTAATGATGCCGATCAGGCCCACCAGCAGGAACAGGAGCCGCCACCCGTAGCTCTGGCCCAGCCAGGTAGCGAAGGGGACGCCGATGACGTTGGACACCGTCAGCCCGGCCATGACCATCGAAATCGCCCAACCCCGCTTGGTCGGCGCCACCAAGGAGGCGGCAATCACGGCCGCGACCCCGAAGAAGGCGCCGTGGGGCAGTCCCGCGGCGAACCGGGACACCAGCATGGAGCCGTAGTCCGGGGCGAGGAAGGAACTGAGGTTGGCGATGCTGAAGAAGAGCATGAGCCCCAGGGCCAGATACTTCCGCGGGAGTTTGGCCCCGACGGCGGCGAGCACCGGCGCGCCGATCACGACGCCGAGGGCGTAGGCCGAAATAAGGTGACCGGCCTCGGGCGTGCTGATGTTCAGGCCCTGTTCGATCTCCTTGAGCAGGCCCATCATGGTGAATTCTGTGGTGCCGATGCCGAATCCGCCCATCGCCAGGGCAATGATGGCCAGGGCAACGTGACGGGTGCCGGTCTTGGACGGCGCCGGGGCGTATGTGGTGGTTGTCATTCGTCTTTTCGGGGAGATTTTCCGGGAGGATCCGGAGGGATCGGACAGATAAATATGCTTTTAAGAACTGGGAGGCGGCGCCGAATATTCCGCAACCGGCCGCAACCGGTCTGCGCGGCCGCCTCCACCATTCTCCCTTACCCTGCCGCTCGCGGTTCCCGCTCCCGGACCCGCCCGTGACGCGGTCCCGCCCCCGACGCGGTACCAGGAGCGCCTTAGACTTGGGGGCGTGACTGGACTCATTGGCGTCGTCGGCGGCGCAGTAGTGGACTCCCTGGCCGAACCGGGCATGCTCCTTGTGGCGCGGCGCACGGCGCCGCCGCAGTTTGCCGGAATGTGGGAGTTTCCGGGCGGAAAGGTGGAGCCGGGCGAGGCAGCCGAAGAGGCCCTGCACCGCGAGCTCCGCGAGGAACTGGGCGTGCTGGTGCGGCTCGGGTCCGAGCTGCCCGCGGAGACCGCCACGGGCTGGCCGCTCAACGAGAAGGCGGCGATGAGGGTCTGGTTCGCCGAACTCGCTGAGGGCGAGCCCAGGCCGCTGGAAGACCACGACGAACTGCGCTGGCTCGACCTCCGCAACCCGGCGGAGGTCTTGGGCCTGCCATGGATCCCGGCGGACTTCCCCATCGTCGAAGCCCTCCTGGCAGCAGTCCGGGCCGCCGGGCCGCGCGGAGCGGGAGCTGGCCTTACCCGCTGACCCGGACGCGCCGACGGGCTCCGGAAGCCCACCTCTCGCCAAACCGTCAGGCATGTGCCTACTCTGAACGCAATCGAGAGGAGTGGCCCGTGCAGGTCGGTGTCGGACGAGAGCAGCGAGCCGGAGAACGCCGCGTTGCGGCCACACCGGAGACGGTCCAGCAACTGACAGCCCTCGGGCTCCATCTCCTGGTGGAGAGCGGTGCCGGAACCGAAGCAGGGTTTGCGGACGCCGCCTTCAAAGAGGCCGGCGCCACCGTGATCTCCGAACTCCCGTTCGAGGCCCTCGACGTCCTGCTGCATGTCCGCCCCATCACCCCGGAGGCCGCGGCCCGGCTTCGGCCCGGCACAGTCACCATCGGCCTGGCGTCGCCGGCCACGGAACTGCGGACTGTCCGCGCGCTGGCCGCCGCCGGGATCACCTCGTTCGCCCTGGAGCTGCTTCCGCGGATTTCCCGGGCACAGTCCATGGACGCACTCAGCTCGCAGTCCCTGGTCACCGGCTACCGCGCGGTGCTGGAAGCCGCAGTGCGGTACCCGCGGTTCTTCCCGCTCTACATGACCGCCGCGGGGACTGTCCCGCCGGCGAGGGTGCTGGTCCTCGGGGCCGGTGTCGCCGGGCTGCAGGCGATCGGCACGGCGAAGCGGCTCGGCGCCCGGGTGTCAGCCAACGACATCCGGGCCGCCTCTGCAGACGAGGTCGCCTCGATGGGTGGCACTTTCATCAATCTGGACGTGGACGCGGCGGCCGAAGGAACCGGAGGATACGCCCGTGCCCTCGGCGAGGACCGGGCGCAACGCCAGCGCAGCCTCCTTGCCCCGCACGTCGCTGCAGCGGACATCCTGATCACGACGGCGGCCATCCCGGGCCGGCCCGCTCCCTTGCTGGTGACCACCGCTATGGTGGCCAGCATGCGGGCCGGGTCGGTCGTCGTCGACCTCGCCGCGGAGTCCGGAGGCAACGTCGAAGGCGTGATCGCCGGCCAGGACGTCCAGGTGCCGGTCGACGGCGGGTCGGTCACGCTCGTGGGCCTGCAGGACGCGGCATCCGCCATGCCGTCGGATGCCTCCCGGCTTTTCGCCCGGAACGTCAGCAACTTCCTCGCCCTCATGACCGACGGCGGCTTGGTGGCCCCGGACTTCGACGACGACGTGGTCGCCGGAACGTGCCTGACCCACGGCGGCGCCGTGCGGCATGCCCCCACCGCGGCAGCACTGGAAACGGAGGCATGATGGGCCCGGTCGCGTTGCTGACAGTGGTAGTGCTGGCAGTGTTCGTCGGCTTCGAAGTCGTCTCCAAGGTCACCAGCAAGCTGCACACACCGCTGATGTCCGGCGCCAACGCCATCCACGGCATCATCCTGGTCGGCGCCATCATCGTGGCCGGAGCGGCCAGCGACCCGTGGGTGCTTGGCATCGCGCTCCTGGCCGTGGTCCTGGCAACCGTCAACCTCGTGGGCGGCTTCGTGGTCACGGACCGGATGCTTGAGATGTTCAGCGCCCACAAGCGGCCGCGCACCCCCGCACGAACCGGCACCGCCCCAGCTGGCGGAACAGCGGGAGCAGGACACCCCAACGACGGGAGCGCAAGCGACGCGGCGGGGGAGGGCCGATGAGTCTCCTGACCCCCGAATGGACAGCGCTGCTCTACCTTGCGGCGGCCGTCTGCTTCATCCTGGCGCTCAAGGGCCTTAGCTCGCCACGGACCGCCCGCCGCGGCAACGCCATCGGTGCCGCCGGGGCGCTCCTCGCCGTCATCACCGTGTTCTTCTCGGCGCGGCTGGAAAATATTCCGCTCATCCTCGTGGCCATAGTCGTGGGCTCCGTGATTGCCGTCCCCGTGGCCCGGCGGGTGCAGATGACCCAGATGCCCCAACTGGTGGCGCTCTTCAACGGCGTCGGAGGCGGGGCCGCCGCACTCGTCGCCGTACTGGAACTTGGCCACAACGAGGACCCCTGGGTCCGCCTGGCCGTGGTCTTCACCATGCTGGTGGGCGCGGTGTCCTTCGCCGGCTCCGCAGTGACTGTGGGCAAGCTGCAGGAACTCATCAGCACCCGCCCGCTGCTGTTTCCCGGCATGCCCTGGGTCATGGGGGCCGTCCTGCTGGGGGCAGTCATCTCGGGAGCGCTGGTGGTCCTGATCGGGTCGCTCGGCTGGTCGCTCGCGCTGCTGGGCCTGGGGCTCGCCGCCGGGCTGCTCCTGGTGTTGCCCGTCGGCGGCGCGGACGTGCCGATCGTGATCTCCCTGCTGAACGCCTTCACGGGACTGGCGGTGGCAGCCTCCGGCGTGGTCCTGGGGAATGTCCTGCTCCTCGTTGCCGGGACGCTGGTCGGCGCGAGCGGCACAATCCTGACCAAGGTCATGGCCTCGGCCATGGGACGCGGAGTCGCCGGCATCCTGTTCGGGGCGTTCAAAGGCGGCTCGACGGCGGGTTCCACCGCCCTGAGCGACCGGCCCGTGCGTTGCTCGTCGCCGGAGGACGTTGCCGTCCAGCTCGGCTACGCCCAGCGGGTGGTGATCGTTCCCGGCTACGGACTCGCCGTGGCGCAGGGCCAGCACACCGTGGCGGAGCTCGCCACAGCCTTGGCCGCCCGCGGTGTGGACGTGGTGTTTGCCATTCACCCTGTGGCGGGACGCATGCCGGGCCACATGAACGTGCTGCTGGCCGAGGCCGACGTGCCGTACGAGTCACTGCGGGAGCTGGCCGAAGTCAATCCCGAGTTCGCGACCACGGATGTCGCGCTGGTGGTCGGCGCCAATGACGTCGTCAACCCCGCGGCCAAGTCTTCCCCCGGTTCACCGATTTACGGGATGCCGATCCTGGAGGTGGTGCAGGCCCAGCAGGTCGTGTTCCTGAAGCGGTCGATGCGCCCGGGGTTTGCCGGCATCGAGAACGAGCTCCTGCACGATCCCAAGACCACGCTCCTGTTCGGGGACGCCAAGGAATCGCTGGCCAGGGTGCTGGGCGCGGTTAAGGCACTCTAGGCCCGCGGCGCTCCAGGTTCACCGCGTTCCAGGTTCACCGCGCGCTGAGGTGGAGCGGGCTTCAAAACAGCGTGGGCTGGGCCGAGCTGGAACGGGCTGCGTCGGTGTGGGCTGTGCCCGCGTGGCCGGCGCGCAGGGCGCCCGCGTGCCCGGCAGTGTCCGGGATGCTTCCGGCCGGGTACTGGGCTTCTTCCTGGCGGGCATCGTCGTGGTCGTTGCCGCCGTCAAGATCCCTGTGGCTGAATCCCTGCGAGCCGGAAAAGCCGTGCAGGTCCTTGAAGTAGCGGATACGGCCGGCCAGCCACGCCCGGTACTCCTTGGACGCATAGGACCCGCTGCCGTACAGGCGACGGTACTTGCCGGCCAGTTGCGGATGTTCGCGGGCGATCCACTGCATAAACCATTCACGGGTGCCCGGTTTCAGGTACAGCGCGCCGGCCGTGACGCCTGTGGCGCCGGCCGCCGCCAGGGCGCCGAAGAGGGAGTCGAGGGCGTCGTCGCTGTCCGAGAGCCACGGCAGGATGGGCATGGCCATGACGCCGCAGGGCAGACCGGCCTCCCGCAACCGGGAAATGAGCTTCAGCCGTGCCCGCGGCCCCGGCGTGCCCGGTTCCACGGCTTCGGACAGCTCTTCGTTGGTCATGGCCAGCGAAATGCCCACCCCCACGGGCACCTGGGCCGCGGCATGCTTCAGCAGCGGTATGTCACGGGCCAGGAGCGTGCCCTTGGTGAGGATGGACAGGGGAGTGCCGGAGTCGGCGAGGGCACCGATGATGCCGGGCATGAGCTGATAGCGGCCCTCGGCGCGCTGGTACGGGTCCGTGTTGGTGCCGAGGGCCACGTGCTCGTGCCGCCAGGACGGCTTGGCCAGTTCCTTGCGCAGGATCTCGGCGGCGTTGATCTTGACCACCACCTGGCTCTCAAAGTCCAGGCCGGCGTCGAAGTCCAGATAGGTGTGGCTCTTCCGGGCGAAGCAGTAGACGCAGGCATGGCTGCAGCCGCGGTAGGGGTTGATGGTCCACTCGAACGGCATCCGCGAACCGGCGACCACCTTGTTGAGCACCGATTTGGCGGTGACCTCATGGAAGGTGATCCCGGCAAATTCCGGGGTGGACACGGACCGCACCAGCCCGGCCAGCGGCAGCAGGGCTGGTGCGGCTGGCGAATCGGCGGAAAGGGCGGCCGGGGAATCGCCGCGCTCAAGTGCTTGTGCGTCCCATCTCATGCCTACATTCGAATATATGTTCGACTAAATGTCAAGGCTGCTGCTGGGTCGAAGGGTTCCCCTTGCGGTCACTGCCGGGATGCTATTCGCAGCACATACAGGGGAGTAGCTTTAGGCCATGATCACCCCTGACGATTCCGCCGAACCGCTGCAAAAGCTGCCGGCAGGGATGCCGAGAAGATACGCCGAATACAAGCCGGCAAGTACGGAATCGTCGGCACCACTAACCAACGTTGGCGGCTACGAGGATCTGCTCAAATATCTCCGAGGACGAGGTCAGACGCTGCCGCGGACACCCGGCAGCCTTGTCGCGATTGACGATCTCATCGACGGTGCCGACGACAGAGAATCCCTGGTACGGCTTGCCCGCCCTACCGGGATGTTTTACGGGGACGTCCTCACACACACGATCCCCGAAGCGCGCTGGGAAGTGGTTGAGGAAGAATATCCCCTGGTTCGTGTCACCAGTATCGTCGCGGTTGATGTCGTTCGAATCGCGATTAGGCGCCTAGCCGTCTCCAGGCCCACCCTCGAAGAAAACTATGCCCACGTCCTGGGAATAGCCGGAGTTGAGGCGTAGAGCTAACATTTGGCCCGGTACCCGAGACAGACGCTAGGTGGCGAATCCCTCTTAGGTTCCACCAATTGCAATTTGCAAGCTACCCGCCGGGCCTGTTGTAAAGATACTGGTCCTTGTATGTTTGCCGGGGGTGGTTCGCCATGCGGGTACGCGTTTCGCTGGTCGATGTGCTGGCTGTGCTGGCTGTGCTGTTGGCAACCGCGGCATGCACGGTGCCCAACAAACTCGCACCCGCACCGGAATCGTCGAACACATCGACTGAACCAGGTCTGGGCTCCAATTTAGGGTGTCAAGATGCTTGGAGCGGAAACGCGACCACCAGCCCCGACGCCCCGAAGGTCTCCGGAGTGTCCTCCTTAGCCTGGCTAGGGAGTCCTCCGAACTACAAGTGGCCAATAACAGACTCCACCGACGGCTACCCCTACACGGCAAATGGTGGAACGAATTACGGGGCTTGGAAGAGCCCCATCTCCATCGACCAAGGAACCGGCGGCAGGGTCCTAACCATCGACAGTCCCTCAGACGCAGCCATCATTGTTGCCTCAGCTACGAAATGGGAATCCAGCCAGGCATTGCGCGATGGAAAGCTCCAACTGCCCGACAGCTACACCGTCACGGCCTGCACTGACCGCCCAACCCAGTTTCCCGGCATGACGCTCGTGCGCGGCCCGGCCTGTGTTGTCATCAGAGTCACAGACCCGGCCACGGGATCTTCGTCGACAATCTCGGTGCCGATGTACGGGGCAACCTGCCCCTAGTCCCACTAGTGCCGGCTCCATCAACTCCATGAACTCGTGCGCCGACGGAGCCACCTTGGCATCCCCGCAGCAGCGGCAGGAACGCCTATTCGTTCAGAGGTTACTGCGTAAGTTACCCATAGACTCTGCGGCCGCTGGCTTCAGTCTGGGGGAGGGGGCGGACATTCCGCAGTCTTTGCGGAATTGCAGGGCCGACGGAGGGGATCCGGACCCCAGATGGCCTTCCCTTCGGTAGCATCGCCAGCATGACCACGTGTTCTGTGCTGCGCTGTCCTGAGACTTCCACGGACGTCTTCAAGCTGATGCCCGACTCCAACCTGGAAGTGCCCGTCTGTGCCGGGCACAAGGCAGTCTTGGAGAGTGGTGCTCGCTGGATGGTCAATGGCGGCACGGGCTCGCCGCCTGAGAACGGCCCGGAAGGGTCCGCCGGAATCAGCATTCTCATGGGAGGAGATCTCCCGGAGCAGAACCGGCTGATGGGCTTCGGCGTTAGCCGGACTATAGGCGACGAGCCAGGCTTCACCGTGGTGTTGGACATTGACGCGGCGGACGGTCAGCGGACGGTTTCGTTCTGGACGAGGGAGGATGTCGGTAAGCGACTTGGTTCCTTCCTGGCTCACCCGTCGGAACCACCTCACCTGCCATGACTCCAAGGCGGGCTGTCTACTTGCCCGGCCTCTCCTGGCCTTGGAGATGAGGCGGCAAGTGGATTTTGATGGAATTCCACCAAGCCTCTTGGGAAGCTTGCCGGGACGAAAACGGCTGTCCGAAGCGTTGGGACCAATAAGCCGTCTGACGGCGAGGGCCGCTGACCCTGTCGATTTCGGAGCGCTAATCGTTCAAAAGTTACTCCGCAAACTACCGATAGTCGCCCGCCGGGTCGCCAGGTCGCAGTGTGGGGGCGCATTGCTAGGCTGGGGCGATGATTCTCCTGACCGGGTTCGAGCCGTTCGGCGGCGATACGGCCAATCCGTCGTGGGCCGCGGCGCGTTCGGCGGCACGGTTGCTCCAAACAGAAGGGCTGGATGTCCAGGCGGTGGAACTGCCCTGCGTCTTTGGTGACTCGGCCAAGGTATTGGAGGAGGCCCTCGAGCGCTTCCGGCCGGAGCTTGTGCTGTGCGCCGGCCAGGCCGGCGGGAGGGCGCGCATCTCCCTGGAACGCGTGGCCATCAACTGTGACGACGCCCGGATCCCGGACAACGCCGGCAACCAGCCCGTGGACGAACCCGTGGTCCCGGGCGGACCGGCAGCCTATTTCACGTCGCTGCCCGTCAAGGCCGCGCTCGCGGCGCTGACCGCAGAGCAGATCCCGGCTGAAGTGTCCCAGAGCGCCGGGACCTATGTCTGCAACCACGTCTTCTACGCGCTTATGCACGCCCTGCGGCGCCGCCCCGGCACCAGGGGAGGGTTTGTCCACGTTCCCTACGCGGACACCCAGCTTCCGGCCGGGAGCAGTGCCCCGTCGCTGCCCGCGCACCAGATGGCGGCGGCGCTCGCCGTCGTCGTCCGCACGGCGCTTGCGACGACGGCGGATCTCAGGCTCGCTGCCGGCGCAACGCACTAGCGGCCTGGCGGCCATCCAACGGCTCCTGCAGGTAGCGGCCGCCGTCGGCGACCCGAACAATTACTCGAACACCTAGTTGAGCAGTTCCCAGACGACGCCGATCGTGGCGGTGACGCTCGACTCGCCGGCCTCAACGGTGAGCGAGCCGGAAGCCACTGCCCGCTGTATCTTCGCCACCGGGATCGGCGCCTGGAAACCGGTGTGCTGGGTGAGGGAGAGGACCCTGCCCAGGCCGGCCCCGGAGAGGGCGGCGTAGTGCGCGGCGGTGGTGCGGGCGTCCTGCCAGGCGGCTTCCCGGGCCCGGGCCTCGACGGCTGCGGGGTCCGCGAAGCCGAGGCTCAGCCCGTTCAGCCGGACGGAGTCGCCGCCGGCCGCAACGGCCGCGGCAAGGATCTGCGAGGACGCCGACAGCACGCGGATCCTGACGGTGAGCGTGCTGGAGGCCAGGTAGCCAGTCACTGTCTGGCCCCGGCCATCCTGCCAGTTCAGCTCGGCCCGGACGTTCAGACCGGAGGCGGAGATGTCAACGCTGTCCACGCCGTGTTGCCGGAGCTCCGCCGTGATGGCGGCCGATCGTGTTCCTGCCTCGCTGTAGGCCTCGGCCACGCTCTCGCGGCGGCATTCAACGCCGATCGACAAGGTCAGGAGGTCCGGCACCGCCTCGGCACTGCCGGTTCCTGTGACCGAGATGCTTCTGGGGGTCTCTGTCATGTCAGGCCTCATAACGTTTGGGGGCAGCGGCGCGGATTCTTCGGTGCGTTTGTGGAGCGGACCCGGGAATGCCGGGCCGGGGGTAGCCGCCTGCTTCCAAACCGGCCTGGCGCTCGAAGTAGTTGGCGCTGCCCGGGTTGCCCGTCCGCCAGAGGGACCAGCCCGCGGCGATGAAGTACAGCGGAAGGAAGGGCCACCCAAGGCACCAGGCGTACTGGGTGCTGTGGCGCTCCTCGTGTCCGAGCAGTGCCGGATTGGCGCGGGCGGAGTCCGGGCCGGCGCGGAACAGGATCACGTTGCCCACGGTGAAGGCCGCGGCAAACGGAAGCCGCCAGCGGTAGCGGCTCGCGATCAGCAGCCCGCGCGGACCGGAGCTGACGGTTGTCCGGGCGCAGGCTGCCAGCAGCAGGCCCAGGAGGGTGGACCCGTTCAGCAAGTTGGCGATCTGGCGCAGCCGTTGTCCGGACGTCATGAGGCCATGGTAGCCGGGGCTGTGCCAGGCGGTCAGGGGCCCTCCGGGATGTCCCGGTGCCCTTGGGCATGTCGTCGGGTTCAGCGTCCATGGGGGCCGCAGGGACGAAGCGTCACGTTCGCCCGACCATTGCCTTGCGATTGCCTTGCGGCCGACGGCCGTCTACTAGACTGGGGACAGTGACCATAAGCCCTGCCGAGAACCCGCGACGTGCCTTGTGCCCGTGCCGTGTGCTGTCGGCATGATCCGACTCGTAGCTAAGAACAGTAGATGACTGAAACTTTGCCGGGCGCCGCCGTCCCGAACCCTCTGGATGAAGCCGCCATTACCGCTGCCGTAGACCAGGCCGTTGCCGCCATCGCCGCTGCCGCGACCCTCGATGAACTCAAGGCCGTGCGCCTCGCGCACACGGGCGAAAAGTCCGCTCTGAGCCTCGCCAACCGCGAGATCGGGGCGCTTCCCAAGGACCAGAAGGCCGCCGCCGGCAAGCTCATGGGCGCCTCGAGGGGACGCGTCAACAAAGCGCTCGCCGATCGCACGGTCGAGCTCGAGGCCGAGAACGACGCGCGGATCCTCGTCGAAGAGACCGTGGATGTCACGGCGGCGCCGCGCCGGCGCCGGGCCGGTGCACGCCACCCGCTGTCCACGCTGCAGGACCGCGTGGCGGACATCTTCGTCGGCATGGGTTGGGAAATCGCCGATGGGCCCGAGGTCGAGTCCGAATGGTTCAACTTCGATGCCCTGAACTTCAAGCCGGACCACCCCGCCCGCGACATGCAGGACACGTTCTTTGTTGAGCCGCCCGAGGCCCACCTGCTCATGCGCACGCACACCTCGCCGGTACAGGTCCGCTCCATGCTGGAACGGGAGCTGCCCATCTACGTGCTGTGCCCGGGCAAGGTGTTCCGCACGGACGAGCTCGACGCGACGCACACCCCGGTATTCCACCAGTTCGAGGGCCTGGCCATCGACAAGAAGCTGAGCATGGCAGACCTCCGCGGCACGCTGGAGCACTTCGCACGCCAGATGTTCGGCGCGGAAGCCCAGATCCGGCTGCGCCCCAACTATTTCCCGTTCACCGAGCCGTCCGCGGAACTCGATATCTGGCACCCGGGCGCCAAGGGCGGCCCCAGCTGGATCGAGTGGGGCGGCTGCGGCATGGTCAACCCCAACGTCTTGCGTGCCGCCGGCATCGATCCGGACGTTTATTCAGGTTTTGCCTTCGGCATGGGCATCGAACGCACTCTCATGTTCCGCAACGAGGTTGGCGACATGCGCGACATGATTGAAGGCGACGTACGTTTCAGCGAGCACTTCGGGATGGAGATCTAACAGTGCGTATCCCACTATCCTGGCTGCGCGAATTCGCGCAGGTACCGGCCGAAGCAACGGCCGAAGACGTCATGGCCGAGCTCGTCAAGGTCGGCTTTGAGGAAGAAGCAGTCCACCGCCCCACGGACACCCTCCAGGGTCCGATCGTGGTGGGCCAGGTACTGAGCATCGTCAAGGAGCCCCAGACCAACGGCAAGACCATCAACTGGTGCCAGGTCCGGGTTGTCCCCGAGGGCCAGCAGCAGACCCTGACCGGCGACGGCATAGACCCCTCCGGCGTGCAGGGCATCATTTGCGGTGCCCATAACTTCGTGGAAGGCGACAAGGTGGTGGTCACCCTTCCCGGTGCCGTGCTGCCGGGCGACTTCCACATTTCCGCGCGCAAGACTTACGGGCACCTGTCCGCCGGCATGATTGCCTCCGTCCGCGAACTCGGCATCGGCGAGGACCACGACGGCATCCTTGTGCTTTCGAGGATCGGGCTGGATCCCGAAATCGGCACCGACGCCATGGAGCTCCTGGGCCTGTACGACCAGGCCGCCGAGATCAACGTGACGCCGGATCGCGGGTACGCGTTCTCCATCCGCGGCGCGGCCCGTGAATACGCGCACGCCACCGGCACCGCATTTACCGACCCGGTGTCCAAGGTCCAGGTCCCTGAGGCCCTGACCGGCGGCTACGGCGTCAAGCTCAACGACGACGCCCCCATCTACGGCAAGCCCGGTTGCGACCGTTTTGTGGCCCGCACCGTGAGCGGTGTCGATGCCACCCGGCCCACCCCGCTGTGGATGACCTCCCGCCTCCGGCTCGCCGGCATCCGGTCCATCTCCTTGCCGGTGGACATTTCCAACTACGTCATGCTCGAGCTCGGGCAGCCGAACCACTGCTATGACCTGGACAAGCTGGCCGGCGACATCGTCGTCCGGCGCGCGACGGCAGGGGAGAAGATCACCACCCTGGACGACAAGGAGCGCACGCTCGACGTCGAGGATCTGCTGATCACGGACGAATCCGGGCCGATCGGAATCGCCGGCGTCATGGGCGGCGCCCACACCGAGGTGTCGGATGCCACCACGAACGTCCTGGTTGAGGCTGCGCACTTCGACGAAGTCTCGATCGCGCGCGCCCGCCGCCGCCACAAGCTGCCGTCCGAGGCGTCCAAGCGCTTCGAACGCGGCGTGGACTGGCAGGTGGCCGATGTCGCCGCCCAGCGGGTGGTGGACCTGCTGGTCGAACTCGCCGGCGGAACGGCCGACGAGGCCGGGACCGACGTCGGGACCGCGCCGGACGCCGTTACCATCGAACTGCCCGCAGAGTACGCGGCAGCCCGGATCGGAATCGACTTCACCGAGGAACAGATCCTGACCTCGCTCGAAGACCTCGGCGCCGTCGTGGGCAAGACCGGCAACGGCTACACGGTGACCGCCCCGAGCTGGCGCCACGACCTGGAGACCAAGGACGACCTCACCGAGGAAATCGCCCGGCTGGTCGGCTACGACAAGATCCCGGCGACCCTGCCGGTGGCGCCCCCGGGCCGTGGCCTGACCCGCGTCCAGCAGCAGCGCCGCCGCATGATCCAGGCCCTCGCCGACGCCGGACTCACCGAGGTGCTGGCCTACCCGTTCGTCTCCAAGGCCGCCAACGACACCTTTGGCGTCCCTGCCGAGGGCACGGAGCGCAAGGCCCTCAAGCTGGCCAACCCGATCAGCGAGGAGCACGGCTTCCTGCGGACCTCCATCCTGCCGGGCCTGATCGAGGTAGCCAAGCGCAACCACTCCCGCGGCTTCCGCGACCTCGCCCTCTTCGAGGCCGGGCTCGTGTTCCTGCCCGGCGACCAGCTTGGCACCGCCGCGATTCCGTCGCTCGGCGTCAAGCCCAGCGACGAGGTACTGGATGGGCTGTACGACGGCGTCCCGGACCAGCCGCTGCACCTCGCCGCCGTGCTCACGGGGCACGACTCGCCTGCCGCTCCGGGCCACACCCCGCGGGCTTGGGACTGGGCGGACGCGGTGGACATCGCCCGGATCGCCGGCGACGTGCTCGGCGTCGAACTCCTGGTCACACAGGGCCGGCACCAGGCCTTCCACCCGGGCCGGGCAGCGCAGCTTGAACTGCGCACCGGCGAAGTAGTGGGCTACGCCGGCGAGCTGCACCCGAAGCTGCTGGCGGCACAGGACATGCCGGCCCGTTCCGTGGCGCTGGAACTGAACGCCGACGCCCTCTTCGAGGCGGCTGCCGACGTGATCGTGGCCCGGCACATCTCGACGTACCCCGTGGCCACCCAGGACGTGGCCCTCGTGGTCCCGCAGGACGTCCCGGCGGAAGAGGTGCTCACGGCCCTGCGTGAAGGGGCAGGCGAGCTGCTCGAAGACGTCGCACTGTTCGATGTTTACGCGGGCAAGGGCATCGAGGAGGGCAAGAAGTCCCTGGCGTTCAGCCTGCGCTTCCGCGCCAACGACCGCACCCTGACGGCCGACGAGGCCTCCGCCGCGCGTGAAGGTGCCGTTGCCGCTGCCCACGATCGCTTCGGAGCGGTGCAGCGCTGAGAGCTGCGCTGGCGACAGCGCTGACTTTTCTGAAAGGGGCGGGTCATGGCATCACACCTTGTTGTGCGTGCCTGCCCGCCCTTTGGCGTTCGCGGCGCTGTGTCCGGGCTGGAACACGACTCGCTTGCCCTGCTGGACGGGGCCGAGCTCGAGCGGGCCCGGGCCATGACCCCGCGTACCCGGCAGAACTTCCTCGCCGGGCGGCTCGCGCAGCGGCGGTTCGCCGCCGGCCTGCTCGGCGTCCAGGCGTCGGACCTCACCGCCTGGTACAGCTGTCCACGCTGCGGCACCGGCGCGGACATCTCACACGGCAAGCCCGCCTACCTGCTCCGGGGCGAGGCCGTGCCGCTGCTGCTGAGCCTGTCCCGCGCGGCCGGCTGGACGCTTCTGGCCGGGCTCGTGGACCCGGATCCGGGCCAGCGCCTGGGCATCGACGTCGAGGATCCGGCCCGGGCGGACTTCGACGGGTTCGACGACGTCGTGTTGACCGCAGCCGAACAACTCCACCTCGCCGGCCTGGGCGGCATCTCCCTGTTGCGCGGCCGGGCGCGGCTGTGGGCGCGCAAAGAGGCGTGGCTTAAGATGCTGGGAACGGGGCTGCAGACGGCCCCGGACACCCTCGACGTGCTGGGCACGAATGTGGACGGCCACGCCGGGCTCCGGGACCTGACGCCGGCAGAGACAGGACTGCCCGCGGACCTGGTGGCCGCCATCGCCGTCGCGGTCCTTCCCTAGCCTTGCCGTCAGAGCCTGGGCGGCGCTGCCTGCGGGAGCGGCGGGAGGGCGTGCTCGAACAGCCACGGGTGCAGCAGGGCCTCTGCGTCGAGGCCCGTCGTGTGGGCGGCCGCGACGATGAAGTCGGCAGTGGTCACAGTGCCATGGCGGAAGCGGTCGGTCCAGTCATGCAGCAGGGCGAAGAATGCGAGGTCGCCGCAGCGAACCCGCAGCGCGTGCAGGGCCAGGGCTCCGCGTTTATAGACCCGGTCGTCAAACATCAGCTCCGGGCCGGGATCGCCCACCATCAGGTCCTGCGGGGCAGCGGAGAGCTTGCGCCAAGCGGCGCGGGCGCGGGCCGCCTCCGACATGATGCCGGCCTCTTCAGACCAGAGCCACTCCGCGTAGCAGGCAAAGCCCTCGTGCAGCCAGATGTCCTTCCACGTCGCAGTGGTGAGCGAGTTCCCGAACCACTGGTGGGCGAGTTCGTGGGCGATCATCCGCTGCGAATCCCAGTCCTGCCGCATATGATTTGGGCCCAGGATGGACAGTGTCTGCGCTTCCAGGGGGATTTCCAGCACGTCTGAAGTGACCACCACGGTGTACTCCGGGAACGGATACGGCCCAAAGCAGTTGGTGAATGTCCGCACCATTTCGGGCTGCCGGGCGAGGGCGGCCCGGGCTGCCGCGGCCAGCGCCGCCGGAACGGCCACGTACTGCGGAACGTGCCCCGACGGCCGCTCGGCATTGAGCGTCAGGAGCTCGTAACGGCCGATCTGGACCGTTGCCAGGTAGGTGGCCATGGGTTCGGCCTGCTCGTACACCCAGGTCTCGCGGCTGGCCCTGCTGGTGCGGGAGAGCAGCACGCCGTTGCACACGGCCCGGTAGTTCGCGTCGGTGGTCACCGTGATGAGGTAGCTCGCCTTGTCCCGCGGGTGGTCATTGCACGGGAACCAGGAGGCGGCGCCGTTTGGCTGGCCGGCGACCAGCACACCATCGGAGAGCTCTTCCCAGCCGACTTCGCCCCACAGGCCGCGGCGCGGCGCAGGGTAGCCCTCGTAGCGGATGTCCAAGGTGAACGCCTCGTTGGCGAGCAGAGGAACGTCGGGATAGATCACGAGCTGCTCGGCCCGCTGGGTGAACCTGCGCACCCGGCGTCCGTCGAGCTGGATCTTCGTGGCCCGCAATCCGGCCAAGTCCAGGACGATCGCCGACGTCGGGAACTGCATGACAGCGTGCAGGACGGCGTGCCCGGCAAGGCGGTTGGTGCTGACCCGGTAGTCCAGATCGAGTTCATACCGGGTGACGCGGTAGGCATTGGTCCCATGGCCCGGCATATAGGGGTCCGGGGCGCCGGCTTCCGGGCCGGTTGCCCGGCTGATCTCGCGGCTGATTTCCCGGCTGATTTCCCCGCCTGTGGCGGCGGCGCCGCTGCTTGGTGCGCTGGTGCTCAATGGACGGACCTTCGGGTTGTGGTGCTGGTGGACGTGCGCAGGCCGGGCCTACCGGGGCCCGGCGGGCGGTGCAGGCCCGTCCCACGGGCTGACCGGATTGCCCATCCAGTACGTCCCGGCAGGGACCGTTTCGCCCCGCATGACGAGGGACGCCGGCCCCACCGTGCCGCCGCTGCCGATTCTGGCCTGAGGCAGGATGACTCCGTGCGGCCCCATGGTGGCTCCGTCATCGAGCGTAACAGTGTCGATGCTCATGACACGGTCATGGAACAGATGGGTCTGGACGACGCACCCGCGGTTGACGGTCGAGTTCCTGCCGAGAGTGACGAGGTCGGCCTCGGGCAGCCAGTAGCTTTCGCACCAGGTTCCCGCACCGATTTTCGCGCCCAGTGCCCGCAGCCACCACACCAGCGCCGGTGTGCCGGTGGCGGCGCGCGCGAACCACGGGGCGCTGACCATCTCGATGAAGGTGTCCACTACCTCGTTGCGCCAAATGAAGGAGCTCCACAGCGGGTGCTCGCCGGGGCGGATGCGGCCCACCAGCAGCCACTTGGCCGCCACGGCACTGGCCGCTGCCGCGGCCCCGGCTAGCAGGACCACCACCCCGCTCAGGACAGCGGCGATTCCGTAGTTGAAGATTGTCGCCATCGCGTCGAAGGCCAGCATCACGCCGGCGGCGATCGCGACGCTCAGCATAACCGGGACGAACCGGCACAGCTCCCACAGGGCGCGCGCGACCTTCAGCTTCTGCGGCGGCTGGTACGTCCGCGTGTCGTCCGAGGCGATGGCGGTGCGCCGCAGCCGCACGGGCGGGCTGCCGAGCCACGATGTCCCGGCCTTCGCCTTGGCCGGCGTCGCGGAGAGGACCGCCACGAGGGAGTTCTTGGGCACGTTGCGCCCGGCCGCCGTCATGCCCGAATTGCCCAGGAAGGACCGTTTGCCGATCTTGGCCGGGGCAATCCGCAGCCAGCCGCCGTCGAGTTCGTAGGACGCCACCATGGTGTCGTCGGCCAGGAATGCGCCCTCGCCCACAGTGGTCATGCTCGGGATCAGCAGCACTGTCGAGGCTTCCACGTTGCGGCCGACCTTCGCCCCGAGAAGGCGCAGCCAGACCGGGGTAAAGAGGCTGGCATAGACCGGGAACAGCAGATCCCGGGCCAGGTCCAGTACCCGCTCGGTCGCCCAAACCTGCCATCCGATCCGGCTCCGGACCCGGTAATAGCCTTCTGCGAGGCCGACGCTGAGGAGTCTCGTTGTGGCCAGGATCAGCAGCAGGTTGGTCAGGAACCATGCCAGCGCCGCCAGGGGGATCGAGAGCACAATGCCAGGCAGGGCCGCGGGCAGCGAGGTGCTGCCTTGGATGAACGCGAAGATCACGAAGGCCGCGACGGCGGCAGAGACATAGGGGATCAGCGCCAGCACGGCGGATGCCGCGGCGAAGCCCGCGAACCACAGCCGGCCGATCAGCCGGTGTTCGGCCGGGGAGTCCGGCCACGAGTGCCGGGCCTTGCCGCGGCGCTCGGCGGGCGACCCGGCCACCAGTTGCCCTGCCTTGATCTTTCCGATCACAGCGGAGCCCGGCTCCACCTGCGCCCCGGCACCCACCGTGGCGCCCGGCATGAGCGTGCTGCGGGCGCCGACGCTTGCGCCGGGGCCAATCCGGATGGCGCCGATGTGGACACGGTCGCCGTCGATCCACCAGCCGGACAGATCGACTTCAGGCTCGATGTTGGACCCGGCGCCCAGGGACAGCAGTCCGGTGACGGGCGGGAGCGAGTGCAGCTGGACGTTCTCGCCGATCTTCGCGCCGAGCGCCTTCGCGTAATAGGGCACCCAGGGCGCACTGGCCAGGCTGATGGCGCCGGCGAGGTCCTGGATCTGTTCCGCGAGCCAAAGCCGGAGGTGCACCCGCCCGGACCGGGGATACGTGCCGGGCACGACGTTGCGGAGCAGGACGCGGGCGGCGCCGACGGAGAGCAGCATCCGCCCGGCGGGGCTGACAAAGACCAGCCAGGACGCGCCTACCCACCACCACGAGATCGTTGGCGCGGCACTGAATCCGGCGAAGGCGGCCAGGAGATTGTTGGCGGCCATCAGGTAGGTCAGCCAGCGCATGCCGACAAGGATGTGCAGGGGAACGCCCAGGAGCGTCTGGAAGGCCTGGGACTTCCGCGCCGTGGGCCGGACGGTGCGCTCCCGGGCAGCGACTGCGCCGCCCTCCGGGAGCGACTGGCGCGCCTCGTCCACCAGGGCGCCAACCCGTGGTGTCGCGTAGATATCGGCCACTGTGATGGTGGGGTAGCGGACGCGCAGGGCGGACACGAGCTGGGCGGCAGCCAGCGAGCCGCCGCCGTAGGCGAAGAAATCGGCGTCGAGGCTGGTGACCGGGCTTCCCAGCACGGCGCTCCACTGCTCCACGATCCACTGCGCGTCATCGGGCAGGTTCAGCGGTGCACCTTCGGCCTCGGCAGCACCGGTTCCGCTGAGCGGCCAGGGCAAGGCGTGGCGGTCCACTTTGCCGCTGGTCTTGGTCGGCAGCGCATCGACCAGCGTCAGCAGCGGAATGAGGGGCGCGGGCAGGCTCTCACCCAGCAGTTCGCGCGCGGCCGCGAGGTCGATGTTCTGGCCCGATACGGCGGCCAGGTAGCCGACCAGGATCTGGTTGCCGGCCGCGGTGGTCTGCACCGCCGCGGCGGCGCCGGCGATATGCGGCAGCGACTGCAGGGCGGCGTCGATTTCTCCGAGCTCGATCCGGCGGCCGCCGAGCTTGACCTGTTCATCGGCGCGGCCCTGGAAGATGAGGCCTTCTGCTTCGTACTTGACGAGGTCGCCGGAGCGGTAGGCGCGCGCCCAGCCCAGCGACGGCATGGGGGCGTATTTTTCCGCGTCCTTGACCGGGTCAAGGTACCGGGCCAGCCCGACGCCGCCGATGATCAGTTCGCCCACCTCGCCTTCAGCGACGGGCAGCGAATCGGCGTCGACGACGGCGAGGTCCCAGCCGTCCAGCGGCAGGCCGATCCGGACGGGACCGGGCGCGCCGAGCCGCGCGGCACACGCAACCACGGTGGCTTCGGTGGGCCCGTAGGTATTCCACACCTCCCGTCCTTCGACGGCGAGCCGCTCGGCAAGGTCCGGCGGACACGCTTCCCCGCCGAAGATGAGCAGCCGGACGCTTTCCAGCGACTCCACGGGCCAGAGCGCGGCGAGCGTGGGGACGGTGGAGACCACAGTGATGCCGTGGCTGATGAGCCAGGGGCCGAGGTCCATACCGGTCCTTACCAGCGCCCGGGGTGCCGGAACAAGGCAGGCGCCATGGCGCCACGCGAGCCACATTTCCTCGCAGGAGGCATCGAAAGCAACAGACAAGCCGGCCAGCACCCGGTCCTGCGGGCCCACCGGATCGCCCTGCAGGAAGATGCGGGCCTCGGCGTCCACGAACGCGGCGGCCGAGCGGTGCTGGACCGCAACGCCCTTGGGTGTGCCGGTGGAGCCGGAGGTGAAGATGACCCACGCGTCGTCGTCCGGGCCGGGCGGCCTGGCCCCGGGGAACGGCCGGGGGTGGTTGCTGTCCGTAATGATCTTCCCGCCGGCGCGGAGGATGCCGGCCACCCTGGCCTCGCCGAAGACCAGTTTGGCCCGCTCATCCGGATCGTCGGCGTCGACCGGGACGTAGGCCGCACCGACCAGCAGCACCGCCAGGATCGAGACGTAGAGTTCGTTGGTGCCGGACGGGATCCGGACGCCGATCTTGTCTCCGGCACCCAGCCCCGCCAGGTGCAGTTTCCTCGCGGTTGCCCGGACTTCGTCCATGAGCTGGGCGTAACTGAGCGAGCGGTGGCCGTCGTCGAGGGCGGATGCATCCGGGAACCGGGCGGCGGCAGCGCGGAGGATGTCTATGAGTGTCCGCTCCGCCGGAGCGGAGAGCGCCCCGGGCAGTTGGGGCTCGTAAACGGTGGCACGGGTTGCCGGAAGACTCTGCACCGTAGCGGCGTCGGGGGCTTCACTCGGGGTCAGTCGTTGCTCGGTCACTGGCGCATTGTCCCTGCAGGAGATGAACGGATGATGTTGCCGTGCGGCCTAGGGGACCAGGATGACTTTGCCGGTGGTGCGGCGCTGTTCAAGGTCATCGTGGGCACGGGCTGCCTCGGCTAGGGAGTAGCGGGCGCCGATCCTGACCTTGAGGCTGCCCTCGGCAGCGGCGGCAAAGACTTCGTCGGAGCGCCACCGGCGTTCGCGGGCGTCGCGCAGATAGTGGCCCATGGTCGGCCGCGTGAGGTACAGCGAGCCGCCGGCGTTGAGCCGCTGCGGGTCGAACGGCGGGACCGGGCCGGACGCTCCACCGAAGAGCACCAGCATGCCCCGGACGCGCAGCGACGCCAGCGAGGCGTCGAAAGTGTCTTTTCCGACGCCGTCGTACACCACGTCCGCGCCGGTGCCGTTGGTCAGATCCCGGACCCGCTCCGCGAAACCGTCGTACCGCAGCACGTGGTCTGCCCCGGCGTCGCGGGCCAGCTGCTCTTTCTCGTCCGTCGACACGGTGGTGATGACATGGGCGCCCTTGGCCTTGAGCAGCTGGGTCATCAGCAGCCCGACGCCACCGGCGCCGGCGTGGAGCAGGACCGTGTGGCCGGCCTCGACCTTGAAGGTGGAGTTGATCAGGTAGTGAGCCGTCACGCCCTGCAGCGGCAGGGCCGCGGCGGTGAAATCGTCCAGGCCGTCGGGAACCGGGAGGGCTTTGTCCTCGTCGACGAGTGCGTAGCCGGCGTAGCAGTCAGCGCCCTCGGCCGTCGCTACCCGGTCGCCGGGAGCGAACCCGGCGACAGCGTCGCCGACCTCCTCCACGGTGCCCGCGGCCTCGGAGCCGGGCGTGAAGGGGTAGCTGACCTTGTAGACGCCGCTGCGCTTGTAGGTGTCGATGAAGTTCACGCCCGCGGCGGCGACCTTGACGAGCAGCTGGCCGGGCCCGGGAACGGGACGGGCCGTTTCGTCGAGCTCCAGGACCTCGGGGCCGCCGGCCTGGCGGGCGACGATTGCGTGCATCATGTGGCTCCTTTTCCGGCCGGGAAAGTCTGTCCCGGTCCCTGCGTCCATCCTAGGGACACCGGCGGTAACCATGAAGGGGCGCTCCGTAACTGGCCGTCACGTGATGCCTTACGAGATGTGTCAGGTGACGCCGTTTGGACGCGGCGGGTCCTGCGCGGCCGGCAAGGTAATGCGTCCTTTAGTAGCGGCGGGTGACCGTTGCCATCGGGCATTCGAAGTGACGGCCCGCGGCGAGTCCGACGTCGTTGAGGTAGCGGACGATGATGGCGTACGACTGCATCAGCGTGGTTTCCGTGTACGGGACCTGGTGCTTGGCGCAGTACTCGCGGACGATCTTGGCGGCCTTGTCCAGCTGGGGGCGGGCCATGTCAGGGAAGAGGTGGTGCTCTGCCTGGCGGTTGAGGCCGCCGAGCAGGATGTCCATGAAGCGGCCGCCCGAGATGTTCCGGGACGTCAGGACCTGGCGGCTGAAGAAGTCGACCCGGCTGTCCGCCGGCAGTACCGGCATGCCCTTGTGGTTCGGTGCGAAGGACGCGCCCATGTAGAAGCCGAACACGGCCAGCTGGACACCGATGAAGGCGAACGCCATGCCCAGCGGCAGGAAGGAGAAGGCGAGAACCGGCAGCAGGCTGAGCCGGACCGCGAGGATCGGGATTTCAACCCAGCGGTGCGTGACCTTGGCCCGGCGGACGATGAATTTCACGGAATCGATCTGGAGTCCCAGGCCCACCAGGAACAGGAGCGGGAAGAAGAACCAGCCCTGCTTGCGGGTCAGGAACGCGAGGCGCCCCTGGCGGTCGGCTACGGCTTCGGGGTGGAAGGCGATGGGGCCGGGTGCGATGTCCGGATCCTTGGAAATGACGTTCGGGTGGTTGTGGTGCGCGCCGTGCTTCTGCTCCCACCAGGAGTAGCTGATCCCGGCCACGGACGTGGCGAGCAGCCGTGCGGCCCAGTCGTTGGCGCGGCGGGACGCGAAGATTTGCCGGTGCCCGGCCTCGTGGGCCAGGAAGCTCAGTTGCGTGCAAAGGACGCCCAGGGCGGCGGCGATCAGGAGCTGGAACCAGCTGTCACCGATCAGCGCGAAGCCGAACCAGGTCGCCGCCATCAGGAGGGCGAGCACCGAAAACACGGTGATGTAGAAGCCGACACGGCGTTCGAGGAGACCGGCGGCCTTCACGGACTTGAGCAGCTCCGAATAGCTGAGAACGACGGCGTTGGGTTGCCTGACTCGCGATTTAGGGCGCGCTGCATCTAAGGGAGGAGGAGAGAGCATAGTGGTCATGGGGGCCGGCCTCGTTGCTGTTACGGGCAACGTTGCAGCTGACATTTGCAGCTGCACGGTCTGGATCACCCTTTACCAAGCATAAGCCCGCGGGTTTCAGCGGGCCGCCGATCCGGCGCGGAATCCTCTGCCGGCGGAACACCCCGCACACGGTTTATCCCTACGTAAGCGCGCACCAGGACGGGTGCATTTAGGCACAGGCACATCGATGCATAAATATCGGCATCCATGCATACTCTTGCTGTATAGTCGTGCTTATGACTATTTCTGTTGCCGTATCCGGGGCGAGCGGTTATGCCGGCGGCGAGGTCCTGCGGCTCCTCGCCGGTCATCCCGACGTCACCATCGGCGCCATCACGGCCCACAGCAACGCCGGTTCCAGACTAGGGGAATTGCAGCCGCATCTCCATGGCCTGGCGGACCGGATCCTAGAAGACACCACTGTGGATAACCTGGCCGGGCACGACGTCGTGTTCCTGGCGCTTCCGCACGGGGCATCAGCGGAGATCGCGGCGCAGCTGCCCGCCGGGACCCTGGTCATCGACGCCGGCGCGGACCACCGCCTCGAGGACCCCGAGGCCTGGGAGAAGTTCTACGGTTCCGCCCACGCCGGAACCTGGCCCTACGGCCTCCCGGAACTGCCTGGACAGCGCGACGCCCTCCGCGGCGCCACCCGGATTGCCGTACCCGGCTGCTACCCGACATCGGCCCTGCTGGCCCTCGCGCCCGGCTTCAGCAACGGCCTGCTGGAAGGCGACGACGTCGTGATTGTCTCCGCATCCGGCACCTCGGGGGCCGGCAAGGCCGCCAAAGTCAACCTGATCGGCGCCGAAGTCATGGGCTCCATGAGCCCCTACGGGGTAGGCGGGGGACACCGGCATACGCCGGAAATCGAGCAAGGACTCTCCAAGGCGCTTGGGGCTCCGGTTACCGTCTCCTTCACGCCCACCCTGGCACCGATGAGCCGGGGCATCCTCACCACGGCGACAGCCAAGGTCCGGCAACAGCCAGGACGCAGCGTGGGCGCCGCGGAGCTGCGCGCCGCCTGGGCCGAGGCCTACGCCGACGAACCGTTCGTGCACCTGCTCCCGGAGGGCCAGTGGCCCTCCACGAAGTCGGTCCAGGGATCGAACCACGCGGTCATGCAGCTTGCCTTCGATGAGCACACCGGCCGCGTGATCGTGTGCTGCGCCATCGACAACCTGACCAAGGGGACCGCCGGCGGGGCCGTGCAGTCCATGAATATCGCCCTCGGCCTGGCGGAATCCGCCGGCCTCAACCTCCAGGGAGTCGCACCGTGAGCATCACCGCACCGCAGGGATTCCGCGCCGCCGGCGTGACGGCCGGCCTCAAGGCTTCCGGCAAGCCGGACGTGGCCCTCGTGGTCAACGACGGCCCGTCCAAGGCCGCCGCGGCGGTCTTCACGTCCAACCGCGTCGCCGCGGCCCCCGTGCACTGGTCCCGCGAGGTGGTCAAGGACGGCCGCGTGGACGCTGTTTTCCTCAACTCCGGCGGGGCGAACGCCTGCACCGGACCCCAGGGCTTCCAGAACACCCACACCACAGCGGAGAAGACCGCCGAAGCCCTCGGCGTCTCCGCTACCGACGTCGTCGTCTGCTCCACGGGACTGATCGGCGAACAGCTGCCCATGGAGAAGATCCTGGCCGGGATCGGTTCCGCCACCGCCGGCCTGGCCGCCGACGGCGGCAACGCGGCAGCCACCGCGATCATGACCACGGATTCCGTGTCCAAGCAGGCCGTCTTCACCGGCTCCGACGCCGAAGGCACACAGTTCACCATTGGCGGCATGGCCAAGGGCGCCGGCATGCTGGCTCCGGGCCTGGCCACCATGCTGGTGGTCCTCACCACGGACGCCGACATCCAGCCCGGCACGCTCGACGCCGAACTCCGCAACGCCACCCGGGTCACCTTCGACCGGGCGGACTCGGACGGATGCATGTCCACCAACGACACCGTGGTGCTGCTGGCGTCCGGGGCCTCCGGCGCCGCGCCGTCCGCCGTCGACTTCGGCGCGGGCCTGACCCAGGTCTGCGCCGAGCTGGCCCGCAAACTGATCGGCGACGCCGAGGGCGCCAGCCACGACATCGCGATCCGGACCTTCAACGCCGCGAGCGAGCAGGACGCCGAAATCGTCAGCCGCGCCGTCGCCCGCTCCAACCTCTTCAAGACCGCGATTTTCGGCAAGGACCCCAACTGGGGCCGCGTGCTGTCCGCCGTCGGCACCACCGACGCGGCGTTCGATCCGGACCAGCTGAACGTGTCCATGAACGGCGTGCAGATCTGCCGCAACGGCAGCATCGGCGATGACCGGAACCTCGTGGACCTCGAACCGCGCGAGGTCCTCGTCGAAATCGACCTCCAGGCCGGCGGGGCCGAGGCCACAATCCTCACCAACGACCTCACCCACGACTACGTCCACGAAAACAGCGCCTACTCGAGCTAATCCCCTTGGAAGGACGAACCGTAAGGACGAACAGAAGGGCGACCATGAACACCCAGACACGCGAGACCACATCCCAGTCCGACGCCCGAGACAAAGCCGCCACATTGATCGAGGCGTTGCCCTGGATCCAGCGCTTTGCCGGCAGCACCATGGTGATCAAGTACGGCGGCAACGCCATGGTCAACGACGAACTCCGCCGCGCCTTCGCCGAAGACGTCGTGTTCCTGCACCACGTCGGCATCCACCCCGTGGTGGTGCACGGCGGCGGCCCGCAGATCAACGCCATGCTCAGCCGGCTGGGGATCGAATCAGAGTTCAAGGGCGGGCTGCGCGTCACCACGCCCGAGGCCATGGACGTGGTCCGGATGGTCCTGACCGGCCAGGTGGGACGCGAACTCGTGGGCCTGATCAACTCCCACGGCCCGTACGCCGTCGGCATGTCCGGTGAGGACGGCGGACTGCTCCGCGCCGTCCGCACGGGCACCGTGGTGGACGGCGAGGAGGTGGACCTGGGCCTCGTGGGCGAGGTTGTCGGGGTAAACCCCGAAGGCATCCTGGACATCGTGGCCGCCGGCCGGATTCCCGTGATCTCCACCGTCGCCCCGGAAATTTACGACGACGGCACTGCGGACAGTGCCCAGCGCGCGCAGACCACCGGCCAGGTCTTGAACGTCAACGCCGACACCGCCGCGGCGGCGGTCGCGTCGGCCCTGGGTGCATCCAAGCTGGTCATCCTGACCGATGTCGAAGGCCTCTATGCCAACTGGCCGGACCGGTCCTCGCTCATCTCGTCGCTGACGGCTTCGGAGCTGCGCGAGATGCTGCCGCGCCTTGAGTCCGGCATGATCCCGAAGATGGCGGCCTGCCTGAAAGCGATTGACGACGGCGTCGAGCGCGCCCACATCGTGGATGGCCGCCTGCCGCACTCGATGCTCCTGGAAACCTTTACGACTGCCGGCATCGGCACCCAGGTCGTCCCGGACGAGGAAGTGAACGCATAGTGAGCAGCACTGAACTGAGCCATTCCGCTGAAGGCCGCAGCAGCGATGGGGGGCCGGGTGTGGTCGGGCACCGCGGAGCGGGCGGGGCCCCCATCGCTGCGGAGGCCGCCGCAACCACAATTGTTTCCAGCAGTAGCGGAGCCGAGTGGCTGTCCCGCTACTCCTCCTCGCTGCTGGGCGTCTTCGGCACCCCGCAGCGTGTCCTGGTCCGCGGCGCCGGCTGCCTCGTGTGGGATGCCGACGGCAAGGAGTACCTGGACCTGCTCGGCGGCATCGCCGTGAACGCCCTCGGCCACGCCCACCCGTTCGTCACCTCGGTGATCTCCAGCCAGCTGGCCACCCTGGGCCACGTCTCCAACTTCTTCACGAGCCCCACCCAGATCGCCCTGGCGGAGAAGCTGCTGGAACTGTCCAAGGCGCCGGCCGGCTCCAGGGTGTTCTTCGCCAACTCCGGCACCGAGGCCGTTGAGGCGGCCTTCAAGCTGGCGCGCCGGAACTCCGGCGCAAGCCTGGACGCCGCGGCCCCAGACAGCACAGCGAAGCCGCGCACCAAGATCATCGCGCTCGAAGGCGCCTTCCACGGGCGCACCATGGGCGCCCTCGCGCTGACGGCGAAGGAGGCGTACCGGGCGCCGTTCGCACCGCTGCCCGGCGGCGTCGTGCATATCCCATTTGGTGACATCGATGCCCTCCGTGCGGCGGTGGACGACACCACCGCCGCCGTCTTCCTCGAACCGATCCAGGGCGAGGCCGGTGTCCGGCCGCTGCCCCCCGGCTACCTCAAGGCCGCCCGCGAGGCCACGAGCGCGGCCGGCGCCCTGCTGATCCTTGATGAGGTCCAGACCGGCATCGGCCGCACCGGCAAGTGGCTGGCCAGTGAGGACGCCGGGATCGTGCCCGACGCTGTGACCCTCGCGAAGGGCCTCGGCGGCGGCTTCCCGATCGGCGCCCTCGTGACGTTCGGACCGGGCACGTCCGCCCTGCTGACCGCCGGCCAGCACGGGACCACCTTTGGCGGCAACCCGGTGGCCACCGCGGCCGCCCTCGCCACCCTGCACGTCCTCGAAAACCAGGACATCCTGACGCACGTCCGGGGCGTGGGGGAGCACCTGCGCGCCGGCCTCACCGGAATCGCCGGCGTCACCGAGGTCCGCGGGGAGGGGCTGCTGATCGGCTTCGACCTCGACGCCGACGTCGCCCCGGGCGTCGTTGCCGCCGGGCTCGAGGCCGGGTTCATCGTCAACAGCCCGGGCCCGCGCACCATCCGGCTGGCACCGCCGCTGATCCTGACCACCGAACAGGCCGACCGCTTCCTGGCGGCACTGCCCGCATTGCTCGAGACCGCGAAGCTCTCCGCCGAACAACCGGCCGAACAGCCCACCGAACAACCCGCCACTTCCAGTGACAACGCCGCAAAGGACGCCAAGTGACCGCCGCCGTGACCGCATCAGTGCCCACCCGCCACTTCCTCAAGGACACGGACCTCAGCCCGGCCGAACAGGCCGAGGTCCTCGAGCTCGCCGTCCGGATGAAGGCCGCGCCCTACAGCGTGCAGCCCTTCGCCGCGGCGGGCAACGGCCGCCAGACCGTGGCCGTCATCTTCGACAAGACCTCCACCCGGACCAGGGTATCCTTCGCCACCGGAATCGCGGACATGGGCGGCAACGCGCTCATCATCAACCCCGGCGAGGCGCAGATCGGGCACAAGGAATCGGTCGAGGACACCGCCAAGGTGCTCGAACGCATGGTGTCCACTATCGTGTGGCGCACCGGTGCGCATGCCGGGCTCGTCGCCATGGCCGCGAACTCCCGCGTTCCGGTCATCAACGCCCTGTGCGATGACTACCACCCGTGCCAGCTGCTCGCCGATCTCTTGACCGTCAAGGAGCACAAGGGCACGCTCAAGGGCCTGACCATGACGTACCTGGGCGACTCGGCCAACAACATGGCCAATTCCTACCTGCTGGCCGGTGTCACGGCGGGCATGAACGTCCGCATCGCCGGACCCGTTGGCTACCTGCCGTCCGCGGAGATCATCGCCGCCGCCGAGGACCGCGCGGCGGAGACCGGCGGCTCGGTGCTGGTCACGGTCGACGCCGCCGAGGCCCTCCTCGGCGCCGACGTCGTTGCCACCGACACGTGGGTGTCCATGGGCCAGGAGGCGGAGAAGGAAGCGCGGATGAAGCTGTTCCGGGAGTATTCCGTGGACGGTGCGGCGATGAAGCTCGCGGCACCGGACGCCGTCGTGCTGCACTGCCTGCCGGCCTACCGGGGCTACGAGATCGCCGCGGACGTCATTGACGGCCCGCAATCGGTGGTCTGGGACGAAGCCGAAAACCGGCTCCATGCCCAGAAGGCGCTCATGGCCTGGCTCATGCACCGCTCCGGCCTGGCCGTTGTTGAGGGGCTGTCACCTGTTGATGGTCTGGCACCGGTGGATGGCTTGGCCTGATGTCCGTCCAGCCAGCCTCTCCGGGGGCCAGCCCGGCCACCAAAACAGCCCGGCAGGCACGGATCACGGCGATTCTGACGGGCGAATCGGTCCGTTCCCAGGCCGAGCTCGCGGCGCTGCTCGCGGACGACGGCGTCCAGGTCACCCAGGCAACACTCTCCCGCGACCTCGTGGAACTCGGCGCCGTCCGGGTCCGCGGCAAGGACGGCGTGCTGGTCTACGCCGTCCCGGGGGAAGGCGGCGAACGGGCGGCCAAGAGCGGCGTCACGCAGGAAATCCTCGACGCCCGCCTGACCCGGTTGTGCGGGGAACTGCTCGTCACCGCCGAGGCCTCGGCCAACCTCGTGGTGCTCCGGACCCCGCCGGGCGCCGCGAACTTCCTCGCCCTCGCAATCGACCACTCCGTGATGCCCTCGATCCTGGGCAGCATCGCTGGGGACGACACCGTCCTGCTTGTCACCCGGGACCCCCTTGGCGGCGCGGACATCGCCGCACGCTTCCTTCAGTTCGCCGAGGAAGCCGGCCAATAAGCCGCGCAACGCACCGGGCGCACCGGGCTTGTGACAGGCTTGCAACAGACAGATTTTCCCAGACTGACAGCATCACCAAACAACTAAGGAGCATTTTCGTGACTGAGCGTATTGTTCTGGCCTACTCCGGTGGCCTGGATACTTCCGTAGCCATCGGCTGGATCGGTGAAGCCACCGGCGCCGAGGTCATCGCCGTGGCGGTCGACGTCGGACAGGGTGGCGAATCGCTGGAGACCATCCGCCAGCGCGCGCTGGGCTGCGGCGCCGTCGAAGCCTACGTAGCCGACGCCAGCGACGAGTTCGCCAACGAGTACTGCGTGCCCACGCTGAAGGCCAACGCCCTCTACCAGGGCCACTACCCGCTGGTCTCGGCCATCTCCCGCCCGGTGATCGTCAAGCACCTGGTCAAGGCCGCCCGCGAATTCGGCGCAACCACCGTCGCCCACGGCTGCACCGGCAAGGGCAACGACCAGGTCCGCTTCGAAGTCGGCATCCAGACCCTCGGCCCGGACCTGAAGTGCATCGCACCGGTCCGCGACCTCGCCCTGACCCGCGACAAGGCCATCGCCTTCGCCGAGGAAAAGGGACTGCCGATCGAGACCACCAAGAAGAACCCGTACTCGATCGACCAGAACGTCTGGGGCCGCGCCGTCGAAACCGGCTACCTCGAAGACATCTGGAACGCCCCCACCAAGGACATCTACGACTACACGGCCACCCCGGAATTTCCGCCGGCGCCGGATGAGGTCACCATCTCCTTCGAAGCCGGCGTGCCGGTCGCGATCGACGGCGTCAAGGTCACCCCGCTGCAGGCCATCAAGGAACTCAACCGCCGCGCCGGCGCCCAGGGCGTCGGCCGCATCGACGTCGTCGAGGACCGCCTCGTGGGCATCAAGTCCCGCGAGATCTATGAGGCACCGGGCGCCATGGCGCTCATCACCGCGCACAAGCACCTCGAAGACATCACGATCGAGCGCGAGCAGGCCCGTTTCAAGGCGACCGTCGGCCAGCGCTGGGCCGAGCTGGTCTACGACGGCCAGTGGTTCTCCCCGCTCAAACGCTCCCTCGACGCCTTCATCGAGGACACCCAGCGCTACGTCACCGGTGACATCCGCATGGTGCTGCACGGCGGCCAGGCGATCGTCAACGGGCGCCGCTCCGAGACCTCGCTCTACGACTTCGACCTCGCCACGTACGACACCGGCGACACCTTCGACCAGTCGATGGCGCGCGGATTCATCGAGTTGTGGGGCATGTCCGCCAAGGTTGCCTCCGGCCGTGACATCCGCGTAGCAGGAAAGTGAGTCAGCAGCAGGGCCCCCGGACGCAGGGGTCCCCGGCCGAGCGAAGCGAGGCTGGGGTGCGCCCGGGGACGAAGTCCGAAGCCACCAACACGGGAGCGCTGTGGGGCGGCCGGTTCGCCGGCGGCCCCGCGGACGCCCTCGCCGCGCTGAGCAAGTCCACGCACTTCGACTGGCGGCTGGCCCGCTACGACATCGCCGGGTCCAAGGCGCACGCACGCGTGCTCCACAAGGCCGGGCTGCTGGACGACGCCGAACTCGAGGGCATGCTTGCCGCCCTGACCCAGCTCGATGAGGACGTCGCCTCCGGCGCCTACCTGCCGGCGGAGTCCGATGAGGACGTGCACGGTTCCCTGGAGCGCGGCCTGATCGAGCGCGCCGGTACCCAGCTCGGCGGCAAGCTCCGGGCCGGCCGCTCCCGCAACGACCAGGTGGCCACGCTGGGACGGATGTTCCTGCGTGACCACGCCCGGATCATCGCCCGCGGCGTGCTCGCCACGATCGACGCGCTGGTGGACCAGGCTAAGGCGCACAAGGGGGCGGCCATGCCCGGACGCACCCACCTCCAGCATGCCCAGCCGGTCCTGCTCAGCCACCACCTGCTGGCCCACGCCTGGGCGCTGTTACGCGATGTGCAGCGGCTCCAGGACTGGGACAAGCGCGCCGGCGTCTCGCCCTACGGCTCCGGTGCCCTGGCGGGCTCCTCGCTGGGACTGGACCCGGAGGCCGTCGCAGCCGACCTGGGTTTCTACTCGGCAACGCACAACTCGATCGACGGCACCGCCTCCCGCGACGTCTTCGCCGAGTTCGCCTGGATCACGGCCATGATCGGCGTGGACCTGTCTCGGGTCTCGGAGGAAGTGATCCTGTGGGCCACGAAGGAGTTCTCCTTCGTCACCCTGCACGATTCCTACTCCACCGGCTCCTCGATCATGCCGCAGAAGAAGAACCCGGACGTGGCGGAACTGGCACGCGGAAAGGCGGGCCGGCTGATCGGCAACCTGACCGGGCTGCTGGCCACTCTCAAGGGCCTGCCGCTCGCGTACAACCGCGACCTGCAGGAGGACAAGGAGCCGGTCTTCGACGCCGCCGACACGCTGGAGGTCCTGCTCCCGGCAGTGTCCGGCATGATCGCGACGCTGACGTTCAACACCGAACGGATGGCAGCGCTGGCTCCTCTTGGCTTCGCGCTGGCGACGGACATCGCCGAATGGCTGGTCCGCCAGGGCGTTCCCTTCCGCGAGGCACACGAGCTCTCCGGCGCCGCGGTGAAGCAGGCCGAAAGCCGCGGCGTCGAGCTCTGGGACCTGACGGACGGGGAATACGCCGCCATCTCGGAGCACCTGACGCCGGAGGTCCGCACGGTCCTGTCCACTGAGGGTTCGCTCAACAGCCGGAACTCCCAGGGCGGCACCGCACCGGCCGCCGTCGACCGCCAGTTGCTGGCCCTCGAGGGCGAGCTCGCGGGCGTCCGGGAGTACGCGGGGTAGCAACCACACGCTCCCTCACTTCCCGCAGCGTTTCCGCCGACGCTCCCGCACTGCCTGCAGGGGCGTCGGCGGATTTCCTGCCAAAGTGAGGGAGCGTTGTGCGTTTGCCGCCGAACACTCCCCGCTAGCATTGCGGCATGAGCGAATCGTTCCGCCAAATGCTGCGTGCCCTGCCCGATTTCCCCGAATTGCTCCCGGACTTCGATCCGGCCTCAGCGTCCGCGGACCCGGCCGAGCTGTTCCGGCTGTGGCTGGCCGAAGCCCTGGCGGCAGGGGTGCCGCAGCCCAACGCCTGCAGCCTGGCCACCGCCGATGAGCAGGGCCGGCCGTCGTCGCGGATGCTGATCCTGAAGGACATCGACGCCGACGGCTGGCACTTTGCGACCTCCCGGGGATCCCGGAAGGGCCAGGAGCTCGCGGCCAACCCGCACGCGGCGCTGAACTTCTTCTGGCAACGGCAAGGCCGCCAAGTGCGGGTGGCCGGGGACGTCGTGGAGCTGTCCGCGGAGGCCTCGGCCGCGGACTGGCAGGCCCGGCCGGGCGCCGACGGCGGCGAGAACCCGGACTGGCAGCTGTACGCGATCCGGCCCCGCGAAATCGAATTCTGGCAGGCCCGGCATGACCGCCGGCACATCCGGCACCGCTACGCGTCCCGCTGATCGGGTTTCCGCTCAGTTAATCCGAGTTAATTGGGTGGCCCGGTTTAGGATGGGCGCCATGACCTCAATCACACCAGATAACCTTCGGGCCGAACTGCACCGTGCCGCCGACGTCGTGGCCGGAATCGCAACGAAACTGACGGAACAGGACATCAAAGCGGCGTCGGAACTTCCCGGCTGGAGCCGCGGGCACGTGCTGGCCCACGTCTGCGGGATCGCCAACGCGATGGGCCGCCAGCTCGAATACGCCGCCCGCGGTGAGGGGGTGGAGCTCTACGACGGCGGCTTCGAGGGGCGAAACCGCGCCATCGACATGGCGGCTGGCCACAGCCTCGCCCAGCACCGGGCCGACCTCGACTCAGCGTTAGGCAGGGCCCTGCGGGCCTTCGACTCCCTCGACGCTGCGGGCTGGCGCGAGCCCATCACCTACCGCGGGGGAGTCGTGTTCGACGGCGGCCTGGCGCTGTGGCGCGAACTCGTCATCCATGCGGCCGATCTCGGCACCGGCCACGGGCCGGAAACCTGGAGCCGGCCCTTCTGCGGGCACCTCTTCGATTTCCTCTCGGCCCGGGTGCCCGAGGGCCAGCGCTTCGTGTTGCAGCCGCTCGGCCTGCCCGCGGTGGCCATCGGGAGCGGCGGAACATCGACGGTGATCAACGGCATGCTCACAGACATCGCCGCGTGGCTCGCCGGCCGCACGCCCACCCTTGGCAGCCTGCGCGCTACGGCCGCGGCCGACGGCGTTGACCTTCCGGAGCTGTTGCCGTGGCCTGCCGGAGTGCCCGTCAAGAACTGACTGCTCGGTCCATCCCTCGCCCGGCGCGGTGCCTGGGCCCGTGCAGGCCTAGGGCCGTGCCGTTGCGAGGGCGAGTTCGCGTTCCCGGTCCAGCAGGCGGCCCTTGACGACCAGCCCCCAGCGGAACCCGCCCAGCGTCCCGTCGGTGCGGACCACCCGGTGGCAGGGAACGAAGAGGGCCGCCGCGTTGAACGCGCAGGCGCTGGCGGCCGCGCGGACGGCCTTGGCGTTGCCGGAGAGTTCCGCATATTCCGTGTAGGTCACGGGGCGCCCCGGAGCGACCGTGCGGAGCACGTCCCACGCGTGGCTGCGGAAGGGACCGGACTTCTGCAGCACCGGGACCGACATGGCCGGCTCCGGATCGCCGGAGTAGAACGCCTCCACGGCCTCGGAGATGGCGCCGAGCCCGGTAACGGTTTCGAATTCGCCCGGCAGCAGGTCCACGTGGATCTGCCCGGTCAGCTCGCCGGGAACGGCGGTCCAGCCCGATGACAGAACTGCGCCGTCGCGGGCAATGATGGTGAAAGGACCGTCCGGGGTGGACATGGTCAACAACTGGGCTTTCATGGTTTCGCCTTCGTCGGAGTCTGGTTAGGAGTCTGGTTCGGAGCCTGTTTTTGATGCAGAGACAGCGCGCGCGCCGCGGCCTGGGCAGCCGCTGCTGCCCGCCAAAGGTGCATGGTGGCGTAGGAGCGCCATGGGCTGACCTCGCGGAAATCGGGGGCCGGGGCGGCCCCGTCGGGGGTTTGGGCGAGCGACCGGATGCCGTTGCGGACCGCGGCATCGTTGGCCAGGAACACATCCGGCGCGCCGATGACGCGCATCGCGACGTATCCCACGGTCCACGGCCCGACGCCGGCCAGCGGCAGGAGCTTGGCCTCCAGCCCGTGCACGTCATCGCCGTAGCCGAAGTCCAGGTCGCCCGAGGCCATCGCGGCGGCGGCACCGCGGACGGCATCGATCCGCCGCTGCGGGCCACGGAGCAGTTCGAAGCCGGTCTCCGCAATCTGGGCCGCCGTCGGGAACAGCCGGTGGAGGCCGTCGTCGGGCACCAGGCTCGCGCTCCCGGCCGCGGAAAGTTGGACCAGGGCGGTCCGCGCGGCAGCCACCGTGATCTGCTGGCCGATCATGGCCCGGATCAGCAGCTCCTGCGGATCAACGGCGCCGGGCATCCGCATGCCCGGCGTGCGCGCCACTGTGGCGGCCAGGCGGGGATCGGCGCCGAGGGCGGCATCGATGGCGACGGGATCGGCGTCCAGGTCCAGCAGGCGGCGGACCCTGCTCAGCAGGGCGGCGAGGTCCCGGAGATCGACGGCGCCGATGGTCAGCACGAGCGGACGCCCGGGCGCCCCGGCGTCGTAATCCACCCGGAAGCGCGCATCGCCGTGCGTCAGCCGCAGGGTCCGGGCGTAGGAACTGGAGGTACCTTCCTCGATCCAGGGGATGGCGCGGACGGCGAGGAAGTCGAAGACGCCGGGGTCGAACGGTTCGCGGTACGGAAGATTGAGCGTGAGCGCTGTGGTCGCTGCGGGGGAGCGGTGATGCCGCGCTGTGGCACGGAGCGCGGAGGGCGTCATCGCAAAGACCTCGCCGATGGTCTCGTTGAACTGGCGCACGCTGCTGAATCCTGCGGCGAAGGCGATGTCCGAGACTTTCATGACGGTGGAGACCAGCAGGGTGCGGGCAGTCTGGGCGCGGCTCGCCCGGGCCAGGGACAGCGGACCGGCGCCGAGTTCGTGGCTGAGGATCCGGTTGAGCTGGCGCGAGGAGTAGCCCAGCCGGGCCGCCAGCCCCTCGACGCCGTCGCGATTGATCACGCCGTCGTTGATGAGCCGCATGGCCCGGCCGGCGATATCGGAGCGCACGTTCCAGGCCGGCGTGCCGGGCACGGCCTCGGGCAGGCAGCGTTTGCAGGCCCGGTAGCCGGCGTCGTGCGCGGCAGCGGAAGTCTCATAGAACGTGACGTTGTCCGCCTTGGGCGTCCGCGCGGGGCACGAGGGACGGCAGTAGATGCCGGTGGTCCGGACAGCGGTGTAGAACTGCCCGTCGAATCGGGTGTCCCGGGCATCGATTGCCCGGTAGCGCTGCCAGAAGTCCATGACCCCATCCTGCCAGCTTCGCTGACCACCTGCTAGCGGAATTCGGACACGGCCGTGTGGGCCTGGGGCGGCGTTTGTTAAAGTCTGAGCATGACTTCGAGCCCGCTTCCTGCCCAGCCCGGCACGGTTACAGGCACGGCTGCGTCGCTCCGGGAGCTGCTCTCGGCCGATGCGCGGCACGTGGCGCCGCTGATCCTCGGCGCCGTGTTGACGCACGACGGGCGCGACGGCTCCGTCTCGATCCGGATTACCGAAGTGGAGGCGTACCTCGGCCCGCATGATTCGCGCCACCCTGACCCCGGATCCCATACCTTCCGCGGCCAAACGGCCCGCAACGCGCCGATGTTCGGCCCGGCCGGCCACCTCTACGTGTATTTCACGTACGGGATGCACCATTGCGCCAATATCGTGTGCGGGCCCGAGGGCGTGGCGTCGGCGCTGCTGCTGCGGGCCGGCGAAGTGGTTGCGGGACATGAGTTGGCCAGGGCCAGACGCCCGACGTCGAAATCGGACATCGACCTCGCGAGCGGGCCTGCCCGGCTTGCCACCGCGCTGGGATTGACGACGGCGGACAGCGGGCGGGACGCCCTCGCGCCGCCCTTCCGGCTGGAACCGCCCGCGCACCCGCCGGAAGTGGTCGCGGCAGGCATCAGCTCCGGCCCGCGCGTCGGCGTCTCCGGCGCCGGCGGCAGCCACGACTACCCCTGGCGGTTCTGGCTCAGCGGCGACCCGACCGTCTCCCGCTACAAGGCGGCAAAGGCGCCAAACGCCCGCGGCGCGTAGCGCGGCAGGCACTGCACACACCGTGCATGCACCGTGATGCCGGCACGCGCGGCGGGGGATGATGGAGCATTATGGGCGAGGGGAAACGCGGAAAACCTGGCAGCGAGCTGGAACGGCTCCAGATCTTTGCGCAGCTGGCCACCGAGTACTTCCGCATGGTCGAACTGTTCACACCGGACGGTGGGCAGGTCGCGGTGGACTCCGTCGAGGCAGAGCGCAGGCACTGGGTTGAGCTCTTCCGTGCAGCACTGCTGCGCAAATTCATCGTTCCGGAAGAACACGTTTCGCTCAAACTCGTAGTGAGGGCCCTGCGCCTGTGCAACTACTCGGCGGACGTCCGGATAACCGAAGGCTCGGCAGAAGCGGCCAGATTGTTCACGAACGGGATGATCCGGGACCGCCAGGCGCTGATGGCGGAAATGGCCCTGGATGACCACGACCTGTTCGAGGACGTCCTCTACGGACGGCTCCTGCATGGTGACGCCGATAGATTCCGCCGGTCCGGGTGGGCCGAGGACTATACCCGGCTGAGCAGCGTGGCGGCCGGACGGTTCGATGCCGAGCGCGCCCTCAAAAAAGCGCTGGGCGTCGTCTCCTACGGGCTTGCTAACGAACTCCTGCGCCCGCCGGAACCCGGCGGCGACGCCGAGCCTCCAACGGCCGAGGACTAGGGACCTCTAGAAGGCGGCGAAGCTGCTGAGCCCGTAGTCGGCCCTGACGGCGAAGGGGGCGAGACGGCGCCGAAGGTCTTCGCCCACTTGCGGCCACTCTTGGGAGAGGATCGAGAAGACGGCGGTGTCCGCGCGGCCGCCGTCGGGCGCCGCGCGGTGGCCGCGGAGGGTCCCCTCAAATTGGGCGCCGAGCCGTTCGATCGCCGTAGCGCTCCGGGTGTTGCGGGCATCGCAGCGGAAGGCCACCCGGTGCACTCTCAGTACCTCATAGGCGTAGGCGAGGAGCATGTGCTTGCTCGCCGGATTGACGTGGCTGCCCCAGAACTGCCGCCCGTAGAAAGTTCCGCCGATTTCCAGGCGTTGTTGGGCCGTGACGTAGTCGCGGAGGGACGTCGTGCCCAGCAGGGCGCCGGTGCGCCCGTCGGTCACGGCGAACGGGATGGTGGCGGGATCGTCCAGCCGTGCCTGGAACAGTACTGCCAGGTCGCCGCTCGTTCCCGGCAGGGGTGCCGCCATGCCCGCCCACATGCCGGGATCTACAAAATCAAAGAGGTCTGCCGCGTGATGCGGGGCCAGCGGAACCAGTCGGACCCCATGGCCGGAGAGGACGATTTCGTGTCGCATTGGAGCATTCAATCACCGGCGGGGTGGACGGGACCGGCGAATCCGACGCCGCCCGCGTGAACATTAGATGACTGATGGGTTCTCCCGCGGCCGCCGGCCCCGGCGGACGTCCCGCTACCAGCCAGTAAGGTGGATGGGTGAATCAAAGCGAGCCGAACCTGACGAAGACTGCAATGCCGGTGGATGAGCTGATCAAAAGCCTGTGCGCCACCATCCCGGACTATCCCAAACCCGGAATCAGCTTTAAGGACCTGACCCCGGTGTTCGCCGACGGCGCCGCGTTCGGGGCCGTCGTCGATGCCCTGGTTGGACCGTTCCAGGGCCAGTTCGACGCCGTCGCCGGAGTGGAAGCCCGCGGCTTCCTGCTCGCGGCGGCCGCCGCCTACGCCACTGGGACCGGAGTCATCACGGTCCGCAAGGCCGGTAAACTGCCGCGCGAAGTGTTCTCCGAGGACTACGCCCTGGAGTACGGCACCGCCACCCTCGAGCTGCACACCACGGATCTGGCGCCGGGGAGCCGGGTGCTGATCCTCGACGACGTGCTCGCCACCGGCGGCACGCTCGGCGCCGCGGCACGGCTGTTTGAGCGGTGCGGCGTCGAAGTGGCCGGCGTCGGCGTGGTCATGGAACTGGACCAACTCGGCGGCCGTGCGGCGCTGACCGGCCATGACGTCCGGTCCCTGCTGCGGCTGTAACGGGCTCTCCGAGGCTGGACCATCCGGGACGTGTCGGTAGAATTCCCTGACGAAGACTGCCTTGGCATTGTTCGGCGACATATAACAGCCGTGGCCGCCGAAATGGCTGTAGAATGGTGGGTCCGTCTTTTTCGATAGGGGAACGTTCGATGCACGACGCTGATTTGGCCCATGAACGCGACTATGTGGCCGGACTTTACGCCCGGCTCGATGAGTTGCGGGCGGAGAAGCGCACCCAGCTGGCCCAGGTGCGCCGTGCCGGTGCCGTGGGCACCATGCAGAACGTTTCCGAGCGCGATGCCTTCGCGGCCCTCTACGAGGACCGCCTCGCCCAGCTCGACGCCGTCGATGACCGGCTCGTGTTCGGCCGTCTCGACCTGGATTCCGGGGAGGCCCAGTACATCGGCCGCATCGGCCTGACCACCGAGGACCTGCAGCGGCTCATGGTGGACTGGCGGGCGCCCGAGGCTGGCCATTTCTACCAGGCCACGGCGTTTGACCGGCAGGGCGTCCGCCGCCGCCGGCACCTGATCCTGCAGGGCCGCGAGGTCAAGGCAATCGAGGACGACGTCCTCGACGCCGACATGCTCGCCGACAACGATTCGCTCCAGGGCGAAGGCGCCCTGCTGGCGGCCCTGAACTCCAAGCGGACGGGCCGGATGTCCGACATCGTCGGCACCATCCAGTCCGAGCAGGACCGGATCATCCGTTCCTCCATCTCCGGCGCCCTCGTCGTCCAGGGCGGTCCGGGCACCGGCAAGACCGCTGTCGCCCTGCACCGCGCCGCGTACCTGCTCTACACGCACCGGGACAGGCTCAAGAGCGCCGGCGTCCTGCTGGTGGGGCCGACGTCGTCCTTCATGAAGTACATCGAACGCGTGCTGCCCTCGCTCGGCGAGACCGGCGTCGTGATGGCGAGCCTGGGCCGGCTCATGCCGGGCATCACCGCCGTTGCCGAGCCGGACTCCGCCGTCGCCGCCATCAAGGGCCGGCTGGACATGGCCGAGGTGGTCGCCAATGCCGTGGCCAACCGGCAGCGCATACCGGCCGGAAACCGGATCCTTGAGGTCGACGGCCGCAAGCTGGTCCTCACACCGCGCCAGGTCCGCCGCGCCAAGGAAAGGGCCCGCGCCACGGGCAAACCGCACAACGAGGCCCGCGTCTCCTTCGTCAAGATCCTGCTCCGCGAACTCACCGAGCAGCTGACGGAACTTGTGGAAGCCGGCAACATCGGCAACAACGCCGACCGCTCCTACCTGGCGGAGGATGTCCGCTCCGCCCGGGATGTCCGGATCGCCCTGAACCTGTGCTGGATGCCGATGACCCCGGAGAAGCTCGTGGGGGAGCTGCTGAGCAAGCCGGCCATCCTCGAGGCATGCACGCCGAACCTCAGCCCGGAGGAACGCGCGCTGCTGCTCCGTCCTGCCGGTTCGCCCTGGACCGAGTCCGACGTTCCGCTGCTCGACGAGGCAGCCGAATTGCTCGGCGAGCTTGATGCCGCCGCCGGACGGGGACTCGCGCAGCAGGAACATGACCGTGCCCGCGACCTCGCCAACGCCAAGCAGACCCTGGTCAACATGGAAACCGCCGGTGTGGACGTCCTCGTCACGGCCGAAGAGCTTGTGGATCAGAACCAGGAGCGAGAGACGCGGCTGACCGCTGCAGAGAGGGCCACCACGGACCGTTCCTGGGCCTTCGGGCACATCGTGGTGGACGAAGCCCAGGAGTTGTCGCCCATGCAGTGGCGGCTGCTGGTCCGCCGCTGCCCGCTGAAGTCGTTTACGATCGTGGGCGACATCGCCCAGACAAGTTCCGTCGCCGGCGCCAACTCCTGGCACAGCGCACTGGGACCGATGTTCGGCGACCGTTGGCAGCTTGAGGAACTGACCGTCAACTACCGCACCCCGTCCCAGATCGCCGAGGCCGCGGCCCGCATGGCGACGGCGGCCGGACTGGTGGTTTCGGCGCCCAAGGCCGTCAGAGAAGGACGCTGGTCGCCGGTTATCGACAGTGTCGGCAGGGGCCAGATCGTCAACAAGCTCGTCGAGGTGCTTCCGGAGGAACTGGACGCCATCGAGGGCGGCCTGATGGCGGTCATCGCCGACGGCGAGCTTCTGCCCGAGGCCAGCGCGGCGCTGCGGGCCGTGTACGGCCACCGTGTCGGGACCGGAGCGGGCAGTTACGCGCAGGACATCGTGGTGATCAGTCCCCGCGAGGCAAAGGGACTGGAATTCGACGGCGTCGTGGTCCTGGAACCCACGGACATGCTCAACCATGAGCACGGCCGGGTGGGTGACCTGTACGTTGCCATGACCCGGCCCACGCAGCGCCTGCGGCTCATCGCCGCCTCCGGCGTCCCGGCAGGCATCGAAGAGTAGGCCCGCTCCGGCTGCCGGACAGCAATGGCTGTCCGGCAGCCGTGCGCACGGCGTCAACTGCGGTGCGGGTCTGTTGATCCTGCTAACTTAGATTCCGTGTCCCAGCTAAATATTCTCGATGCCCAGCAGAACGACCCCAGCTTTGCCAATATCTGGCAGGAGCTGAAATGGCGCGGCCTTGTCCACGTCTCCACGGACGAGGCGGAGCTCGAAAAGCTGCTCGCCGGCGACCCCATGACGTACTACTGCGGCTTCGATCCGACCGCGCCAAGCCTGCACCTGGGCAACCTGGTCCAGCTGCTGCTCATGCGCCGGATCCAGCTGGCCGGCCACAAACCGCTCGGACTGGTGGGCGGCTCCACGGGCTTGATCGGTGATCCGCGTCCGACGGCGGAACGCACGCTCAACACCAAGGACACCGTGTCCGAATGGGTGGGCTACCTGCAGGACCAGGTCCGTCGCTTCCTGAGCTTCGACGGCGACAACGCCGCCCGGATGGTCAACAACCTGGACTGGACGGCGCCCCTGAGCGCCATCGACTTCCTGCGCGAGATCGGCAAGCACTACCGTGTCGGCACCATGCTCCGCAAGGACGCCGTCGCGTCCCGCCTCAGCTCCGAGGAAGGCATCAGCTACACGGAGTTCAGCTACCAGATCCTGCAGGGCCTGGACTACCTGCAGTTGTTCCGCGACCACGGTTGCATGCTGCAGACCGGTGGCTCGGATCAGTGGGGCAACCTCACTAGTGGCACCGAGCTCATCCGCAAGGTTGAGGGCAAGCACGTCCACGCCCTGGGAACGCCGCTCATCACCAACTCTGACGGCACGAAGTTCGGCAAGAGCGAGGGCAACGCGATCTGGCTGGATCCGGCCATGTGCAGCCCGTACGCCTTCTACCAGTTCTGGCTGAACACGTCGGACGCCGACGTCGCGGACCGCCTCAAAGTGTTCACCTTCCTCAGCCGGGCCGAGATTGAGGCTCTGGAGCTCGCGGTCGCCGAACGGCCCTTCGCCCGCGAAGGCCAGCGAAAACTGGCATATGAGGTGACCTCACTCGTCCATGGCGTGGACGCCACGGAGAAGGTCATCGCAGCGTCGGCCGCCGTGTTCGGCAACGGCGATCTCTCCGTGCTGGATGAAGCGACATTGAAGGCGGCGACCTCCGAGCTGCCGTCGGCCACTGTCGACGCCGGCGCCCTGGGCATCATCGAGCTGCTGGTCGCCTCCGGTCTTTCAGAGAGCAAGTCCGCCGCACGCCGCACCGTGGGGGAGGGTGGGGCCTACGTCAACAATGCGAAAGTGTCCGACCCCGACGCCGTTATTGCGGCCAGCCAGTTGCTCCACGGGCGCTACCTGCTCCTGCGCCGGGGCAAGAAGAACCTGGCAACGGTGGAAGTCGCCGCGTCCTGATCAGCTTCGAAAACACCCTGCACGCTCCTCCCCGGCCGATTTGCACGGACGGGGAGGAGCGTGTATTGTTTTCTGAGTCGCCGCCGTTGAGTGGTGATAAACCCCCACAAATGAGAAGCAATTCTTCATGCGCTAGGCGCACAGAATGGAAATTGCTTCAATTCTGCTGGGCGGATTCGCTCCACAAAGTGAAATTCGGATGAAAATCGTGAATTTGCAAAGTGGAAATGAATGAAATAAGCTGTAAACATCGCAGCGAAGAAAGACGAAATAAAGAATTCATGGAAATGAATTGTTTCGGCAAGTATTCGAATGTGTCTGTTGTTTGAGAACTCAATAGTGTGCCAAGTTTGTTGATACCAATTTATTGTATTGAATTGGTTGAATTTGCCGGGCCCGCCACCCCGTGGTGTGGTCTGGTGTTTTTGGCTGGTTTCAAATTTTGTGCAGCCTGTGCATCCCGTTTTCCCGGGGGCGCCGGTAGCGTCTGATTTTCTTCAACGGAGAGTTTGATCCTGGCTCAGGATGAACGCTGGCGGCGTGCTTAACACATGCAAGTCGAACGATGACCCGGTGCTTGCACCGGTGATTAGTGGCGAACGGGTGAGTAACACGTGAGTAACCTGCCCTTAACTCTGGGATAAGCCTGGGAAAC
>NZ_FNGC01000014.1 GCF_900102785.1 Arthrobacter sp. ok362
CGCCAGCCCGTGGTCCACGAGGTGGCCGCCCCAGCGGCAACCCCGGCGGCGGCGACTGTGGACTGCTTCCTGGTCCGGTCCACGGCGGCGGCCGCGACCAGCTGCAGATACTCCACCGTGCGCGAGAACTCCTCCACCTGTCCGGCGAAGTCCGACGCGGCCCGGAATCCCCACGATGCCGCGTCCTCCACCGCCGTCGAACACATCTCCTGGAGCGCAGCCAGGGCACCGTCCACACCGGACCACCGGGCCGGGTCCGTGCCGCGAATTGCATCGCGGTCCGTGCCCTGCCCGTCATCCTCGAACGGAATGAAATCCCTGACGGCTTCCATACCCACAGTCTCCCAAAGGGGTGTGACATTTTAGCGCGAACCACGGGCGACTTACTGGCGCTTCGGCAGCACGCCCCGCGCACTCCGGATCCGGAGCCGGAGCCAGTTGCCCGGTTGCCCGGTTGCCCGGTTGCCCGGTTGCCTAGGCGCGCCGCGTCCCGCATCCCGCGTGTCCCCGGCGCCTCTTGCCCAAGCGCCCCGTACCCCAGACCCAAGTTGGCCAACCACAGGGGCAGCGCTCAGGGCGCGCCGTTCAGGACCCGTGGCCGACCAAACTGCGTGCGGACTCCGGGAGAGAAAAGGACGGATTCGGGCGGTCCAGGGACTTCGATACCCGCAGCGCGCACCAGTTGATCGTCAAGACGGGTCAGTCGTGCCCGGTACAGCGGCCAGGCACTGTGCGCGTTGGGGATGTACAGGGTCTCGCCCCTGAAGCGGGAATGCAGACCAAACCGGGCCGTAAGGTGGACCGACAGGGGATCGGCCGCTTCGACGTCGGGCTCCGGGACGACGTCGAAATCGGTTGCGGCGCCGCTCCGGAAACGGCGGACGGAATAGCCCGCAGTCGGGCGCGCCGGGCCCTGGGGTTCCCCAGCACGCCCACCCACGAAGGTCGCGCGCGACCCCACACGCGACCACACGTAGGGGATTCTGGCAGCCCGCGCGGCGAGCACCACAGCCAGCCGCGACGCATCCAAGCTGAGGAAAACTACTCCCCGGGTGCCGTCCGGCTCGCGGGAGTAGAGGCGCACGTTGACCTCGGTGAAGCTCCCGAAATACGGGACACCGGGACCATGTCCCAGACCCGCGCCCTGCATCCGAAAGCCGATCAGGCCCACCCAAGCGGATCCATCAAAGTTGTCCGGGGCAACTCCCGGAGGCATGAACGACGCCGCCACCGGTTCAGGAATGCGCCAGTGCAGAAAGACGGCCTGGGTCCACTGCTGCTCCATAATGATCGGGGCGGGCAGTTCAGCGGCCTCGGGCCACGGATCTGGGCGCATGCGACTATGTCCTCCTCGGTCGGCGAGGCAGGCTTATCCCGGCCCCGCCCTTCAAGCCCCGCCCTTCAAGCCCCTACTTCAGGCCCACCAGTTCAGAAGTAGGCCCGGTTCCTAAGCCCCTAGTTCAGTGCCCGGGTGCCGTCCGGAAGCGCCCCGCCGGCCAGCAGCTCCGCCGCGGCGTCGGCCAAGGCTGTCAGCGCCACGCGCTGGGTCCACGGGCCGTAGGAAATGCGGGCCACGCCAAGTTCCTGAAGTTTGGCCGGAGCCAGGGAACCGGGCACGTTGATGACGGACACCTTGTTCCAGCCAATTCCATCCACCAGCGCGCTGACAGTTGCCTCGTCCAGCAGGCCCGGCACGAACACGTTGGTCGCACCCACATCGAGGAACGCACGGCCGCGCTCGATGGCATCGGCCAGTACCGCGGCGGGATCACGGTCGCCGGCCCTGAGGAAGGCGTCGCTGCGGGCATTGAGAACGAAGTCGATGCCCTCAGCCTCGGCGGCGCGCATTGCAGCACGCATCTGTGCAACGGCGTCGGCGAGCGGGCGCATCTGGTCTTCGATGTTGGCTCCGACAGCGCCGGCGCCAATCGCCTTGCGCACCGTTTCCCCGGGGTTCCCGTAGCCCGCTTCGAGATCGGCGCTGACGGGCAGCGACGTAGCGGCGACAATCAGTCCGACGGCGGCAATCATTTCGTCCACCGGGATGTTCTCGCCGTCTTCGTAGCCGCGGGACGCTGCGATGGAGTGGCTGGCCGTGGCCAACGCCCTGGTGCCCGGAACGTCGCCTACCACTTTCGCGGTGATGGCGTCCCAGACGTTGATGACCTGGAGAATCTCCGGCGCTTGATGGAGACGGAGCAGTTCGGTCGCTTTGGAGGCAAGGGAACGCGCGTTGTCTGTCATGCCCCGAGCCTCACCGGACGCCTCAACACCCGGAAGGGTTTCAGCCGGCCGCCGATTGTGTCGAGGAGCCTGCGCGCTGCGTCTGCCAGGGCCAGCGTCCGGTGATTTCCAGCTCGAGCGAGAAGCTCAGGAAGGTCCGGATCAGCACAATAATGGCCAGCACGCCGACGCCCTCGAAGGTCGGTGTGACGGCCACCGAACGGATGATGTCGGCCGCTACCAGCAGCTCCAGTCCGAGGAGGATGGAGCGGCCCAGCAGTTGCCGGTAGGAGCGGTAGACGGAGAGCGGTTCGGATTCCGAGGGCAGGCGCTTGGGCTGGAATCCCCGCAGGGCCATGGGGATGGACACGAGGGCGCCGACTACCATGACGGCCACGCCGGCGAAGTCCATGAAGCGGCCGACCGTCTCGATAATGTGCTGAAGATCCATGGTTCCCCTCGGAGGAAGTGGGCAGTGAGATTCAAACTTTACGGGTGCCGGACGCCGACGCCGGCGAGAATGGCCCGGTAGCCTTCCCGGAAGCTTGGGTACTGAAACTCGAATCCGGTGCTGCGGAGCAGCCCATTGCTAGCTCGCTTATTTCCGCCCCGCGACGGTTCGCCGCCCGCCGGCGTGCCGCCCGACGTCGACGCCGCGCCAGCGCCGCTGCCAGCTGCACCAAAGGATTCCGACGCCGGCCGGGGAAGTCCCAGCTCCGCGGCCAGGAAGCCCAGCACCTCGCCCAGCTCGGCCGGTTCGTTATCCACGCCCAGATAGACAGGCGCGGGAACCGCGTCCATGGTGCACAGACGGACAATTGCGGCGGCGGCGTCGTCGCGGTGGATGCGGTTGGTGAAGCGCGACGCGGCCGGAATGACCGCGGTTCCGCCGCGCACCTGGTCGATCAGTCGCGTCCGGCCGGGGCCGTAGATCCCGCCGAGCCGCAGCACCACAGGGGTGATGCCGGTGCCGTGCAGGCGGCTGTAGAGGAGTTCCTCGGCTTCGCGGATGATGCGGCCCGAGAACCCGCCGGGTTCCGGCGTCGTGCGTTCATCAATCCAGCCGCCGCCGGCGTCGCCGTAGACGGCGGTCGAGGAAACAAACAGGATGCGGCGGACGCTTGTCCCGGACGCCAGGACCGCGTCCAGCACGTTCGACAGCCCGTCCACGTAGGCGGTCCGGTAGGCATCTTCCGTCGGGGAATCTGCGGCAATTGCGACGACGACGGCGGCGGTGTCCGCCGGGATGGGCGGCAGCTCGTCGGAGCTCAGGTCAGCGGCGACCCCCTCGATGGCGGCCGGAAGTTTCTCCGGCGACCGGCGCCAGCCCACCACGCGGTGGCCTGCAGCCGCGAATCGCAGCCCGGCCTCGGTGCCCAGATCGCCGCAACCGGCCAAAAGTACAGTCATGAGGCCAGTCTGCCAGCCTTGGGGAAGCCCCACGGACGGGCCTGAGGAAATCTTGGATCCTGTCGCCGCTGAAATACCGGCGCCTACGCCGCCCGGCTACCTCACCGGAACCTGCGCCGCCCGGCTGACTCGCCGGAAACCGGCGCCGTCCGGCTACCTCGCCGGAATCGGGAAGAATGCCCTCGGGTCCTGCATCAGGGCGGGGTAATCGAAGACGGAGCGGTCCACGATCTCGTCGACCTGGAAGTTGCGGGCGAAGTGTCCTTCAACCGTGATCGGACGGCCCAGGACCTTGCCGATCGCGAAGGAGGTGCCGCCATTGACCGGGATGGCGACCACGGAGTTGCCGGGAAGAGTGGTGAACGCCTCTTCCTGCTGCTGGCGCTTGCGGGTGGGCTTCTTGACGAGTTGCTTCGGGGGCAGCTTGCGCACCTTGCGCGGACGGCGGGAGCCTGATTCGGCGTAGACGAACTGGTATTCATCGTCCGCGGGGGCCTTGCCACGGCCAACCGGCGGCAGGCTGACAGTCTTCAGCTGCTCGGGCTCGGTGTCGCCGAGCGGCAGGCGCAGTACCCACATGCGGTCCCCGGCCGGATCCTCGGGCACAAGCTCGTGCTTCGGTTCGGGCCAGACGTATTCCAGGTCCGGGTCCGTGCCCGGGAATACCTGCGTGTAGAACCGCGGATCCTTGGCGATCAGCCGGGACCGGTGGCTGAGGTGGAAATCCGGATTGCCCAGCCACGGCGGCATCGGGATCTTGGCGGCGTAGTCGGGGTGGGCCGCCTGCGGGGCGAACTCCATGATCTTCTCGCGCGTGGTGTCCTCGCCGCCGCGGGCCGTCCATTCATCCACCATGGCCAGGCCGTACTTCGTCAGCGCGGGAACGTACCCCATCCACATCCGGACCGCCGGGTGCGACTGCCAGCCGTACTCCGGGATCACCAGCGCACGCAGGATCTGCAACGCCTCAACACGCTGCTTGCCGAGCCGCACGCGGTCCAAAGCCGCGGCGCTCTGCTGGAAATCGGGGAAGGGGAGGAAAGTCTGCATCTCTCCAGTTTGAGGCCACACGACGAAACCTCCAATTGCACAGGACCGCGCGTGCGCATGTTCACATTTCGGAATGAAGCAGACAGCTTGTTACGGAGGGGCGTAATATAGCAGGACCCCAACAATGCCGCCCGGAGGACACGCCATGAATCCAGCCCCTGTTATGCCGTTTGTGCCGAAATACGGACAACTTCTCGGCCCGGAAGCGAACGGCATTCTGGTGCTCGAGGAAGTCATTCTTGACCCGGTGGCAGCCCGTAAGGAACAGAACGGGTTCCGCGCCGCAATGGCGTCGTTTGCGCTGACCATGCGGCGGATACTGGCGCTGCGCCTCTGCATCGCCGTTGTGGCGATCGCCAACCTGCCGCTCTTTCTGCTCAACACAGGCTGGTGGATCTACGCGGTCTCACTAACCCTGGTAGTTGCCGTCCACGCCTCGGTGTCCTGGCTGAACCGTCACGAGCCGCGGATCCGGCAGCGCCGCATGCTGGAACTGCATCTGCACCGTGAACGGAGCGCCAACTACCGCAAGGTCCGCGACGCCGTGAAGTACGTCATCGACGCCCCGGCCCGGATGAATGAGAACCTCTACCTGGAGCTCCTCGCCGCGAAGCGGGTGGCCCTGCACCTGGCCATGGGCACCGTGGCCCTGCTGGACACGAGCGACGACGCCGCGTGGAAACTGCAGATTGTCCGCGAGATCCCGCAGGCCGCCTGAGCCAGCACGTCTCACCCAAGCAGTACGGCTCACTCACGCAGTACGACGCCGGAACGTCCCCTCTCGGGAACGCTCCGGCGTCGTACTTTAAAGGGGTAGCCCTATCCGGGAAGCTGCAACACCTGGCCCGGGAAGACCAGATTGGGGTTGCTGATGGTCGCCGTGTTGGCGTCGGCGAGCACGTGCCAGCCTCCGGCGATGTTGTGCTTCTCGGCGATCGTGCTCAGCGTTTCACCGCTTCGGATCGTGTGGGTCTGGCCACTCACCGACACCGGTGCAACATGTCTGGGTGCGGGGACGGCTGCTTGGGGGGCAACCTGCCGGGCAGGCACGCTGGCCTGGGTGGAAACTGCGGCGGTCCGTTGTGATGAGGCCGCGTGTGTTGTGGTCGCGCTCTGCGGAGCCACGGCGCCGCCGCTCAGGCCCAGTTTCGCGGCGCAGGCTGGCCACGCGCCCCAGCCTTGGCTGGCCTGCACTTTCTCGGCGACGGCGATCTGCTGCGCTCGGCTGGCGTTCGCTGCGGACCCCGCGCCGCCATGGGCCGCCCACGTAGACTGGCTGAATTGCAGGCCGCCCGAGTAGCCGTTTCCTGTGTTGGTGCCCCAATTGCCGCTGCTTTCGCACTGGGCAAGGGAATCCCAGACGGACGCACTGGTGTGCGCCGGGACAGCAGCGTTAGCGGAGGTTGCGGAGAGTGCGACGGCGGCCATCGAAACAGCAGCCAGGGTAATGCCGCGGCGCGCGGCAGTGCCATAGGTGGATTTCTTCATGATTCAGATGCTCCTGAGGGCCACCAGCGCTCGGTCCGTCCCCGGACGTTGTCGCGCCACTGCCCGCCCCCGACGATTGAGGTCACTGCGGTGTCTACCGGTCGGGCAGTATCTGGTGGTGGTAGCACCGGGCATGCAAATACCCGGTTGCCGGGCATGCACACTAGGCTAAGCCAGTTCCGGTCCGTTATCAAGACGTTATTTTGACCGTTTCTGCCGTTATCATCTCGTCGCTGCCCGCCTCGTCGGGGATGCTTTCGAACATGTTCGCGTGAATCAGCCCCCGAGCATCGCCGCCAGGTACGGAGCTGTCCGGCTGTTCTTGGACCGTGCGACGGCGGTGGGGGTCCCGATCGCGACGATCTGGCCGCCGGCGTCGCCACCTGCCGGGCCGAGGTCGATCACCCAGTCCGCTGCGGCCACCACATCCATGTCGTGTTCCACCACAATGACGGTGTTGCCTGCGTCCACGAGCCGGTGCAGCTGGGCCATGAGCAGCTGGACATCGGCCGGATGCAGCCCGGTGGTGGGCTCGTCCAGCAGGTACAGGGAGTGGCCGCGCTGAGCGCGCTGCAGTTCGGTGGCGAGCTTGATGCGCTGGGCCTCGCCGCCGGAGAGCTCCGTGGCCGGCTGGCCGAGCCGGAGATAGCCCAGACCCACCTCGCGCAGCGTTTGCAGGCTGCGCGCCGCTGCCGGCACGCCATCAAGGAACTCAGCGGCGGCATTGACCGTCAGGCCCAGTACTTCTGCCACGTTCTTCCCTAGGTACGTCACCTCCAGGGTTTCCGGGTTGTAGCGCGAGCCATGGCATTCGGGGCAGGGGCCGTAGCTGCCAGGCAGGAACAGCAGTTCGACGGCGACGAAGCCCTCGCCCTGGCAGGTCTCGCAGCGGCCGCCGGCAACGTTGAAGGAAAAGCGCCCGGCGCCGAAGCCCCGCGCCTTGGCCTGGTCCGTGGCCGCGAATTCCTTGCGCACCGCATCGAAGAGGCCGGTGTAGGTGGCGAGATTCGAGCGCGGCGTGCGGCCGATCGGCTTCTGGTCCACCTTGACGAGCCGGTCCAGCTGGTCCAGGCCCGAGACCGGTCCAACACTGAGCGGGCCGGTGGACTCACCGGCCTGGGACTCCAGGTCCTCAGCGGCCGGGTTCGCCTCGGCGCCGGATTCCGGGTGCAGCCGGGCGCCGACCACTTCGGCCAGGACCTGGCTGACCAGCGTCGATTTGCCGGAGCCGGAGACGCCGGTGACGGCGGTCAGCACGCCGAGCGGGAAGTCGGCGTCGAGTTCGCGCAGGTTATGGCGGCTGATGTCCCGCAGCTCCAGCCAGCCGGCAGCCTCCCGGCGGGTGCCGCCGGCGGAACCGCCGCCGTCGTCCGCGCTGTGGCGAGCGCTGTGGCGGGTGCCGCTCGCGGGGCGAGCGCCGCCGTCGTCCGTCATGCCGGCAGACTTTCCGGCAGAGCCGGCTGAGCCATTCGGAAACAGGAACGGCCGGGTCACGGACGCGTCCACCTCGGCGAGGCCGGCGACCGGTCCGCTGTAGAGCACTTCGCCGCCGCCTTCACCGGCGCGCGGACCCACATCCACAAGCCAGTCCGCGCGGCGGACGATATCCATGTTGTGCTCCACCACGAACACCGAGTTGCCGGAGGACTTGAGCTGGTCCAAGACCGCGAGGAGCGGCTCGGCGTCGGCGGGGTGCAGCCCGGCGGAGGGCTCGTCCAGCACGTAGATCACGCCGAACAGGCCGGAGCGGAGCTGGGTGGCGATCCGGAGCCGCTGCATTTCGCCGGGGGAGAGAGTGGGGGTGGACCGGCCCAGCGCGAGGTAGCCCAAGCCGAGGTCCAGCAGCACCGTGACGCGCTGCAGGAGGTCGCGGGTGATGGCGAGGGCCACCTCGTTCCCCTCGCCGGAGGACTGCTTGCGGGAGGCGGTCCGGGCCTCGGTGAGCTCGGTGGTGGGGCGGATGATGCCCGCCAGTTCCGTCATGGGGACGGCGTTGAGTTCGGCGATGGTGCGTCCGGCGAAGGTCACGGCGAGCGCGGCAGGGGTCAGGCCACTGCCGCCACAGACCGGGCATGGGCCGGTTTCCATGAAGCGCAGCACCCGGTCGCGCATGGTGGTGCTCTTGGAATCGGCGAGTGTATGCAGCACGTAGCTCTTGGCGCTCCAGAACCGGCCCTTGTACGGCTTGGCGACGCGGTCGCGCTGGGGCGTCACTTCCACCACGGGCTGTTCCTCGGTGAAGAGGATCCAGTCGCGGTCTTGTCTGGGCAGCTTCCGCCAGGGGGTGTCGACGTCGTGGCCAAGGTGGGTGAGGATGTCGCGCAGGTTTTTGCCCTGCCACGCCCCGGGCCAGGCGGCGATGGCGCCGTCGCGGATGCTCAGCGAGGTGTCCGGAACCAGGGAGGACTCGGTGACGGTGTGCGCGATCCCCAGGCCGTGGCACTCCGGGCAGGCTCCGGCGGCCGTGTTCGGGGAAAACGCGTCCGAGTCCAGCGGGCCCGCGCCGTCGGGATAGCTGCCGGCGCGGGAGAAGAGCATGCGCAGCGAGTTGGACAGCGTGGTGAGTGTGCCCACCGTGGACCGCGAACTCGGCGTCCCGCGGCGCTGCTGGAGCGCGACGGCGGGTGGCAGTCCGGTGATCATTTCCACCTTGGGGTTGTGGCCCTGCTGGATGAGCCGGCGGGCGTAGGGGGCTACGGATTCGAAGTAGCGGCGCTGCGCCTCGGCATAGATGGTGCCGAAGGCCAGGGAGGACTTGCCGGAGCCGGAGACGCCAGTGAAGGCGACGATCGCATCGCGGGGCACGTCCACGTCCACGTTGCGCAGGTTGTTCTCACGGGCGCCGCGCACCCGGACAAAACCGTCCGTCGGATTGCCAGGAACCAGATCTTGAATTAGGTCCCGGACGGTCGGGCGCGGCAAATCGGAAGCATGCTGTTTACTTTGCATTGGTTCGACTCTATCGGTGATGCCAGCGGGCGGGCATATCCTTACCGGATGGAAACGAACGACGGCGAGACTCGGTTTACGGAGAAAGAGCCGGAAGAACCGGAAGAACCGGAAGAACCGGAAGCCGGCGAACCCCTCGCACTCCCGGTCGCAGAACTGCACCTGCATATTGAAGGAACGCTGGAACCGGAGCTGATCTTCGCGCTGGCGGAACGCAACGGAATCGAACTGCCCTACACGGACCTGGACGAACTGCGCTCGCGTTATGAGTTCACGGATCTGCAGTCCTTCCTGGACCTGTACTACGCCAACATGGCCGTGCTGCAGACGGAGCAGGACTTCGCCGACATGACCCGGGCCTACTTGGCCCGGGCAGCGCTCGCCGGGGTCAGGCATGCCGAGATCATGCTGGACCCGCAGGCCCACCTGTCCCGCGGGATATCCCTGGAGACGTGCGTCAACGGCGTGGCCTCGGTACTGGCCGGATCCCGGGAAGAGTTCGGCATCTCCACCCTCCTGATTGCAGCCTTCCTGCGCGACCTCACCGAGGAATCCGCCCTCGAGGTGCTGGAGAAGCTGCTTGCCATGGACGCCCCGATCGCCGGAATCGGGCTCGATTCCGCCGAGGTGGGCAACCCGCCGGCCAAGTTCGCGCGGCTGTTCGCCCGGGCCAAGGACGCCGGGCTGCACCGGATCGCGCACGCCGGGGAGGAGGGTCCGCCGTCGTACATCATCGACGCGCTGGACATCCTCGAAGTGGAGCGGATCGACCACGGCATCCGGTGCATGGAAGATCCGGAACTCGTGGAACGGCTGGTGGACGAGCTCACGCCGCTGACCGTGTGCCCGCTGTCCAACGTCCGGCTCCGGGCCGTGGACACCTTGGCTGAGCACCCGCTGCCGGCGATGCTCGCGGCGGGGCTGAACGTGTGCGTGAACTCGGACGATCCGGCGTATTTCGGCGGGTACGTGGACGACAACTTCGCGCAGCTGGAATCGGTGATCGGCCTGTCAGAGTTCGACTGCGTGCGGATGGCCGCGAACTCGATCCGTTCGTCCTTTGCGAGCGAGGAACGCAAGGCCGAGCTGCTGGCCGAACTGGCCGAGTCGGGGCACTAAAATCCACAGTTGCCCTATCACTTATGGTCCCTAAAACGGGCGGTTGGGAACCATAACCGATAGGGCAACAGCCCAGCGTGAGGGTCTGGGTGACCCCGCGCTGGTCGAACGGCCGGTTTAGACGTCGATCGAGTCCATGTGCGGGTACCGCGCTCCGGCCGCCGCCCCGACTGGAGCGAGTTCGTCCAGGCGGTTGAGGTCCTCTGCGGAGAGTTCGACGTCGGCAGCGCCCAGGTTCTCCCGCAGACGGTCGCGCTTCTTGGTGCCCGGGATGGGAACGATGTGCGCTCCTTGGGCCAGCAGCCAGGCCAGTGCCAGTTGCGCCGGGGTGCAGCCTTTCGCGTCCGCCATCTCCTTGACCCGGTCCACGAGTTGCAGATTCCGGGCAAAGTTCTCGCCCTGGAAGCGCGGGGAGTGGCGGCGGAAATCGTCCGCCGCAAAGTCATCGGGGGTGCGGAACTGGCCGGTCAGGAAGCCGCGGCCCAGCGGGCTGTAAGGGACAAAGCCGATGCCCAGCTCGGCCAGGACCGGGAAGACCTTGGTCTCCGGCTCGCGCTCCCACAACGAGTATTCGGTCTGCAATGCAGTGATGGGGTGCACCGCGTGGGCCCGGCGCACGGTGTCGGCGCTGGCCTCGGACAGGCCAAGGTGGCGGACTTTGCCGGCCTGAACCAGTTCAGCCATGGCTCCGACGGTTTCCTCGATCGGGACGGTCTTGTCCACCCGGTGCTGGTAGTACAGGTCGATGTGGTCCACGCCCAGCCGCTGCAGGCTTGCATCGCAAGCGGCGCGCACGTAGTCGGGCGAGCCGTTGATGCCTACCCAGGAGCCGTCGGGGCGCCGTTCGTTGCCGAATTTGGTGGCCAGGACGACGTCGTCGCGCCGGCCGGCGATGGCACGGCCGACAAGCACCTCGTTCGTGAACGGGCCGTACATATCCGCGGTGTCGAGCAGGCTTCCGCCGGCGTCGAGAAAGGCCTGGATGGTGGCGACGGACTCGTTTTCCTCGCCTTGGCCGTAGAACTCGCTCATGCCCATGCAGCCCAAACCCAAGGCCGAGACGGTGAGCGAACCGAGCGTGCGGGTTTCCATAGATATCTCCTTAACGAGAACGGTGGGGGCGGCCTCCGGTGCATGTTCGGGTCCCGGGACGGCGCGCACTTGGCAGACCGCCACTCTAGGCCCATCGCACCGGGGACACAACGGAGGCCCGACGCGTGGGCGCTAGCGGTTTGCGCCACGGTCCACTGCACCGGCCGGACCGGGTGCGCCGGCTGGATCGGGTCACCCTTGCCGGGGGATGCGCCGGGCCCTGCCGCGCGGCAGAGTGCAGATATGACGAAGACCGGACAGCGGCGCAAGGGCTCGCTGCGTCAGGTGATGCCTGGGCTGGACGTTGCCGCTGCGTATCAAAAGGACTGGCTCGGCAAGGACGTCATCGCCGGAATCGTCCTGACCACGTTGCTCGTTCCCCAAGGCATGGCCTATGCGGAGCTGGCAGGACTTCCAACGATCACCGGGCTGTACACGACCGTCCTTTGCCTGATCGCCTACGCTGTCTTCGGTCCGTCCCGGATCCTTGTGCTGGGCCCGGACTCCTCGCTGGGCCCGATGATTGCCGCCACGGTCCTGCCGCTGGTCGCGTCCGGCGGGGACCCGCAGAAAGCGGTGGCGCTCGCGTCGATGCTCGGGCTCATGGTCGGCGTCATCATGATCCTCGCCTCGGTCGCCAAGCTCGGCTTCATCGCAGACCTCATCTCCAAGCCCACAATGATCGGCTACATGAACGGCCTCGCGCTCACGATCCTGGTCGGCCAGCTCCCGAAGCTCTTCGGGTTCAAGGTCAGCAGCGAGAGCTTCCTCGGTGAGCTCGTCGGCTTCGTCCAAGGCCTGGCGGCCGGCAAGGCAGTGCCGGCCGCGGCCGCCGTCGGCATCGCCGGAGTCGTAGTGATCCTGGCACTGCAACGCTGGCTGCCCAAGGTCCCGGCAGTGCTCGTCATGGTGGTGCTCGCGATCGCGGCGACGTCGTTGTTTGACCTGGCCGATAAGGGCGTCTCCCTGGTGGGGGAACTCCCGCAGGGCTTCCCGCCGTTCACGATCCCGCACGTGGAGTTGTCGGACATCGGGCTGATGTTGGCCGGTGCCCTGGGAATTGCGCTGGTCTCGTTGACGGACACGATTTCGACGTCGACGGCGTTCGCGGCGCGCTCCGGCCAGGAGATCCGCGGCAACCAGGAGATGATCGGAATCGGAGCCGCGAACTTGGCCGCGGGCTTCTTCCAAGGCTTCCCCGTGAGCACCAGCGGCTCCCGGACCGCCGTGGCGGAACGATCCGGCTCGAAGACGCAGCTCACCGGCCTGACCGGTGCCCTGCTGATCGTCCTCATGCTTGTGCTGCTACCCGGGATGTTCCGGAACCTGCCCCAGCCGGCCCTCGCGGCCGTGGTGATCACCGCGTCAGTGTCCCTCGCCGACATTCCGGGCAGCGTGCGCCTCTTGCGCCAGAGCAGAACCGAGTTCGGCCTGTCGCTCGCGGCCTTCCTTGGGGTGGTGTTCCTGGGAGTGCTTCCCGGCATTGGTATTGCCGTGGGGCTGTCCATCCTGAACGTCTTCCGCCGGTCCTGGTGGCCGTACCAGACCGTGATCGGGCGGGTGCCGGGGCTCGAGGGGTTCCACGACGTCAACGTCCACCCGGACGCGAAGCACTTGCCCGGCCTGGTGATCTACCGGTTCGACGCGCCGATATTTTTCGCCAACGCCACGACGTTCCGGGACAACATCCGGCGGCTGGCGCGAGCCGAACCCAAGCCGCGTTGGATCCTCATCGCCGCCGAACCGATCACGGACGTGGATACGACCGCCGCGGACATTCTGCTCGATCTGGACGTCGAGCTGAACGCGCAGGGCACCTCGCTGGTGTTCGCCGAGCTCAAGCACCGGGTCCGGGCGAAGGTCGAACGATTCGAGCTGACGCGCGAAATCGATCCGCAGCACTTCTACCGCACCGTCGACGCCGCAGTAGCCGCCTACTCTGCCCAGACTGGCGCGGATTGGAGCGCGGGGGACTGACTCCGCGTTGATTTCTACTCGCGGGTAGCGGTGAGTTGGTCCCTCGCGTGCTCCGCTCAGCCCTGTCATAGTGGGTCACGACACACAGAGTTAACAGGTTCCGCTCGCAAAAACCATGGTTTCCTTGGCAAAATGCAGGTGGACCAATTGCTTCTAAAGGAGACCCATGGGCGCGAACACCGCGGAAAACACCAACCTTCGGCTTAAGGCCGTGCTGGATGTCTTGGCAGAGGAGGTATGGACTGGCGAGAAGCTGAACGCCGGAGCCGTGCTGGGCGAGGCCATCGCACGAGTGCCCCTCAACGAGTCGGAGACTGAGCTGCTCAGCGGCGGGATTCCCCGAGGACACAAGACGCTGACCACCGCCACGGCGAAGCTGGTCAAGGCCGGCTGGCTGGTCAAGGGCCGTTCCGGCTGGTCCATCACCGACGACGGCCAGCGCGCCACGGTTGCGTTCGCCGAGCCTGCCGCCTTCGCAACAGCGCTCGACGCCGGAACTCCCGTCCCCGCCGACACCCCCCTGCCGCCTGCTCCCGCAGGAAAACCCGCGAAAGCGACAAAGACAGCAGCAAAGCCGGCCGCCAAGGCCGACGAAGCCCCGTCGAAAACATCCAAGGTAGCCGGCAAAGCCGCCAAGCTCATCGAGGAGGCCGTGGCCCCTGTGGCCAAGGCGGTGCGGAAGCGCACGCCCGCTGCGAAGGCCCCGCAGGCAACAGAAGCTGCATCCGCAGGTGCGACGGCGGCAGCGGCCTCGGCGGCGCCGGCTGTCAGCGTCGAAACCATCGAGCAGCCGGAAGCCGTAGCGGTTGCCGGTGACTTCAACGTCCTGCTGGGCGCGCCCGCCAACTGGGCGCCGCAGTACGACGAAGCCCAGATGGAACTGGACCAGGTGGACCAGCTCTGGAAGATCGCCGCGGACATCCCTGCCGGCTTCTACACCTTCAAGATCGCCCTGAACCGCTCCTGGGACGAAAACTACGGTGCCTTCGGCGTCTTCGACGGACCCAACCACGAGGTCCACCACGGCGGCGGCCTCCTGGTCATTCGGTACGATCACCGCACCCGGGACATCGTCCTGCCGTAGGCTCCGACACCCAATCATCCTGCCGACGCGCAAATGACACTGCGACACCCGAATGCGGGTGTCGCAGCGTCATTTGCGCGTCGCGCACGGCTTTGGGCATCCTGAGCCTGTCCGGGGACTGCGGACCGACCTAGCATTGCCTCATGGATACCGTCGAGCTTGCGGGCCTGCGAATCCGGTACCAGCGTGCGGGCCACGGTCCGCCGCTGGTCCTGCTGCACGGCGCCTACGAAGACAGCCGGATCTGGCGGCGGCAGCTCGACGGACTGTCAGATGAATTCACGGTTTTCGCCTGGGACGCACCCGGGTGCGGCGGCTCGGACGATCCGCCGCCGGACTTCACCGGAAAGGACCTGGGCGACGCCCTGGCGGGATTTCTGCGGGCAGCGGTGCCGGACGGGCCGCATATCCTCGGCTTATCCATGGGTTCGGGGATTGCGCTGGAGCTCTACCGGGCATACCCGTCGGTCCCTGCGTCGCTGCTGCTGGCCTCGGCGTATGCCGGTTGGGCGGGATCCCTGCCGCCCGAGGAAGTGGAACGCCGCTACGCGCAGGTGCTGGCCGAACTCGAGCAGCCGCCGGAGCAATTCATCCCCGTATGGCTGCCCACTCTCTTCACTGATCACGCTGATCCGGCAGCTGTGCAAGAAACCAGCGCCATCATGGCCGACTTCCATCCAAGCGGCATGCGGGCACTGTTGCACGCAAACGCACACGCCGACTATCGCGATATCCTGCCCGCCATCGTGGTGCCCACCCTGCTGCTGTACGGCACGGAGGACGTCCGGGCCCCGCTGAGCGTGGCGCGCGAGATGAACCGGCGGATCCCGGGTTCGACGCTCGTGATGATTCCCGACGTCGGGCACATGGCAGCCGTTGAAGCGCCGGACGCCTTCAACGCCGAGGTACGCCGGTTCCTGCACGGGGTTACGGCCGGTTGACGCCTGCTAGAACCGCGTGGGGTCCGGCCGCGGCGGCACCGGGCCAGGGTCCGGAATCGGGAGGGGACTGGGCGGCGTCGGGAACGGCCCCGGTTCCGGTGACGGCGTGGGCGCGGGTCCAGGTACCGGCTCGGGCCCCGGAACCGGCGGCGGCGTGACCGGACCGGGTTCCGGCGGGAACGGGTCCCCGGGCTCCGGCGGCGGCGTCGTGGGGCCTGGTTCCGGCGGAAACGGATCGGGTTCGTGGGGCGGTGGAATAGTCATGCCTGGCTTCCTTTCTTGGCTGGCGTTCAGGATCGAAGATCAGGCGCCGCGGCGCCGGCGCAACACCCGCAGTTCCCAGGGCCGCAGGCGCACCGCGCCGCCCCGCACGGCACTGTCGGCAGCCCTGCCCCGCACGGCACTGGCTGCTGAACCGCCGTCGGCAGAACTGCCGTCGGCAGCGCCGCCGTCGGACGGGTAATTGCCCAAGACCAGCTCGGCGTCATACCAGGTCTCATCCCCGAGTTCCGCGTGGCGCTCCTCGCCGGAAAAGTTGCCCAGAACCAACATCTCCGGAATCTCCGTGCCGTTTGAGGGAGCGCCGGAGGAATCGTCTGAACCGGAACCAGCCAGCGTCCGGGTGAACGCGTAGACGTGCGGGTCGTCCGGCAGCAGCATGGTGAAGTTCCCGTGGGAGACCACCGGTTCCGCGTGCCGCAGCGCTATCACCGCGCGGTAGAAGCTGTAGACCGAGTCCGGGTCATCCACCTGGGCGGCGGCGTTGATGTGGTTGGCGTTCGGGTTCACCGCGATCCAGGGAGCCCCGGTGGTGAACCCGGCGTGCCGGGAGGCGTCCCACTGGACCGGGGTGCGTGCGTTGTCCCGGTTCAGCGGCGCGAGGGCGGCGAGGACCTCGGCGTCGGTGTGGCCAAGGTGAGTGGTGGCTTCGCGGTGGTGGTTGAGGACCTCGATGTCGCGGTAGTCGCTGATCGCGCCGAACGTCATGTTGGTCATGCCCAGTTCCTCACCCTGGTAGACGTAGGGCGTGCCCCGGTGCAGGTGCAGGATGCCGGCCAGCATCTTGGCGGAGAGCTCGCGGTACTTGCCGTCGTCGCCGAAGCGGGACACAGCGCGGGCCTGGTCGTGGTTGCCCCAGTACAGGCTGTTCCAGCCGGTCTCGGCCAGGCCTTCCTGCCAGCGTCCCAGGGTCTGCTTCAGCTCGGTGAGCAGGAGCTTCTTGGGCCGCCATTTGTCACCGTCCTCCTGGTCCAGCGCCACGTGCTCGAACTGGAAGACCATGTCCACCTCGGCCCGGGCGGGGTCGGTGTACAGGATGGCGTCCGCCACGGTCACGCCGGGCATCTCGGCCACGGTGAGCAGCTCGCCGGCGCGGCCAGCGAAGACTTCCCGGTGCATCTCCTGCAGGAACTCGTGCATGCGCGGGCCGTCGATGTAGAACGGGGTGCCGTCGCCAAAGAGCTTGCCGTCCGCGACGGGCCCGTCCGGGAGCGAGGTGTCCTTGGAGATGAAGTTGATGACATCCATCCGGAAGCCGTCCACGCCCCGGTCCAGCCACCAGTTCATCATCTCGTACACCGCAGCGCGGACCTCGGGGTTCTCCCAGTTCAGGTCCGGCTGCTTCTTCGAGAAGATGTGGAGGTAGTACTCCCCGGTGGCCTGGTCGAACTCCCACGCAGGCCCGGAGAACGCCGAGCCCCAGTTGTTCGGCTCCGCGGCCATACGCCGGTGGGAGGCGCCGGCGTCGGGCTCCCGCGGGGCCCGCCACCAGTACCAGTCACGCTTCGGGTTCTCCTTCGAGGACCGGGACTCCACGAACCAGGGGTGCTCGTCCGAGGTGTGGTTGACCACCAGGTCCATCACCAGCTTCATGCCGCGCGCGTGCAGCCCCTCGGTCAGTTCCCGAAGCTCCTCGAGCGTGCCGAAGAGCGGGTCTACGTTGCGGTAGTCGCTGATGTCATAGCCGTTGTCGTCCTGCGGGGAGGTGTAGATCGGGGAGAGCCACACGACGTCGACCCCCAGCCGCTGCAGATAGTCCAGCTTGCTGATGATGCCACGGAGATCTCCGATGCCATCGCCGTTCGAGTCGGCAAAGCTGCGCGGATAGATCTGATAGACGACGGCGCGCTGGAACCAATCACCGGCAGTCGCCTTAGGTGTTTCCGCGGGGGCTTGTTCGACCGTCATGGGGGACTCCTCAGCTGGTCCAGCAGACAATGGGGTCAGCGCGTTGCTGACCCGTCAACGTCTGATTATCGACCAGTTGGCGGGGGCTGGGAAGACCCTGCCCGGTCCTGCTGTGCTGTCCTGCTGTCCGGGCGAAACCGTCCGGCCGTGGCTAGTTCTGCGAGGCGATGGCGTGGTCGCGGTCCTCGAAGACGTCCTCGCCTGGGCCGGAGAAGGCCTTGGAGCGCTGGATCGCCTCGATGGAACCGGTGAACAGCTGGGAATCGTGGGGGTCCGGGTGCCGGTGGTGTTCGGAGGTGGCGGCAGTCTTTCCCGGACGCTTGGACCCCGTCCCGGCCTCTGAGAAGGGGTAGGAAGCGGACGCCGCGGGCAGTGATTCGAGGCGGACGTGCGGGAGCGCCGTCGGGTGGTCCTCCTGCAGGAACAGCACCAGCTCCTCGCGGATCAGGCAGCGGAGGTCGAACAGGGAGGCGCTGTCCGCGGCGCTGACCAGGATGCGCACCCGGACAAAGCCGGCGGTGGCGTCCGTGATCTGCAGGATTCCCACGCGCTTGTCCCACAGCGGGGTCTCGGCCAGTACCTTCTTGAGTTCGCCGCGCATCGCCTCGACGGGTGCGCGCCAGTCGAGGTCGAACTCCACGGTGCCCATGACCTCGGAGCGCCGCCGGGTCCAGTTCTCGAACGGGGTGGTGGTGAAGTACGTCGAGGGCAGGATCAGCCGGCGGTCGTCCCAGATGTGGACCACCACATAGGTCAGGGTGATCTCCTCGATCCGGCCCCATTCCTTCTGGACCACCACCACGTCGTCCACCCGGATCGCGTCCGTGAAGGCGAGCTGCAGGCCGGCGAAGACGTTGACCAGCGAGGTCTGGGCGGCGAGGCCGGCCACAATCGAGATCACGCCCGCGGAGGCCAAGAGTCCTGCGCCGAGGGCTTGGATCGCGGGGAACGTCAGCATCATGCTGCCCAGGGCCACCACCACGATTAGTGCGACGCCGATCCGCCGGGCCAGGATTACCTGGGTGCGCAGCCGCCTGGCGCGGCGGTTGTCCGCGACGTCCACCCGGTACCGGGTCAGGACCATCGCCTCGATAATGACCAACATGGCGATGCCCAGCCAGGCCAGGGACGCGATGAGCGCAATCAGCAGCAGATGGTCCAGACCGTGGCGCCATTGGAGGTCCCCGCTGCTTGTGGCCAGCGCGATCCGGACGCCGATCAGGCACAGCGACAACCGCAACGGCAGCCGGGCCACGCGGGACGTCTCGCGCAGTTCGGGTTTGCTGCGGTTGAGCCGGAGCACAAGCTTGCGCACCAACCAGGACAGGACGAGTCCGGCAACCACGGCGAGGGCCATGGTCAGGAACGGCATTGCTTGTGTCAGAAACTCTCGCATTAGTTAAGATCTAGCAAGCTTCCGCGGGCAATTGAAATCGTCGGAATGTCAACGTGGGTCCGGTCACGCCGCCGCCGAACGTGGCGGCCATTGCACGCAGCGGCAAGTTCCGCACAGTCTGGGCCGCCACCTTGGGACTTTTGACCCTTGTTTTTTCGCCGGGACACTCCACAATAATCGAACCACTTGAATCCCAGGGGGAGGGCTACATGCGTCGACTCCCGGCGTTCGGCACAGCAGCATCGGCCGGCTTCTTGGTTGCGGCACTCCTCGGCGCCTGCGGCGGGCCTGCGGGCCCGGGTCCGACGTCGCCGTCGATGCCTTCGGTGCCCCCGCTGACGTCCGCGCCCGGCGCAACTGATGTTCCGCCGACCGAGGCGCCCTCGGCGCCAGCCACGCCCGCGCCGACGGCGGCGGACTGGAAGACCTTCAAGACATCAAATGGGCAGTTGGAGTTCGACTACCCGGCCGAGTGGACCGTCAAGGACCGCGGCGCCGAGGCTACGCCCGGCGGGGTGTTCTTGGAAGTCCTCACCGCGGCCGGCAAGTTGCTGGCCACGTTGCGGACCAACGTGGCCACGGGCTCGGAATGCACGCAACGAATCCCCTACTCAGTGCTCGATCTGGTGCCCGTTCCGGCCCTGGCCCAGCAGGGTGTCACGCCGCACTTCATCTTTGAGTTGCGGCTGTATCCGGCAGAGAAGGACCCCCTGAAGGCCAACGTCATGGCATACGGCATCAGCTCGGCACCCAAGCCGTCCGGGCCCGATGCCTGTCCGATCTTCCATTACTTCACCTGGCCGCCCAGCGGAGCGTCGTTCGGAGGCGTGTACAACCCCTTCGATACCAGCCCGGGCAACGAGCCCAACGTCGACACCCCAGAGGCCTACATGGAGACCTCTGAATACAAGGACATCAGGAAGATGATCACCTCGCTGCGTCCGGCGGGGCAGTAGGGCCGGCCCGGACACATGGCGAGGCGGCAGCGACGCAATGAAGCGGGGAGCATGACACGGCGACCCACCGTGTCTCCGGCTCCGTTTGTCCCGACGCTGGTCCTCGCAGCCCTGCTGCTGGCCGGCTGCGGCTCGCCGGCGGTGCCCCCAGCGACATCCGGCGCTGCGACGGCGCCGGATGCAACGTCCGGAAGCCCTCCTGCGGGAAACACTCAGCCGGGCAATACTCAGTCGGGAAACTCTCCATCGGGAACGCAAGAAACCGCGCCTTCGGGGTCAGGTTCGGAGACAACACCGGGGACCACGACGCCGGCCACCTCACCGACGGCGGTGGGCCCGCCGTCGTCGTCCGGTTGGAAGACGTTCACGACGTCGGACGGGACGCTGAGTTTCGACTACCCGGCCGGCTGGGTGGTCCGGGACCCGGCGGGGGAGGCGCCGCTGGGCGGTGAGTTCGTGGACGTTGTGAACGCTGCCGGGAAGCAGATGGCCGCATTGCGCACAAACATAGTCACGGGCGCCGAATGCGGTGATCAGCAGCCGTACATGCTGATCGATTCGGAGCCGATGCAGGCCCTCGCCGAGCCCGGCACGGCGGACCAGAATGTGCCGCGCTACGTCTTCGAGGGCCGCGGTGATGCCACAGCCATAAAAGCTTCGCCACCCACCGTCGCGTCGTACGGGATCACCATGATGCCGGAGGAGACCGGACCCCTGTCGTGTCCGATGTTCCAACTGTTCCTCTGGCCACCCAGCGGCGCGCTGTTCGGCCAGGCCTATGACCCGGCGAAGAACACGACGCCGGGGGACCCCGGGCTGCCGTATCTGGAGAAGGCGAAGCTTTACGCCACCACGGCCGAGTACCGGGACGTCCGGAAGATGATCACGTCGCTTCGTCCTGCCAAGGGTGCGGTCACAGGCGCGGTGACGGAGCCGGCGAAGTAGCCCCAGCCGGGCACATGCGCCTTCAAAGCTGCGCCTGCATGCCGCTGCCGAACTAGCTGTGCACTACACGGCGGGCAGGTGCCGGCGGCGCCTTGCCGGCGTGGGTGAGGCGTTCCTGGTGCCGCGCTGCCCGGTCCACGGGTTGCTGCGGACCTCCCGGATCAGTCCGGTGCCGGCGCACTCGCGCACTGCCATGATGGCGTTCGCCGCCTGGCGCTTGTCGTCGAAGGCCGTGGAAACGGCCAACACCGTCCCGTCACCGGCGAGAAGCCGGAACCGGACGTTGGATTCCGCGTCGGTGAAGATTTCGAATTGTCCAGCCATCGTCTTGTCCTTTCGGGCAGCTGTTGCTGCCGGTGGGGGAAGAGCACTTCGGTGTGCTGTTGCCGGGTCTTCGACAAACTGTTGTAGAACGACCCAGCCTTTCGCGGACGTCGGCCGCCCGAAAAGGGGCAAAGGTCCCTTGTCTCTGGGCGATGAGACAAGGCCTGCATGACCAAACCCGGTATGACCAAACCCGGTATGACCAAAATTTGGCGCCGCGGCGGGCGCTACATTGGGAGCATGACTGACAAACACCCTGTGCAGTTTCCGGCCGATTCCGGCGAGCCCGTGCGGCTGAACGCGCGGGTGTCCGGTGTGGTCCAGGCGGTCGGCTTCCGGTACTGGACGGTCCGGAAGGCCGAGGAACTCGGGCTTAGCGGCACGGTCAGGAACAACAACGACGGCTCCGTGGGCATTGTGGCTGAGGGGCCGCAGTCCGTGGTGCTGGAGCTGCGGCGCTGGTTGCGCTCGCCGGAGGCGCCTGGCCGGGTGGAGGACGTCGAGGAGTCCGTCTCGGCGGCGACGGGGGAGTTCGGCGGATTCGACGTGGCGTACTAGGGCTTGCAGCCGTCCTGCGGCCCGGGTCCGGGGCGAAGGACCCTCGGCAGCGCGGCGTGAGGCGAGTACGGTGTGCCCATGCAGAAAATATCGATCGATGCCTTGGCCAAGCAGCAGATCGCGGCTGCCCTCGCGGCAGGTAGCGGGCGGGCGGCTGACACGGTGTTCGGCGGGCACGAGAAAGTTCTGCGCCAGACCGTCATGGCGTTCAGGGCCGGGACGCAGCTGAGTGAGCATCAGAACCCCGGCGAGGCGACCGTGTTTGTGCTCCGCGGCTGTGTGCGCCTGCGTGCCGGCAGCGAATCGTGGCAGGGCAAGACCGGCGATCTGCTGATCGTGCCGGAGGGGCTGCATAGCCTGGAGGCCGAGGAAGACTCGGCGATCCTGATGACGGTGGCCAAGATCAGGACCTGAACCGCCGGCCCGATTCTGTGTTGGCCGCAGCCATTGAGGCGAAGGAGAGGCCGAAAGTGAATTCCAGGGAGGCCAGAGAGCTGAGGCACCCGCGCCCTTTGCGCGAAGGGGAGCGCCCTGCAACGGCCGGGAGGATGGCCGCCGTCGGGCCAACGCAGGTCGGGGGCACGACATGACTGCCATGGCGTCCATCGAGGAGGTCCCGGAAACCCGGCGGTGGTGGGCGAGGGCGGCTTTCATCGCGCTCATCCTTGCGGTGGCTGTCCCCTTGGTGGCTGCGGGCTTGGCAGGGACCATTGCGCTGGTCATGACCGGTCTGGGCGCCGTGCTGGTGGCCGTGGCTGCAATCTATTGGTTCCTTATCAGCCGTGGTTTCCTACGCTGGTGTGCGCTGGCACTGGCGGTGCTTGCCCCGCTGGTGGTCCTGATGCTGTACATCCAGGCGAGCCTGCTCCGGGAGGTGGTGATCGCGGTTGCGCTGGCGTTTCTTGCGTTGGTCTGTGCCCGCGCCGCCCTCCGGGAACGGGGCGAGGGCAAGGCGATGGCCGAGCACCCCGCGCCCACTTGGCGGCATGCCTTCCTGGTGATGAACCCGCGGTCCGGCGGGGGCAAGGTGGTGAAGTTCGACCTCCAGCGGAAGGCGGAGGAACTCGGCGCCGAGGTGGCACTTCTTGAAGGTCCGGGACCGGTGGATGTCGATGCGCTGGCCCGGCAGGCGGTGGAGCGCGGGGCGGATCTGCTCGGCGTCGCCGGTGGGGACGGAACCCAGGCGCTGGTGGCCGGCATCGCGGCCGAGCACGATCTTCCGTTCCTGGTAATCAGCGCCGGCACACGGAACCATTTCGCTCTGGATCTCGGGCTGGACCGGGAGGACCCGACGGGCTGCCTGGACGCCCTCCGGGACGGGGTGGAGCTGCGCGTGGACCTCGGCAAGATCAACGGCCGCACCTTCGTCAACAACGCATCCTTCGGGGTGTACGCCGAGGTCGTGCAGAGCCCGGCGTACCGCGACGACAAGGCCGGAACGGTCCTGGAGATGCTCCCGGACCTGATCAGGGGCGACAAGGGTGCGCGGCTTCGAGCCCAGATGGACGGCGCAACAGTGGACGGCCCGCAGGCCGTGCTGGTGAGCAACGGTCCATACGGAAGCAACGACCTCGCTGGCCTGGGCCGCCGGACCCGGCTGGACCGCGGTGTTCTCGGCGCTGTGGCGCTCTCCGCCGCCAGCACCCGCGAAGCGGTCGGCTTGCTGCGCCGTGCCACGAAACACGGCCTGATCCAGCGCGCGGCGGCGGAGGTGGTGGTCGACGCCGACGTGCCCGAGATCCCCGTCGGAGTGGACGGCGAGGCTCTGCTGATGAGCACGCCGGTGCGATGCAGCATCGAACCCCGCGCACTGAGGGTACTGGTTCCGCAGAACCGTCCAGGCGTCCCGCCGGCGCAGCCCTCCCTGGACTTGGTCCGACTCCGTGAGCTGGCATGGGGGCGGCACCCGACTGCGCCGCCTGCGCCCGCGTCCGCCGGCGGTTGACCGGCGGTTGACAGGCCCGGCGGATCAAGCCTGCACCGTGTGGGGCGGCTACTAGTTGTGTGTTGCCCACAACTGCAGCCACACGAGCAGGCGCGTTTCGGCGTCGTCGAGGTCTATGCCGAAGAGCGGTTCCACCCGGGACAAGCGGTAACGGACCGTGTTGACGTGCACGTCCAGCGACTTGGCGGCCTCGATCGCGTTTCCGCCGCAGCTCAGGTAGGCGTAGATGGTCTCCTCGAAGGATTTCTTATGCTGTTCGTCGTACGCCGCGATACTGAGCGCGTGCGCCCCGGGCAGTTGGCCGGCGGTCGCCAGCGCCGAGACAAACTGCCGCAGCAGCAGACGCGAGCCGAGGGAGTCGTGGTCGGCCACGATGTCATCGGAATCGGCGGCTATCCGCCCTTCCGCGACGTTGCGCACAAGCTCGGACAGGACCAGCTCAGCGTTGACCCTGGACTCCTCGAGACGGTCGATCGTCACCGGGACGCCCAGCGCGGCCAGGACCGGGCGTGAGAGAAGCCGGCGCGCATTCTGCACAATTTTCAGTATCGCGTTGCGTTGGAATTGGCGTGACGATTCGGTGGTTTGCGGCAGGACGATGTAAACGATGTTGTCCGAGAACCCGCAAACGGCCGAGGGCAGCCGGATGGCGCAGGCGGTCCGGATGGTGTCGAAGAGCCGGAGGCGGGACTGCAGCGTCTCGGCCGCTATGGCATCGGACGGCCAGACGCCGATCGCCGCGACACGGATGGACGCCGCCGAGATCCCGAGCCTGATGGCCGCCAGTTCGGCGCGTTTCGGATCGAACAGCAGCGGCTGGACCAGGTCTATCTGGCGCGTGAGGTTCGAGACGTAAGTGGTCCGTTTGTGCAGGATGTGGAGCGCGGCCACGTTGGCGGCTTCCCGCAGGATCCGGCTGGCGTCCTCGTTGTGGTGGTCCGCCAGTTCCAGGAGCCAGAGAGAGCCCAAAACGGAGTCGCCGGCCCGGATCGCGATGGCCGTGCGCCGAAGCAGGGGATCCTGGGTCGCGACATCCAGCGCGTCGGTGGCGGCATGGACACGGCGGTAGTCGTTGTCCGTTTCCACCGACTGCGGCACATGCAGACTCAGGATTGAACTCCTGCGCGTCTCGTCAATGGGCTGGTCCGGGAGGGTCGAATACGCCAGGATCGTCTGCTCGGGATCGGCGATGGCGATGGCACCGCCGGCTTGGGCCGCCACCGTGTTGGCGAGGTCAAACAGGTCCCCGGGGCGGATGTCCACCAGGGTCCGTCCCGATTGCCGGTGCGGGATGACGGCGGCATCCATGATCTCCGCGAGCTGGTTCCACGGCACCGAGTCGGAGGCCCGGAAAAGCGCCATCCCGCTGTCCCGGGCGGCTGCCCGCAACACTTTGTCCGAGGTGCCGTTGGATTTGTAAACGATCGCCACGTAGCCGGCCTCGCTGAGCTCGCGGACCTTTGCGCTGAGACGCTTCCCGGAAAGGGACAATCCGATGGCCAGGGCCACGGCGCCCGGGAACTTGGTGGGCCGGGCCGTCGAGTCGTAGAGAACAGAGCCGGCGACGATCTGCCGGTCATCGGACGGCATTTCCACGAGGCTGAGAATTTCCGATCCCGCCGAGCGGGCGACGTCGGCCAGGGTCGGCAGCGCGTGCGTTCCCACCGCCGGCGTCGTCACGGGGACTCCACGGACGCTGTTTGGCATTTGCTGCTAATGATTAGCCCCTCAATTTGTCGATAACTCCATAGTGATGCGGAGCTTCGTTTCCTACGCTGAACCATAACGCAGGACAGTACAACGGAAGGCCGTCATTGAAAATCACCGAAGCCAGGCAACTCGTCCAGATGAAGGCACCCGTCTTGTCCCGCCAACGGCGCGTGCTGGCGGGCGCTTTCAATGTGGAGGAATACCGGAAGTCGGCACGCAAGGTCTTGCCGGCCGGGATTTTCGATTATCTCGACGGCGGATCCGAAGACGAAGTGACCCTCCGCCGCAATCGAGCAGTCTTCGACGCGTGGGCCCTCATGCCCAGCTGGGGCCCGGTGTCCGGACCCGATACGACGGCGACCCTGCTCGGAAAAGAAAGCGCCCTGCCGCTCACGTTGACCCCCACCGGGGCCACCCGGCTGTTCCATCCCGAGGGCGAGCTCGCCGTCGCGGCGGCCGCCGACCGGGCCCGCATCCCCTACGGGCTGGCCGGGCTGAGCACTGTGCCCATGGAAACCATCGCGGAACAGCACCCGTCCCTGGACCGCTGGTTCAACTTTGGGCTCACCTCCGACGCCCAGGCGTTGAAGGACAAACTGGCACGCTGCGAAGCCGCCGGATTCACCACCCTGATTATCGGCGTCGACACCCGGGCGCTGGGATCCAGGGAGCGGGACCTTCACAACGGCTTCACCGCGCCTCCCGCGCTGACACTTTCAACCATTGCGGACATCGCCCGGCGCCCGTCCTGGTGGGTCAACTTCCTGAAGTCGGACGGAATCAGTTTTCCCAATCTGGATCCGCGCAGCGCCGCAGCCACCTCCGTGGTCACCCCGTCCATGTGGCAGCACATTCTTGGCCACTCTGATGCGACCAGCGGGTGGAAGGAGCTGGAAGCGTTGCGGCAGGCCTGGCACGGCAAGATCGTGCTCAAGGGCTGCGTCAACCCGGCCGACGTGGCAAAGGCCTCCCGTATTGGGCTGGACGCCGTGCAGCTGAGTAATCATGGCGGACGCCAACTCGATCACATGCTGAGCCCCATGGATGTCCTCCAGGAATCGCGGCAACGGGTGGGCGATTCGATCGAGATCTACGTGGACTCCGGCATCCGCCGGGGGAGCGACATCCTCAAGGCGCTGGCACTGGGAGCCGATGCCTGTTCGATCGGGAGGGCCTACCTGTACGGATTGGTGGCGGCCGGCTCGCCGGGCGTCGGACGCATCATTGAGATCTTCGCGGACGAACTGCGGCGTACCATGACTTTAGTGGGCGTCTCCAGCATTTCCGAGCTGAAGGCTCGTGGCGGGGAAATTCTTCGGGACATTCGTCATTCCGGAGAGATTCTGGAGACAAGGGCGTCGGAAAGCACGAATTAATGAGTTTTGATCAACCAGGCACACAGTGCCCTCCCGCAGCGTTGCGGGAGCCTAGAGAATCCCTGAACAGCTAAGGAAGCCATGCGCACCCGATACCTTCTTCCCGTTCTCACCCTAGCCACGGCGCTCTCGCTCTCGGGCTGTGTCAACAACAGCGAACCCGCCGCCACCAGCGGGGCCACCGGGACTGCTGACGCCATCAACGTGCAAAAGAATGACTCCATCGCCGCGTCGCTCCCGGAAAAAATGAAGAGCTCAGGCGTGCTCAACGTCGGCATGGCCAACAACTACCCGCCCAACGAGTTCAAGGACGATAACGGTGACCCGGCAGGCTGGTCTGTGGACCTCACCAACGCCCTGGGCAAGGTCATGGGGTTGAAGGTCAACTTCGACATCGGCACCTTCGATAACATTCTGCCGGCAGTGAAGGCAGGGAAGGATGACATGGGAATGTCGTCGTTCTCCGACACCGTGGAACGCGAAAAGCAGGTGGACTTCGTGAACTACTACTCCGCCGGCATCCAGTGGGCCTCGCCGAAGGGCAAGACCGTGGACCCGAACAACGCGTGCGGGCTTAAGGTCGCCGTCCAGGCCACCACCTATGAGGACACGCATGAGGTGCCGGCAAAGTCGAAGGCGTGCACGGATGCAGGCAAGCCGGCGATCACCATCTTCAAGTACGACGCGCAGGACCAGGCGACCAACGCCCTCGTGGTGGGACAGGTCGACGCGATGAGCGCCGATTCGCCCGTGACTCTCTATGCGATCTCCAAGACCAAGGACAAGCTGCAGACCGCCGGCAACGCCTTTGAAGTGGCGCCGTACGGGATGCCCGTGGCCAAGGGGAGCGCATTCACACCGGTCCTGCAGAAGGCGCTCCAGGCGCTGATCGACGACGGCACGTACAACAAGATCCTGTCCAAGTGGGGCGTCGAATCCGGTGGCGTGAAGACGGCAACACTCAACGTGGCAGCCAAAGGGTGATAGCAAATGAGCGAGCCGGAATCCGACAGGATGATTGAGTCGGAACCTGACAGGAAGCTGCGGGTCCGGGGTGGACAGGACACGGACACGTCGCCGGCAGAGGCGATAGTCGCGATCCCGCTGCGGCACCCGTGGCGAATCGTGATTGCCGTGGTTCTGCTGCTTGGATTGGCGGTGTTCGTGCTGGACGCCGCGCAACGCGCGGATTACGGCTGGCCCGACGTCGGCAAGTACATCTTTGACCGCCGGATCAGCCAGGCCGCGTGGGTAACGTTGTGGCTGACCATCTACTCGATGATCGGCGCTATCGTCATCGGCCTGCTGCTGGCCATCATGCGGCTCTCACCAAATCCTGTGCTGAAGAGCATTGCCTGGCTGTACATCTGGATCTTCCGGGGAACCCCCGTCTACGTGCAATTGGTGTTCTGGGGCATCGTGGCCCTGATCTATCCGGTGTTTACGCTGGGGATTCCGTTCACGACGCCGTGGGTCACCGTTCCGAACGAGATCTTCACAAACCTGTTCATCACCGCCGTGATCGGGCTGGCATTGAACGAGGCCGCCTACATGTCTGAAATTGTGCGTGCCGGCCTGTTGTCCGTGGACGAGGGCCAGGCAGAGGCTTCAACGGCGCTGGCGATGTCCTGGGGCCAGACCATGCGGTATGTCGTGGTTCCGCAGGCCATGAAAATCATCATTCCGCCGACCGGCAACGAAGTGATTTCGATGCTCAAGACCACCTCCCTGGTGGCCGCGATCCCGTTGAGCATTGACCTGTACGGGGTGTCCCGCGGCATCTCAGCCGTGACGTTCACTCCGGTCCCGCTGCTGATTGTGGCTTCCCTCTGGTACCTGCTCTTCACCTCCGTCCTGATGGTCGGCCAGCACTTCATCGAAAAGCGGTTCTCCCGCGGAACCGGGCGGATCAAGTCAGGCAAGGCGCCCGCCGCGCCTGACCCGGCACCGACGGCGGGACCCGGCGCACCGGGCACACCGGGTATGCCGTCCGGCACAGATTTTGGAGGCAAGGGATGACCGAAGTGCCCATGGTGCTTGCGGAGAAGGTTTCCAAGAATTTCGGATCCAACAGGGTCTTGCGCGGGATCAGCCTGGAGGTAGACCCCGGGGAGGTCCTCTGCATCGTGGGGCCCAGCGGTTCGGGTAAGTCGACGTTCCTGCGGTGTATCAACCACTTGGAAGTGGTCGACGGCGGCCGGCTTTCGGTCGACGGACAGCTGGTTGGCTACCGTCAAAAAGGCGAAAAGCTCTACGAACTCAAGCTCAAGGAAGCCGCTTTCCAACGCCAGGAAATCGGAATGGTCTTCCAGCGGTTCAACCTGTTCCCGCACTTGACCGCGGTGGAGAACATCATCCTCGCTCCCATGCGGGTGAAGAAGATTTCCAAGGCCGCCGCCACGGCACGGGCCGTGGAACTGCTGGAGCGCGTGGGGCTGGGGGACAAGGGCGATGCCTATCCGGCGCACCTTTCGGGCGGCCAGCAGCAGCGGGTGGCCATTGCCCGTGCCTTGGCTATGGACCCGAAGCTGATGCTCTTCGACGAGCCGACCAGTGCCTTGGACCCGGAGCTGGTGGGCGAGGTCCTGGACGTCATGAAAGGACTGGCCAAGAGTGGCATGACCATGATTGTGGTGACCCACGAAATGGGGTTCGCCCGCGAGGTGGCTGACACCTTGGTCTTCATGGATGACGGCGTGGTGGTGGAGGCCGGAGCTCCCCGCCAGATCCTGAGCGATCCGCAGCACGACCGGACCAAGGCGTTCCTCTCCAAGGTCCTCTGAGGCGTCACAGGGTTTCCGGGCACGGGCGGCTATGGGACAGACTGTTGCCGTGAGCAACTCTCCCCGGGCGGGCCTCGCCGTCGCCGGACTCAGCCTCGGCACCTCGCTGAACCCACTGAACTCCTCTATGATCGCCGTCGCCCTCGTGGTGCTGCGCGAGGACTTCGAACTCGACGTCGCCACGGTCACCTGGGTGATCACCGCGTTCTACCTCACCTCGGCGGCCGGCCAACCGCTCATGGGCCGGCTCGCGGACCGCTTCGGCCCGCGGCGGCTGTTCCTGCTGGGCATGGCCCTGGTGGCCGTGACCTGTGTGCTCGCTCCCTTCGCGCCGAACTTCGCGCTGCTGTGCGTGGCGCGGGCCTTCATGGCCCTCGGCACCGCGACCGCGTACCCGAGCGCCGTCGTCATGGTCGCTGCGCTGGCGCGGGAGGCGAACGTGAAGTCCACGCGGCCGCTGGGGCGGATCCAGATGGCGAACACCTCGGCGGCTGCAGTCGGGCCGGTGGTGGGCGGCCTGCTGGTGAGCCTGGTGGGGTGGCAGGCGCTGTTCCTGATCAACGTCCCGCTCTCGCTGGTGGCGATCTTCGTGGTCCGGCGCTTTGCCCCGGCGGACGGTGCCCGGGAGCGCGGCCGGGTGTCGGAGCTGGTGCGGGACTCGGACCTGCCGGGCATCGGGGCCTTTATCGGCGCCCTGGTGCTGGTGATGATGGCGTTGCTGAACGTGTTGCCCGCCTACCGGTGGTGGCTGCTTGGCGGAGGGCTGCTTCTCGCAGTGCTGTTCGCGTGGCGGGAGTTGCGGTTCAGCCCGCCGTTCCTGGACCTGCGGCTGCTGGGGCGCAACCGGCCGCTGCTGCTGGTCTACCTGGGCTTCGCATTGTTCAACGGCGTCTACTACTTCGCGTTCTTCGGCCTGCCGCAGCTGCTGCAGACCGCCGGCGGCTACAGTCCCGGCGTCGTGGGCGTTCTGATGCTGCCGCTGGCCGCGATCTCGGTGGTGGGGACGCCGTTCGCGGTCCGCGCGATCGACAGGTTCGGCGTGCGGCGGGTGCTGATCGCCGGCGTCGTGCTGCTCATGGCGGCGTCGGCCTGCATGTGGCTGCTGACCGTGTCCCTCGCCGTCCCGCTGGTGCTCGCGCTGACCGCCTTGCTGGGTGTGCCGTACTGCGTGGTGGCCATTTCCTCGAGCCAGGGCATGTACGTGTCCACTCAGCCGGAGGAGCGCGGGGTGGCCGCCGGGATTTTCCAGACCTGCCGCTACCTGGGCGCGATTACGGCCACCGTGCTGATCGGCATTTTCTACGGCAGCGGCGTCACGCAGGCGAACTGGGGACTGATGGTGTTCGTGATGCTGGGGCTGGGCGCGGTGGTGTTCATGGTGTCGCTGGCGTGGCGGGAGCGGCGGGCCTGAGGTCCGCCGGATGCGCGCGCCGTTGATGTGCCATGGCCGGAGTGGGACACTTGGGCTGCGGTCTCATCCACTTTAAGGAGTCGGAAATGGCTGACGGGACTGGATTGATCAAGCGGTTCTACACAGAGGTGATTGGCGACGGAAATCTCGCCCTCATCGACGAAATGGTCAGTGATGACTTTGTCGATCACGACCCCCTGCCCGGACAGTCGCCCGCCAAGGACGGCGTCGGGTACTTCGTCAACACGATGCGCGCGGCATTCCCGGACCTCAAGGCCAAGACCACCGAACCTGCGCTGGTAGATGGAAATCTCGAGGCGCAATACGTGGTCCTGACCGGAACGCATCAGGGAGAACTGATGGGCGTCGCGCCCACCGGTCGCAGCGTCGAATTCAGCGGCGTCGACATCATCCGCGTCGACGCCGGCAAAGTAGTCGAGCACTGGGGAGCCACGGACACCATGACCCTCATGCAACAAATCGGCGCCGTACCGAAGTAAGCCGTACCGAAGTAAAGGGCAGAAGTTTTTTGCAGCAAGGGGCCACTCCGCGCGGAACTGCCGCTTGCCGTCGTGGTGTTTGTCGTGTCGCTGCTGGGCCGGGAACCGCGGTAATCAGGGCCGTTCGACGTCGATAGCCAGGTCAGGCGGCCTGCGCCGGCGCCAAGTCAACGAGTTGGACCGTCACGCCGGATTGCCGGAAGAGCTCAACCTGCTCCGGGTCCGCGCGGTTGTCCGTGACGAGGATCCAGGGGGCGGGAAGCCGCACCCAGGCGTGGAAGGGGCGTTTGCCGAGCTTGGTGGAATCCGCCAGGACGTAGACGGTGTTGCCGCGGCGTGCCATCAGTTCCTTGAGGCGCGTCTGCGCCTGGTCGGCCTCGCACAGGCCGGCGTCCACCGTGACGGCGTCCGCTCCAAGGAACACCCGGTCGAAGCTCATCCGTTCCAGGGCTGCCTCGGCGATGGGACCCACGAAGGTCTGGCTGAGCTCGCGGAGACGTCCGCCCAGGCAGTCCACCTGGATGCCCGGCGAGTCGGCGAGTTCCTGGAGCGTGTTGATGCCCGGTGTGGTGACGGACAGGTTCTCCCTGTCCCGGAGGGCGTGCGCCATGGCCCCGACGGTCGAGCCGCCGTCGAGCAGGATGCTTTCGCCCTCCTTGACCTCGGCGGCCGCCCAGGCGGCGATGGCCTGTTTCTGTTCGAAGGCCTCGCCGGTCCGCTGCCGCAGGGAGGGTTCGGGGTGCGCGCCCAACGCCACGGCGCCCCCGTAGGTCCGGGCGAGTTTTCCCTGCTCGTTGAGCTGAGCCAGGTCGCGCCGGATCGTAGAGGCGGTCACGGCAAAATGCCGCGACAGTTCTTCCACGGACGCGAGGCCCGTGGTCACGGCGAGGTGGTAGATCTCTTCGCGCCTGGCTTTCGCGGTAGTCATCGTTGGCTCTCCTTCACCGGCTGCTCGCGCAGCCGTAGCTGTACCCGTCGGTACATTGCTGTCCTCATGCTATGCGGACCCGGCGCGCATCTGTGCACCGCGCACCCTCTCATAGGGACGCGCCGCCGCAGATTACATAGTTTTGTCCCGTGATGGATTTCCCGTGGCGCCCCAGCAGGAATCCGGCCAGCGCTGCCACGTCTTCCGGGTCCACGAGCTGGCCGAGGGCGGGCCGTTGCGGCGGGGTGGCGGACCGGCCCGGGTCGGCGAGCATCGGCGTGTCCGTGGGTCCGGGGGACAGCACGTTCACCGTGATGCGGCGAGGTGCCAATTCCTGCGCCCACGTCCGGCCCAGGCCAAGCAGCGCGGCCTTGGTGGCCGCGTACTGGCTCTTGCCGGGCGAGCCGGTCGAGGTCCGGCTGCCCACGAGGAGCACGCGGCCGCCGTCCGGCATCCGCGGAACCAGGGCGTTGGCCAGGCTGCTCGCGGCCGCCACGTGGACGGTGAACATCCCGGCCAGCGCCTCAGGTTCCAGCTCCCCCAGGAGGGCGGTCCGCTGGAAGCCGGCGGCGTGGACCAGGGCGTTCACCGGCGCCAGCCCCTCGACGCACTCGGTCAGGGACGCCGGGTCCGAGAGGTCCGCATGCCGCCACTGGAAGCCCGGCCCGAGCGCGGGCTCGCTCCGGCTGAGCCCGGTCACGTGCCAGCCGTCGGCCAGCAGGCGGACGGCGATGGCTTTGCCGATGCCCGAGCTGCAGCCGGTGACGACGGCGTGCGGCGCCGCCGTTGTTAGCTCAGCGGCCGCTGTTGCTTCGGTCATTACTGCGCCCCATCCATTACTGCGCCCCGTTGCCTGCCCGGTCAGCCGTTTCGCCGGGCGTGCCCGTGCCGTCGTAGGCCCACTGGGGATCCAGGCGGACGTACTTGATGGCCTGCCGGAAGTACGTGTAGGCGATGTTGAGCGCGCCGTCCGGGCTCTGGTGGATGGACGGATAGGAGTATTCGCGGTTCAGGCCGTCGCGGGAGTTGTTGGACAGGCAGTAGCCGTCGCCGACGTCCAGGTTTCGCCGGATGGGCCAGCTGCGGCCGGAGTCCTCGGAGATCGCGAGCGTCATCGGGGACCGCGGGGTGCCCCAGAAGGCCTTCCGTTCGCCGCCGTCGCCGGCAGGAGAGCCGGCAACCTGCCCCGCCGTGACCACCGGCTCGGTGATCTGGCCCTGTTCCTCAGCCAGGCCGTCGTCGTCGATCTCGTCGTACAGCGAAAGCCGCCGCTCGGTGGAGGCCTCGGCCCGGCTGTGGTTGTAGACCAGCGCCAGCCGGCCATCGGCCAGGGCAACGAACTGGATGGAGGAGTTGTTGTTCGGCAGCTCGGTGGGAACGGGTTCGCTCCAGGTGGTGCCGCCGTCGGCGGAGCGGGATTCGTAGATCGAGTCGGCCCAGCGGCTGCGGAACAGGGCCAGCAGGGAGCCGTCGGCCACCGGCTGGATGTTCATGTGCACGCAGCCCAGGCTGCCGGGGAGGACATGCTCACTCCAGGTGGCGCCGGCGTCGTCGGAAATCATGACGGCGCTGTCGTCGCTGTTGCCCACCCATTTCTCGCCCGGGGTGGTGATGCAGCGGAAGATCGGGATGATCCAGCGGCCGGACGGCAGCACGACGGGCAGTTGCCGGACGAACACGCCGCCGGACTCGTTGGCGGGGAACATGGTCTCCACCGGGCCCCAGGTCCGGCCGCTGTCCGCGGAGATGCGGCGGCGGACCTCGGCGGTGTCCTGGTTGCCAGCCTTTTGTGCGGTGTACAGCAGCCACAGCCGGTTGTCCGGGGCGGCGAACAGGATGGGGTTTTGTTCGGAGCGGGTGGCGTCGTTGGAGAGCTGCTCGGCCGGCGACCACTGGCGGCTGCCGAGCTCCAGGGTGGAGAACCAGATCGAGATGTCCGGCACGCCTTCCTGGGTGCCGCCGAACCAGACACAGCCGAGCCGGCCGTCCGGCAGCGTCAGGAGGTTCGCGGCGTGGCTCTGCACCGTGGGGGCCGGCAGGTACGCGTACAGGCTGCCGCCGGCTTCCTTGACCTCGCCGTCGGGGGTGATGGTGCTGTAGTTAGCGCGGAGCGAGTCGGTTGCGGGCGCATCTGTTGAAGGCACAGGTCAGTCCTTTGCGGTTGCGGCAGCCAGGTGTGCCTTGGCAGCCAGCTCCAGGTGGGTCAGATCGGAGGCGATCGTGGTGAACGTGTAGCCCTGGCGCAGCCGTTGCGCGGCGACGTCGCCGGCCGGCGTGTGGATGCCCGCGGCCACCCCCGCGGCGGCGGCCGCGTCCGCGATTGTCTCGAGCGCGGCGTTGAATTCCGCTTCGACCGCGGGGTCGCCGGGGAAGGCGCCGCCCACGGCGATGGCGAGGTCGGAGGGGCCCACATAGATGCCGTCCAGTCCGGGCGTCTGGCAGATTTCCTTGACGTTGGCCAGTCCCTCGGGCGTCTCGATCATGGCGAAGACCAGGGTGGCCGCGTTGGCGTCCGCGGGAACCGGGCCGATCCGCAGGGCAGAGCGCATGGGCCCGTAGGACCGGCCGCCCAGCGGCGGGTACTTGGCCGCGGCGACCGCGGTGGCGGCATCGGCCGCGGTGTTCACGAGCGGGACGATCACGCCGACGGCGCCGGCGTCGAGGGCCTTGCCGATCGCGGTGAAGTTGTTGTCCTCCACCCGCACCATGCCGACGGCGGTGTGCCCGGCGTCGATCGCCATGAGCCCGTTCAGCACGCCCGAGTAGCCGAGCAGCCCGTGCTGTGCGTCCAGGGCCACGTAGTCATAGCCGAGCCGGCTGACGCGCTCGGTAGCGACGGGCGCGTCCAGGACCGCCCAGTAGCCGACGGCCTGCTCGCGGGCGCGGATCTTGCGGGCGAATTCAGTAGCGAGTTCAGATGTCATGTCGGTGTCTTCTGCCTTCAGTTCGGGAAATCAGCGGGGAGTCAGGGGTGCGTCAGCGGTTGTAGGCCGGCATCGGGCCGCGGAGCCCGGCGCCGACGGCGTCGCAAGCGGCGGTGACGTCGTCCGGCAGCGGGCCCTTGGCCACGGCGGCGATGTTGGCCTGCAGCTGCTCCACCTTCGATCCGCCCAGCAGCATGGATCCGACGCCGTCGCGGTAGGCGAGCCAGCGCAGGGACAGCTCGGCGAGGGTGATCCCGGCCTCCGAAGCGATGCCGGCCAGGGCATTCACGGCCTCGAACAGCTGCTTGTCCCAGTACCGCTGGGTGTACATCGCGGCGAGTTTGGAGTCACCGAAGCGGCCCTCGGAAGGCCGGGTGTCGAAGCTGTGCTTGCCCGTCAGCAGGCCTCCGCCGAGCGGGTTGTAGACCATGGTGTGGACCTGGTGGGTGGCGGCGAATTCGAGGTATTCCTCCTCCACCCGGCGGGCCACGAGGTTGTAGAGCTGCTGCGCGACCACGGGACGGGGCGCGCCCACTTCACGGGCGACGTGGATGACGTCGGCGATCTGCCAGGCCGCGAAGTTGGACACGCCCAGGGCGCCGATTTTCCCTTCGGCGGCGAGCTCGGCCACGGTGCCCAGGGTTTCCTGCAGCGGGGTGGCCCGGTCCGGCTGGTGGAGGTAGAACAGGTCTATGCTGTCCACGCCGAGCCGGCGGAGGCTGCCCTCCACGCTGTTGCGCAGCCCCTCTTTGGACAGCGGGGCGTGCTGGCCGTGGTCCGGATGCGGCATGCCCGCCTTGGAGGCGAGGACGACGTCGGCCCGGCGGTCCTTCAGGAGGCGGGAAAGCATCTCCTCGGTGGCTCCGCCGACGTAGGCGTTGGCGGTGTCAATGGTGGTGATGCCGGCGGCGAGCGCCTCGTCCACCATGCGTCCTGCGGTTGCCTCGTCGGCGGTGTCGCCGAACGTCATGGTGCCCAGGACGAGCCTGGAGATCGGTAGCTTCAGGCCGTCCACGGGCGTGCCTTCGGGCTGGATGCTCATTGGTTGATTCCTCGCGGTTGCATTGACGGAGTTGAGTTGGCTGGTTGCGTTGACGGGGTGGTTGGCGGGTGGGTATTCAGCGGGATCAGGCGGTTTTCAGCGCCAGCGATGAGACCACATGCCGCGGTTTCAGTCCGGTCATGGTGGACGGGTCGAGGGCGGCACGGCGGAGCCTGCGGGTGTAGTCCTCCTTCGGCGCGGTCAGCACCTGTGCCGTTGTTCCGTGCTCCACGAGCTTGCCGCGCTGCATGACCATCACGGTATCGCTGATCTCCTGCACCACGCCGAGGTTGTGCGAAATGAAGACGTAGGTGATGCCGGTTTCGTCCTGGATCGATTTGAGCAGCCGGAGCACCTGGGCCTGCACCGAGACGTCCAGTGCACTGGTGGCCTCATCGCAAACCAGCAGTTCGGGCTTGGACGCGAGCGCCCGGGCAATCCCGATCCGCTGCCGCTGACCGCCCGAGAACTCAGACGGGTGCTTGTCCAGGGAATTGGCCGGCAGGCCCACCTGGTCGATCAGGCTGGCCGCGGCTTTGTGCCGCTCGCGCCGCGACCGGACACCCTGAAGCTTCAGCGGCTCGGCGACGATTTCCTGCGCCGTGAGGTGCGGGTCGAGGGAACCGTACGGGTCCTGGAAGACCATCTGGAATTTGGAGCGCAGGGGCCGGAGCTGGGCTTCGCTCAGCCGCGCCAGGTCCGTGCCGTCCAGTTCGATCCGGCCGCTGCTGGGCGTGACCAGGCGCATGAGCGCCTTGGCGATGGTGGACTTGCCGCAGCCGGATTCTCCGACGACGGCGATCGTCTTGCCTTTCTCGACCGAGAAGGAGACGTCGTCCACGGCCCGGAAGGTTCCCTTCGAGACGTGGTAGTCCACCACGAGGTTTTCGACGGAAAGGAACGGCTTACTCATGGCGGACTCCAGTGGTGGTCAGGGTGGTGGCAGCCGGCGTTTCGTCCCAGGCGCCCAGGACGGGCACGGCGGCGAGCAGCTTGCGGGTGTACTCGGTGGACGGGTTCTCCACGATCTGCTGGACCTCGCCGGACTCGACGAATGCGCCGTCCTTCATGACGTGGATCCGGTCCGAGATGAGCCGTGCCACGCCGAGGTCGTGCGTGATCATCAGGATGCCGATGCCGCGCTGTTCCTGCAGCTCGAGCAGCAGGTCCAGGATGCCTGCCTGCACGGTGACGTCCAGGGCGGAGGTGGGCTCGTCGGCCACCAGCAGCTGCGGCTCGCTGGCGAGCGCGATGGCGATCAGGACGCGCTGGAGCATGCCGCCGGAGAGCTGGTGCGGGTATTTCTTCAGCTGCGCATCCGGAGTGGGGATGTGGACCTGTTCGAGCAGCCGGATGGCGCGGGCACGGACGGCGCCCGGGTCCTTGGAGGCTGCGCCGGCGATCCGAATGGCCTCGGAGAGCTGGTTGCCGATCGAATGCACGGGGCTCAGGGCCGTCATGGGATCCTGCGGGATCAGCGCGAGCGTCCTGCCCCGGACCTTATCTATGGCCTTGGGGTCGGCGATGACGTCGACGCCGTCGATCCGGACCGTTCCCGAGAGTACTGCGAGGTCCTCCGGCAGGAGCCTGAGGATGCCCATCGCCGTCGTCGATTTTCCGGAACCGGACTCACCGATGATCGTGACCGTCTCGCCCCGGTGGATGGTGAAGCTGACGCAATCCACGGCCCGGACAATGCCGGCGTCGGTGATCAGTTCCACCTGGAAGTCGCGGACCTCCAACAACGGCTGCTCTGTCATTTTCGAATGCAAGTTCATCTCAGGCACCCTTCTTCTTGCGGCGGGGACGGTCGCGGAGGCCGTCGCCCAGCAGGTTCACGCCCACTACCATGATCGCGATCACCAGGCCGGGCACCGTCACCAGCCACCAGGCGGTGGTGAGGTAGTCCTGGCCGTCGGAGATGATGCGCCCCCACGTGGCGAACGGCCGCTGCGGGCCGGCACCGAGGAAGGCGAGAGCGCTCTCCAGCAGCACGGCCTGGGCCAGGAGGAGCAGCACCACCAGCGTGGCCTGCTTGATGACGTTCGGGATAACGTGCTGGATCAGGATCTGGACGCGGTGCAGGCCCAAGATCCGGGCGGCCGAGACGTAGGGCTTTTCGCGTTCCACGAGCACCATGGACCGGGTCAGGCGCGCCACCTCGGGCCATTGGGCGATGGCGATCACGAAGGTGATGACCGGAATGGACGGCCCGAACAGGGCCACCACCAGGAGCAGCATCATCAGCAGCGGGAGGGACATCTGCGCCTCGATCAGGCGGGAGACCACGCTGTCCAGCTTGCCGCCGAAGTAGCCGGCAGCCGCGCCGAAGATGATGCCGATGGTGCCGGACACCACCACGGCCAGGACGCCGATGGTCAGCGAAACCTGCCCGCCGTGCAGGATCCGGGAAAGCAGGTCGCGGCCCAGCTGGTCGGTGCCGAACAGATGTCCCTCGGTCAGCGGGGGAAGCAGGCGCTGGGCAAGGTCCTGGTGGTTGGGGTCAGGTAGCGGCAGGAACGCGGCCAGCACGATCGGAATGACCACCAGCAGCGTGCAGATGACGCCGGTGCGGATCTTGAACTTGGCGCCGGCCCGACGGCGGGTGGCACCGGCCTTGGCGATCAGCTCCTTGGTGACGGCGCTGGGGGAGGACTTTCTGGCCGGAAGCTCGGCGGGGAGGCCCGAGGGTCCCCCTGCAGGGGGCACTGCGGTGTCGCTGAGGCTCATGCGGTGGCCGCCTTTCCAAGACGAATGCGGGGATCAAGTAGCGGGTAGGCTAGGTCGATTAGCAGCTGGACTCCAACCGCCAGCAGTGCTGTGACCAGGACGGTGGCCACGATCAGCGGGTAGTCGCGGGTTTCCAGCGCCCGGACAATGAGGGAGCCGACGCCGGGCCACGCGAACACCACTTCCACCACCACCACGCCGTTGAGCATGGCCGCGAAGCGGGTGCCGAGGGCGGTGAAGACCGGGATGGCGGAGTTGCCCATGGCGTAGCGCCACGTCAGCAGGGAATTCCGGACGCCGCGGGAACGGGCCACGGTCAGGTAGGGTGCGGCGAAATTCGTGGTCATTTCCCGCCGGACCATCCGCGAGATCAGGGCAATCTGCAGGATGGCGATGGTGACGGTCGGCAGGACCAGCGCGCTCCAGGTCGCGAAGCCGGACGCCGGGAAAATCGGGATGAGGACTGCGAAGAAGGTGAGCAGCATGATGCCGGTCCAGAAGTCCGGCATGGACTGCCCGGCGATGGTCAGGACGTTGACGCCGAATTCCTTCTTGGTGTCCGGCCGGCGGGACATCCAGACGCCCAGCGGGATGGCGACCACCGCGGTGAGCAGGATCGAGGCGGTGGCCAGGGTCAGCGTGTACGGCAGCCGTTCCAGCACCACCTGAATGGCAGGGGCCTGGAAGGAGTACGAGGTGCCGAGGTTGCCGGTGAACAGCTGCTGCAGGAAGATCCAGTACTGCTGGATCAAGGGCAGGTCCAGGCCGAACTGCGCCCGAACCTTGGCGAGCTCTTCGGTGGTGGCCAGCGGTCCCGCGTAGGCCACGGCAGGGTCGCCCGGGGCCAGCCGGACCAGGACGAACACGGTGGAGACCGTGAGGAACACGGTCAGCAGGCCCTGCCCGAGCCTCTTGAAGATGTACTTGGTCATGATTCAGGCCTCCAGCCGGACGTCAGCAAGCGGGTAGGAGTTGGTGGGCGCCAGCGAAAGGCCGCTCACCCGGTTGCGGTGGGCCAGCACGGACTTGGGCACGAACGCCCAGGCGCACGGCCAGGTCTCCCAGATGGCCTGCTGGGCAACTTCCATCAGCTTCTGCCGGCGGACGGGGTCGACCTCTGATGCGGCGGCCTGGATCTTGGCCTGCACGGCGGGATTCACATACCCCTGGTACGTGTCGCGGGTCTTTTCCTTCTCCGCGGTGCCGGCGTACATGCCCTGCATCATGGTGATGGCCAGGCCGGTGGGGCTGCTGAAGCCGTTGCCCAGAAGGTCCCAGTCGCCTTGCTTGCCCTGGCGCCAGGCCGAGATGTTGCCGCCGGCTTCGAACTGCTGGAGCTGGGCCTTGACGCCGATGCTGCCGAACATCTCCACCAACGCCTCCATGACGGAGGTATCGCTGGCGAATTCACCGGTTTCCCAGATGATCTTCAGGCTGAGGTCGTTGACGCCCAGGCTCTTCAGGGTTGCCTTGGCCTTCTCCGGATCGTAAATGTAGGTGCCGGTCTTCGCGAAGCCGGTCAGGCTGGACGGGGTAACGCCCTCGGCCTGGCTGACGGAGTTGACCAGCACGTCCTTGACCAGCGCTTCGCCGTTGATGGCCCAGCTGAGGGCCTCACGGACCCGGACATCGGCCAGCGGATGACCGGCCGGTTTGCGGAAGTTGTAGAAGATCTGGTTCAGCCGGAGGCTGGATGCCTCACTGAGTACGACGCCGGGAAGTCCGGCCAGCTGTTCGCGCGAGTCGGGCGTGATGGAGTCGATGACATCCACCTCGCCGCTGCGCAGCGCAATGACGCGGCTGGACTCCTCGGGAAGGAACCGGACCTCGACGTTGTCCACCTTGGGGGCCGGACCCCAGTAATTCTCGTTGCGGCGCAGGCTGTAGGTGCCGGCGCCGCGGTTGAACTTGGTCACGACGTACGGGCCGGTACCCACGCCCTCCTGGAGTTCTTCGGGCTTGTTCTTGGCCGCGGGGCTGATCAGGATCATGCTCATGAGCGAATCCAGGATGGGGATGGGCTTCTTGGATTCCATCCGGAAGGTCCGGTCATCCACGGGCACCACGGTGGGGAACTCGGGGAAGAAGCCGGCAACGAAGGAGCCCTGGACCTGCTGGTACATCTTGAGGGCTGTGGCGACGTCCTCGATCTTCAGGGGAGTGCCGTCGGAGTACTTGATGCCTTCGCGGAGCCGGACCGTCCACGTGGTGGGCGAGGTCATCACGAAGCTTTCGGCCAGGACCAGCACTGGCTTGGTTTCGGGGCCGATGGCGGTGAGGCCCTGGCGTACGGCGCGCTGGACCGTGACGGCGGCGTCGAACTGGTTAAGTTTGTTGTCCAGGCTGACCAGGGACCGGTTGAGCGCCAGGGTCAGGGTGCTGGGGCCCGGCAGGCCGGTGGGGCCGGCACATCCGGCGACAGTGCCTGTGCCCAGGAGAAGTCCGGCCAATCCGCCGAATTGCAGCAGGCGGCGCCGGGAAATCTCACTTCCTTGAGGAAGAACGGTCATCGTTGACCTCTCGGTAGAACGGGACGGCATGGGGCCGGATGGCCTGCGCCGTGTTACATGGATCACCTTGCCACGAATGCGTGTTATGCGCAACAGTCGTAGCGCGATTCGCGCAGTTGTGTCATCATGGAAACACCACCGGCCCACCATCGGCCGGGTGGGCAGCTCAAATCGGTAGCTCATTCACGAGCCCGTCCATCGTTTTTTGAATTCATCGGTTCGACCCATCGCTCCGATTCATCGATTCAACGCAGGGAGGAGGGAACATGGCAGTAGTCCTCATACAGGCCGACGACTTTTCCGGCGCCGCCGAGGTGGCACAGTGCTTCGCCCAGTACGGGTTCAGCACACAGATCCTGCTCGAACCTTCTTCCCAAGGGTCCGAGGTAACTGAGGTGGCCGTGGTTGACACGCACTCGCGGTCGTCCTCCCCGGCGGACGCCGCGGCCGCCGTGGCCAGGACATTTGCTTGCCCGGATGTGGCAGGTACAGGCCTGGCCGGCACAGAGGTGCTATTCAAGAAGATCGACTCGCTTTGGCGGGGCAACGTCGGTCCCGAAGTGGGTGCCCTGACAGGCCTCGGCTTCCACGTCCTCGTTGCTGGCGCGCTGCCCCAACTGCGCCGGACCGTCGTGGACGGACGTCCCTATGCCGACGGAGTCCCGCTGTCCGCAACCGATCTTTGGAAGGCGGAGGCTGCCACGCCGCCAGCACATCTGTCGGAGGTGCTGGCGGAGTCAGCCGGCACCCCCGCTGGTGGAGGTGCTGCCGCCGAGCTGCAAATTCTGGATCTCGCGGCGCTTCGCTCCTCGGGCCTGGAAGCCAGGGTCAGCCACCTCTTCTCGGGCAGCGTCCCCAGGACGGTGATCGCGGACGGGGAAACCGGGGCGGACCTGGAAGCCGTGGTCGAAGCGCTCACCCGGTTGGGATTTTCCGCCGGCGGCCGGCGCATCGTCCTGGTCGGCACCGGCGGGATTGCTGACGTCCTCGCACGGTCACTGCGGGTGGGGCTGGTGGACCGGACGGAACTTGAAATCAAAACGGGCACTGGGAGCACTGGGACTGCGCGAAACGCGCAGAACCCCACAGCGAACTCCAGCACCCCAAACCTTCCCGAACGCGGTGCCGCCCGGCCGGTGCTCGCCGTCGTCGGCTCCGCCTCGGAAGCCGCACGCAGGCAACTCCGGGAGCTCCAAGAAGGAGGCTTCCGGCTCGTCGGGGTGACCCCCCGGGAGCTGCAGGACGACGAGGCGGACCCGTTGCTCCGCTCCGTGCGCGAGACCTTGGCCGCCGGCGAACCGGTGGCCCTCACGGTTGCTGCCGAGCAGGTCGATCCCCGCGAAGCACGCGCGATCGTCCGGAACCTGGCGAGGTTCGTTTCCAGCGCCTTGGGCTCCCCGCAGCCGGTGCCCGGCGGACCTGCCCCCGGCGTCGTCCTGCCTGATCTCATCCTGACCGGCGGCGAGACCGCCCGCGAGGTGCTGGACTGCCTCGGCATCCGCGCGCTCGAGCCGCTGGACGCCGTCCAGCACGGGGCTGTGGTCAGTCTCGCCGACGACGGCAGGCTTGTCGGCACCAAGCCTGGCAGCTTCGGCGATGACCACGCCCTACTGCAGCTCTACCACTCGATCCAAAGCCGCCGGGTTAGTGAACCGGCCGGCACTGCACGTCAAGAACCACTCGACCCTTCCGAAAAATCTGGAGAAGCAATGAATTCAGCGTTGAATGCCACCGACCAGGACACCCGCCCCGTCATCGCCGTCACCATGGGCGACGGCGCCGGCGTCGGCCCCGAAGTCACGGTGGGCGCGCTGCTGGCCGAAAACGCCTACCGGGACTGCCGCCCGGTGGTCATCGGCGACGTGTACCGGCTGGGCCTGGGCGCGAAGGCTTTGGGCCTCACGGCGGACATCGTGGAGATCCAGGACGTGGCCGAGGCCGTCTTTGAACCGGGCCGCATCAACGTGATTGACCCGAAGCTGCTCTCGCATGACCTGCCGTGGGGTGTGGAATCGGCCGAGGCCGGCAACGCCGCGTACCACTACATCCGGATCGCCTGCGAGCTCGGAATGAAGGGGGAGGTGCAGGGGATCTGCACGGCCCCGCTGAACAAGGCCGCGCTGCACAAGGCCGGGCACGTCTACCCGGGCCACACGGAGCTGCTGGCGCACTTCATGGGGATCGAGGAAGTGTCCATGATGCTCTCCACGCCCAAGGTCAAGGTCATCCACGTCACCACGCACATCGGCCTGATCGACGCCGTCAACAAGATTGAGCCCGGCTTGGTGGAGCGGACCGTGCGGCGCGGACACAGCGCTATGCAGCGCGCCGGCGTCGCCAACCCCAAGATCGGCGTCTGCGCCATCAACCCGCACGCGGGGGAAAACGGCCTCTTCGGCTACGGCGAGGAAGCGGAAAAGATCACCCCGGCCATCGAAAAGCTGCAGGCGGACGGCATCGACGCCCGCGGCCCGCTCCCGGCCGACACCGCCTTCTTCCTGGCCGGCCGCGGCGACTACGACCTCATCGTCGCGATGTACCACGACCAGGGCCACGGCCCCGTCAAGGTTCTCGGTATCGAAGCCGGCGTCAACATCACCGTGGGCCTGCCCGTGATCCGCACCTCCGTGGACCACGGCACCGCCTTCGACATCGCCGGCAAGGGCATCGTGGACGTGCGCAGCATGATCGAGGCCCTGCGCCAGGCCGCGGAGATGTCCCCGAGCCCGGTGCTGCAGGCCTAATAGTTTCCACGCAACGGGGGCGGCCATTTAATGGCCGCCCCCGTTCGCTAAAGCAGGGGCAGCGGCCGGGCTTGCTCAGGTGCGGCAATCTAATACCGCCTGCAATTTCTCGAACGACTCGGTCCATCCGTTGCGGTGCAGGACCAGCCGTTCCTCCGTCAGAAACGGTCCCTGCGAGAGCACTAAGCGCGTGCCTTCGCCGGTGCTCCCGAGTGAGAGGTCGACGACGGTTTCCCGGTCGCCTGGCGCCGGTTCCTCCCAGCGGAATGTGTACACCAGGCGCCATGGAGGATCGATCTCCAGGAACTCGCCTGAGAGGTGGAACGGTTCGCCGTCCGGTGGCGTCATGCGCAATCGGTAGCTGCCGCCTTCCGTGAGGTTCAGTTCCGCTGAAGGGATGATGAAGCCGTGCGGCCCCCACCACTTGACCAGTTCGGCCGATTCCGTCAGCATCCTGAAGACTTCATCCGGGAGAGCATCCAGCTTGCACTCCAGGTTCAGGACCAGCCCGCCAGTTTCCGCATTCATCTTTCAACTCTGGCATCCTGCGGACGCTCACGGAAGCGGATCGGGCCGGCATCCGCCTGCCACGTGGGGAGCGTCAGCGGTTTGCCTTCCGTCACGGCCTGTCGGGACAGCGCTTTGTAGCCCCTCTTCGAACAGCGACCCTTCGGGCCAACACCCCTACTTCCGTAGACCCAAATCGGTCCATAATGGCCACATAACTTCGGGGACGTCTCGCGCTGGTGATGGGTGGCGTGGCGTTGAAGAGTCCCAGGTGGCTGCCCCGGCTCGGCGCAAGGGGCGGTCACGGGCTCCGGATAAGGATTCCGGGGACCGAAACCGGGGGGAGCATCGCCAACGCTGCGGTCATCTACGCACTGAAGGGAATTGTCATGCTCAAGGATTCAAACATCATCGCTGTCCTCCCTGCGAACGACATCAACAGGGCGAAGGACTTCTACCGGGACAAGCTGGGAATTGAGCCCTCCGAATCCATGGAGGAGGGCAGCGTCATGTACAGCTGCGGCCAAGGAACCCGCTTCCTCGTTTACCAGACAGACAATGCGGGGACCGCCAAGAACACCCAGATGGGCTGGGAAACGGACAATCTCCAACGCGAGATGGAGGAACTGCGGGCCCGCGGCGTCGTCTTTGAAGACTACGATTTTCCCGGCCTGAAGACGGAAAACGGAGTTGCAACCGCTGACTGGGGGAAGGCAGCCTGGTTCCTCGACAGCGAGGGCAATATCATCAACATCTCCCAGCGCACGTAGGCCGGAGTCTGGCGCCGATCAACGACTCACAGCATCGCTGGGCAACGAAGACGGAGGGAACCGGACCCCGCCTTCAAGGCGGGAGCCGGTTTCAGCGTACCCACGAGAGTAACGTACGCGGGCCCCTGGAAATCAGTGCATCAGCCCTTGGGCTCGTACGCCTTCGGCAGCTTCAGGCCGCGCTCTTCCATGACGGTGCGCAGGCGGGTGGGGTAGTCGCTGATGATGCCGTCCACGCCGAGGTCCATCAGGCGCACCATGTCCGCCGTGGTATTGACGGTCCAGGGGATCACCGGCAGGCCCAACTTGTGGGCGTCGGCGATCATCTCAGGCGTGACGGAACTAAAGGTGGGGGAGATGACGTCGTAGCCCTGGGCAGCCGCGGCTTTTGCGAGCGAGCCGCCGTAGGTGTCGATGTCGATGCCGCCGAGGTTGGGGCTGGCGCCGGGTTTGCCGACCTCGAGCCAGGCATCGCCGCTGGACAAAGCGACGAGCGGCAATTGCGGGGCGATCTTCTTGGTCAGGTTCAGCGAGGACCAGTCGAACGACTGCACGGTGCTGCGCTTGGCCATGCCGGCGGTGTAGATCTCCGTGACCACGGCCTTGGTCAGGGCCACCATGCCCTCGCCGCCGGCCCGGCCGTCCTCCACCTTGGTTTCGATGTTGAAGCGGACCTTCTTGGCATCGCGCGCGAGCTGGAAGACGTCCTTGAGCTCAGCGATCCGGTTGCCCTCGACCACGTCCTGCTCCGGGAACCCCTTCAACTGGGTGAACCCGCAGTCCAGGGTCTTGATCTGCGCGAGCGACAGGTCGGCGACCCGGTCACCAACATACGGGTACTGCGTGTCGCCGGGAGTCGCGGGAGCGGTGTCGCGGCACTTGTCCGCCTGGATGGTGTCGTCATGCCAGACGATGACCTTGCCGTCGGAAGTCAGGTGGGTGTCCAGCTCCAGCGTCGACACGCCGAGCTTCAGCGAGTTGGCGAACGCGGCCAGGGACTCCTCGGTCCACTGGCCGCGGCCTCCGCGGTGGGCCTGCAAGTCGAAGGAGCCGTTGCGTTCGTTGGTCTTGATATCCGCGGCTGTTGTTGCGGCAGCGTTCGGCGACGGCGCGGAGCCGACTTCGGGGGTGGACGCGGCGACGGCGGGGCTCGCCAAAGCGGCGATAAGCGCGGCGGTGGCCGCGGCAGTCAGGGGTGTGCGCATGGGAATGGTTCCTCCTGGATGACGGTTGCCGGCGCTGCGCCGGCGACCCGACAACGGTAAGGAGGCGAGATGGACTTCAGTGTTCGGGGGACTGGACGTCGGGTGAACAATTCGTCGCCGCGACCCGCCGGCATGTGGTCTTCAAGACACAGCGGAATGAATGAGATACCTGGGAGCCTTTTGCCCACGGCCCAGATCCTTGAGTTCGAAAAGACCAAGAAATGGACCGGGAACAATCGTCAGCTTCGCGGCGTACGCGCACCGGTCGACATTGACATGCCGTCCATAATTCAACTCGTTGATCTTTACGAGCGCGGCGCCATGGCCCTGTATTTCTCACTCATTCCTGAGAATAAGACTCACGCGAATCCGAAAGTCGACGCAGAACTTTTCAGCAAGCATTTCATGATTGACCTTGAACTCGACCACGTTGAAGAGGGAACGTCCGTCTGGCCGAACCGAGTGCGCGAATGGTTGGGAGAGCAATTGTCCGTCATCTCAAACCAGACGACTCACGCGATCATTGCGATCAACTTTGTGGATTTCTTGGACAAGGAACTCGTTAAAGCCGTGCATGCCGTTACCAACTCGGTTCTTACCGAGAGCCGCTCTGGGGTCTTTGTGAGCGCTAGGGACTAGATACGAGTGTTTTGGCTTGCCGGGCCTCGATTCGCGGAGCCGCGCAAGTCAGCCAACGGGCGCCGACCGTGCAGAGTCCCTCGGCCCGCAGCGCTCAGTCGGTGTGGCCAGGGGGTTGTTCCTGGGCAAGGGCCTTAACCCATTCAGGGGTCACCTTACCCAGCCGGCGGTCGGTAACTTCACGAAGCTGGGCCGCCGCGATCTGCATGGCGCGGTCATCTTCGTCGAAAACTTCCTCCGGTTCGACCTGTGAAGACGCGGCCTGTACGCCGTGATGGACCGGGGGCGTTGCGGTGCTCATCGTGCACCTCCTCCAGGTTCGCCGGGATTGCGGTCTTCTTCATTGTCGCCCGGTGCGGGTTCGCCGTCCACTGTGGCGCCCGACGGCGTGAGGCGCGCCGGAGCCAACGACGAGGACTGCGCTTCGGCCGTCGCGCGAGCCGTACGGGCATGGGCCGCTTGGTCGAGAGGCTTCTCCGATGCGGCTTCCAGGACGGCGAGCTCGCCGTCGCCGGCCAATTCGCTTTCACCCAGGACTTTGAGGACCTTCAGCCCGATGGTGCCGCGCTTCTTGTCCCCGGAGTAGACGGCGTCCAGGGCCCACTGGGTCCGATTCCACCATTCGGCGCGGTTGTCCGCTTCAGCTTTCTGCTTCAGGGTCCGCCAGCCGATGACCCCAGCGATCACCGCGCCGAGGAGCACCGCCAGCGGGCCCAGGGCGGCCAGAATCTGCCACCACTCGGCGGGCCCGGTATGCACGAAGACCTCGATCGGGGTCGGAGACGGAGTTGGTGACATGCGACCAGCCTAAGCCGCAGCCAGAGGGCCGCCGGTGCCGAATGAGCTGTCATCGTCAAGGTGAAACTGCCGCAGGGCGTTGGACCGGGACGGGTGTTTGAGCTTCTTCATGGCCGCGACCTCGATCTGGCGTACGCGGTCGCGGGTCATGCCGAACGCAGTCGCGACGGCGTCCAAGGTGTTCCCTTCACCGCCCGTGATGCCGAAGCGCATCGCAACGACCTGGGCCTCCCGGTCCTCCAGCGTACCGAGGACGGCCCGTACCTGCGCCTTCAGCTGTTGGTGGAAGAGCAAATCGGCCGCGTCGGGGTCGGAAGAATCCGACAACTGCTCAGCCAAGGCCTCGGTTCCGCCCCTGCCGTCGGGCACCTGAGACTCCAACGAATAGACCGGCTTGTCCAGGGTCAGCATATATTCGACGTTCTCGATCGAATTGTCCATCAGCCGGCCAAGTTCCTCGCTGCTGCAGACGGTGCCCGTCATTTCGGCCGCCCATTGTGCTGACCGGACTTTCTGCACGCGCTCGACTACGTGAACCGGTAGCCGGATAAGACGCGCCTGATTAGCCAGCGCCCGGGTTATGGTTTGCCGGATACACCCCGTGGCATAGGTGGAGAATCGGAAACCCTTGGTGAAGTCGAACTTGCAGACGGCCTTGTGCAGTCCCAGGTTTCCCTCCTGGACCAAGTCCTCAAGGTCGAGTCCCCGGTGCGTGTAGTGCTTGGCGATCGAGACTACGAGCCGAAGGTTGGCGTGGAGCAGCGCGTCGGCGGCACGCTTGCCCAGAAGAACGATGGTCTTAAGATCTCTGATGTCCTGACCGGGCCGTGATGATCCGTCCGCCAAGAGGCGTTCCGCGAAAAGGCCCGCCTCGATTTCTTGCGCCAGTTCCACTTCCTGCTCGGCGGTGAGCAAGTCGTAGCGGCTCAGTCGGCGCAGATAGTCCGCGACGGCGTCGCCGGTAAACCCGCCGCCGGCTGCCAGCAATTCCGGCCAACCAGGATTATGCGGCTCGAGTGCTTCAGGGACCGATGGAGCCTGCCCAGGCGGGGATGGTGTCCTACCGATTGCCTCATGAATCAGGTCAGCCATGTCATCCCCTGCCGGACGGTTCAAGCTCGTGAAGGCAGACTACGTGGCAGCTGTGACAGTCTTTCGCCCTGAGGCAGGCGCGCAAGCATGCGCTCCGTGAGGCGCTGAGGCGCCAACGATTCGACCTCCCCCACAGATCCTCAAGAATTCTGTCGATGTCCCGTCGTCGAGCAGAAAGCATCCGCCTCCATCATCAGATTGACGCTGCCGCCCCTGTGAGGCAACTCACCTGCCACGACACCAGACGATGGCCAAGGAACGTCAGAGGTTTCCTTCAGGATTAGGCTATGAAGAAACTCATCGCACCCATTGCTCTCGCTGTCGCTCTCTCTTTGACCGGATGCGGCGGAACAGCCACCACCCCCGCCAGCGCTGTCGATTCCAAGGCGGCTGAAGAAGCACCCAAGGCCCCAGAACTGACCGGCGCCTGGAAGCAGAGCAACTCCGCCAGTGAAAAGTCCTACCAGCGAGCCACGATCGCTGGCGACAAAATCACCGTCGAATGGGTTACCGACGCCGGCGATACGACTTCGACTTATTGGGTCGGGACGTTCAAAGCCCCGAACGATGCGAGTGAACCGTACAAGTGGACCTCGAAGCGGGATGCTGCGGCGACTAAGTCAGCGCTTCTGGCATCCACTGACGACACCAAAGAGTTCACATACGAGGGCGACACCATCAGCTACAAGGTCTCTATGCTTGGAACGACAAAAAAAGTAAAGCTGAAAAAGAACTAAACCAACGCCACCACGGCGTGGGGGAGTGCTGCGGCGGCAACGATTCGAAACTCAAGGATGTAACGCTCCCTTACTGGCACCGGCCATGAGGCCTTCGACGATCAGGCACTGGAAAGTCAGCGCCATGATGACCGACGGTACGGTGGCGATCATTCTGCCGGCCATCTGCGCGCCGGAGGCGCCTGAATTTCCGTGGAGCCGGTGACCTTGGAGCTGGGACCGCGCTGCGTTTTCGCAAACGGCGTGCCCTGCCCCGGGCGGCAACGGACGGCGTGATTCCCGGGCGTCATCTTCCGAGCGTGGCGTCCGGTGCCCGCGGGGTGGTGATCGGGTCTGCGTGGCGGTGCACGAGTGTCCAAGTATCGCCCTCTGTGCGATAAATGCTTGTTACCCGCAGATCAAACGGCGATATTTCGTCTCCTCCTCCGACCTTGGCCTGCCAGTGTTCGATGTCCAAGAAGCAGGCGAGATCGGACGTGATGTGCTTGGTGAGGGCATCCACAGCAGTGACGTGTCCATCTTTGAATCGTGCCGCCGCTGAATCCAGGGCCTCTGACACCCGCTCCCAGCCCACAGCCGGAGGGCCCCAGGGATTGGCAAGGGACACGTCCCCCAGATGGGAGAAGATAGCTTTGCCGGGTTCCGGGTCGCCTTTAGCAAACTGATTTACAGCTTGAAGAAACTGGTCTCTGACTTCGTCAAGGTCCATGGTTCTCACCTTCCAACTCGTAGGTGAGCGTTCCGGCAGGCAACTGGCGTGGCCCGTCAGCCGGTGTCGAGGGTGGCCTGGAGCAGTCGGTCGAAGCTGGTCGTTCCGTAATCGGGCGGCGTTACGGCAATCATCAATTCGGTCGTTGTAACGAGCGGCAAGTCGTTTGACGATGGCTTCGGCGGTGCCGTTCGGCTTGGTGCCGGATGCTTTCGGCCTGCGACGACGGATTCGCCTTCCCTGACGACCACCAGCTCAAGGCCCGGCACGCCGTGGACAGGCAACGGAATGCACTGCCCGTTCTCGATGAACCTCCTGAAACCGCGCAGTGACAGTTGGTCGTCCGAATTGCCGGTCAGCTCGAGGATGGTGTCATTGACACTCTGGTTGATGCCGATCAGGAATTTTTTCTCGCTGGACGATTTCGCCAAGACGATGAACGCTGTCAACGCGACTGCAAAGCCGACGATGAAGAGTGCCGCGGCTCCGGGGTCCCGAAGGCCGGCCATGAAGATCATCAGCACCAGGCAAACGACGAACCCGACGAATCCTAGCCCCAGACACAAATAAACGGCATCCATACCCGGCCGACCGCTCCATTGCTGGGATGTGAACGTCACGAGCAGCCTTTGCTCGGATTTGGGGAGAGAGTTGCTCATTTTCCCTTCACTTCCAGGAGTGCCTCGGCGAGGACGATTGCCTCACGGGCTTTCTTGAGATCGTCGAAGATGCCAGCGTCGGATAGGCCCCCAACCGGGCCTTCCGGTGTGCCCGCCAACGTCGCAACAGCCCTGCTTAAATTATCCCGCTCCTGCGCAAGCATTCTGGAGGACTCCAGCTTGGCCTTGCTCTTCTTAAGTGCCGCAAGCGATTTTGTGAGTTCGTCGGACCGTTTTCGGAGCAGCGCCAGCCGCTGCCCGATCCGTTCGGTTCGGTTGCGAAACATCGGTTCCATCCGGAGTGCGACCTCCAGGAGTTCCCTGAGGGATTCCGCTTCCGGCCCTTGGGAGTGCTCCGCCAGTAACTTGCTGGTCTTGGCCCGCCGCTGCTCCCACGACTCCATGCCGGCGAGGTTCTGATCCCTGAGCTGGGTGAGGATCGCGAGTGACTTGCTCAGTGACTGACGCCGGTTACTGAGATCCTCGGTGGCGGTGTCAAGCCGGGCGATGAACTGGGCGTAATTGTCGGTGACCTGTACCGGTTCTCCCATGGATCCCTCAGAACTTGTATCAGACGGGCCGTCGCCCGCTGCTTAAATTCTGACGCACCCCACTGAGATTGTCTGCCCTCGGGAGTTAGTCGTTCCCTCCGCAGAGGCCGACGGCGGCAGACACCCATGCCTCGGCGGTGCGGCATGATCTTTGGTCCCAGGTCGCGGGAGCGGAGTAGTTTTTTCACGGCCATCCGTCCCATGTCCTCGAGCGGCTGGGCCATGGTGCTCAGCGGCGGGTTCACGTGCAGGGACGTGGACGTGTTGTCGAAGCCGAGGACGGAGACGTCTTCCGGCACCCGGAGCCTGCGCCGCTGCAGTTCATTGACGACGGCGGCGCCCATCTCGTCGCTCATCGCGAAGATCGCGGTGAGGCCGGGCTCCTGCTGCCGCAGTTCGTCCGCGCCGGCGGCGCCGCTTTCGTAGAAGAAGCTGCCGGTGGCGGTCACCGGGGTGCAGCCGGCTTCGGTCATGGCGCGGGTAGCCGCGTTTGCGGGGCTGGGCGACGTAGATCGACGCCGGGTCCCCGGTCAGCTGGCCGATGCGCCGGTGGCCGAGCCGCAGCAGGTGACGGGTCGCGTCGTAGGCTGCCTGTTCGTCGTCGATCGCCACGCTGGGGGAGCCGGACTTGTCGCTGATGGCGACGGAGATGATGGGGACGTTGGGTCCCAGCAGTTGTCTGGTCTCCGGCGTGATCACCGCGGAGATGAGGATGACGCCGGCGGCCCGGTAGGTGCGCAGCGTCCGCAGGTAGCCGGCGATGTAGGCGGATTTGGCGCCGGTGCGGCCGAGCATCACGGCGTAGCCGCGTTCTTGGGCTTCCTCCTCCACGCCCTGCATGACCTGGGAGGCGAGGGCATCTGAGACCATGGGGGCGAGCAGTCCGATCACGGACGTTTGCCGGGTCTTGAGGCCGCGGGCGAGGTAGTCCGTTTCGTAGCTGAGGCTCTGGACCGCGGTTTCAACGCGTTCCCTTGTTTCGTCGGAGTAGCCGACGAGTCCGTTGACAACCCGGGAGACGGTGGCTGGAGAGACGCCGGCGTGCTTGGCGACATCGCGGATGGTGACCACTGTTCCTCCTCCCCGAGGTGTCTTTGTTGTCTGCTGCTCGTGTTCCGTAATCGGTTTCGGAAAACGTTTTACGTAAACGGTTTCGTGCCTTGCAGGATCAACAGTAGGGGGTGGTGCGGGGATTGCGTTGCGTTTCGTAAACGGGAGGGAGCGCAAGCCTGGATAGGAACGCCGATTGGCAACGCCTGGGAGTTAGGTTCCCCGCTCGGAGAGGTTTCGCCGCTGACTTGTTGGACCATGACGCTATTGAGCCGACGACACCGCAGCTGGGACAGTCAGGTGGCTGGTCGGTTTCAACAATGACCCGGCGCCGGCCATCCTCCAGGACGGTGGCGGCGATAACGTGGTAGTCGGGGAGGTTGAACATGCCGGTGACAGCGTCGGCCACCACCCCGGTAGGCTCAGTCAAGGCTTGTGGTCCTGTTCCTGGTTGAATGCTTAGACACACTCATTCCAGCAGGGCCACGGGCCCCTTTTTTAAGCTACGACACGGAATCAATTCCCCACGAACCACGAAGAGCCGGTAAATGTTCATTTGGAACGTGCATACGTGGTTTCCAGGCACTTGGTTGAGTTAGGGAACGGACTGTTCCTCGCTTGTGTCCAGGTCATGGCCGGTCTTATTAATCACAAAAATGTGTAGCCGGTTCGGGGCATGTGTTCAGCCATGGCCTCACGGGACCAACAGAGCTGCTTCAGGCTGCGCCTGGCGTTGGCGTACTTCTGAAATGAAATCACTTACAGTCATTAGCCATTGCCGCTGGCTGTCGCTGAAGCCCTGACCATGAAGGACTTCAGGAATCACGAGTTGGAGATTTTCATTAATCATCTCGGCTGTTTGGCCTTCAGAGATACCGGGCTGGAGGGTTAGCAGGTGCTTGTTCTCGATCCTGTGGGCCTCGTTCAAGACTTGGCGCCAGCGATCCTTCAACGTTCTCTTCGACCCGAGCATCGTTAGTCGGGAAGCCGGGAAGGATTCGTCGCGGTAGGCGGCCTGCGACGGAAAAATGAAGTCCGGTTTCTTCCTTCCTTCCGTGATTGACTGCCTTGTGTATTGAATTCCGTTGCCTTTCAGAATTTCCTCTATATGAAGCTCGAGAGATCCGCCGGCTCGGGACTTACGGCGGTTTTGAACCGACAGCGAGAGCTTCAAAAATGCGTCGATGTCAACGTCACCGTTTGCCGAAGTGAACCCGGCACCGATCTCCTCGGAGATTCGGTGTTTCTCCAAGGTCTGGAAAAGTCGGGCTTCCATTTGTACCCAGCTCATTAGCGCGGCATCTGGTTCGCCTACCATATCGACTCGACCAACACGCGAACGAGCGAGCTTGGCCATCTCGGCGCCGGTAGGCCACTTGTCAGACAGGAAACTCTTGGGAATGCGGCGGAGGAGCGACTCGTCGCTCAGGTCGACCTCTATGTCGAGCAAGCCCAGCAGTTCCTCCACGGATACCGGCTCGAGCTCCGGCTGGCTGTCGCTTTGAAGTCCCAGCGTCAAGCCTGGTTGGACGGTGAGCCCAAACATCCATTCGAGCTGTCGCAGCATGGTAGACCCTGACTTCGCGAAGATCATGTAGATAGTGTGTTCGTCGCGCCTCGCGACGAACAGAGCATCGCCAGGTTCGACTCGAGAGATGATTGGCCTCGCCTTTGCTCGATAAAGAAGGCGGTATTCGGCAGGTCGAGTTGAGTTCTTACGCCGGGGGTCGTACCACGTTACCGGTGCGTCAATGATCTCGGGGGCGACGACGAAGTTGTCGTCCAGATACACGTATCGGCCTTGGTAAGAGGTCTTCTCGCGAGGAGTGCCAAACATCGCCCGGAATCCTTCGGTCCCACCAATTTCACTTTGTCGCGACCGTGTGGGGCTGATGTCGACGGTTGAGAGCTGTTTTGCGGCATAAGACGTAAAATAGTCGCCAATCTTAATCACGATGTCTTTCCCCATCCATAACGCGGCTGTCCGGAGAGCATTATCCCGTCCTCGGTTGCCAACCGTAGATTTCGTGTTCTCATATTTTCGTGAAGCCGAGGTCCTGTATTTTTTGCAGCGCGCCCAGGATGAGTGCACTTTGGCGGTCTGTAGGGATGGAGGGGGTTGCCTTGGCCACGAGTTTGAGGACGCTGAGTTCTTTTTCCGTGAGCGCGCGGTGCTGCTGCCCGTAGCTGATGGCTTCTGCCCAGTCTGCGGGCTGGATCTGCAGTACTTTCATGGTTGCGTTGATTCCATTGTCTATTTTTTGAGTAGCGGCGGCTTGGCGCCGGCGGTCGATCTGTTTCGTGGGGGAGACCAGCACCTCCATGAACGATTCCGGGAAGTGGACAGGAATCTGCTGGATAAGGGTCCAGCATTCGGCGCGTTTGGCCCATTCAGTTACGTTGTCGACGGTTCGGTCCGGGGAAATTAGCGCTCCCAAGACGAGGCTGCCCACGTGGCCAGCAAAATCCCGGACCGGCAGAGGCAGTGATTGCTGCGCCCATATGGTGTTGAAGTCCATCAGATAACCACGGCCGTTTTTCTCGATTTCCCACGCGATTTTGGCCATTGTGTAGGTGACGATGTTTGCAAGGTAGCCCTTGTCGTACCACTCGGCCTTGGCAACGTCGGCGCGGATGGTGTTGAACATGATGGCACGGGCAACGACATTCTTGAAGTACAGCTCGTTAAAGTCCGCCTCCGAACGCTCCCATATGTCTGCCACGGAGTTGGCGAAGGCCATGAAGTTCTTCTGAGCGCCTTGGCTGACAATGTGGGGCTTTTGCTGCCATGAAAGCTCGAACTTCGCGACATCCGTTTTTGTCATCACCTGTGTCTTCGGATTGCGTGCCTCGAACGCCTTTGCTTGGGCAGCACCGCCGCGGGATCTTTCGTTCAGGTACTGTCCCCGGGTCCGCTCGTAGAACCAGTAGGTTTGGTAGGACTTGCCTGCCAATGCTGGTGCTACGACTCGCCGGGAGAGGTCTTCGATGCGGCGGTGGAAGGCGCTGTTAGAGAAGAAGTCAGCTGCGCTGACCTTGTTTTGGCTGTTCGCGTAGCGGGAGACGTCCGGAACGATCTCTTCTGCCTTGGCTGCGTCAACGACGATGAGTTTCATCTGGACGAAAATGTCGGACAGGTCCGGTTTAGGGGATGTGTCCTTCCGCAGGTTGTAGAGCGACGCTGTGGTTTGGCCGCCGTTGACAATCTGGAGGTTGTCTATGCCCCGAAGGACCGGCATGCCTGAAGACGCATCGACGGACACCGCCGTTGCGGTTGCAGTGATGCCGTTGTTGTACGCCAGGAACATCTCCGGCTTGGAAAGCGCCGTTGTTTTGATGCCTTTGTTTACTTGTCCACGGGCGCTGAGGTAGCTGCGCACGTTGCTTTCGAGGAGCCGGCTTCCATACTGACCGTACAGGTCGGCAACGACATTGCCCGGCACGGATGCGAGGTACGTGACGAAGTCATTGCTTCTTCCCTCGGTCTTCAGCACCGGAAGGCCTTGCGGGAGCCACTGGTCAAGATCGATTTCGATTTCTGACCGGCCACTGTTGGATTCCTGGATCTGGTGAAGCCGCCGCAGATCCCAGATATGGTATTCGATGGGAACCCCGTTGAGTTCGGTGCTGACGACGTCCTTCATTCGGTCGCTGGTGCGCCCGTCTGTCAGAAGGTAGAGGCGATAGCGGCTCACGTTGCGCCCGCGGGAGCGAAGGTCCCGGGCTAGCTGGTAGGCAATGGAACTTTCCTCCAAAGCGTCTTCAAGGAAGTTTTGAACGGATTCCGTGAGGAAGTACTCCAGTGCTTTGAGGTGTTTTTTAGCATCAGTGGTGGAAAGGACTGCGATGTTTTCGGAGTCCCTCCAGTCGACGACGGCGAGGGAGATCTGGCCATCGGTGTCGTCAAGGTCGAATCCGTCGACGGCAAGATTCTGTCGTTTGGAGCCTAAGCCTTCGTAGTGCATCACTTGAAGGTTGTCGATTTCTTCGACGTCGGACAGCCGCTCCGCCATCAGGCTGGCGAAGGCGCCGGCGGCGAAGTCGTTTTCTGCTTCCGCCCGTGCTCTTACGTCGGAGTTCAGGTTCAGGTGGAATTCTTCGATATTCACGGGCTGACTTCTCCGGGGTTGGGAAGGAATTCTGGTTCTCGGTTTTCGGCCGTGTACGTCAAAAAACGTTTCAGGGCAGGGATCTTGATGCTGTAGGAAACGTCGACTACGTCGGTGGCGATATTTGAGGCGCAGATCGACGGGAAGTCCGGGGAAACCGCAAATCCCCGGTAGTCCACTGGAAGGTAGTGATGCTCGGCGTAGAAGGGGTTGCTCTTGTCCACCCGCAGCTTTTGTTCCAGTTTGAAGGTCAAGCGTTCTAGGCTGGAGAGGTCGCCGGCGTGCAGCCCTTCCACGTGGGTGATGAGATCACGCAGCGTCCACGAACCATCCACCTTCACAGGAGTTTCGGTGAGTGTCACCAAGACGAGATCCATGGACGGTGCGTCCAACTGCTCGGCCGAGGAGATTCTGACTGTCGTGGAATCCGTGTGAACGGACTTGACCTCATAGACGTGATCCGTGAACTTGTAGTCTTGGTCGCTTCCCAACGGGCCTTGCCATGCCTTCTGAATCTGTTCGAGGGGAGCGTGGACATGGCCGGAGACGAACCCGAACCACATTTCCGCGATCAACCCGCGGACTTGGGACTCTGACAGGGTGTCGGAGTCGTGGAAGGTCATCAGTTTCTTCCACTCCCCCAGAGCGGCAGCAAATAGTGACAGGCCGTCGGCTTCGGAGGATGCGTCCTTGCTGCGTTCGGCAAGGTCCCAGCACAGACTCATGAACGTTTTCTTGAAGCGCAGGTCCGTCAGAGCGAACGTCATGGCCCACTGCCCGTCGTGCCGCAGGCCCAGATCGACGCGGACGGCCGCCGAGATCTCAGGTTTCCGCGGCCGGATGCTGGAACGGACAAAGAATATCGGTTCGCCATCACCTCCGTCACCGAAATGAATTTTCAGGGGATGCCCCACGGCCAGGAGCCGCTGCCGGCCCTCTTTGCGTTGGAGCAGCTCCTCCCATGATGCGACGACGCCGTCGGGAACCTGGTTATTCATCGGCCCCACCGTCGATATCTTCCAGGTCCATCATCTTGCGGAGCATCGATTTCGTGATCATGTACTCGATGTCTTCCGTCGCGTCCGACGGATCGGATGAACCGGGCGGGAATGCCAGTTTGATGGCAACAATGGGGTCTTTGGGCTTTCTGTGCCCTGAACCGTTGTCCTCGATCTTTTCGGGATCCATTCCATAGACGAAGAGGGCCGGGCGGTCCAGTATCCGGATGTACTCCGACTCTGGAGGGTTCGAGGAAGTGTTGTTTTCCGCGTACTTCTTCTCCATCTCTGCCACAGACAGGGAGTCCGTTACCAAACGAAAGTCACTGCCGCTGCCAAGTCGGCGGCTGCTTCCGGCCACGGCGTAGGTCTCGTCCGCCCAAGCGATCGTCCGTTGGTTCAAGGTAATGGTCCTGCTCCCGATTTCCCGGGTGGGCGCTTTCGCCGTTCCTGCCATAAAGACGACGTCCCAGTTGTCATAGCGGGATCCTGAACGCACGTGTCGTTCCAGAGCCGTCGAGAACTGGAAGTCCTTGACATGGGCTGTGAACCCATCGAGGAAGTCCGCGACGTGCCGGCGGTCGACATTCGTCCAGCGGTGACTGAGGGTCTTTTCCCGCGGGACGTACGTGGGCGTGCTGTCCTCTTCAATGGCGAGGACCAATTTTTCCGCCGCCGCGTAGTTGCTCTTGACGTGAGATGCCCGTGCGGACAGTTTCGAGGTTTCGGGTGACCGCCCCGCGAAGGACACCGGAACTTTCCACTCGGTTGCTGTTTTCATCTTATTCCGCGCGGTGATTAGCATGGCGCCCGGGTGTTTACGGACCGCGACACCGAAATCGGCCGGTGTGTAGCCGTCGTTGTGCATGCTGACCAAGTCAGCTCTGAGCTCCTTCACGGACCGGTCGATGTAGGCGAAGTTGGCAGCTTGCTCAGCGGTAATCCATACCCGGCAGAGATCCTCATAGCCCTCCCTGTAGCCAAACCAGCGCGCCATTTGAAGAAGGGTGTCCGTCGCCGTCGCATGGCGGAAGAAGTAGCTGACAATGAGGCCATCAAGTGTCAGGCCCCGGCTAAGGACGTCCCCGCCGACCACAATCTGCCGTGCCTGCTGTTTTTGACTCAACGGTTCGGCCGTTTGTTTCTTGTTCAGCGAGGAGTTGATCACCACCGGTGTGATGTCGGCGACGGCCGATGGCAGCTCCGCAAGCACTTGTTCCCAGGTGACTCCGGCCTTGGCGTATTGCTTGGTGTAAGTCGCCTTGAGCTGATCCATCACTTGGTTGGCCTGGCCGGCCGCGTAGGTTTTCGTGTGGAGTCCGATGGTGTTCTGCAGGTGGGTCAGTTCGCTGGTGACATGCGTGAGCACCTGATCCTGGACGTTGATGAACCGTGAAACATTGACAAGCATGGACCTCAACTCGTCTTTATCTCCCCGGATGTCCCGGATGGCGTTGGCAATCAGGTATGTCCTGATCGCCTCGCGCAGGCTCTCGGGGATCCCGGATACGGCCAGTGAAGACTTGTGCTTAGGAGGGAAAAACCCGTCGGCATCGGTCAGGTCCACCACATGGTCAGTTGCGTTGCCGTCTTCGGAGTTGAAGACCTTGTCCGCCCCTACATAGTTCGAGGGTGCCTGCAGAGCGTAGATGTAGTCCTTCGGAAACAGGTCGTCCTCGACATCGCTGTCGATGAAGATGTTGGCAAACGGTGTTGCAGAGAACCCGATGTAGGAGCTGCGCTCGAACTTTTTGAGCAGTTCCCGGATGAGGGCGTTGATGACCGTTGGATCGTCATCTTCCTTGCTCGTGTCAACGGAGGCATAGTCCGATTCGTCATCCAGCAAGATCATTGGCAGTTCGAGTTTTCCGTTGGAACCGGTCTGTTCCTGGAATTCGTTGACCAGGCTTTGGAGTATGTGTTTGTTTTTCTTAACCACAAACACGAAGGTCTGATCCGGCATTTTTCCGACATGAATCAGCGTCGTCTGTTGGGTGGCGGAGTTGAAGTCAGACCACACGCTCGTCCTCGCGGCGACCCGGCCGACGAGTTCCCGGTTGTTGACTCCGATGCCAACGTAGCGTTCCGGAGACGCATCGGTGCCGAGCTTGGACCCTGGCATGGGTTTGGACATACCCACGACACCTTCATCGACACGTTTTTGCGTCTGCTGGCGAAGGTATCCGGTGTGCCCGCCCAGAACGACGATCAACCTGTATCCGGCGTCGATCGCTTTGTTGAACAGCCCTAGATAGGTTCCGGTCTTGCCGGACTGGACATCTCCCAGTACAAGGCCGACCCTGTTCCATGCGCCGGAACGATGTGGGTCGCCCACGAGGTCAAGAATGTCATCGGTCAGCACGCCCATGTCTTTTACTACACGCGGGGAGATGTCCTTTTCGTTCACCAGCCAGTCCTGGTAGGCGGTCCATCGTTGCCAGTCAATCTGGCCCCGTTGCTGTTTCACCCACGGTTCATGACCCTCGGCTGCCAAGACTGTGCCGCGGTCCATGGAGACACCCATCGCGGCGTGGATGCGCTGGGTAATGCCAGCCAAATCGTCCGGCTCCAAGTGCTGTCCGAACATCCCGGCCAGCAGGACGAGGTTGTTGTTCACCATTTCTTCGGTCACAGACTCGCCAATGAGCTGGGATTTCAGCATTCGCTCCAGTTGAGCCGCCTCTTGGGCACGGATTTCTTCAAGATTCGTCATGGCGTAACTCCCAGTCCAGTAACTTCAGTCAGTAAGGCATGCGTGTCCCGGCATCGGGAAAACTGTTCGGCGGCCTTGAACCCGTTAATGAAGTCTTCAGCGGATCCTCCGCCCGCGGACCACTGCCGCCAGTATCCGATGGCGAGGTCCCTTAGAGCAGTCTCTGTGGTTTCGGGCGACTTCTGCGGCTGGTCCCCGCTCAGCTTCACATAGGCATCCGTGACGGGAAAGGAAGACTCAATGGCTTTCAGAGCCGTATCCAAGGCAAGCAACTGCTCCGCGTTGAGCTGATCCACAAGGTTTTCCACCAGAGGATGTTCCCGGTTGATCTGGTAGTAGAAGCCCTCCCTGCTGCTCAAACCCAGCCAAGTGCGCATCACACCGCGTCCGGAATCATCAGCGACACCTTTATGGCGGAACGCCCTTTCGCTGGGCTGGATAATGCGATCGATCACCTGCTTCAAGGCCCGACGAATCGCCGGCGGAGGACTGGCTGCGGACTTCTTGATGTCCAAGGCCCATAGGTGGTCAAGTGTGTTGGGAATATCAACCTGAACCCGGGCGAGCTTCCCCAGCTCACCTCTCGGAACCAACCGAAACCACGTTCCCCAGATCACCAAACGCTTGGCACGGTAGATATAGAACCCTTGGTTGTCTCGCAGTGGGCCATTGAGTTGTGCTTGGCTCCGTTCTTTGGCAGACATCCTGTTGATGAACGGCAGTGTGTACGGCCGGAAAGTGATCTCCCCGCCCTCGACAGGGATCCGTTCCCGGTGCCCTAGCTGGGTAGCCCTGTTTTGGCTGAGAAAAGGGTCCGCTGGTGCGATTCTGTCCAGGTTCAGTCTGATGGTGATTTTCTGCCCATCTTCACCTTCCAGGAAGCGGTGAAAGACAAGGGCCAGATGTTCCTTGGCGTCAGCCATCCTGGCCGTAAAATCTTCGGTGAACCCGGCCTGGTCGGGGTCTGAAAGGTCGATCTCTTCCCACAGGACAACTGTCCCGGACACTTTGTCGTCGAGATAACGTGCGTGTGGCAGCCCGAGAAGATCATCCTCGGAAAGGACCAGCAGTTGCCACTCGCCTGATTCAGCGAGATGGTCCAGGTTCCACTGGACGCCAACCAGACTTCCATTCCGCTTACTTATCAGCGTTAGAACTCGGCACTGTGAGAGAGAAGCCGTTTTCAGGCCAAGACCGAACCGTCCCAGGTCACCGGCTGCTCTGGCAGACGTGGAGTTCCGGCCAGCAAGTTTCATCGCCTGGCGCACGCCGTCGGCATCCATGCCGAACCCGTTGTCGCTGATCGATACGTAAGTGCTGCCTGCTTCTGCGTTGAAGCTGATGTCGATTGTTGTCGCTTCAGCAGTGATCGAGTTATCGACGATGTCCGCGATCGCCGTCTTCAGCGAATACCCCACGGCCCTCATCGATTCCATGAGCTGCGGCCCCGGCAGCACAACTTCAGATTCCAATATTTTCCCTATCCTTGAATACTTCGTAAACATATAGCAGGGCTGCGATATCAACCGATTCGACACCAGGATGTGCCGCCACTAGGTCACATGCCGGGTTCGCACGCCCCGTCGCCCGGAGCCGGGTGAATGCACCGGGTTTCGGCGACGTGATCGAATTTTCACTTTGGTGTTTCGGGGGGTTCGGCCCAGCTCTCAGAGCAGCGAGGGCTGCATGGGTCCCCGTCGATCGCGTTCCCTTGCCGCGCTGATGAAGTCGCCTACACTCATCAACCACTCCCGCTGCTCGGGTTTGTACGGTTCGTGCAGGGTGCGGGGGATGACGAGCTGGATTCTGTGGTCCTGCATCTCGTCTGTTTGGGCGGGGCTGATTGGGCTCTCCAATGTCAAGAGATGCTTGTCTTCGATGCGTTTAGCTTCACTGAGGACCTGCCGCCATCGGTCTTTGCAGGTGGTTTTGACTCCCAGCATGGTCAGATCGAGGGCTAGGAAATCCGGGTCCCGGTATTCGTTGATGCCGGGGAAGATGAAGTCCGGGCGTGCCCGGTTTTCCGTCACCGGGTTGAAGGTGTGGCGCACGTCCAAGGCGTCGAAGAGGGCGATGAGTTGGTTCTCCAGTCCCTTTCCGGCCCGGCTTTTTCGGCGGTTGTGAAGGGACAGGGAGACTTCAATGAACCGGTCCACGTCCACATGCCCCTCGCTGTAGAGGGCATCTAGGGTGTCAGTGGCCAGGTGACGTTCCAAGGTTCTGAAGAGTATTTCTTCCTGCTCCAGCCAAGCCATCAGAACCTTGTCGGGGTCGTCTGCCGGGTGGAGGTCAGGGAGGGTGGAGCGGGCGAAGGCTCCGAACTCGGCGGAGGTGGGGAAGCGGGCGCCGAATTTGGCGAGGATTCTGTCGAGCCAGTCGTCGTTGGCGGGTTCGATGGCGATGCCGAGCTTGTCTAGCAGGTACATGGCGGTCAGGCCCAGACTGTCGTGCCCGCTTTCCAGCCCGGAGCGGACGGAAAAGCCATGGTGCTCCAACACATCTGTGCCGAAGAGCCAGTCCAGCTGGGCGGCGATGCTGGATCCTGACGGGGCCACGATGAACAGGGCGCCCCCGGTCGTCTGTTTTGCGATGAAGACGACGTCGCCGGGCTGCGCCATCTTCATCGCGTCCACCGAGGCCGGGTAGTACAGGCGGTATTCGGAGCGGTTGGGGGTGTTGAGGCGGGCATCGTAGAAAGTCAGGGTGCCGTCTTCTGCAACGGGCTCGTCGGTGTCATCGGACACCAGCAGGAACCGCGTTGGGATGATCACCTTCTCCGTCGGGCGCCCGAAAAGCCCTTGGAGTGCTTTGACGCCGTCGAGTTCGTGCTGGTTTGAACTCCGTCCGACGGTTTCCACTGTGCTGAGGATCTTGGCGGCCACGCCGTCGAAGTGATCGGCCAGGTCACCGAAATCCATATATGTTTCCCCCAAAGCTGTAGGACAGATGTGTGCACGCCGGAATCGACCGTATCGTGGCGCCGTTTCAGACGGGCGCCACGACACGGCCGCACACATGGCGCAGGTCAGGCTGAGAGGGACTCCACAGCGGCGGGCTGGTTCATGATTTTGAGTACGTGCGGGGTCATGATTCGGGCGATCTCGCTCATCACGGGCGTGACGACGCTGTTGCCGAACTGCTTGTATGCCTGGGTGTCACTGACGGGGATCCTGAAGGTGTCTTCATAACCCATCAGGCGTGCGCATTCGCGGGGGGTGAGCCTGCGGGGGCGGAGCCCGTCCTGTGCAACGAGAATCTCTGAGCCGTCCTTGTAGTACCGTGCAGAGAGTGTCCGTGAGGTTCCCATCGGGTGAACGAGTCCGAAGCCGAAGCCGTTGCCGGCAGCCTTGTGCTTGGCAGCGTAGGCCTGCAGGTAGGCCCACAGATTCGGCGTCAGGGTGAATTTGGGCTGCACTTCGGCATTTTCGTGATCAAAGAAACGGTCTCCGTCCCATTCGAGGAACGGTTCAGTGCCGTCGGTCCTGTGCAGGATCGTGTGAAGTTTCGGCCCGACCGGCGGGACTTCCAGATCCTCCCAGCTAAAGTCCGTGGGTTCGCGGAAGCCGACGATGATGATCCGCTCCCGGTGCTGCGGGGTGAAGTTGATCGCGTCGATGACCTTCACGTGGACCTCGTAGCCGAGTTCCTCCTGCAGGGTCTCCATGATCACGGCAAATGTCCGTCCCTTGTCATGGGACCGGAGGTTCTTGACGTTTTCGAGCATGAACGCCGCCGGGCGCTTTTCGTTGATGATCCGGGCCACGTCGAAAAACAAGGTGCCCTGGGTGGCGTCCTCGAAGCCGTGCAGGCGCCCGAGGGAGTTCTTCTTGCTTACGCCGGCGATGGAAAACGGCTGGCACGGGAAACCGCCCAACAGAATGTCATGGTCCGGGACTTCCTCGGCGGGGTAAGGCTGGATGTCCCCGACAAACGTGTGGGAGTCTGCCTGATCGTCCGGGAAGTTGGTCAGGTAGGTCTTTTCGGCGTACTTGTTCCACTCGCTGGTGAAGACGCAGCGGCCGCCGTGGGCCTCGAAGCCCTTCCTGATGCCGCCGATACCGGCAAAGAGGTCAATGAACTTGAAGTCATCCGCGCCCGCGGATGTCCGGAGACCCAGCAGCTCTTTCAAGGCGGGTGCGAGCATGGTCGGGCAGGCCGTCTCACCGCTTTCCCAGCGCGCCACGGTCCGATCGGAGACGTTGAGCTGATCAGCGAGCTGTCGTTGGGTGTACCGGGCGCGTGCCTGGCTGAGGAGATTATTTGCAGTGTCCATCAATGTCCTATCTGGGCGATTCACCTGACATTCTGTCGCACAAATGACCCAGACGAGAATCGCCGCGCCGTACGGGCGGTAGATTCCCACCCGTGGCTCCAGCTTGTGAAGTATTGCCGCATGGAAGCATCTCACGTTGGTCTGACAGTCTTGTTTGAGCAACTCCCGCCACATCCATTGGCGACCGACGCAAACGATGATCTCGCTTGCGAAATTGCCAGTGACGTCGCCGATCCCGCCCGATAGGACCACGTGAGGCCAAGCAATCTAGTTGGGTGAAGTGACCGGACTGAGTATGTCGACCGTTTCAAATACATCGTAAAGCGTGGGCAGCTGGGTGTGGGTCACCCGGAATTGGTGCCGATGGTGCTTGTCCCAGCTGCCATCGTCGAGCTGTTCGATGTGCGAGCCTGGGTCGTAGAAAATGTGGCCCCGCGCCATTGCGGAAATAAACAGGTTGAAGCTTGTTCCCTCGCCAATCTTGACGCGACGGCCGAAGGCGAACTCGAGGTCGGGTTCGGAACGATCCAGTGCGGGGACATACACCGCTTGGCGATGCTTACGCCCCCAGCGATCGATGAGCTTTTCAAAGGTCCAGCCAGCAGCCAATTCCCCCGTCCGGTCGTCCCACAGCCCAATCATGCCGTTCCCGGTAATGATCTGGCTGTTCGGGTCATAGCCTTCGACCCGAAGGGTTAATTGGGTCGATCCGTTTCGTTTGAGGGCGCGGTGCCGTCCGTTGAAGTCGATTCGCTGCCGCGTCCGGATCGTCCCCCATCGTCGGACAAGCTCCTCGGGACTGTGTTCCGAATAGGCGCCCTTGTCGGGTGACGGGGTGAGGAGTGTCACCGGACTCGTTGGCTTCCGCTCCCAGCCGGCAACTTTGAACTTCTTTACCTCCCAGCCAGCGAAATCCGGATCAGGTTTGGCATTTCGGTTGACGCCTAGGTGAGCTTCGAGGGTCATGCCGCCGCAGGTGTTCCCTCGGCACGCCTTTATCTGACCGTCCTTTTCTAGGGCAATTGAGGGGGTCCACTTGAGGTGATGTATTCGTGAGAGCTCGGCGAACAGTAGCTCCCGATTTGTCATTCCAACGGGAGGTGTGCCGAGGAAATACGGAACGAATAGAGGACTTCCCTTTACATTGACGATGCGGAGTTCAGCAGCAGCGGGGCTGTGTTGCGACAGGATCAGAGCGAAGACTTTCTTGGCATGTCCAACCCCGAAGACAAGAATTCTCCCGGGCTCCCGCCCTCTCCTCCGCTCATTGAAAAGTATCGTGGGCCTGCCGGGTCGGCGACCGAGAATGCCTGAGAGGCGAACCTCCGGATACTGCGGGTAGTAGATGACTTGGGCGCCAGACACCGGGATGGTTCCCTCTGGAGATACCCAGTTCCAGTCCACGTGAGAACGGTAGACCAAGTCCGTCTCACCGCTATGGCGACTGTGTGATTCTCGCGCCAGGGTGCCGCTCTGCAAAGGCAACATGGAGAAAGTGGTGATGTCACCTGGAGCATAGATCTGGTTTTTGGAGTTGTCATTTGGCGCTAGAAATTTCAGGAAGACCTCACTGCAACCTTGACTTTGCAGCAACGCAGTCATTTGATCCAGATTGATCGTGTCCTGCCATATCCGTTCATCCATCTGGGCCACATTAGATGCATTGTGCGTCGCATTTACGCATTGACGTGCTCGGGTCGCCGCAAACTCTGATGTTTTCCAGGAGCCCATGCGTGGCAAGCGGTTCGCGGCGGAGCGTGGCGGTCCGAAAGGTGGAGTGGGTGCCGGCGGGCCTGACTCGCCAGTATTTCGATGCTTAGCAGATCGCCGCTGCCGAATCCGCCAGCGCACCGAACTAGCGCGTGAGTCCGCACCTATGGCAACCGAGTGGTGCCCTGTTGCGGACTGGGTTGGTGCTGCCGTGACGTTCCTGGGCTTTGTGGGTGCGATCGCCGCTCTCCGGGTCCAAAGGAAGTCCGTCGCCGCGCAGCTAGAGCAGCACAACAAGACAAAAGAGGCCGAAGAAGCCGAGAAACGCAGAAAATTGGAAGAGCGGGCGGCGACGGCTCTGGAGGAGAAGGAAAAGGACGCTAGGGCTGTCGAGCTCGCCGTTTTTGCTGGCCGTCGCAAGGCTGACCCGGGTTCTCAGTTCGTTAACGAGCCGCCATTTGTTGTGACGTGCCGCCTTATCTTCCCAAGGAATATCAAATACGCAGACGTAGAGTTCAAGCATCCGGACAAACCGGACGGATTCACCGTAAGCATGGACGACTTCGCCGACACTAACTACGGACCCGTTACTCGGGGTGCTCGAATCTTCTGGCAGATTTCCGGAGCGGCATGGCCGCTGGGTAACGAAGACGAGGCATTGGCCTGGGCGAAGGCCCGCACCTTTGCCACATTCACTGATTCATCCAGCCTCAAGTGGAAGCTCGACGGCCACGAGGAGCTCGCTGAAGTCACTCAGGATGTCGAGGTTGAAGTTTGAGACTGACCGGCCGTCGACCTGGATTTCGTCAGATCCCGCATTAGCAGTCAGCCGGTCGGGAGTATGAGGAAAGCCTCCGCGCGAGTCCAAGGACTCAAGCGCGGAGGCTCCGGCTCTCCACGCTGGGGGACTGAATAGCCAAATCTGAGTCTACTTGCAGGCGTGACGTCATGACCGCCGGCCGGCCGGGCAGGCGCGGCCTTCGGGTCATCGCCGGGGACGGCGGCCGCGGGTTCTCCCCGTCTGCCATCCGGGTACGGCGGCGTCCAGAAGCTTGACCTTCGCAGGGTCGAGCTCGCCACGGCGTCGCTTGAATCGCTGGGTATGGATCCAGACTCCGAGGGTGTGCTCACGCACTGAGTCATAGTCGTGGTGGCGGGGCCAGTCGTGGCCTTCCTCGCGGTATGCCGCGAGCTGGTCGAGGCGGCGGTGCCAGCGGGCTTCGTCCTCGGATTCCCTGCGGTTTTCCTGCCACCCCGGCACCTGGGCCAAACCGTCACGGTAGGCCGGGTCCAGGGTCCCCGCGGCCGCTTCGTGCCGGCGCCCGGACAGCCACCGGGCCATCGACCTTTCGTCCCGGTCACCCGAACGGTCCTCGGGGATCCGGCCTTCGGCCGAGACCCAGGCGATGATCCCTTTCATGCGGGCGAGATCCTTGGGGGAGGGGTAAGGAGCGGGCGCGGCGCCGGCGGCGGCCTGGTGCTCGGCCTCGAGGCCGAGATCTTGGCGGCGAGCGATAACCAGGTGGTATCCCACGGTGTTGGGCTCGGCGCGGACGAGGGCAGCGATGCGTTGCCGGCTCAGCCCGAGCCGGTACATCAGCACCCATTCGGCGTCAGGAGCGCGCCGCAACCGCCTGTCCATGATCGACATCCTGCCACGACCTCCCACGATTCGGGCGGTCACCGCGGATCCACGGACACGGCCTTCGGGCGTCGGCTGTCGCGGTCGGCTGTGGGGTCAGGGCGCGCCGTCGCAGAGCTCCGGACACCCTGGCCCTGCCCTGTCTACGAAGTTTCTGGCTGCTGTCCGTTGTTACCGGGTGCAGTTCCGCGGCCGTTGTAGGGTCGTGGCTACCCAGAGGAGGTGCGTATGGCTTTGGCGGGAGCGTCTTGCCCAGGTACAACAAATCTCATGAGGATGAGATCGAGACTCAGGCTGGAGTTTCAGCCGCCTTCGAACTACTGGCAATCCTCATGAGAAGAGCCCCCGCGAGGTTGTCCTTGATCTTCTTCCGCTGATCCCCCGTTGCGTTCGGCCATTGGCTGGCCAACACCTGAAAACGGCTGCTTGCGCCCTGCAAGGCGTCGAACGCCGCGTTCCTGGCGGCTTCGTTCTCGTGGTCTGCGTCTGCCGCCATCCTCAGCTCATACAACCACTGCGGCCACGCAAGCAGCAGGATGAGGTCCAGCTCGCCGGCGTCCTCAATGGCCCAACGGTGCGCCGCCGAATATGCCTGACGGTAGTTGGCAAGCAGAGTTTCACGGTCGCGCCGGTATTCAATACTCATTTGGTGCACCGCAGCGATCATGTCTGTGACGGCGACAATCATCCTGTCCCTGCTGGCTTCTGCCCGTTGATCCCGGAGCTGCTGTGTCAGGATGTCCTTCTGGGCTTTTAAAGCTGCCGCCGACTGAAGACGTTGCTCCTCTAGTGCCGCGTCAGCCAATACAGCTTGCAGCTCCAGGGCTTCCTTAGCCAGCTTTGACTGATGCCTGTGACTCCGGCCTTCGTTGCGTACTGGATCTTGCCTCTAGGGCCGTTGAAGGTATGCCAGCATCGCCGGCGTCGTCAGCAGAACACGCGGTGAAGACTTCGTCTGCAGCACTATACCCTCCAACTCCCCTCCGCTGTCCAACAATTCTGAAACCCACTTGGCTCGCTGCTTATTGACGTACCCGACCTTCGTCGCCCCGCGGTCAACAGTAATGGCCACCGCGTTGGCGTCGTGTTCGTTGTCCGGTTCCCGCTTGATACCCACACGCTGGCCGTTACGGAACTTGAACGGCTTGTCCACATCGTCGTAGTAACCCATGCCGACGACGCGAAACGCGAAAATGTTGAAATGCCGCAGAGACAAGGTCTTGTAATCGACAAGCTGCCCGTCAGGGAGCGCGAAGTCCATGCCATTATTCGAAGAAACTAGCTTCAGGGGCGGCATACCGTCAGGCCCGGCCACCAGTTTCGCCTTCGCCTTTTCGGCCGGGATATAGCCGGCTCTGTAACCCTTGACCGTCTGACCCGCCGCCTTGGCACGGGTCTTTTCGGCGTCGTAGAACCTGGCCGTCGCGTCGGTCTGCTTGTAGCTGCGGACTATGGCCGGCGCGGGTTCGTCGGCTAGTTCTAGAGCCGGCCCGGTCCGGACATTTGTTGTCGACGCGGGAGCCGGCTCCGGCGTCGCTGTTGTCTTGTCGTTAGCAAATACCGATTTGAACCGCTCCCATATCCCCATGGCCTGACTATAACGGCCCGGCAGCGTCTCCCCTGGGGTAAGGGGGTCCGAATCGCTGGGTCTGGGCTAGAAAACGCGAGTTGCCGGCAGTGATCCGTCTCCCCCTAGGCGATACCCGGGGGTCGCGCGCGCGAGAATATGTCCACGCCTGCTCCAGCCAGACAACGCGCTAACGTGTGAGGCATGACGCCCTCAACAGTAGCCGGGCCCTCCGGCTTCATCAGTCCTGCTTCCGCACCTCGAGCTTGGCTTGCGCTCTCGGTTGAGAAGCGTTCGCATGGCGGTAACGCCGGGTACGACGACAAGCCTCGAGAGCATTACAGCTGGGACAGCACTGTCGAGCGATGCAAAGAAGTTGCGGTGGGTGACCGCTTGGTGCTGTGGAATTCAAAGACGTTGCTCGGGGCCTCGGTAATCCAAGACATCGCAAAGGGGGAAGATATCAAGCCCCTTTATCGGTGTCCTAATCCTAATTGCGGCAGGGCAAAAATCAGGCGTCCGAAAAACGGCTCTGACGGTATGTGTTATATATGCAATAACCCGTTTTCCGAACCGACTACACTTCTGACGCCAGTGACGACCTACCGCTCCCGGCACGACTTGGCGTGGGTCGAGCTGGATGGAGCCTTGGACCGCTATCAGCTGCGGGAGCTCACGGAGAAACCGGACTCTATACATAGTCTGCGCCCACTCCGCTGGAACGATTTTGTCGCTGCCCTGCCCGATCCATCGTTGGCCGATTCGCTCCAAGTGCTGGACAAGGCAGCAGCCAGCATTCAAGGTGGACACAAGTCCGCCGTCGTCCGCGTCCGTGTGGGACAGGCTGCCTTCCGGGCCAGCCTCCTGGCCGACCTCGGCCCGGTGTGCGCGATGACGGGCATTGCTCCGCCCGCCGCGCTTGAGGCCGGTCACCTGTATAGCTTTGCCGCTACCGGGGAGCACTACGAAAAAGGCGGGCTCTTGCTACGCCGCGACATCCATCGGCTCTTTGACGCCGGTCAGCTTGCCGTTGACCCCAAAACACTGACCATAGATGTGGCCCCTTCGGTCCGTGACTTCCCTGAGTACGGGCGCCTGCACGGCCAACAGGTCGCGGTCACGGTGACCTCCGCCCACTGCAAATGGCTTGCCCGCCACTGGCAGCAATTCAGGGGTAAACAGTGAAAAGCTGCATACGCTCGTGCCAACTAAAAGGGGAACTCCGATGGGTATTTGGGACAAAGTACGACTGGTTGCTGTGGGGCACGGGTGAACGCCTGGCCGCTGGCCGTCTCCCTCCACGGGCAGAGATCGCGCGGGCCATTCGCCTGTCATTGGTTGGATTTAACTTCCCCGCAGGTAGGCTGTGGGCGTGGGTACAGAGATAAAGCTCGATTATGCGTTCGTAGCGGACTACGCGCAGGTGATCGACAACAAACTTACTGTCGTCGGGGCCAGCTACACTTATGTTTTCACTGACGTCTTTCCTTCAACGCACATGCTGTCCGTAGCCGGACGGCTCCGCGCACCTGAGGGCATCGACACTGTTCCTCTTCGCATCGAGGTAGTTCCACCAAACGAGGCCTACACCATAGGCGTCGACATGGAGCTGGACCACGGCCCCCACGTTCGACCGTACGATGGGAAAGTGGGCCTGCTCTTCGCGATAACCATGCAGGTCCCGCTTATCGCCCCTGGGTTGTACGAGGTATTCCTCTACGTCGAGGGGGAGCAGGTCCGTCGCCTTGCTTTCGAAGCTCAGGCAATTGAACAGCACAAGTGATGCGAATCATCTGGACGAGGCACGCCTTGGAACGGGCTGCCGAGCGTGGCATCAGTAAGGAAGACGCTGAGGCTGTGTTGTTCAATCACCACACGTCCCTACCGGCCACGCCGTCTGGAACCTGCTATATCGGGCAGACTCCAAGCGGTGATACGCTTCAGATCTGCATAGTCGGGAACATGCGTGACGGCACGATCGCTAGAATTAAGACTGTGTTTATTAAGGAAGGATGATAAATCCGTGAATCCAAAAATGCGCGTTCATATTGACCACGAAGCCGACGCCGCCTACATCGAACTTAGTCAGAACAAGGTTGTTCGGACTGTTGAAGTAACTGAAGCTATTTTGCTGGACCTTGATGAGTTCAATATTGCAGTGGGCGTTGAGGTCTTGGAACTTTCCGCTGAAATTCCATTTACGCGTCTGCACACGGAATTTCATGTGCACTCGGAAGTAGTAGAGCTTCTGCGCCTCGTTCGGCCAAGCGTCTCCGGTTTTATAAGCGTCACCAGCGGTTCAGATAGCGACACCGCTACCTCCGGTGCAAGGCGACTCGCGCACGCATAGTCAGCTTTATGGCCCCGATCCCTTTCTTTGGGGTCGGGGCTTTTTAGCGCCCTAAAACCCGGGCGATGGCTATTCTTGTTTGCTGAGGGTGCCGCAGTCCGTGGACCCAAATGAGAATAGGAACAACATTGTGACCATCCCATCGCGGTACGACGTAAAACCGACCATCCAGGACGACACTGAGACTGTCCTTGCAGCCAAAAAGTACCTACTCGAGAAAGTGATGTCTAGTTCGTCGTCCGAGGAAGCGCGAGACTGGGCCGAGGCGTTCGCGTACATAAGCGGAACCAGCAAGGTCTAGTCCACACACTGAAGCCGAACGACTCCTTGGCAGTAGGGGGAGTCGTTCGGCCTTCGTAGTCTCTTTCAGGAAAGAGATAACGTAATAAATCCCCGGATTGTCGCCTCGTTGTTCTGGCAGATACGCGTAGGTAGAGCCTCGGGACCGGTGGTCCCTGTGGTGTCCTCGTACCTGGGTGTCACGCCTGATACGGGACAAGGCGGGAAACCCAAGGCACCAACCGAATCTGATAACTTTCAGGAAATGCATGCTTCTTGCCGGGGAATGCCGTGACTGCCCCCGGGCCCTGGGCTGTAGGGCAAGGTTGGCGGCTGGGCTCCCGTGGCGCTGGAAGGTTTGCCAATTCTTTGCCAAAGGGCCCATTCAAGGCAAAGCAAAGGCCCCTGCTTCCCTTGTAAACAAAGGGAAGCAGGGGCCTCGTTACGTGGCAGTGACGGTGGGATTTGAACCCATTTCGGAGGTCAAGCCGGGTCAGGGTGTTGTGTCGAAAGCCCCGCAAGTTCAGCGATCTCTGCCATCTAGCTCACAGGAAAGCACGGGTGCTCACAGGCATTACTGCACCAAAATGCACCACGGTGGGTCACTCGTCTATCGCTGCCCGTCGTCATCGGTAACGTCGGGAGAAGCTGAGGGGCCGGCGCTAAGCCGGCCCCTCAGCTATGCCGCTAAGGCGGCGACGATGCGGGGAGGGAGCGAGACGGTATCCGCCACGTGGCGAACGAAGGTCGCCCCTTCCGGGTAATCAGACAACTGACCCGCCACCATGAGGATGTCCTGAGGAGAGGTCAAGCCACTGATGACGGAAACGTAGATATCCCGGACGGCCCAGCGGTTGTGTTCGGTACCCAACCGAAGTATGCGCCCCAACACCATCTGACGAACGGCGGGGTCGTCCGAAACACGGAAAACGCGCTCAAGGAACCGGGCGGCTGAATCCGTCCAAGAGAAGGGATGGCTTCCGGCGCATACTTTGTCGAATGCGCTGACTATCTGGGTGAAGGCACTCTGATCATGGGAGTGAATTGATGCCAGTACAGGAGGGGTCACTGATGGAAGGAATCCTCCGAGGAAGATGTCATCTGAGATGTTTGTCAGGACGAATCGGATTAGTCGGCTGACGGCATCGGGGTGGCCGGCCAAGACGTCCTCCGCGAGTTTCTGCGCATGGTCTATGGGGAGAGCCAGGTCATCTTGGGATCCTGTGAGCGCTTGTAGATCCGTCATGAAGGCTTCTACCGAGACGTATCTCCCAGCCGGTTGATCAGCTAAGCACTTGGTGATGATGTACTTAAATCGATCGGGCACGAGGTCCATCTGTACGCTGGGCCATGGGACTTTGCCGGTCAAGCATTCATAAAATACGCGCCCCATGGCAAAGATGTCAGCCGACGCATTGACATTGTGGGGATCCGTCCACTGCTCTGGGGACATGTAGGGCAGGGTGCCAAGTACACCCCCTGCCTTAGTGAATGTCGTGCTGTCGGAACCAAAATCGCGGCAGAGCCCAAAGTCAGAAAGAACCCATCTGTCGTTGAATCGCAGAATGTTCTCGGGTTTGACATCGCGGTGAATGACACCGTCCTGATGAGCGAAAGAGAGGGCCTCTGCAACCTCAAGGATGACGGCGGTGCATTCGTCTTCTGAGAGGGTCTTGCCAGACACCAAAATATCCCTCAGAGATCCGGCGGCCAGGGGCATAACAAACCACGGAGGAGAATCCACAAAGTTAGAGGAAACGACTGGCATTATCCCTGGATGAGTCAATGTGGACTGTGCCCTGACCTCACGCCCAAAACGTCGTTTAGCACTCTCGGCATCCCCATCGTGCGGGCCTGTGAGGAGAACCTTCAGTGCATACTGCTTCTCAGACCCCTCTAACTCGGCACGCCATACTTCGCCCTGGCCATGGCGGGCAATCAGGTCCTTTTTCGTAAACCTCATCACGCGGGGGGCGGGGGCGGGCTGTGCCCAGGGGTCAGGCATTGGCGTTGGGGTGGCTTGACCCCAAGGATCGGGTGCAGGCTGGCCCCAAGGGTCGGCTTCCGGCATGGGGGGCTGACCCCAAGGATCCTCGTTGGTGGCGTTGCCCCAGTTATTAGTCATGGGTTGAGGGTACCAAGGTGTGCTTTGCAGCTATTGCACCGCTAGGACAGTGTCGTCAAGCGGTGCAGGGTCAATCAGTCGGGACGGCTGGGTAAGCCACGAGAAATCAAATCAACCTCCTGGCTTTCATAGTGATGCGTCGCCTCCGGGCCTCAGGCTGCGCGCGTCAAGCAAATACCACCACCCTTTGTGATGGTCTCTTTGGCAGTTGGCTTCCAATGAGCATGATTCCAGAGAATTTGCAGAGTTCGAGACGATTACATTGGTTCGTCCCGAGCTCCTGGGAGAGGGCAGAAGCCTTGGCCGAAATTCAACAGCGTCAAAACGCCGTGAGCATCGGTTTTGGAAGATGATGAGCTGACTCTCGGTAGGATTCCTGTAGGAGCGCAGCCGTATGTCTTTGGTCTCTCATTGAGTGCTTTAGCTGGCGACTCCTCAACCAAATCCAAGGATCACGCGAAGGTGAAGCCGATGAGCGAAAGTGTTTGCCTAAATCTCTCTCCGGGTATGCCCGGAGGCATAGGAAGCATTCCATTACATGACGCGGTGGCACGAGTGGTGTCTTTTTGCACTCATCCGAAGAGTGGATGGCAGACCTATGACATGCTCGGCGCGATGGCTCGTCGCCGGGGACACTTTAACGAGATCGCTCCTTGGTCACTTCTGTGGGCCGACACGCTGGCCGGGCGACTTTCCGTTGCGGACGTAGCCGGCTTCACACACGAGCTCCGGTCGGATTTGGTGGAGCGACTCCGGGCGCTGCCCGCCAAGGACCTCCTCAGCATGGATGATGGTGAAGTCGATCGTCTTACTCGATTGTGTCGTTTCGGCTTTTCGGGGGTCTGGGCTCCGAAGATCACGAAGATGCTGGCCCTGTACAGGCCAGATGCGGTTCCGGTCCTGGACGGTTATGTTGCGATGGCCATGGGATTCACCCGGAATGGGTTCAGCTCGGGCAAGGAACCGCGTTGGCAGCGTATTCAGCAAACCCTGCTGGCACTTCGTACCGTTCTCCGCCATCAGTCGGCGGAACTCCAGCAGATCCGGAAGGAAGTCTCGCTTTCGGTGCCGGGTATCAGCGAAGCAACCGACCTGCGGCTGCTGGACATCATCATCTGGACCTCTCAGGACGACAGCATGCCTCGTCCAGGAAGCCCGGCGAACTACTGGCTGCACCGCGGGCCGGAGGAGTATCGGACGGTGCGCCTGGACCCGGTAACGCTGCAGTAATTCCTGGCACCTAAAAGGGCCGGATTGAAATCGATAGAACCAGCACGATTATTGATGTTCAGATACGCGTCGCCATTTGTGGCTGACCTTCTTCATCAGTAGTCTCAAAGATCTTTTTGTCTCGTAACTGCTCCACACGTTGCCGGCCGAGGGCGCCAACGACGTTGTCTAGGTCATCGGGGAACAGAGCGGCGTAGGTATCTTGCGTGACTTTGGCCGACTTGTGGCCGAGCATCCTCTGGATTACCTTCACGTTGGCCCCAGCGCTGATCGCAAGCGAAGCAGCCGTATGCCGCAGGTCATGGGGAGTGACTCGCCGGAATGTCTTATCGGCTGACTGGGCGCGCTTAACAGCCCCGGCAAACCAGCCCGAAGCAGCATTGCCTGGCCGCAGGTAGCCGCCCTCCTCGGAGTTCCACAGGCGGTCTTCCTGACCTTTGCCCCTGCATGCAGCCGTGACCGCGGCGTCGAGGAAGTCCGGGTATGCCACGGTGCGTCTCTCGTGGTTCTTGACTCTCCCCAGTACGGCCTTGCCGTTGACCTCGGCCACGGCTTCCCGGATGTTTACTCGGCGTGTTTTGGGGGCCACGTTCCGCACCCGCAGCGCCGTGGCCTCCCCCCACCGGAGGCCTGTGTAGGCGAGGAACAGTACAAGATCGGGGTGCCGCGATGTGCGCGCCAGTGCCTCGACCTGGGAATGCGACAGGAACACCTCATCGGGGATTGGCTTCTTTTTGATCGTGAGGTCGCGCGCTGGGTTTTTCGTGATTCTGTTGTCTTCAACGGCGTGGTCGAGGATGCCAGCTAGGAGGTCGCGGACCCGGGCAACGGTCGTGTGAGATCGTTTCTCGCCTAGTTCATTCAGCCACGCCTGTACGTCGCGCTTGGTGATTGCCCCGACCGCGTAGCTGCCCCACTTCGGCTTGACGTGGATGCGCCAGGCGCTTTCAACGGAATGATAACTCGATGGCGTGATCTTCGGCTTGTGCTGTTCGAGCCACTGGACGCCGAGCTCCGTCCGGACTGTAGCCCTGGCACGGGCCGCGAAGGCCAGGGAAGCGCTGGAAGCCCAGTGCGGCGCACGCGTGGAATCCTGGCGGCGTAACACGGCCGGCTCGGTGGCACGCCTGAAGCCGACGCAGCGCCAGGAATTTGAAACCATCTTCGCCCCCATCGGTTCGGCACTGGCCAGCGACCTCGGTATGCCCGAGACGATCTCCCAGAAAACGGAGATCCTGAACAAGGACACCGGCCTGGTCGAGGAGCTCCCGCTGTATGCGGGACATCTCTACGCGCTGCCCGAAACCAGGCTGTTCCCCGACACCTTCACCGGATGGGAGGAGAGTGTCCTTGAAGCCGAGCAGGCCTCCGGCTCGCTGTTGGGGTGGTACCGCAATCCTGTGGGCGGCAGCCATGCCCTGTCGGTGCACTATCTGGACTCCGAAGTGTCCAAGAACCTCTATCCGGACTTCCTGTTCTTCCACGATGACGGTGATGGCGGGGTGGCCATTGACCTGGTGGATCCCCACAATCACTCTCTGGCGGACACTTCACCAAAGTGGGCTGCCTTGGCGCGGTACGTCCGGGAAAACGACGGGGATTTCCGCCGGGCTGCCATCGTCATCAAGGACACCGCGGGAATGCTGTTGGCCATCCAGCTCTCCGGCCAAACCGACGACAGCCTGGAGAAAAAGTTGGCCGCGGCAACCTCCAAGGAAGCCATTGAGCAGCTATTCCGTGAGCTGGGCGGATCTTACTAGACAGTTGGGGAGCTTGCCAGGGGTGGAGGATCGTGTTTATCGGCGGCCCGGTCGCCCGCGGGTCCGTCCCGTCTGCCAGCCTGGGACGGTGTCATGAAGGAGCCTGATCTTTTCAGTGTCGAGTTCCCCGCGGCGGCGCTTTTGCCGCTGGGCATGGACCCACACTCCGAGGGTATGTTCCAGGTCTGAGGCGTAATTTCGGTGGCGTGGCCAGTCGTTACCTCCGGCGCGGAAGTCGGCGAGCTGGGCGAGACGGTCGTGCCACCGGGCGTCGTCGGCCGCTGCCCTGGGGTTCTCGGCCCACCCGGACATCCCTGCCAGGCCGTCACGGTAGGCCGGGTGAAGGGTGCCTCCGGCTGCTTCGCGGCGTCGGTCCGAGAGCCACCTAGCCACCGACTGTTCCCCCTTGTCTTCGGAGCGGTCACGGGGGAACCGGTGCTCGGCCGAAATCCAGGCGATGATCTCATCCATGCGGGCAAGGGACGCAGGGGAGGGGCTGGATTTGGTGCCGGCGGCGGTCAGATGTGCTGCCTCAAGCTCCGGGTCCCGGCGGCGCGCGATGACCAGGTGGTAACCGACTGTGGCGGGCTCGGCGCGCACCAGCTCAGCGATGCGTTTCCGGCTCAGCCCGAGCCGGTACATCAACACCCATTCCGCGTCAGGAGCGCGCCGCAACTGCCTGTCCATGATGGGTGCCATCCTGCCACGGCATCGGATCGGTCCTCCACTGGGGCGATATTTTTATGCGTCCGGGTCGTGACTCTGACACTGAGCAATTTGTTCAGCATCCACCCCCGCGCGACAGGGACATCCAAACCAGACATCGTCAACCAAACCAGCACCGCCCAGAGGCACTCCATGTCCAACTATTGCCACTTATACGAAGTTATACGGAGTTATAGGGGGTTATAGGAAAAACCCTATAACCCCCTAGAACTCCGTATAAGTGGGGGGTGAACCTGGTGGAACCCCTACAGCTCCGGCCAGGTGAAAACGGCAGTTTGATTCAGGACCGGTGTGACGGCTGGAACGACCGATGCCACCCCTTCGTCCGGACCAAGACCAGGGAACGCGACATTAGATCCGAAGGGCACCTCCTGTCGGGCTACTGTAGATCGTCCGGGACGCCGAACCGCCTTCCAATGAGTACGCGAATGGCCGCGAGTAGAGGCTGATCTTCCAGCGCAATGCCCTCGCCCCCGTAATGCACACCCGTTTCTTCACCCACTGCTTCTATGTCAAAAAGGTTGAGGACCTCGGCCACGCGAACCTGATACTCGGTGGCGTTCATTTGGCGAGACACGCGAACTGGAATTGTGCTGAGTTTGCGCGCGACCTTAGCAGCGGAATCATTCATGGGCGCACTCTTGCATGGCGTTCCGCCATTTCACAAGGGGGGCGCTTCGGACCTGGTCCGGGAGCATGAGGCGACGTTAGGCTCGCGGGAGCTGGGCCCATCCTCCCGCGGCACCCGCCGGCAAAACCTCGTCGGCGCAGGTTCCTATAGCGGCGGATCGTCCTGACACCCACCAGGCTGCTGGCCGCTTCTTCGCCCGAGAGTGCGCAGTCAATCCACAACATAATGACCGTTATGTTGTGACTCCATCACCCAACGGTTTGAGCAGGACCAAATCAAGGTCGGTTGCAACCGGGCTTGACTCTGGCATTCACGGAAGTCATACTCAGAGGGTCAACCTCAGTTACAAGCCACCTTGGAGTTCAAGTGATTATTCCCGTTACCGTCCACGTCCCCGATCACCGCGTGGAAGAGTTCTACATCCGCTTTGGAGAGTTCGTAGCCGACGTCCCAAATCCCGATGCGCCCACCCTGTTGCCGTCCGGGACCGTTCCCTCATGGGTTGAGACTGACGAAGCCCCTTCCATGGCCGCAAAACTATGGGATGAGATCTCGCTGCCGGGAAAGGGCATTCTCCGTCACATGATAGAAGCGGCCCGTAATGAGACCGCGCACCTCCTTCCAAAAGAACTCGCCGATCTAAGCCAGTATCCGAAAGGCGCTCCGGGGGTAGCTGGCATTCTCGGTGGCGTGGGGAAGGCAATTCGTCGTGCGGGCCTTCCCGTGTACACCACTCCAAGGGGTACTTCTTGGCACTACATCTGGGATTGGGACGGTGAGCGCTACTCCATGACGCCGGAGGTCGCTCGCCTCCTGCGCAAGGCCTCGCAACCCGGAGGGCGAGCGTCAGACAGATAGCCTACGTAGAAGTGCTTTGGGGGCGGCTCCCGCCTCGTTGACGGGAAGCCTTGGAAGGTGTTGCCCTCTCTGGAATGATGAACGCAACCTGCAGAGAGGGCGAGCCCATGTCCGCTGTCAATAAGGAAGCCAGGGCGTCCAAGGAACAATCCATTCTCCGGATTCGGAGGGGTATCCGGGCAGCCCAACTTCGGGTCACCCTGGACGAGATCCGGGGGCGACAGACGCCAGAAGCGGTCGTGCGACTGTCGCAGTTAACGCCCCCGCGGCTGCCGTCGCCCTCCGATACGCTGAGAACGCCGGATGGGACGCTCCGGAGGGACCCGGAGGCTCGGAGGGAATTGGCGCTCCACATACGCCGCAATATCCTGGCCGCGCAGTTGAGGGTCGCCCTGGACGAGCAGCGGGGCCGGCCGACCCCCGAGGCCGTGAAGCGACTGGCCCAGAGAAAGCTTCCGGCACTGGAGTAGTCCTCCGACGCCTTACCTAGGGAGAACTCCGTGACTATGTATCAAGAGGTTTAGCGGCAGGCTTCTTGATGGCTCGCAGTCTTAGTAGGGTATCTCTCCCCATTTCCGTCAGCCGCCAATACTTGTTTCGATCCGCAACTCCACGTGGCTTTGTGCCGTGAGCAGTGACGTTGAGCGCGAACAGTTGCATGAGGATGTCGTCCAGTGCCTGCCTTGACAGTCGGACGTCCGAGAGCTCACCTAGCGACGGCGGCAGAAGTTCTTTGTGATCGCCCAGCACTAACCGCTCAGCATAGGAATTCAGGGCGGTGACAAGCTCTTGCTCGCTTGCCTCATCTACGAGTCGCGGTGCTAGTTCGGCCATGATTTGATTCCAGGTCACGGGCACCGTGGTTGTGTGTTGCAGAATCTCCGCCGGTTCAAACAAGGTTTCCTGAGCACGCAGTCCCGAGACTGAGTAGTAGTCAATAAGGAATTCCATCTCATAAACGTCGTCACCCGAGGCAAGGTCGTCAGGAATCTGGGCCTCCGCTGCCTTGGCGGATTGAGCCTCTTGTTTTAGCTCGGCGACCTGGGCGCGGAGCTGTGCCACTTCGGTCTCGGCCTCCGGCGTCAGGGCATAACGCCCGCGTACCCAACCTTCGGCGTCGGTACCGCGCATCGCGATGTTGAGCGCGCGCGACACCTTTGATCCCAGGTCCTCCGCCCCGTTGTACATCTTCACGTGCTTCGTCTGGACCTTGGCGCGGAACTTCTCGAGGCGCTCTCGTGCTGCAGCGTCCATTTCGGTTTTGTTGGCCGGAATACTTCCGGGGTCGGCATGGACGAAGCCCAGGACGGGGATACCTTGTCCCACAGCGTAGTCGTACTCCATTTCGGTGTAGCTCATGCCTAGCTCGCTCATGCTGCCATAGCGACCGCCCACGACAACGACGTAGAAGTCGCTCTGGTCGATGACCTTCTTGATGAGCGTCCACTGGTCCTCGTCTGCGGCGGGAAACATTTCCATGCCAGCCGGGAGGCAGTCCAGTTCCAACAGAGCTTGGATGACTTCCCTGCGCTCATCGACGAGGTCGGTGAAGGTGGAGCTGATGAAGACTTGGTAGCGGCGATCCATAGATGATGTCTAGCACACCAGGACGGCTTCCAATGTCATCAGCCAGGGGGAAGCGCAGTTGTTAGCAGCGCGATGGGGAACCTCCAGTGAGACCCGAGCCTGGGCGTTAGAACTTCGGAGTGGTCTGGATCTTTTGAAAATTGCACCAAGAATGCACCACGATGACCTTGAGAATGCAGAAAACCCCCGGTTTCCCTGGGGTTTTCCTTGGCGGTGACGGTGGGATTTGAACCCACGTTGGGTCCGGTTCCCCAAATTGCGGGACAATGGAAGTCCCGACCACGAAAGCGGGCCACCTTGATTAGTCCAGCAGGATGCCGACGGCTTCACCCGGCTGACTCCATGGGGCTGGGCGGGGCCGGCCGCGCCGGCCATCTCGATCCGCTGCTGTATCCGTGGGACCCGCCCGTGGCCTCGGGGGTCATGGACGGCAATGACTTCCGGCCCCTTGAGCTCTCAGCCGGACTGGATGAAGCCCTCGCGCAAGCCAGCGCGGCACCGCTGGAAGCCCGTTCCCTGGTGGTCGCCATCGGCTCGAATTCAAGCGCCGACGTGATGCGGAGGAAATTCGCCAACTACCACCAGCCTGTCAGCGCGGTCCTGCCGCTGGTCCGGGGGCAGCTCCACAACATCGCCGTTGGCCACTCCGCCCACGTGAGCAAGGCCGGCTACATCGCCGCCGCCCCGTATCCGCTGCTGGGAGAGTGCACGGCGGTCTGGCTTTCGTGGCTGGACGACGTCCAGCTGATGGCCCTCGACGACACGGAGCCCAACTACCGGCGGATCCAGGTCGACGGCGAAGCCTGCCCGCTCGTGGCGGACCTCGGGGACCGTCCGGAGGAGTTTTCGCTGTTTACCTCGCGCTGGGGCGTGCTGACCGACGGCGACGGCGGGAAGCTTCCCTTCCTTGACCAGCCTGCCCTCTTCGGGCTCCTCGCCAGCAGCGGCACCGGGGACCTCCTGGAGGAGGGGAAGTCCGTGTTCGACGGGCCGCCGGAGCGTGTTGCCGAGCAACTCGCGATGCCCTCGGTCCAGGCCTGGGCCAGGGAATGGTTCAGCTCTGCCGGCCTCGCCGCGGCCGTGGACTTCGACGGGCCTTGCGCTGGGTAGCCGCCCCTGTGGAACGTCGCCGTCACCGGGCGGCGATGTTCCCGGCGATGTGCTGCGCAATGTACCCGGCATCGCGGCCCACGCCCGCCACGATGGACGAGCCGTGCCCGGTCAGCCACGGCAACCCGACGGCGTACAGGCCCGGGTGTTCGGTGACGCCCCGGTGGTGCCGGGGGTAGTTCCAATCGTCCAGCACCGGGATGTCCAAGATGCTGAAGTCCAGCCGGTAGCCCGTGGGCCGGAGGACCGACGTGACGTTGGCGGCTTCGAGATTCAGCCGCGCGGGCTCCGAAGGAAGCCAATCGTCCTTGCGCGGCGGCTCCGGCTCCGGTGCCGACATGCCGGTGGCGGCAATATAGCTGTCGAACATCGGCTTCATCCGCTGGTAGAACGCCGCCTCCACCAGGCCCAGGCGTTCCGGAAGGTCATCACTGAAGACGAGGCCGCCGTCGTCGGATGCTTCCAAATGGCCGTGCAACCGGACACCGCGCCGGCCGAGGTCCCGCAGGTGGATATCGTGGCCGCCGTCGGCGCCGGACACCAGCGGGTTGCAGGCGAACCTCGCCGCGGGGGAGGGCAACTGCCCCACGGTGAGGCCGTTCAGTCCGTAGTCGGGGCCGAATTGTGCAAGCTGCATCGTCCAATAGAGGAGGTCCTGGCCGCGGTATCTGCGCGGTGCTTCCGGGCACGTGGACACCGCCAGGTGGATTTCGCGGCCGACGGCGAGCAGTTCCTCGGCGATCTGGCCGCCGGACTGGCCGGTGCCAACGATGAGCACGGCTCCGTCGGGCAGTTGGCCCGGGTTGCGGTAGCTGTCGGTGTGAAGTTGCAGGATGGGGCTGGGCAGTTGCGCCGACAGTGCGGGGATTTTCGGCTTCTGGTAGCCGCCGGTGGCGAGCACCACGTTCCGGGCCCGCCAGCTGCCCTGGGTTGTGGCCACGTTGAAGCCGCCGCCGTCCGCGGGCGCGATGCGAGTGACCTCCGCACCCGTCCGGACGGGGGCGGCAATGCTCTCCGCATAGTGCCGGAAATAGCCGATGAGGTCATTTCGCAGCATGAATGCTTCCGGGGCGGGGCCGTCATACGGCATGCCGGGCAGCGCGAGCGAGAAGTTCGGCGTGTTCAGGCAAAACGCGTCCCAGCGGTCCTGCCATGCCCGCTCACCACGCAGTCGCCGAAGCAATATGCCACTTTAGAAGCGATCAGCCGAGAGCCTGGCGCTCGCCAACGGCAACCGCATCCAGCGTGACGTACGTCCGCCGCCGTCGCTCAAGCCTTTGCTGCTGGGCGGGCGAGGGAATCCGGGCGCCCTTGGCGCGGTTGCATCTGCTGCACGCGGCCACGAAATTCTGCAGGCTCGTGGATCCGCCCTTGGACCACGGATAGAAATGATCACCATGCTCCGCAGGGCGGGAACAACGACGGCGGAAGCCCGCCTCCATCTCGCATTGTCCGTCGGCTCGGGCCATCCCTTCGCGGCGCTGTTGCCGCGTGAATTGCCGGACGGGATCCCTCCGCCGGACGTCCCGTGCCTGGATGATGAGCACGGTGACGATCAGGACGACAACGAGCACTCCCGGGAACGCCACCGCGGCCAGTACTCCGTCGAACATTTGGCTGAAAATTGCGGTCACGGTAGTGGCTCGCTGACCAGCGGTTGGCTTCCGAAAGTTTGCCAGAAGCGCGAAGATAACCCCGGCGAAGATCCAGACTGTCAGGCCGGCCATGGCCAGCCGGAGCGCCTGACGTATCCAGTAGATGCGCTTCAGTTCCAACATTTAGTCTCTCCCCAATAAGACTCTGGCCCAGTGATTTGCGACATCACGACCGCCGAGAGGAATCGTAAATGGAACTTCGTGGAAGGGCGGTGCTAAGGCGCTCGTCGCGGCGACAGGGATAGGCGTCCGTAATCGCAACCTCCCTTGGTGTCGATTACGACGAGTCCAACCAGCTCAACCAGCGGAATCGGCTTCGCATTCGACGGCTTCAGTCGGCGGGCGCGGTTTCTACAGGCTCAGCCGGCGGGCTTGGTTTCGGCGGGCTTGGTTTCGACCGGCTCAGCCAGCGGCTGCTCGCAGGCAGCGTCCCGGAGGGCCAGCGCTGCCTGGACCAGCGCCGCGTGGGTTAGGGCCTGGGGGTAGTTTCCGAGGAGGGCGCCGGTGGCCGGATCGATTTCCTCGCTGAACAGGCCCAGCGGACCGGCGAACCCCAGTAGCGCCTCGAACATTTCCGCGGCCTCGGCTGCCCGTCCCGTGAGGGCGAGGGCCTGGGCGAGCCAGAACGAGCAGGGCAGGAAGGCCCCTTCATCCCCGGGAAGCCCGTCCTTGCCCGGCGGGTAGCGGTAGAGGAAGGGGTAGCCGGCCGACAGCTCCGTCCGGACGGCATCCACCGTCCCTTGGAGCCTCGAAGAGCCGGGTTCCTCGAAGCCGGTCACGGGCAGGATCAGCAGGGCCGAGTCGAGGTCGGCCGACCCGTAGGAGCGGATGTACGTGTTCCTGTCCGGGTCGAATCCCTTAGTCCGGATATCCGCGGAGATCGCGCTTCTCGCCGCTTCCCAGCGGCGCCGCCGCCCGGCGCTGAGGCGGTGGCTTTCGGCGATGCGCAATGCCCGGTCCAGCGCGAGCCATCCCATGATCTTCGAGTGCACATGGTGCGCGGGATCGCCCCGGATTTCCCAGATGCCGGCGTCCGGTTCTCGCCAGCGCCGCGCGACGAGATCCGTGAAGCCGCGCATCGCCCGCCACGTCTCCGAATTGAGCCGGTGCCCCTGCCGCACGAGGTTCCAGGCGGCGTCGAGGACCCAGCCGTAGCCGTCGAGCTGGTGCTGGTGGGCGGCGCCGTTGCCCGTCCGCACCGGGGCGCTGCCCGCGTAGCCCGGCCAGTCCGCCAGCGTGCGCTCGCGGGGGACATGCCGGCCGGTCAGGGTGAGCAGGGCCGGCAGCCGGGGCCGCTGCAGCCGGCTGGCGTGCAGGAGCCAGTTCAGGAAGTTCAGGGCCTCGCCGTCTTTGCCCAGCCCGAGGAATGCGGCAATGCCGATGCTGGCATCCCGCGGCCAGGCGTACCGGTAATCCCAGTTGCGGACTCCGCCCGGGTCCTCCGGCAGGGACGTGGTGGGCGCAGCCACCGGCGCGCCCGACGGGGAGTAGGTCAGCAGCTTCAGCGTCAGCAGGCTCCGCAGGACCGCTTCGCGGAACGGAACGTCCTGGCTGATGCCGGAGGCCCAGTCCCGCCACCGGGACTCGTCGGCTTCCACCAGATCCCACGCGGTGTCGGGGTCGACCCAGACCAGCGGTTCCGTATAGGCCAGAGCGAGCACCATCACCACCGGACGGCCGGGCACCACGGTGACTGCCGTCGTCGTACCCGGCTCCACCCGCAACCCGCCGCTGCAGCCGAGCGACATGGCCAGGGCACCCCACTCGCACACCAGGTGCTGCCCCCGCCGGACGCGGGGGCGGAGGCGGCGCTCGCCCAAGCGCGGGTCAAAGTCGACGGCGGCCTGGACCGGTGCGCCGTCGGCGGCCAGCCGCCGGATCAGGAGCGTCGTGGGCAGCAGACGGCCCGACACCTCCGCCACCATCGCCTCGGTGAGCGTCAGTGTGCCGCCGTCCGTGGCCCACACCGTCTCGAGCGTCGCGGTGTGCGGCCGGTACCGGCGGACGAGGCGCTCGGCGGGCAGGGCGGGGCAGGCGCGGAAGGTGCCCGCCTCCGGGCCGCCGAGCAGGGCACCAAAGACGGGATCGCCGTCGAAGGTCGGCGCGCAGAGCCAGTCGATGCCGCCGTCGGCCGAGACCAGGGCGGCCGTGCGCGTGTCTCCCAGCAGCCCGTAGTCGGCAAGGGCGGGGGAGCGCATGTTCCCGGTTTCCATGTTCTGGTGCACCTTCTCTCGCGCTGGCCGGCGTCAATGGACCGTGAGGAGCAATCCGAGCAGGGTGCCGTAGACCACATGGGCTGCCACGGCCACCGCCGGCGTCTGGATCCCGTAGTTCAGGCCCAGCAGGCCCGGCGGTTCAAGCGCGGCGCGGCTGGCCGGACCGGCCCTGGTGCTGGCCATTCGGGGATGGATGCCGGGCAGCAGGGGCAGGATGACGGTCAGCGCCACGGCCACGTGCAGGAGCCCCAGCAGGGCGCCGATCCACCACGTGGCCCTGCCGAGCAGCGCAAAAACTGCCGCGTAGCCGAGGGCGAAGACCTGTCCTGCCGCGAGGTGGATGAAGAAACCGGCGATCCGCGCCCTGTCCGGATCCGGCGTGACGAGGCTGCCCAGGACCAGGGGCAGGTCGAGCCGGGTCCAGCCGGCCATCTGGCAGGCGATCATCACCGCGGTCAGGGCCGTGGTGGCGAGCAGCCCGAACAGCGCCCAGCCTTGCCAGTCCATCTCAACCGCCGCCCCGCTGCTTGCGGGTGGGACCCGCTTGTGCCGCTTCCATAACGCACCTTCTAAAACTTGTTTGTTTAATTTTAGAGGGTGCAACGAGCGGCAGGCAAGGCCCGACGGCGGCAAGGGTCAGGGCAGCTCCCGGCGTTCGCCGACTGCGACTGCCGCCTCGGACTCCAGGCAGGCCATCCGCCGTCGTTCCAGGCTTTCCTGCTGTGGAGGCGAGGGGATCCGGGCCCCTTTCGCCCGGTTGCACCTGAGACACCGAGTCGGATTAGGAGAAGGAGTCGGCCGCCCGCAAGGGGATCCCTGGCCGTACGGCGACGGGTCGACTGGAGCCTGCAGGCGGCGCCTCAGCCGATGAAGGCTGTCATGCGGATCGAAACGAGAATTCCAGGCAGATCGACGCCGAGCTGGGCAACATAGCGTGTCGGGGGGTCATTCGGAAACCACCGTGCGTACTCCTCATTCAATCCCGCGAAGTCCGAAGGACTACTCAGCAGCACGCCGACCTCGACGACGTCTCCCAGGCCTGCACCCGCTGCTTGAAGGATAGCCTCGCAGTTCGCAAGAGCCTGGCGCGTCTGATCCTGAATGCTGTCGCCCGCGAGGTGGCCGTTGTTCGGGTCGGTGCCAACGATCCCCGAGACAAACACGAACGGCCCCGCTTTGACGCCCTGGCTGAAGAGCGGCGAACTCGGCGCCTTGGCCGACTTAACGATCTCCCTAGTCATGACTGGTCCTTTCCCTGGCCCAAATGGATGCTGGAAGCAGAATCACAGTCGTCGCTGAATAGCGCAACCATTGGCGCCCCTTTGTACGCACGGGAGTTGCCGCGTCCGATGAGGCATCGGGCGGCCCGCACCGGTTCCGACCTGCATCCGGCAAGCCTCCCATTTTGGTCCGTGATGTGACTTGCAGCGACAAGTGGCGGCATACTGTCAGCGCTAAATGCCGCCTATGGTGTTCGTGAGCCGATCGGCTTGCGGACGCTCTCTCAGTCTCCTCGTTTGCCGGGGCGGGCACCCCACGTGAGGCGGCCCCAGACCGGTTTCAGGTCGATGCGAATCAGAGCTGGCCCGTGGCCTTCCGCACCAGCTCCGCGATGACCTTCTCGTCGGCCGATGAGAGCTCGGTGATGGCGTAGGACGTGGGCCACATCGTGGCATCGTCGAGCTGTGCCGGCCCGAAGAACGCGAGGTTGCCGTAGCGAGCCTTGAACTTCGCGCGCTCCTGGTAGAACAGCACGGGCTTGCCGTCCGCGTTGGCATAGGCGGGGCTGCCATAGAGCAGCTTCGGGGCCAGCGATGGTGCGACTCCCGTGACGATCGCGTGAATGCGCTCTGCGTTCGTCCTGTCTGGCTCGTCGAGTGAGGCGATCTTGTCGAGAACCGACTGTAAGGCCTCGGCGGCGCTCTGCTGCGCCTTTAGCTCCTTGGCGCGCTGCTTCATCGCGGCCCGCTCCTCAGGGGTGAACTTGGACCCAGAACTTTTCGACTCAGCCATGCGCTCATTCTTGCAGGCGAGGGTGAGCCCTGCGCTTCGTAGCGGCGTTTTTCAGGGCTGCTTGTCGCGCTGGGCGTCGCGTAAGGGGGATCGGTCTGCGACCCGTGTGTACGGTACTGATATGGTTTCTCCGCAGACGCTAAGCGAGGCCGATCGCCGCGTCGTCGCGACTTGGGCCGCAGACTGCGCTGAGCGAGTCGTGGCCTTATTTGAGGCAGAGGCTCCGGCAGACGCTCGCCCCCGCGACGCCATCGCCCGAGCCCGCGCCTTCGCTCGCGGTGAGCACAGTGCCGCCGAAGAGATCCGCCAGCGGTTTGTTGCTGGCCGTGCCGCACGCGAGGTGACTAGCCCTGCTGCGGTGGCTGCCGCCCGGTCTGCCACACAAGCCGCAGCCGTCGCTCACATGGGCGCGCACGCCTTGGGGGCAGCCGCGTACGCCGCGAAAGCGGCCGGACTGGCGGCGCCCGGTCGGCCCCAGACGGTCGACGACGAGATCCACTGGCAACTCGAGCACATGAGTGCCGAAGCCCGGTCCGCGCTTCGGCGTTTGCCACCTCTGGGTGGGAATTCCGCCGGTCCGCTGGGGCCAGGACTTCTCGCGTCCGGAATCCTCGCCTCGATCATCCGCGCGATCCAGGCCGACTTGGCTCGCCCTGACCAGCCTGCCTCCTCCAGCTGAATCTGCCGCCCGCAAGCTGATCGGCTTACGGGCGCCAAGGGTGAGATTTAGCGCTGCGAAAATGCCGCCACTTATCGCTGCAATTCACACGCCATCAGCACTCGCGACAGTCTCACGAACGGCCGTTAGCGGACGGACCGAAGTTCATTGCCCGAGTTCATCCTTTGAGGGCCAGCTTGTATATCCCAGGACTCTTTCTGCTCGATATTTTGGGGATGGACAGACGAGCTGCGCACGCGCCGGTTGCGACTTCGAGGAACAACAACGCGGCGGATACGTAAAAGTACCAGGGAGGAGACGAGCTGCTACCGGCCGATGCGAAGGCACCCACAATGAAAAATGGGACCGTTCCGAAGAGGAACCATGTCACCCCTTTCCCGGGGCCGGAGCACAGCTTCTAGCCCGCGGCGCCCCGCGCGGCCCTTGCCATCCCCGCGGCCGTTCGGGATGATGCCTAAGGCGCGGTGCTTTAGTGCCTAAGCCGAAAGGGGCGCCGATGCTACAGGCATTTGGCTGGGGTCTGGTTGCCGGGTCCTCGTACTTCCTGGGTGGGCTGCTCGCCCTGCGGTGGCGCGTCGGCAACAGCGTCCTGCTCGGCATCCTGACCGGGCTCGGTGCCGGCGCCCTGCTCTCGGCCGTCGCCTACAAGCTCGTCGCCGAGGCCGGGCGGCTGGCCGGCGGAAGCGGTTACGTCGGGGTGGGACTGATCGGCGGGGCCGTGACGACGGCGTGGGTGGTGACGGGTGCCGTGCGCGGCCGGCGGCTGTCCGAACCTCCCGTCCACGAGCCCAGGTTCCTTGTGATCGGGCTGTCCGTGGTCGCCGAAGCGGTTGTTATCACCGGGGCGCTACTCAGCGGCTACGGCATCAGTGCCGCGGTGCTTGCCGCTGTCTTCCTCTGCGGCGTGCCCGAAGCCATGGCCGACACCGGACCGCTGCGCAAGTCAGGCATGACCACCCGCCACGTCATGTCCGCCTGGCTGGCCATGACGTTCTTATGCGCCGCGTCGGTGGCCCTCTTCACGCTGCTGCTGCGGGCAGCCCCGCCCGAGGTGGTGGCCTTCGCGCTGGCCTTCGCCGGCGGCGGCATCCTGACGAACGTAACGACCCGCATGGTCCCGGAGGGGCTCCGGGACGCCGGCGCCGCCACCGGCATCGCGATCGCCGTCGGCTTCGGCCTCTCGTTCGCCCTTGTGGAGATCCTCGGCGGGCACTGAGGCCGCGGCCGGTTTCATCCCTGGCAGCTGATCATGGGAGCCGCCCCATGCGGGCATCCCCGGCTACCTGCCCAGCCACGAGACGATATTCGGTCCCTGAGTCGTCAGTGATCTGCACTTCGACCGGTTCGAAAGCCAGCACACCGGGCATGGTTGGCATAGGTCCAGCGCTCTCTGCGCCGTCAGTCCTTCTCCGCTCCACCCATTGGAGTCGAGCCTGGTCATAGCGGTGATCTCGTAGCCCGGTTTCGTGGCCGCGAATGGCCTCAAGGCTGATCTTGACACCCCGTTCGCCGGGCCCTACTTGGACATGCCCCGGGATGTCCGACGTAAGCTCAATGCCCGCAAAACGCACGTCCACGCCGTCGATCGTCGCGACAACGAGATCTCCCGGAGCTGAAATCACCTTCGTCATGGACCCACCCTAACGGCACGCTCAGCCGTCCCGGTTGGGGAATCCTCTACGGGACACTGTCTTCTGTCGGCGCTGGAATGCTGTGAATCGCAGACTCATCTGGATCGTTTTTCGCAGCGCTATTTGGCATGGCCCACTGATCCCCGCCGGTCCCGTGAGCGGGTGGGCTTGTACTTAGAATTTCGCTCGACCTACGCCTCAGGAGCAAGTTTGAAGGAGGCTCGTGGCACCAGGGCGTTCGTGGAAAGTCACGGTGTGGCCGCTGTCGTCGTGGAAGACGGCCTGCGAGCCTGCCACGGTGATGGTGCCCGATTGGTAGGGGTTGCCCCAGCCCGCAGGGGGATTTCCGTGGCCGTCGTTCAGCGGTTGGTCGGCGAGGAAGAAGGTGTCCTGCACCCGTGCCTCATAGATGCCGCAATGAGTGAAGAGGGCGAAAGGGACACTCGAGACGGGGGTGGTTGCCGGACTTGTCGAGGCATCGATTGTCGGCGGTGCCGGCGCTGCACATCCACTCATCACCGCCATCGCGGCTGCCGCAGCGGCGATGCACCGAACATATCGAGTTGCCATGCGCCAAGGCTCGCTTACGATGGGTGCGCGGTCAAGAACCTGACCATCTCGATTATGAAAGTAGTTCTGCTCGGCGCCGGCTTCTCGCGAGCAATCAGTCCAGAAATGCCCCTGATGAAACGGCTCGGACCATTGGTGCTCAAGGTGATCCCGAAACTGGTCAAACGCGACATCAAGCGGCTGCGCACCGCCGTCCAGGACGCCAAGAACCACCCCGCCGGAACCGGCGATCACCCGGCCCTCCACGAAGCTCGGAAGACGGCAAACGCCTGCGCTACGCGGCCGAAGCAGCCTCCTCATCAACCCGAAGAAAGCCTCGCAACTGGTGGACGCAGCCCACAAAGTCCAAAAGGTCCTGGGAGACCACCAGGACAGGACCAAATAACAACACCCAGCCGTCGACGAGTCTTCTAACCCGAATCCCTCGCGTTCCGGAAAGCCCTGACAAACAGACTCTGGACCCAACAGCCGGCGGCCGCGCCAGCGGACGCCCAACAACTGGTTGAAGCGCAGCGGAAACGTCGTAGACACAACAGGGCCAGGGTGTGACGGAGCTCTGCGACGGCACGCCTTGACCCCAGCAGCCGCGTGCCCCGCCGAGATGTCGGGTTGTCCGTATGTCAGCGGTCCAGAAGCTATTCCAAAACCGGAGGCCGGCTTCCCCCGGCCTCATCGCCGCGCGCTGACCAGCCGCGGAGTAAGTAAGAAGCGCCGCGACCAGTCCAAGCCAGGCGCGGTGCAGGCACCGAGCTCGAGGATGCCCTGCGCTGGGCATGGTGGACCGCCAGCTGGCTGCAGCCAGCTGTGGATGCTGTTCTCTGTGAGTTCAGCGGCGCGTAACTGGCTCGTCACAGGGACGCAAGACCGGGCCGGGAGGCTTTGGGGGCCGGGATCCCGCCCCCATGTATTTGCGTCCCTCAAGCCGCCGGGGGAGAGCCTCCCGGGACCGAACGTGGAAACGCCGCCCTCAGTGTCTCGGGCACTCAGGGCCGAGATGAGGAGAACCGCAATGGCCAAACCGCCAGAAACCACCCGAAAATCCCCCCAAGAGCAACGACCCAGTCGGTGGGGCCTGCATCGGCTGCCGACGTCACTGCACGGCCGCAAGCCGCTATCAATGGCGGCCGCGAGCTGCGCGCTCGTCCTCTTGGGTGGAGGCATCGCCGCCGCGTCGACGATCCCGTTTGGGCAGCAGCAGGTCGGGTCCCAGAACGAAAACGGGGAGCAGATCTCCTCGAATCAGGTGATCAAGCCCATCGGTGACCGTCTGATGACGCCGTTCGGCAAGATCATGGGCTCGACCCTCAGCCCGAATGGCCGTTATCTCGTCGGGACGAGTGCCGACCGCTCGGTCGACCTGCAGGTCTTCGACCTCACAACGTATAAGCCTGTGGCTGCTGCGGGCACCCTCGCTGCCGCCTCGTTTGCTACCGCGGCGGGCAATGCGGGCTACGCGAACATGGCGTACCAGCACATCACGGATGGTTCCGTGGGTCAGGATGGCCCGGTCTTTTCGCCCGACGGGAAGTTCCTCTATGAGCCTGTCGCGACCGGCATCGTCCGTTACCCCTTCAACCCGGACGGCTCGCTCGGGACCGGCACGACGATCAGCATTCCGAACGCGGGCGACAAGCAGGCCCTGACTGCCGGCATGGCGTTTTCCCCCGACGGCTCAACCCTGTACGCGGCCGTGAACGGCCAGAACGCGGTCGTCGCGATCGACCCGGTGGCCGGTACGATCAAGCAGACTTTCAGCACGGGTATCGCCCCGCGGCAGCTGAAGTTCGTCGGTACAAAGCTGTACGTCTCCAACGAGGGAGGCCGCCGGGCCCTCCCCGGGGAACCGACCATGGACTCCTACGGCACGCAGGTTCCCGCGGACCCCAAGCTCGGAACCTCCACGACCGGCACGCTGAGCGTCATCGACACGGCCAATGCCACGGCGGCGGTTTCTTCAATCGACGTTCAGCTGCACCCGACCGCGATGTACCTTGACGGCTCCACGCTGTACGTGGCGAACACCAACAGCGACACCGTCTCAGTGGTGGACACGGCAAGCAACAAGGTCATGCAGACCATCGGCACCCAGCCGTGGGCCTCATCCCAGGTCGGCTATGAGCCGACAGGCATCACCATGCAGGGGGACCACCTGCTGATCTCGCTGGGACGCGCGAACGCGGTCGCGGTCTACAAGGTCAACAAGCAGGACCCGAAGGACCCGGCCAGCTACATTGGCCTGCTCCCGACGGACTACTACCCCGGCAACGTCACCGCGGTGAAGGGCCAGATTGTGGTCACCAATATCCGCGGCATCGACGCGCTCGGCCCCGAGCAGAGCATCAGCGAGGGCCCGGGCACCACGGCTGCGACCGGCCACGGCACGCACTCCACCACGGCCTCGCTCACCAAATTCACGCTGCCCGGCGACGACCGGATCCAGCAGTACACCGACACCGTGTTCCAGCAGAACGGCTGGGACGGCAGCGCCGTCAAGCAGGCAACAGAGGGTCAAGCCGACCACGGCGCGGCCGTGGCCGTGCCGAAGCGGATCGGGGAACCGTCGGCGATCAAGCACGTGTTCCTGATCGTGAAGGAGAACCGCACCTACGACCAGGTCTATGGCGACATGAAGCAGGGCAACGGCGACGCGTCACTGGCCCAGTTCGGCGCGAAGGTGACCCCGAACCAGCACGCTCTCGCCAGCCAGTTCGGCCTGTACGACAACACGTACGACATCGGTACGAACTCGGCCGAGGGCCACAACTGGATGATGCAGGGCGACGACCCGGCGTATACGGAGACCAGCGCCGGTGAGTACAAACGCTCGTACGACACCGAGAATGACGTCCTGGGCCACCAGCGCTCCGGGTTCCTCTGGACCGCGATCCAGGATGCAGGCAAGACCGCCAGGAACTACGGGGAGTTCGACTCCACTGAGGGCAAACCGGCCGGCGCGACCTGGCAGCAGTACTACTGCGCGGCCACGAGCACGATGGCCGGCGGCGACCCGGCACAGCTCTTCACCCCGGCACTGCAGATGCACGCCGGCTCGTCCATCCCCTCGCTCAGCGCGATCACGGACCCGAACGCGGCCCCGTTCGACACCTCGGTCCCGGACATCTACCGCTACGAGACCTGGAAGCAGGACTTTGAAAAGAACGGCCCGAAGAACTTCCAGATGACGTGGCTCTCGAGCGACCACACCGGCGGCACCGCCGACCCCAGGGCGCAGGTCGCCGACAACGACCTCGCCGTGGGCAAGATCGTTGACGAGATCTCGCACTCCCAGTACTGGAAGGACTCCGCGATCTTCATCGCCGAGGACGACAGCCAGAACGGCACCGACCACGTCGACGGCCACCGCGCCCCGGTCCAGGTCATCAGCCCCTACGCGGCGCACGGCAAGACCGTCAGCACCTTCTACTCACAGATCAACATGGTCCGGACCATCCAGCAAATCCTCGGCGCCCAGCCGCTGAACCAGAAAGTCGCCGCGGCCACACCGATGTTCGACGCCTTCACCAACAAGGCCGATCTGACACCGTTCAACGCCGTCCCGAACCAGATACCACTCACCGAGGGTGTCAAGACCGCGCCCGCCTGCGGCCCCGACACCTTGGGCCAGACCGGGCCCGGCGCCGCCGCGGTCAACGACGACGCAGCCAAAGCCGTCGCTGTCCCGGCCCCGATGAAGGAAACTGCCGAACAGTGGGGCAACTGGTCCGAGCAGCAGCACCTGACAGGCAACGGCGCGAAGGAAGACTCCGCGAACCCCAACCTGTTCAACCGCTGGACCTGGTACCAGACCCACAACTGGAAGAGCCCATACCCCGGCGACGACAAAATCTACGGCCCGAACGACGTACCGGACATCCCCGCCGGCTCGACAAACCACGAGGACGGCTGATCAGCACCTGACCATCCGACAACCGGCGATCACCGATCCACAAACCTGAAGGCCACCTCCAGACGGAGGTGGTCTTCAGCCAATGATTCGGAAAACTACCCGACCAACCCAGAGACCAGGGCGTCTGGACGACCGCACATTGAGGCATCCTTATCGGACACGCGCTCGACCCTTAGGCCTAAAAATACAGGCCAATGGGCCTGTGGATTTGATCGCTTCGTGGCGGCGGCCCTGCCGATCTGCATCGCAGTGGCGCCCCTGAACAACCCTTACCTCAACTACCTCCCGTAGCCTTCGCCGGTACACCCAGCTTCGCTTCTTGGCTCGTTTGAACCTGGGACGGCACCGTGGAGATCCTTCTTCACTTGAGTAGGCCACCCAGCCGCATAGTCGTCTTGCGATTCAAGGCGAATATGAAGGTCACCGGAAAAATTCTGGGCTTATTTCCCCGCACCGTGCGCAGGGAACTGTTCGATGACCTTCCCTGTGGATGTGTCCACGATGACGATCGTGTCCCGAGGCCAAGCGGCATCGCGTCTGACTTTGTAGCTGACGTCGGACCTTTCCGGTGTTGGTATCTACCGTTACCGTCTCGCGCGGAAGTCCGCTAGCGTCCCCCGATGCCGGCGTCGAGTTCCACCACCCCTCATAACCCCCAATGTCGGAGCCTGCCCCGGCAGGGTCTTCCGGGGCCGGCGCCGTTGCTGCCTGAACCGCCATCGAGGTGCCCATAATGGTGCCGAGCACCAGCAGGCCCGTTGCGGCCAGGTACTTCTTTTTCAATTGACCCCCGAGTTGAAGCTATGCAGTGACTGCAGACGCTACCAGAAGCCATCCCAGCTGCCGCACGGATCCGCGTGTCAGGCGGACAGCCCGCGTGGGTCGGTCAGCACCAGAGTCACTTGGACTTTTCGAGTCAGAATGGCTTGGTGAGGCAACTTGGTTATTTGTCAGTTTCCGAAGTCGACTGCACAGCCCGCCCGGTGGAGGATCCTTTACCGGGCGGTCTCCGGGACTCTCGAAATGAGGCGCGCTTCGGTTGGTCCCCGTAATCGGCAGGCAAGATCCACAGAGCTAAGAGCGACACGGAGGGCTCGCCCCGTACGCTAGCCGCATGACCGACGCCGCATTCTCTGCTGTCACCTATGTAGGGCTTCCAATCGGGAGTGGAGGCGCGCATTCGCTCGGCGGCATGTCGCGCCGGGCCGCTTACGAACAAGCGACGTCGTTTCTCGAGACTTGCACCGAACTCGTCAGCCCCAACAAATACACCTTCGAGGTGCACGAGGTGCCCGATCTTTCCCGGCAGCTTGATCTTGAGGCCGAACTCGAGCGTCGGTTCGGTCAGGGTAAGCGGGTCGCTGTCCCGGCCGACCGAGTCAACGAGGCACTTGAATGGCTTGACGACATCCATCCTCAGCCTACGAATCAGTGGGGGATGGCCCCGATTTGGTTCCGTGCGCAGTCGAGTTTCCGGATCGTTGACCCCGCGACGGGACAGGTCTTGCCTGGCCAGAATGCTGAGCGATTCGCGGGTGCGGAGTATGTGTGGAGCGTTCCCCTCGGAACCAGCGACTTTGGGCTAATACTCGATAACAGCGCCAGACTGGCTATCGATCTTTGCATCCCGGACGCTGACGGTGAAATGCTCCGACGGGTTGTGCCGTGGTTGCAGGATCACCTGCCATTCAAGTTATCGGCCAAGCAGTGGCGATCTTGGACGCCAACAAAGTTCGGATCCTTCAAATCGCGTCGGATGGCAGCGCCTAGTTAGGCGGCATGGCTCCTCGGTTGCCACCGTATCGCGCCTCCGACTGGGGACCTCATGGCCGCCCGCAAGCCGGTCCCTCAGCGGACGGCTCCCACTCCTTTCTCCGTGAGTGCCGTTCAAGGGTCGATCAGAAGATGGTTCAGCTGTAATTGGCGGCGATGGTCCGGGTCGTTCCGTCGAGTTGAATGATGCCGCCGTGGGGAATGACCCATTGAGGTCTGGTGTGGCCGAACGGGACTCCGACGCAAACAACCGCTTCGGGGTTGTATCGAGCGATCTGCTCGATGACAATGTCGCGCTGCGCAGCTCGTAGCTCGGCGCGCTTATCAGCGTCGGGGATTGGTTGTCCCAACTGACTTGTCGGCGGGCGGGCAACGAGTACACCGGCAGCGGCTTCGAGGATCCCACGCTCGCCTAGGGCGCGTATCCACCGCTTCACCTCGGACGCTGTCGGCAGCTCCTCGCTGGTCTCGAACAGCAGAACCGCGCCTTGCAGGTCGGCTACGGAGGGCATGCGGCCTGCGACCGCGATCTGGTCGATCACTTCGAGACAGCCGCCCCAAGACCGGCCCTCCACAACGGTTTTCGGGCCGGCCCACGTCCACGGATCGGTCGCTTCGCGAACACCGAAGTGCTGTAGAGCGCGGGGGTCGGTCCACGGGATACCGAAGTCCTCGGACTCTCCGGGTTCGGTCAGGTCGACGGTTCCACCGTCCATGAGTGCGGCGCGGAGGGAGAGCAGGTGCACCCCATCGAGGTTCGGTCCCGCACCGAGGTGTACCTGAGTCGAGCCTCCGTAGAAGCTCGGGACGCCAAGGCCCCACAGGAGATTGTGCAGGTTCGTGTTGTCGCTGTATCCCAGGAACGGCTTTGGGTTCTTGGCCAGTACCTCAGCATCGATGTGCTTAATGACAGTGACCTGGTCATCGCCTCCGATGGTGGCGAGCACGCCTCGAATGGTCGGGTCCGCGAACGCGGCAGTAATGTCGGCAGCCCGAGCCTGGGCACTGGCACCAAGCTGCCGGGTCGTGGGGTACTCGACCGGAATCAACCCGGTGATTTCGGTCAGCCGATTCATTGCCTGCTCATGGACGGCCTCTGACACGGCAGGTGCTGCAAACGCCGGCGACAGGATAGCGACGCGATCACCGGCAGCGGCTTTTGGAAGGGTACCGAAGGTTTGCGACGTCATTGCGTAATTAGATCAAAGGAACGGTCCCGACAACGACTTGCGAAGCCGTCCCGGTAAGGGATCCATTACCGGGCGCACCGTCACGGGCTCCTCGGGCAGTCTCTATCTGTCCGCAGTTGCTACGGCCGGGGTGCCGGGCGGCATCATGGTTGATGTCGTCGATGCCGTTTCCGGGAGGCTAGCCGCGCGCCGGTCATTCAAAGTCGCCGACGTGGTCGCGGGGCTGGAGAACATCATCGCCGAAACCGGTACCGCCCCGAGCTATGTCCGGTGCGATAACGGGCCCGAATTCACCGCCGCAGCACTGAATGACGGTGTAACACCGCCGGCGTGGATACCGCATTCACCGACCCCGGATCGCCCTGGCAGAACGGCTTCATCGAATCCTTCAATGCCCAGTTCAGAAGGGAGCAGCTCTCCGGAGAAATCATGGACACCATGGTCGAAGCCAAGTATTTGGCCGAGGAATGGAAAGGTATCTACAATCATGAACGGCCCCACGGATCCCTGAACGGCATGCCGCCGAAACGCTACTGGGGAACCTGGACGCAAGAAAACCAATTAGCTATCGCATAGGCGCTCGACTGCTAACGGAGGCCCAACCAACTCAGTGTAAGAAGTCAGCTGAAAGGAAAAATGAAATGACCGGATTTGGTTCAGTATTTAGTCGAGAACCTGGTATCAAGAAATTCTACCGTAGAGTTATTGAAGATGCGTCTGCTGCAGGGTCGTATGATCTGTTGAAAGATGAAAGGTATTCGGCAGTCGTTGATGAGCTAATAGAAGGCCGGGATATAAAGGCCATTGAGGTTTACTGCGACGTGACCGGCGGAAATATTGCCGAAGGGAAGGCCGCGGTCGACGAATTCCGCTATTTACTCAGCGAGAAGTAGTTTGGATTGATTTGAGCCGGGGCAGTCCCGTTTGAAGCAGTGTTCGCGGCCTCCGAGAGACTGCCACGAACAGGTGTTCTTCGTACCAGTCAAAAGCATGGTTGATGTATGCAAGCGGATTGGCGGCGCGTTGGCATTCTCACGAGCATCATCGTTGCCGGAGTGCTTTCTTTGCCACGCCTCATCCGCTGGTTCATTCGGGAAATCAGCTGCGCCCCGAGAGGATGCTCATGGGCACCCTAAACTTCATCGATCGAAGAACCTCATCCAAGTACCAGGGCCTGCTCTAAGGAGGTTCTCATCTATATGGTCCTGATCCGTTCACTCTCCACCGGACTGCGGTTCATGCAGTTCCAAGGTGATGCAGTTGAGGAACCAAAGCGCGATAGTTTTCGGACCGGGTATACGCGAATCTGGAACCCGAGTATGTGACTTTCGGCGATATATGGCGGTCTTTTCAAGGCGCTATTTGGCGCACTGAGCATCCCACAAGGGGATCCTTATCCGGACGGATTGCCTGGCGGTTAAATCGCAGCTCTGATCGGTGCTTCATGACCGCCTGCCTTCAGATCCAGGCCGCCGCCGCGAGTTGCACTGGTGTGTCTTGGTCGTCCCAAGTTGCTGGGAGAATCCTCTGCCCCAAGGATCTTTCGAGGGGATTGGGTGCCCGACTAATCGACAGCTCCAGGTCACCCGCACGAATGGTTGTGACCTGCCCCACGGTATTAGGAACTGCTGAGTTGATGACCGGAACTCCTGTGCCTGACGTCCCCGTGCTGTGCAAATACACGGATTCGGGAATTAATTGAAGCCTTCCATCGACCTCAAAGTACTGGTCGGCCTGTGGCTGGCCAGTCAGAATAGTGGCCGCCAAGGCCGATGCATAGACGGGATCAACGGGGGCGTCGTAAATCCATCTCGTTCCGAGAAAAGAGTGTTCCATGATGCCGACAAGGCACGGGTCGGCGCCTGGAAGAGGCGAACCCCTGTAAGTCAGCGGAACCAGAAAAACGGCGCCCTCGTTTGCAACAAGAAGCGTTTCGATGCCGACTTCGCCGTCCGGATCGTCAAAACGGAAGGAACCGACACGTGCCAGGTTCATTGACCCGATGCCCCTGAACCACTGTTGGTTGGGCAGCCACTGTTCGAGGAGTTCCATTTTCGACGGAGTCAGAGTAGCTCTATGAACGGTAGCCATTAGCCCAGCATACGGGCGGGCGAAATCCGGGGAGTAAGACTCCCTGGACACTCGCGGCCAACACGTTCCCGTTGGCCGATCCCTTAGCGGACGCCAACAGGTCCAGCGTTGCGCTTCAAGGCCAGCGTCATAAGCACTTCGTCTCTATCGCCTCCGGGTAACCGGAGGGCTTCTGGCCATCGTCCGATTTCGCGCCACCCGCACGACTGGTAGAAGCCCTCGAGACCCATACCCGCCCGCACTTCGAGGCGCAGCTGTTCCAGTGCGAGATCCTCGGTCGCTGCCCTGGACACCTCCTCCATGAGCGCACGCCCGACGCCGCAGTTCCGGAAATCCAGAGCTGTCTAGACCCGAAGAACCCGCGCCCAATGAGCTGTTAGTTCACTCGAATTGCCGGCCAAGAGCAGCCAACCGGCCAGCTCGCCATCCATCGTAGCGATCAGGATGCGATTCACTTCCAAGTCCAATGACCGGACCATGGCGTCAATCGAAGGTAAGACGTGCTCATCAGAAACCGGCGGGAAGGGAAAGCCCACCGCGCCCCCGGCGTTGGATACGTCCCGCCAGCACTCCAGAAGCTGATTCCGCACGCGGGGCCCGACCATCGCCGGAGTGTTCAGCCACGACATTTGAAGTAGTTCAGTCATCGTCAGAGTCTTCCAGAGGAAAGTTCGGCCGTTAGTCGATCCTTCCGCGTTCGTGTCTCGTTACTCTCACTTGTATGGATACTCCGTATCAACCGAACGGGACAGGCTTCGATGCTTTGGACGAACTCGAGCAGGTCGACTGGAGCGGGCTGGAGCACTGCTACGGAAAAGGTGTCGTTTCGCTGGGCGCCGCCGGAGACATGTCACTCGCCATCGCAGGCGACGTGTCGCGATCGTTGGCTGCGCTTCGAGCTGATTCCTCCCTGGCAATCAGTGACGGGCTTTCCTCGAACTGCCATCAGGGCACGGTATATCAAGCAACGGCCTATGCAGTGCCGTTCGTCGCAGCTGTCGCGGCCGGCGACGTTCCGGACGGGATCCGCGTACCTCTGCTAGCGCTCCTGGGCGACATCTCGATCGGAGGGAGCTATATAGCTCCCGACGGTTCTCACGCTGGCGCCCTCGGAGACCACGTAGACGACCCCGTCGCGGAATCGCTTGCCACTTCGATGGAACGCCTTTCAACGATCCGAGCGCCCAGGCTAGTGGCGCTGATCCAAGCTATCCAGTCGCTTCTTGTCCAAACGACCGACGCGCGCAGCGATGCAGTCGAGTCCGCCATCGACGTTGCACTTACACCGCCGGGCACACCCTAGGACCGGCGCCCGTAAGCCGGTCGTCCACCGGTCGGCCCAAAGACTATCTACGGACTCTCCCAATGCCGGTGATCCCTGTCTTCCGGATTCCCGTAAGACCCGCCCGCAAAACTGCCCGGTGAGGGTGCCCTAAACGCTCCACTCCAGTTCGTCTCGCAACCCTAGGGATACGAGGCGTCTTGGCACATTCGTTCCAGCAATGAAGGTGAAGAAGCCAAACGCCCGGCCGGGGTCCAAAAAGTCGTGGCGCATGTCTGCTGGGAACCTGACCAGCCGGACGAGGCTGAGCATCAGGATCGCGGCGTAGGAGACCGCGCAGACCACAAGGAGTACCGCTGATAGTACGTGGAAGCCTTCGAGCTCGAGCCCCACCGAGATGATTCCGCTGGCCATAGTGAGGGCGAAGTACCCCGGGGTGAGGGTCTGCACCGCCTTTGAGACGCGGGAGCCGAAAGAGTTCGGAGCGTCAGTGGCCGTATTCATGGCACCAAGCTTAGGGCTCAAGATGTCGCGGGTTGTGTCGCCAAAGACCTCGCCGTACCGCCCCGGATGCCTCAATCGAAGGCCGATGGGCGGCAGAAGGAGCGAGCCGTTCCGGAGCCGGCGTGGAAACGGCAGGTTGTACGAAGTGTCAGCCTGCAGGCTTGATGTTTTGGTTGATGTGGAAGAGGTTGCCGGGATCGTACTTGGCCTTGACTTCGGCGAGGCGGGCGTAGTTCCCCGCGTAGGTGTCCTCGATGTGTGACTGGTCGTCGGCGTCGAGGAAGTTCACGTAGCCCGCACCGGATCCGAGGGGGTGGAGCTCGGCATAGTAGTCGCGCACCCACTTCGTATTGGCCTCATTGTGGGCCGGATCCTCCCAATGGCAGGCAATGTCCACTGCGAAGTTGACGTCGCGGTACGGGAACGCGGTCTCGTCCCGCCCGACCCGCTGGACGGCACCGTTGATCGGGTAGAAGTGGTTGGCCGTCTGGACGCTCGGAATGGCCTCGCCGAACTTCTCAGCGACACGGACGACGTCGTCGGTTAGGCGGGGCAGGAACACTGACTTCCAATAGGCCTGCAGGCCCTTGGTGTACATGGGGTCGAAGAGTGTGTTCAGAACCGTGTAGGGAAGGGGGCCCAGGAAGGAGCCGGCGACGGGCGCAACGTCAAGGAACGGCTGCCATTGACGCTCCCCCTCGTCGTGGGGGCCCGCCCAGCCGCCCACCAGCACCACCACGGGCTTCCCGTGATACTCCTCAGGCAGGAAGGGGACCGGCGGTCCCTGGTGGAAGCCCAGGAACACTCCCATTTCCTCCGGTGCGGTGGCGATGTAATCCCGGTAGAGCCGTGCAACCGCGTCGGCGTGCTCCAGCTGGTAAATGATCACTCCGCCGTAGAGAACATCCACGGGGTGAAGGTTGAACTCAAAGGAAGTCACGACGCCGAAGTTGCCGGTCCCGCCGCGAAGCGCCCAGAAGAGGTCCTCATTTTGCGTGTTGCTGGCGACCAGAAACTTCCCTTCGGCGGTCACCACGTCCGCGGATTTCAGGTTGTCGCACGACAGCCCGTATTTGCGGGCGAGGTAGCCGATGCCTCCGCCGAGAGTTAGTCCAGCAACACCCGTTGATCCAATGATGCCTCCGGTGGTGGCAAGGCCGAATGCGCCCGTGGCGTAGTTGAAGTCCGCCCATGTCGCTCCGGCTTCGGCCCGTGCTGTCCCATTGGCAGGATCCACGCGCACGCCCCGGCAGCCCGTGAAGTCGATGACGAGGCCGCCGTCGCAGGTCCCGAACCCGGGCGCGCTGTGGCCGCCGCCGCGCAGCGCCAGGTCCAAGCCGGTGTCACGCGCGAAATTCACGCCTGCAATGACGTCCGCGACTTGCGACACGCGCAGAATGGCCGCGGGACGTTTGTCGATCATTCCGTTGAAAACGGCCCGCGCGGTGTCGTAGTCCGCCTGATCACTCGTGATGACCTGGCCCCGCACTTTCTCCTGGAGGGCCTGGAAAGAGCTGTTGTCCACCGTGTACTCCGATTCACCCAGGCGGGCATGCCCGGGCAACTGGGCGCGGCCCCTGGGGTCGTGCCGGGTGATTGGTTTAGCAGCCGATGGGGCCCTGCATCTTGGAGGGCAAAAGCCTATGCCGCAGGCTTCCACAGCGGCGGAGACCGGATGCACCTTGGCAACGCAGCATCGCCGCGCGGTTTGCCTTGGCGTGATTCAGAAACGCGGTTCGCCCTCGTCTCAACGGGTTACAGCACGGCTACTCGTAAAGTACTCCGGCCCCAAACGGCGGTCAATAACCCGCTCATCCGGAGCTTTTCAAATCGACCGATAAGCCGCCGAAGGTTGGACAGCACCGCACTTTCCGGGGATTCATCAGGGACGTCAAGAGACGCCACCATTGCATCGAAGACGTCAGGTGCCATGAGATTGACATCGGAGCGCGAGATGACCTTTTCTGCAGCCCTCCGCTGCGTCGTGTTACATGTAACATTGATCCATGAGCGTCAGGGATCGTGTAGCACGGCACCGAGCTGCCATGCGGGAGCGAGGCTTCCGGCAGATACAGATGTGGGTTCCGGATACACGGACAGAGGAGTTCAGGCGTGAGGCCCGGCGACAAGCGCTGGCGGTCGCGGCCTCCGACCATGCCAGCGATGACCAAGATTTCATCGAACAGATTGCGGAAGACTGGCCGGAGTGAATCGCGGTGAGCTGTGGACGGTTTCGGGGGGAACATATGCGCAGAAACCCAGGCCAGCACTCATAATCCAAGATGACCTGTTTGCAGCCTCGGAGTCGGTCACCCTTCTGCCGCTAACGACGCACTTGACTGATGCCCCGCTGCTGAGGCTGACCGTTGACCCCGGACAGCTCACCGGCTTGAAGCAACTCAGCCAGATCATGGTGGACAAGCTCACAACAGTGCGGCGTGCCAACCTCGGGCAGCGGATAGGCCGAATAGATTCCAACACCATGGTTGCCGTTGAGCAGTCCCTTGCCGTCTTTCTTGGGCTGGGGCGTTGACTGGTTCAGCCACGGAGCCGCTCCAGTGCCCAGCCCCAGCGGATCAGCTCCTGTTCGAGGCGGACGGTTGGACCGTACGTGTCGTTGCCCAGCGCCTTATAGAGAGCGGCTTCCTCCGCAGTCAGTCTGGTCAGCACCGCCCGCGACGGCGCCGGCTCGCTGCCCCACGCGTCCCTGTGCGCGAGCAGCGTCTCCTCGTCCATCAGCACGCTCTCCACATGCGGGTGCACCGCACGGAGCTGGTCCAGTATGCGGAATCCGTGCGTATCGATGTCACCCCAGTACAGGACCTCGCAGTTGCGGAGCCATGCCGCGTCGCGCAGGGACGAAAAGCCATACCCGGCCCCGTAGAGGGCGAGCGTTCCGGGACGCTCCGGCAAGGCAAGAAAATTGACTTGGTTCTCGGTGGCCACCACGGTATGCACAGGCAGTTGCAGCGTGCTGAACGCATTCGCAGTCACGGTAATATCCCCGGCGCCGCCCAGCACCTCAACGTATGGGTCCAGAACGCGGAACCGGACGAGCTCAGGCGGATGCAGGAACCCGTGCCGGCGGGCAAAGCGTGCCGCGGCAGTACGGCCGGCTCCGTCGTCCAGTGCAACAACATCCGGCTCGGCCGCCTCCACGGCAGCTTCGGCGTCGGCCTCCACCTCATCCATATCTGAGCCGGGCGCGACGGCGGCCAGCAGCTGATCTATCACTTGCCGGTGGCGCTCAACGAACTTCGTGTGTACCCCCGGCAGCCTCAGCTGCCGGACGTAGATTCCCGGCGCGGGATTGTCCCGAAGCCACAGCGCAGCCCGCGCGGCGGGCAGAACGTCATCGCCCAGCTCGAGCAGCTTCAGCGGACGCCGCGCCGCCCAGCCGGGCAGCAGCGGATCCAGCGCACCAAGACCCAGCGCCAGCTCCCGGAACCGCGCCGCCTCGTGCGACTTGCCAACAAACCCGATCTCGTCCTCCACGGTAGCGAACACCGCTGCGGCCGGAATTCGATTGGAGCCGACTGTGCGGCGCCCCACGTCCACTGTCTCCAACGCGTAGGGGCCGGCCCCGGCAAACAGCTCTGCCGCCCACTGCTGGGCCGCAGAGTATTGGCTGAGCAGCCCCGCCGCCGTCGGACGTTTCAGTGAACGTCGGCGCGGATAAGCGCCGGAGGGTTCCAGCAGCTCCCGCAGCAGCACACCGCTGGTCCAGGCCTTCAGAGATTGCGCCCGCAGACCTGCGGCCGTGGTCCAGGGCTGGGACTCAGCGCGGAGGTCCCTTCCCAAACCTCGCAAGCTCGGTTCGGGGCCCTCGGGACGCCGCTTAGGCACGCCGGTCCCGTTCGTCGCGGTATTCCTGGATGGTCATGTTGCGCAGCTGGGAATCGTCGCCGTTGATGTTCGCCACGAACCCGACGTGCGAGACGAAGGGCTCGATCACGTGGATCTTTTGAAGGGGCGTGACAATCAGCAGCTGGAGCTTCATGCGCTGGAACAGCTGCAGCCCGTACCGCGCGGACTCGTCGGACCCGCGGCCAAACGCCTCGTCGATCACCACGAACCGGAAACTCCGGCCGGACTTCTTCCCGGCCGCACCCGCAGCCGTACCGCCGGCCCCCGACCCCAGCCCGAACTGGAACGCCAGCGCCGCCGCGAGAATCGTGTAGGCCAGCTTCTCCTTCTGGCCGCCCGACTTGCCGCCCGAATCGGTGAAGTGCTCGAACTCCTCACCGGTCTCGGTCCATTTTTCCGAGGCCGAGAATGTAAACCAGTTGCGGACGTCCGTGACCTTGGCGGTCCACCGTTCATCCAGCGTGGTGAGGCCATCGCGGCCGCGGAAGCGCTCGATCAGCCGTTCTACCTGCAAATACTTCTGCTCCGAGTACTGGTCCTCGTCGCCGATAGTCCCCTCCGAGCAGGCCCGCAGGTCAACACCGAATTCGCGCACGTCCTGGTCCGAGGTGTTCTGGTGCTCCAGCTGGATGTGCCGGCCCGGGTTGTATTCGATCCCCGCCAGCGATTGGTTGATCTCGCCGATGCGGTTCACGATGTCCTGCCGCCGGCTGTCCAGGAAGGCATTGAACGCCACAACCTCGTGGATGGTGTTTTGATTCAGCGACTCCTTGAAGTGGGCCTCGAAGCGGGGAAGATCGTTGCTGACCAGCTGGTCCAGCAACCGGTTGTAGTCCGCCGCCGCCTCGAGGGCGGCGTCGATGTCGGTAGTCTCGTTGGGGTACCTGTTGCGGAAGTCGGCCATCAACCGGACCGTGCTTTCCGCGGCCCGGGCGATCCGTTTAGACAGTGCATCGATGGTGTCCGTCAGCCCCGAGCGGACTGAACTCTCCACCGTGCCCGTGTTCTTGTACGTCAGCGTCTTGTCCCCAAGCGCAGCGGCGGTGAGCTGTTCGACGGCGCCCAGCACCCCGCCCTCGTCCGTCAAGGGAGTCTCCGCGAGAATGCCGCGGCATTCGACAATCGCTTCCGCGATGTCCTTCGCGTCCTTCTCGTTGGCGCCCAGGCGCTCGCGCAGCTTACCGGCCCGCTCCTCCAGCCGCTCCAGCTCCGCGGTCACCGCGGACTCCTTGGCCGTCAGCTGCTTCAGCACGTCACTGGCGGTCTCCAGCTCGACCTTCTCGGCCTTGAGCTCTTCGATCTTCCGGGCCGTGAGCTGCCAGCTGATCTCGCCAAAGTCGGCCACCGAACGGAGGATTCCCAGCTGCTGGTTCTGCCGGCCCAGCGCGCCGAGCGCGGCGTCGACCTTGTCCAGTTGGGCTTCGGTGACCCGGAGCTGCCCTTTGACCTCGTCCTGCTCGGCGAGGAAGCGGCTGATCTTGTCGTGGTTGTCCCAGCCGAGAACGTAGTTGCGCCGGTCCGTGAGCTCCCGCCGGTCGTCCTTTTCGTGTCTGCCCCGGCCGCCCTTGAGCTGCCCGTTGACGGTCAGCGCCTTGGGATAGCGCCGGAAGTCCTCGAGGGTGTCGCAGCAGAAGTGGTCGAACCGGGTGGCGAGTTCGTCCAACAGGAAGTTGCGGAATGGCGTGCCCGGCTTGATCGCGATCTTCGCGGCCAGCGTGCCCGGCTCCGCCGTCCTGGCCGCGGGGGATTCCCCGATCCTCAAGTAGACGAGCCGACCGCGCAGGTTGTTGGCGTCCACCCAGCTGCTCACCGCGGCGTAGTGCTCGGCCGGCACCAGCAGGGACAGTGCGAAGCCGTGCAGCGTGCGTTCGGTCGCACCTTCCCAGGCGCCCTCACCATCACGGACCCGCAGCAGTTCGCCGGCGTACGGCAGCGCCGCTTCCGCGATTCCGGTGCCGTCGCACAGCCGACGGCGGAGCTCCAGTTGGGGGAGCGGGAGCAGGTTGGGGCGGGACTGCAGGCTGCGCAGCTCGGCGCCGATCCCGGTGAGCCGCCCGTTGAGCTCGGTGCGGGTGATGGTCAGCGACGTGCGGCTTTCCTGCAGCTCATTCGACTGGGCGCCCAGCTCATCCTCCACCCCGCCGAGCCGGGCGCGGTTGGCATCGAAGAGCACCCGGTCCTCGGGCGGCCGCAGTCCCAGGTCCTTGGCGGCGGCAGCATACGTGTCGAAGCGCTGCCGCTGGGTCCGGGAGTCATCAGCCAGCCTTGCGACATCAGCATCGATGGCAGCCAGCCGGCCGCCCCCATTCGTGCGGATGTCTTCCTGCACAGCGGACAGCTCGTGCCGCCGCCGGGTGATCTCGGTGCGCAGTTTGGTGCTGTCCTCCTGCAGTCGTTCGCCGGTGCGCTCCAGCTCCGACTGGTGCTCCAGGCTCAGCTGCAGCTTCCGGTCGGTGAACCAGGGATGCAGCTGGTCCCGCTGCTGGCGGGCCAGCTCGTCGTCGCGGCTCAGCTTCGCGTGAAGGGCGGCGCCTTCCTTGATCGGCGTCAGCAGGGCGATCTGGTCCTTGGCCCGCAACACCGCGTCGTGGGCCTTTTTCAGGTCGTCGAAGTGGTGGATGAGGCTGCCGATGCGCTCGCCGACGTTGTCCTCCTCCAGCATGTTGGTACGCACGAAGGAGGTGATGTTCTCCACCTGCTTCATGGACACTGTGCGGTGGAACAGCTCCATGGCCTGGTTGCCGCTGATCCCGAACTGCCGCTTGAAGGCCGCGGCGTAGGGCTCGAAGGTGTCGTGGACCGCAGCACCTGCCGCACGCAGCTTCTTCTTCAGCTTGGCGGGGTCCTGGCCGAAGTTCGAGAAGTCTGCCGCGATGGACTGGTCAGCTTCGGCGAGGGAGTAGAACCGGGTGGGCTGGCCGGCTTCCTGGGTGGCCCAGAGGGTGATGGCCAGGGTAACCGACTTGTCCAGCACGGCGTTGTGGAAGACTGCGAGCACCACGGTCAGGGCGCCGGTTCCCCGGAGCGCCACGGGCTTGGAGTACTCACCGCCGGTGCTGCGCGTGCTCTTGTGGAAGCCGCGCACGTACGACATCAGCGAGCGTTCCTTCTTCTGCGCGCCGGCGGCCTTGTTGTACTCGATCCGGTTGGCGGGCAGCAGCAGGGTGGTGATGGCGTCGACGACGGTCGACTTGCCCGAGCCGATGTCGCCGGTGAGCAGACTGTTGGCGCCGTCCAGCCGGAACGTCCGCACGCCCTGGTGGAAGGTGCCCCAGTTCAGCAGCTCCAGACGGTGTAGCCGGAAACCCGGGGGAGTGCCGCCGTCGTCCGTCTTTTCTTCAAGGTTGAAAAGCGTGTCCTGCAGGTCAGTGGTCATTTGGTGTCCTCCTCCGCAGTCCCAGCACCTGTGACCGCCGTTCCGGCGAGGGTCGCGCGGTAGTCGGCCAGCCGCGCGTCGAACTCCTCCAGCCATTGGGCGTCCACGAACGCCTTGAGGATGCGGGCCACCTCGTACGTGCCGGGCTGGCCGCGGAGTTTGCGCAGGAAGCCGAGTTCCACCACTTTCTTGACGTCGGTGGCGAGCCGGTCCATGATTCTGGCCTCATTGCTGGACTCGGGCAGGAAGACCGCGACCATGTCGGCGATGTCCTGCTCGGTCATGATGAGCCGGAGTTCGCCGCTGTTGGTGTCGAACTCCAGCATCCGGCCGCGCAGGAGGGCGAGCAGCAGGCTGACGTTGAAGGTCAGCTGCCGGCGCGGGATCAGCCGCGGGAGTGTGCCGTCCGCGTCCTCGCGCGATTTCAGGAACGCGTAGCCCTCAGATTCGTCCAGGATCAGGTCAAGACCCAGCACGGAAACGTAGTCGCGGACCTGGGAGGACAGGCCGAGCAGCGACTGCCACAGCTTCTGGTCCCCCTCGGCGTAGAGGACGCCCTTGAAAAGCCGGGTGACGACGCCGGGAAGTTCCTCCGGCGTCCGGAGTTCGGTTTCTGCTGTGGCTGAGGAATTCGCTGCCGGATTCATGCGGGCCTTCCGAAAATGATCTGCTCGAGGGTGGCTTCGCGGATGCTGCCGTCGGGGAGTTGCCAGGAGACCTGCTGCGAAGCGTCCGGGTTGATGCTCGCCCAGTCCGATTCCGTGGCCAGCTGGTAGTAGGCGACGATCTCCGCGAGCCCCTGCGAGACGGGGTAGGCGGCGGTGACCTCCGCCAGGGTGGCCTGTTCCGCCCCGGCGAGGACGGCGTCGATGTTGGCCTTCAGGCGCTCCTTGTCCACATGGAACTGGCTGAACAGGGCGCCGGCGTCCACGTCCGCGTCATCGGCGGTGATGACGTCGTCGTCCACCATGACCCGCCGGCTCGGCTCGTACAGCGGGCGTTCGAACGGCAGGGTGATGTCGACAGACGGCGCCGCAATGGCCATGAAGTCGCCCGACGGCGGCCGCTCGCGGGTGGCGAGGGCGCCGGACTCAACGCTCCGGATGAGCTGCATGATGCGCTTGTTTTCCAGGAACACCTTGTCATCCAGCAGCCGACGCATCTGCTGGGACAGCTGGCGAACAGTGCCCTGCGTCTGCTCGACGGCGGGCAGCCAGTCCTGGTGCAGGTTCACCACGGCGTGGAGGTTGTCCATATGGGCGAGGGCCTCGATCTGGGTGGCGCGTTGCAGGAGGTCCTGCAGTTTTCTCCGGGACTCCGGTGACATGAGGTAGTCCCAGAAGCCCTGGAACGTCCGGCCCTGCAGGGAGCTGCTGATGTCCTGCTGGTTGGCGAAGATCGATTCCAGCAGCTCGCCCTGGGTGCCGTCCCACGTGGCGATCTGCTCGCGGACCTGGCGGTCCAGTCTCCGGAAGTTCTGCTCGACCTCGCGGAAGTCGGAGAGGAGGTCCTTGGCGAGGCCGGTCAGCTGCTGGAAGTGGTCAAGCGCTTCGGGAGCCGTCATGACCCGGATGTTGCCGTCGCGGATGCGTTGCATCTCGGCGTCGATCCCGTCGCGCTGCCGCTGCAGTTCAGCGAGCCGCACCTCAGGGTCCGTCTCGGACTGCTGGACCAGCCGCTCGAGGACGGCGAAGATGCTGGTGAGCCGGGACTGGGTGGCGACAAAGTCGCGGCCGCGCAGGCTCTCCACCCAGCGGACCACATCCTCCGCCGCGGCTGTGAGGTCATAGCGGGGCTCGTCCTGGCCCTGGATGTAGTACTTCCGCAGCCACGCCCTCTCAGGTGCGGCCCAGTCGTCCAGGTACTCTGCCGCCTGGCGGGGGAACTTGTCTTCACCGTAGGCATCCCGCAGGCCGAAAAGGACATCGTCCAGGCTGTCGATGAGCTGTTGGCGGCCAAGGTTGCGCTGGTTTGGCCCGGTGAAGGCCGTCATGAAAAACGAGATGGCGAGCGGCGCGTTCTGGGCGCGCAGCAGGGACCAGCCTGCATGGTTTTCACGCAGTGCACTGATTGCGTAGTAGTCCATCCGGTCCTCGCGGTGTTGCGCCTCACGTCCAATGTTCACTCTAGATGGCACCGTGGACATTTTCTGTGGAGGAAGGGTGGGAAGGGTCATGATGCTGTCCCTTATGTGGAGCGGGACCCGGCGCCTTTACGACTCGGATTTGTTGACGCTGCCACACCGTTGACGCCGTACCGAGGAACTGCCAGTCCGAGCAACCGCCCCCCGGGGGATGGAGGTCGAGACGCCGTACGCCGACATCTGGCTCAGCGCCGAGGAGTGGGCGGAGGCGTTCGAATCGGCGGCGGCGCGACGCAGACGCCACCTTCATCCGCTGCCCGCCCTGGGCGGGCCCGTAGCCGTGTGCTGCGGCTGACAGAACGTGCAGTGCTCAAGGCATACCCACGTACCAATCCGCGCATGGACAGGCAAGGTGGCGAATAAATATAAGTAGCCCATACTCGGGCGTCCGAAGTGGCACCTGCCTATCGTTCTACCAGCGCACAAGCGGTGTGTGGGCGTTGAGCGGGATCTATCGCTGACGTGCCGCCCAGCACGCCACTAGCAATGCCGTTCAAAGCAATTCCTGAGGGGGCAGCATGAGCGTTGAAAACATCGATCCATGTACGCAGTCCGCACCGTCACGGCCCGAACCGTCTGGGGCCGCTCTGGACAAGCGTGCCGTGGGCGCAAGGACCCATACCGCCACGTTTTGGCATCTTGCCATAGTGTCCGTTACGAGTGCCGCCCTTGTCTTGGGGGGCTCAGTGGCGTTAAGCCCCGTGATGACCCAACTGCTGCCCGGGGGAGCCCAGGCCGCGGAAGCGGCCGTCGTTCCCGCCCTGAACCCCGCCGGCGTTCCCGCCGTGAACCCCGCGGCCGTCCCCGCGGCCGTCATTCCCCAAGTTCCGGGGGAACTGCACGTCACAGCGGCGGGCGACTATTCCAGCTCAACCGCAGCCGACGGTGTCCTCTCACGAGTCGGACAGCTCAAACCGGACCTGAATCTGGCCCTGGGCGACCTTTCCTACGGTGCCACCGGAGCAGAACAGTCCTGGTGCGATTTCGTCACGTCCCGCACCGGCGCTGGCTTCCCGTTCCAGCTGGTAGCGGGCAACCACGAAAGCAATGGACAGAACGGAAACATCAATGATTTTGCCGCCTGCTTGCCGAACGAGCTTCCCGGGGCGGTGGGAACCTACGGCCGGCAATACTACGTCGATGTCCCGCAACAGAATCCAGTGGCACGTTTTGTATTTATCTCTCCGGGGATTCCTTTTCCCGACGGGACCTGGGACTACTCCGCCGGCAGCCCTCGCTATAACTGGACAGCAGCAGCAATCGACGGAGCCCGCTCCGCGTCCATTCCTTGGGTAGTGGTGGCCATGCACACGCCGTGTATCTCGATCGGCTCATTCGGCTGCGTCGCAGGCCCCGACATTACCAACCTGTTTCTCAGCAAGAAAGTGGACCTCGTCCTGAACGGCCATGAACATCTCTATCAGCGCAGCAAGCAGCTTTCAGTAGCAGCCGGATGCACGGGGCTTCAGCCCGGCGTCTACAACTCATCCTGCGTGCGGGACGGGGACAATTCCCTGGTCAAGGGAGCGGGCTCCGTCTTTACAACCGTCGGGACAGGTGGCGAGGGCCTGGGCGACGTCAATACCGCCGATCCAGAAACACCGTACTTCGCCGCCTATTCCAGCCTCAGCTTTAGCCCAAGTCACGGCCTGCTGGATATGAAGTTCACCGCCACCACCTTGGACGCCGGATTTGTCGCCACCAGCGGCGCGTTCACGGATGCCTTCCACGTCGCTCCGGCGGGAGGCAATGTGCCTCCAACCGCGTCCTTCACCTCGTCCTGCTCCAATCTCACGTGTGCATTCGACGCTTCGGCGTCCAGAGATCCCGACGGCACCATAGCAAGCTATGCCTGGGACTTCGGCGATGGCACCAGCGGCACCGGCCCTTCGCCGTCGCACCCCTACGCCACCGCCGGCAACTACAACGTCACCCTGACTGTCACCGACAACGGCGGTGCCTCAGGCGCGGCAACCCGGACAGTCACAGCAACAGCTGGCACCGCGCCGTTTGCCCAAGACGCGTTCACCAGGACGGTCAGCAATGGTCTCGGCACCGCGGACACGGGCGGCCCCTGGTCCGTGACGGGAAGCACGAGCAATTACTCTGTGGCCAGCGGTACAGGACGCCTGCGTATCGCTGCTGCAGGTTCCGGCAATTACGCCTATCTGGGTTCTGTCAGTTCCACGTCCACCGACCTCTACCTTGAGCTTGCGAGCGACAAACCCGCCTCCGGTTCCGGCCTGTATCTCTCCGCTGTCGGACGAAGGATCGCCGGATCCGGAGAATACCGTGCCGAGGCCCGGGTGACATCCACGGGCGCGGTGAGCCTGTCGTTGACCAGGACAACGGCCAGCGGCGCCGAAACCACCATCCAGAGTGACCTCACGATCGCTGGCCTGAACTATGCCGTTGGCGATCGCCTGGCAATGCGCCTGCAGGTCACCGGCACCGGGACCACGACCATCCGTGCCAAAGTCTGGAAAGTGGGAACGGCCGAACCCGCTAGCTGGCAGCGCTCCGTGACTGACACGACGCCGGCTCTGCAGGCGGCGGGCGGCGTCGGGTTAATGACGTATCTTTCCAGCACTGCCAACAATGCCCCGATCACTGTGCTGCTGGACAATGTGAGGGCGGCGGCGCCGTAGGCGAGTCAACGCGGGGTCACCGATGGCCCATTCCGACCGTCGGAATGGGCGCTAAGTGACCCCGCGTTGCTGTTCAGCGCCCGGCGATGTGCCCCGCGACGTACTCCGCGTCCGCCCCGACCAGCGCCACTGTTGAGGACGCGTGCCTGGTGAGCCAGGGGAGCCCCACGGTGTAGAGGCCGGGGACCTCGGTGACGCCGCGGGAGTGGCGCGGGTAGTTCCACTGGTCGAGCACGGGGATGTCCAGGAAGCTGAAGTCCAGCCCGTAGCCGGTGCTCCAGATGACGGAGGTGATGCCCTCTGCGTCGAGATCGAGGCGGGCTCCTGACTGCGCCGGCTGCCAGTCGTCGGCGGACGCAGGCTCTTCCGTGGGCGCGTCGATGCCGGCCGCGGTGATGTACGCGTCAAGGATCAGCTTCATCCGCTGCCCGAACCCCGCCTCCGCCAGCGCCAGACGGGCCGGGAGGTCGTCACTGAAGACGAGTACGCCGTCGTCCGCTCCCTCCAGGTGGCCGTGCAGCCGGACGCCCCGGCGGCCCAGGTCCCGCAGGCGGATGCTGTGCCCGCCGTCGTTGCCGGAGATCAGCGGATTGCACATGAACCGTGCGGCGGGCGAGGGGAGCTGCTCCGCCTGCAGGCTGTTGATGCCGTAGTCCGGCCCGTGCCGGTTGACCTGCAGGAGCCAGTAGAACGTGTCCTTGCCGCGGTAGCGCCGCGGCGCCTCGGGGCAGGCCGACACCGACAGGTGCACCTCCCGGCCGGCGGCGAGCAGATCCTCGGTGATCTGCCCGCCCGACTGCCCGGTCCCCACCACCAGCACCGCGCCGCCGGGCAGCTGCGCCGGGTTGCGGTAGTCATGGCTGTGCAGCTGGCGGATGTGCCTGGGGAGTTTGGCGGCCGACGCCGGAACCCGCGGCCGCTGATAGGCCCCGTTCGCCAGGACGACGTTCCCTGCCAGCCAACGCCCTTGACTTGTTTCCACGGCGAAGCCCTCGTTTGCCGTGTAACCGCTGTTTGCCGCGAACCCGCCGTCCGCCCGGGCTACCCGGGTGACCTCGGTCCCCAGCTGCACGGGCGCCGCGATCCGCCTGGCGTAGTTCCGAAACAGTTCGATCACCGCGTCGCGGGGAAGGAACGCGTCAGGCTCCGGGCCGTCGTAGGTCATCCCCGGCAGCATGAAGCAGAAGTTGGGCGTGTTCAGGTAGAACGAGTCCCAGCGGTCCTGCCACGCGCCGCCCAGTTCCGGCCGCTGCTCCAGCAGCTGATGTTCGACGCCGGCCCGGCTGAGCCAATAGCTCGTGGCCAGCCCGGCCTGCCCCGCGCCGATCACCACGGTGTCGACCACGTTGTCCGGTCCTGCGGCGGGGGAGGGCATGGCTACTTTTTCGCGACGTTCGCCTTCGGAGCCTTGGGGGATTTCGCAACCTTCGGCGGCAGTCCGCTCACGTGCTCGAAGGCCTTCTCCACCCAGGCTTTTTCCCGCGCCTCATCGCCGTCGCCCTCGGCATTCCAGATCTTCGGCAGCCCGGTATAGCCGCCCATGGGGCGCTCGGCCGGCCCGAACGGAACGGTCCGCTCCGTACTTTCGAGCAGCTCCTTGTCCGCCTCGGCCAGCTTGATGCCGATGGTGGGGCCGAACAGGCCGGCGAACATGTTGCCGTTCACGAACGCCCCGAGGTTTCCGAACATCGGCTTGATGACCACCTCGGGATGGTCCGGCAGGACCGAGCTGAAGTGTTCCTTGTCGGCGTCGGACGCTTTGGGCATTTCCATGGGTCTTCTCCCAGTAACTAATGGTCACGGACAGGTCTTCCTGCAGGATATGCCCGCGGCCGGGCACGGTACAGGCGTGGAACCAGCCATCCACCCGCGGAATGGCCAGTGCCGGAGCCTCGCTGCCAGCAGCAGTGATGTAATTGCCGACAATCGGGTGGAGTCCTTGCACGAAAAGGCCCGTCCCCGGAGCGCATTTGTTCATCTGAATGCCAGCATCATGGAAAGGCGTCGAACCGTTTCTGCGTCACCTAAAAGCTCACCTAATTATCCGATAGTCAAATCTCAAATCAAGGGTTATGATTTCCAAAGTCTGGCTCAGCAGACTTTGGTTGCGCAGCTTTGACTGACGCATGAACTTGGGGGAAATACATGCTCGCAATGACGAGTAGATTCCGCCTGCCTGCCCTTATCAGTGCAGTGCTGGCGATACTAACGATGCTGGGTACTGTCCCGGCCACCGCAGCCGATACGGCAACGGCTTCCATTCAGGGGACGTTGACGGCTCCCGCCGGAGTCAACCTCGCCGGCGTATCTGTTTACGCCATGACGACGGCGTACCAAATACCGTCGGGCCAGTCCAGCGTCGGTGCGGACGGCAAATACGAAATCACTGGCCTGCCGGCGGGATCCTACAAGCTCCGCTTTGCGGGCCGGAATACCGGCGCCCAGGATCAGTGGTACAAAAACGCCGCCTCCTACGACTCTGCCACCGCCGTGACCGTCACCGAGGGGCAAGCCCTCACCGGCATTAGTGCCACCCTGGTCAAGGGCGCCACGATCAGCGGAAAGGTCACATTTCCGGCCGGTATCAGTTCATCCAACCTATCTGTCTCTGCCGCGTCGGCCGCCTCGCAGTGGCAGGCGATCCAGTCCGAGGTGGGCGCGGACGGCACCTACAAAATCATCGGCCTCCCGGCGGGGTCCTACAAGCTCAACTTCTCCGGCTGGGATACCGGCCTCCAGAATCAGTGGTACAAAAACGCCACTTCCTTTGACACCGCCACGGCCGTGACGGTCACCGCCGGTCAAGACCTCGTCGGAATCAACGCGACGCTGGTCAAGGGCGCCACGATCAGCGGAAAAGTAGCGGTCCCCGCGGGCGTCAGCCTTTCTAATTTTTCTGCCTATGCCTCTCCTGCGGGGTCACAAAGCCAGCAAGTCCAATCCAGTGTGGCGGCGGACGGCAGCTACAAGATCGTCGGCCTGGCCGCGGGATCCTATAAGCTCCGCTTCTCGGGCTGGAATAGTGGCGCACTGGACCAGTGGTACAAGAACGCATCCTCCTTTGACACTGCCACTGCGGTGACCGTCACAACCGGCCAGGACCTCACGGGCGTGAACGTCACCTTGGTCAAGGGAGCCACGATCAACGGTAAAGTCACCGTCCCGGCGGGCCTCAGTCCTTCCAACATTTCCGTCATGGCCTCTCCGACAGCCTCGCAAGACCAGAGCAACCACTGGAATTACGGCAACGTGGCGTCGGATGGAAGTTACACGATCATCGGGCTTCAGGCGGGATCGTACAAGGTGTCCTTTGGCGACGGCTCAGGCCGAACCCTCCAGCAGTGGTACAAGAACGCGTCCTCCTTCAACACAGCCACTGCGGTGACCGTGGCTACGGGGCAGGACCTGGCCGGCATCAATGCCACGTTGGTCAAGGCCGCGACGATTAGCGGGAAAATCACCGCTCCTGCTGGGGTGGAACTCACGAAGGTCATTTACCCGGGCGTCACCGTCGCGATGACAACCGTGAAGGTCTACGCCGCAGGCTCCTCAACGGCGATGGTTGCACAGGGGTATGTGAATCCGGATGGCACGTACCAGGTGACTGGATTGGCCGCCGGATCCTACAAGTTCTTCATTTCCGGCTGGAACACGGGTGCGGCCGACCAGTGGTACGACAAGGCGGGCTCGTTCGCGGCGGCCCGTACCCTGACGGTGACGGCCGGGCAGGACCTGACCGGCATCAACCCTGTCTTGGTCAAGGGCTCCACCATCAGCGGAAAGATCACCGGCGGCGGCACCACGGGCACCTCCGTCAGCATCCTGAACTCCGCGGGGACTGTCGTCAAGGGCGGCTCCTCCAACGCTGACGGAAGCTACAACGTCGGCGGTCTGGCGGCAGGATCCTACAAAGTCGCGTTCAACCGCGCCAGCGGACCCTCCCTTGCGGAAGCACAGTTCTACAACAACAAGCCTGAATCCGCAGGGGCAAGCGTCGCCCAGACGGTGACCGTCGGTGCAAGCGCGGCAGTTTCGAACATCAATGCCACCCTGGTCACAGGCGGCTCGATTGCCGGCGTGTTGACGGACAAGGCGGCAAAACCGCTGCCCAACTCGCGGGTGTACGCCTATACCCGCGATGACAGTCTTGTCACGCGTACGGGGATAACTGACGCCAGCGGAAAGTTCAGTATCGCGGGACTCAGCACCGGGAACTACTTCGTCGTTGCGCAGTCCCGTGCTGACGGATCGAAGGTCTACTCCGGAAACGTCGCCGCTGAGACTAACGCCAGCTCGATTGCGGTCACAACCGGTAAAGCGACCAACATGGGCGCACTGTCCTTCGGCACGGCCCCGCTGGCGTTGACGGCTGCGCCGGTTCCGACGGTCACAGGCACAACCGTGTCGGGGCAGAAGCTGACCGCGGTTCCCGGCAGCTGGGGTCCGGCGCCGGTTACCTTGGCGTACCAGTGGAAGCGTTCCGGGGTGAACATCTCCGGGGCGACGGCCGCGACGTATGTCCTGACTTCCGGTGATATCGGCAAGACGATCACGGTTACTGTGACCGGGTCCAAGGCCGGCTACACGACGGCGGCCAAGACCAGCGCGGCCACCAAGGCGGTCACCGCGCCGCTGGCCCTGACCGCTGCGCCGGTTCCGACGGTCTCGGGACGTACCTTGTCGGGGCAGAAGCTGATGGCGGTTCCCGGCACGTGGGGTCCGGCTCCGGTTACCTTGGCGTACCAGTGGAAGCGTGCGGGGATGAACGTCTCCGGGGCGACCGCTGCCACGTATGTGCTGACCTCGGGTGATGTCGGCAAGACGATCACGGTCACGGTGACCGGATCCAAGGCCGGCTACACGACAACAGCGAAGACCAGCACGGCCACCAAAGCGGTCACGGCACCGCTGGCATTGACGGCTGCGCCGGTTCCGACGATCACAGGACGTACCGTATCGGGGCAGAAGCTGACGGCGGTTCCCGGCACATGGGGTCCGGCTCCGGTTACCTTGGCGTACCAGTGGAAGCGTGCGGGGATGAACATCTCCGGGGCGACCGCTGCCACGTATGTGCTGACCTCGGGTGATGTCGGCAAGACGATCACGGTCACGGTGACCGGATCCAAGGCCGGCTTCACGACAACAGCGAAGACCAGCACGGCCACGAAGGCCGTCACGGCAGTCTAGGACCGCCAGGCGCAACAGGCCTCCGCACCAGACCGCATCACCAGCCCCTACACCAAGCAAGATCCACAAGGAGACCCGTGCCCTTTCCAATCCGAACGTTGGAAGGGGCGCGGGTCTTCGCTCCCCGGGCCTGTGTGTGGCTGGTGGCCTTCTCGGTCCTGGTCTTTCAGCCCGGCGGGCTGTTCCGGTTCACCTGGATCAAGGTGGTCTGGCTACTCCTGGCAATTGGAGTCGGAGCCTTGGTCCGGACAGGGGGGCGGCTGCCGCAGCGCATCCAGTGGGCCCTGTGGGCAATTGTCGTTCTGCTCGCTGTCGCCATGGCGTTCTCCGCCAACCCGCTGGCCAGCTTCCTGGGACGCTGGCCAAGGTTTGAAGGTGCACTGGTCATAGCGCCGTACTTCGCCGTCTTTGCGCTCGGCGCAAAGATCTTAGGCGGGCGCGGCAGAGCCCGAAATTGGGCCACTTTCCGCATCGCGCTCACCCCGGTTGTGGTGATCGTGAGCATCATCAGTGCTTTCGAGGCCGCAGGCTTCCGGCCCCTGGGCGGCGCCGCGGATCTACGCCCCGGGGCCACCCTGGGCAACGCGACGGATCAGGGAATCATCGGAGTCCTGGCGGCCGCTGTGCTGGCACTGCCGGCACTGCGCGGCCGGAACTGGCCAGCCCGAATCGGCCTGGCGGCCGCGGTCCTGACCACGGTGCTGTCCGGTTCGCGTGCAGGGCTACTCGGCCTGGCCGCCGTCGTCCTTGTATTGGCAGCGGCCGCAATTCGGCCCCTCGGCCGTACCCGGGCCGCGGCGGCCGGCGGTGCCTCGCTGATAGTCCTTGGCGTTGCCGCCGTCGCCATTCCCGCGGCCCGGGAACGGCTCTTCAGCTCCGACACGGTCAATGGCCGCTGGCTCCTGTGGGACGAGAGCCTGAAGCTCATCGCCCACCACCCCTGGACCGGCGTCGGCCCGAACAGTTTTGTCGATGCGATCACGGGCTTTCACACGTTGGAGTGGGCCGTCCGGGTGGGAGCCACGTTCCCGCCGGACTCGCCGCACTCATGGCTTCTGCAGGCCGCCGCAGTGGGTGGACTTCCGCTCCTGCTGGGGGCGGCGCTGCTGGCCTTCCTCATTTTCCGCAGTGCCCGTGACAGCATCCGCACCACGGAAGCGGGGGCTGGCCGCGACAATCTGACCGGCGCCCTCGCTGCCGTGCTCGCATACGGGCTGATGCTCCTCACCGCGTTCACCTCGCCCGCCACCACGCCTTTGGCGGCCTTTATCTGCGGAGGCCTGGTGTCGACGTCGCGAGCAGCCGTGCCAAAGGTCCGGCCACCCGCCAAAGCAGCTCCCGCGGTCAGGACCTGGGAATCCTTCCCGGCCGGGGCGGTCGCTACGGGGCTACTCGTGGCCTTGGGACTGGGCATCGCAGTGCCGGCGGCGATCGCCGAATGGCCGATGGCCGAGGCGGCATCCGCCGTCGCGGCCGGAGACCTGACGACGGCGGAGAGCAAGTTCCAGCGAGCCTACGGGCTGCGGCCCTGGGACTCGGATACCGCGCTGTTGGCGGCACAGGCCTTCGCCGGCCCCGCCGCCGACGGGGACGCCATAGCCGCGAACCGCGCCATCGAATGGGCCCGCATTTCCTTGGACCGTACGCCTGGCTCGTCAGAGGCCGCTCTCGCCCTCGCCATCGGCTACATCAACAGTGGAAGCCTCCAACAAGGCAAGGACACGCTCGACCACATCATCGAGCGTTCCCCCTTCGATTCCGCTGCCTATATCCAACGCGGCGTCGCCAACTTCGGCCTCGGCCACGTCCAGGACAGCCTGGCCGACCTCGCCGCCGCGGCGGATCGTGCCCCGGACTCAGCGGAGCCCTGGACCATATTGGCCAGGATCTACGACCGTCTGGGAGACCCGGAAGCTGCGGGGCAGGCGCAGGCACGTGCGGATGCGCTCGGCGTTCGCTAACCGATCCAAAGAGTGTGGCGTGGTAATCCACCCCAAAAATCTCCTGTAGTCTTGTTCCTGTTGTTGTGTTTATGCAGTTCGTAGTTCAGGCAGTACGCGCGGTCGAAAGTCCGCGTTCTTCTGAAGCAGCGGTTTTGAGCACCCCAAACAGGAGGACCCGAAAGTCGGGACAGTTCCTCCACCTTCACGAAGGACAAAAATAATGGCTACTGGTACCGTCAAATGGTTTAACGCTGAAAAGGGCTTCGGCTTCATTTCCCCCGATGACTCCTCACAGGACGTTTTCGCGCACTACTCCGCGATCAACTCCTCCGGCTTCCGCTCCCTCGAAGAGAACCAGAAGGTCTCCTTCGAAACCGAGCAGGGCCCCAAGGGTCCCCAGGCCACCAACATCCAGGCTATCTAATTTCCTTTTAGATACCCGGGACCGTTAGGTTTCGAGCAGGGCCCGTCTTCGGACGGGCCCTGCTTTTGTTTAACCCGCATGCGCCGCTTTGCGAATTCGGCAGTACTGACTACGCGCAGGGAACACCAAGCGACATCCCCGCGAAGGAGCAGTTCAGGCGCGCGTCGCCCCCGGTTCACGCGCGCCCGCAACGATGACCGCATGACATCGTTCACACGCCGAAATGTCCTCAAAGGTGCCCTCGCCGCCGCCGGCGCTGCCGCCGTCGTCCCCGGAACGGCCGGCGCAGCAAGCGCAGCCAGGCCATCCGCCATTCCGCTGGTCCGCAACCGCCTGACCCTCCCGTCCGGCATCGCCACCGGCGACGTCACTATTAATTCCGGCGTGCTGTGGTCCCGCGCGTCGGGTCCGGGACGCCTGGTGGCCAGCCTGCTGGCGGTCGACGACGCCGGGTCCCCGCTCCGCGGCGGCCGCGCGTTCCAGCGGGTGCTGCGCGGGAGCGCCGCCACCGAGCGCACGGACTTCACCGCCCGGATCGACGCCGACCACCTGCCGGCAGGCACCCGCTTCGCGGTGAGCATGTACTTCGAGGACGCCGACGGCAACGCGGGTGAAACCGCCCGGGGCTCCTTCAGCACCGCGCCAGACACCGGGCCGCTCAGCAGCGGACGCCAGTCCCGCCGGCAAAGCTTCGTCTGGACCGGCGACACCGCCGGGCAGGGCTGGGGCATCAACGAGGACATAGGCGGCATGCGCGGTTACGCGGCCATGCACGCCACCACCCCCGACTTCTTCATCCACTCCGGCGACACCATCTACGCCGACGGCCCCATCGCCGCCCAGGTCACCGAACCCGACGGGCAAATCTGGCGCAACCTCGTCACAGAGGAGGTGTCCAAGGTGGCCGAGACGCTTAACGAGTACCGCGGCCGGCACCGCTACAACCTGATGGACCAGAACATCCGCGCCCTCTACGCCGAGGTGCCCGTGATCGCGCAGTGGGACGACCACGAAACCCACAACAACTGGTACCCCGGCCAGATCCTCACCGACAGCCGCTACACCGAACGCCGCGTGGACGTCCTCGCCGCCCGCGGCCGCCAGGCCTGGCAGGAATACCAGCCCATCGCCGGGCTGGGCGGCCGGCACATCGGGACCACGGGCTTCGAACCGGCCCGGATCTACCGCAAGATCTCCCGCGGCCCGCAGCTGGACATCTTCTGCCTGGACATGCGCAGCTTCAAGGACCCCAACACGGACGGCAGGGAAACGCAGCTGATGCACATCCTCGGCCAGGAGCAGGCCGAGTGGCTGATCAAGGAAGTCAGCCGGTCCAAGGCCACCTGGAAGGTGATCGCCAATGACCTCCCGCTCGGCGTGATCGTGCCGGACGGCCCGGTCAACCAGGAGTCCTTGTCCAACCGCGACGCCGGCGCCCCCTTGGGCAAGGAACTCGAGCTTGCCGGGGTGCTCTCCGCGTTCAAGCGCAACCGGGTTAAAAACGTGGTCTGGCTCACGGCCGACGTGCACTACTGCGCCGCCCACCATTACGCCCCGGAGCGCGCCGCCTTCACTGACTTCGATCCGTTTTGGGAGTTCGTGGCCGGGCCCATCAACGCCGGCAGCTTCGGGCCCAACGCCCTGGACGGCACGTTCGGGCCGGAGCAGGTGTTTTTCAAGGCCGGCGCCTACGCCAACGAGTCCCCGCGCAGCGGCGAGAGCCAGTACTTCGGCCACGTGGACCTGGACGAGGACGACGTCTTCACCGTGAGCCTGCGCAACGCCAACGGCACCGTGCTGTGGAGCAAGGCGCTGCAGCCGCAGCGCTGACATCCGTGCCTAACTCGGGTTACGGCGTCGGGCTGCCGCCGTTGACGTTGAGGGTCTCGCCCACCACGAAGCTGGACTCGGCCGAGGCCAGGAACACGTAGGCCGGGGCGAGTTCCGCCGGCTGGCCGGCACGGCCCAGGGGAGTGTCCTTGCCGAACTCGGGCAGCGCTTCCTTCGGCTGGCCGCTGCTGACCTGCAGCGGCGTCCAGATGGGACCGGGCGCGACCGCGTTGACCCGGATGCCCTTGGGCGCCAGCTGCTGGGCCAGGCCCTTGGTGAAGTTGTTGATGCTCGCCTTGGTGGTGGCGTAATCCACCAGCGTGGGCGAGGGGTTGTACGCCTGGATGGACGTGGTGTTGATGATGGTGGACCCGGCCGGCAGGTGCGGCACCGCGGCCTTGGTCAGCCAGAACATGGCGTACACATTGGTCTTCAAGGTGTGGTCGAACTGTTCGTCCGTGATCTGCTCCAGATCCTCCTGCGCCACCTGCTTCCCGGCGTTGTTGACCAGCAGGTCCAGGCCGCCGAGCTCGCGCAGCGCCGTGTCCACCAGCTCGCGGCAGGTGGCCGAATCCTTGAGGTCGCCCGGGGCCTTGACGGCCTTCCGGCCCGCCTTCTCGATCAGGTTGGCGATGCGAGCGGCGTCCTCTTCCTCTTCCGGCAGGTAGGAAAGGACGACGTCGGCCCCCTCGCGTGCGAACGCGATCGCCGTGGCGGCGCCGATGCCCGAGTCCGCGCCGGTGACAATCGCCTTGCGGCCCTCGAGTCGGCCGGTGCCGCGGTAGCTGTCCTCGCCCAGGTCCGCCTTGGGCGTCAGTTTCGCGTCCAAACCCGGCTCGGGCTGGTGCTGCTTGGGCGGCTCGATGTGCTCGTAGGCGGTGACGGGGTTCTTGAACGTGTACTGGTCGGTCATGGTGATCCTCCGCATGGTTGGTCTGAACCGGACTGTGCGTCGTGACGCGGCCCGCATGATGCTAAGCAGGCTTAGCTTCCACCCTAGTCATCAGACCGGGGTCGCTGCAAAGGTCCGCGGCGAGGGGCAGTGCCGAGGTTTCCCGGCAGGGCGCTTCGCGGCCCGGGCTGCCCGCCAAGGGTTGCCCACAAAAGACGGTCGGCCCCGCCGTCGTCCTCTTGTCAGGGTCAGAGCTGCCCGCGCCGGCCCGTCGTTGGAAGGCTGGCGCTAATCGTCCCGGGGGATGAGGATCCACAGCGCGATGTAGACGAACTCGCCCACGCCGAACAGGCCGAAGAACATGAACCCGAGCCGGACGAAAGCCCGGGGGACTTCGAAGCGGTCGGCCAGGGCGGCGCACACGCCGGCGAAGATCTTGCCGCGGCTGGGGCGGACCAGGGTTGCTGCCATTGCGCCACCGTAGCACCAGGTGCCGGTCGCCGTCAGCAGTGATTTTTCGCCCCTGCCGGCGGCGCCACACCCCACCGCCCAGCCCGGCGCCGCACCCCACTGCCACGACCCAGTGTCAGGGCCAAGCGTCAAAGCTGCCCCCGCCGGGCCAGATACGCATTCAGCGCCGGGTTGTCGATGTCGCGGGCCAGCCACGGAATGGCCTCGCCCGCCGCCGCATCACCGAGAATAGCCCGGTGCGAGTGGGCGCGGACCACGAGTTCGCGCAGGCCGCCGCGGCTGGCCATGGTGCCCAGCCGGGCGGCATGGTCCCCGGCCGCGGGGGAGCCGGCCGCGATCGCGACCTCCGCGGCCGTGTCCAGCAGCCGCGCCCGGTACCAGAGATACCAGGGCGTCGTATCGAGACCCCGCTTCAGCCACGCCTCCGCGCCGGCCTGATCCCCGAGCGCCATGCTGAGCCGGGCCTTGGCGCCGGCGGCCAGCGTCAGGTAGCAGTGGTCCCCGGCGAGATCGGCCATCACCCACGAGCGGTCAATCAAGGCTGCGGCCTCGTCCATCCGGCCCACGGCGAGGTACGTCTCACCCCGCAGGCCGGCGACGAACGGCTCGAACGCCGTCCAGTGCTCCTCCGCGATCAGCTCCAGGGCCCGGTCCAGCGTGTCCGCCGCGAGCTCCAGTTCCTCCCGCTGCAAATACACCCGGCCGGCCAGCGCCTCGCTGAAGGCCAGCAGGCGCGGGCCGCCCGCGGCGGTTGCCAGCCGGCTGGATTCCGCGAGGGCCGCCAGCGCCTCCCCGTACCGCGCAGTGTCCGAGGCCGCCATGCCCTTGATCGCCAGGATCCTCGACTGCTCGTCGGCGAACCCGTCCGCGGCCCTAGCTGCCTGGTCCAGCCAGCCGGCCGCGCGGTCCGGGATGCCGCGCTGCACCGCCAGATAGCCCAGCTCCCGGTAGGCCGCCGCTGCCGTTCGCGAAGCGGCCGGCTGCGCCACTGATTTCGACGCCACTGATTTCAATGCCCCGGATTTCGACCCCGGCGACGACTGCGCCCCGGCCTGCAACGACCTTGTTTGCAATGCCTCCGTCTGCAATGCCTCGGCTTTCAGCGCCCTGTGCAGGAGATCGGCCACTTCGGTGCCGCGGCCGCCGGCCTGATGGATGAGGGCCCCGGACAGCGCCACCAAGGACTCGGCGATCAGGTGACTGTCGGCTGTCCGCTGGGCGAGCTCGACGGCGAGCCGCAGCTGATCCAGCCCGCGGTCCACCGATCCCGCCGAGAGCGACGCGCCGGCGGCGTCAAGGTACGAGCGGACCGTGGCCGCACTGGCCGGCATCCCGGGCTCGGCGGCGGCGCCCGCGGGGGACAACGCCCGCCCCACCTCGACGGGCAGGCCGAGGCCGAGCTCCTCCCGGTACAGGTCCCGGCATTTATCCACCTGCTCGCGTGCCCGCCGATATTCGCCCTTGGACACCAGGGCCCTCACCAGCACGGCGTGGCAGTCCGCGTTGAAGGGATCCAGGCGCAGCGCGCGGGTGGCGAGGCCGACGGCGTCGTCCGCCCTTCCCGCCGCCAGCGCGGCGAGGGACGCCTCGTAGAGCAGCGACAGGACGCAGTTTTCGAGCCGGTGCCGCTGATCCTCCAGCCAGGAGTCGAACACCGGGGTGTCGCCGAACGCGAGGCCCTCCAGGAGCTGGCCGTCGAACGTGCGGGCGTCCGCCAGGCCTGTGTCAGCGCCGGTGTCGGCTGCGGGTGCGTCCAGTGTAGCCAGGACATCGCAGCGCCACCCCGGCGGGAGCACCAGCCGCAGCGGGTCCCCGGAGATTGAAGCGGCGCCGATGGTCCGCCGGAGCTCTGACAGGTTCCAGCGCAAGGCGCCGAGGGAATCCCAGGCGTCGGGGAACAGCAGGGCGGCGGTCCGGGCCCGGCCCGTGCCGTCCGGTTGCAGGGCGAGGTAGGCCAGCACAGCCCAGGCCTTGCGGCCACGGGGCTGCCGGATTTCCGTGCCGGCGGACTCAATCCTGGGCGGACCGAGGAGCCGAATCCACGTGTCGGCCATACGAATCATGCTACGCCGCCACCGGTAAGCGGCGGGGGAGCGGCCGGGTAACGGCGGGGGACTGGCGAGGTGGTCACCGGAGCGGAACCGCCTGGAAAACCGGCTGGAAGCTGCGGAAAACCGGGCAGAAATCCGCTCACACGCTCGCTCACACGGTGCCCGCGGACACTGAACACATCCCCACAAGGGACCGGAATCCCAGCCACAGCCGCATCCCACAACTCCACACGGATCACCCGGATCCGGTCCCCGCAGGCCGGCCCGAACAAGTAGCCCCAACAACCAGTTCCATCAATCGCCCGAGGTGCTTTTCAAAAATGGTTATCGTCATTCTGCTCGCAGGACTCTCGGTTTACGCAGCCGCCGCTACTGTCATCGCGGTCCTCCGTGACGGCCGGGGCCACACCCCGCCCGTGCGGTCCACCCGCCCCTGGACGGCAGGGGACCTCCCCAGCGAGCCCTACGCGTCCCCGCGGTCCTCCCTGCGCTGACCGCTTGGGCATGGCCCCCACCTCCGGCACATGGAGGTGGGGGCCATGCCTTGTCGTTGTGCGGTGCGCAAGTCGGCGCCGTGGAAGGCGCGGGTATAACGGAGGTATGGACAGTCGCCCCCCGCAAGGCGGACAGGTCTCTAGACACCGCACCACCGCGGGAGCATCCTAAACGTGTGCGCCTTTCGTGGGGAGAGCGGCGATGGGGGCGGGGAGCTTCCGCCCTGGCGGAGGATCCCGGGGAGCCGGCGGACTCCTGGCAGACGGGTCCCACTTTCCGGGCGTGCGGAGACGATCGGCGAGGGAAGCTGGTACCAGATCATGGACGAAACATCCGATACGCGGCAAAGGTTGTCCACCCGCATCGACGAGAAACAGCAATCCATCCGCTCCTACCTCGGCCGGGAGAGGCCCCGGCGCACCCGGCTGGCCAACATCAGCATTGTGGGCAGCGCGCTGGCCGCCGCGCTCACGGCAGGCCCCGCCTTCGGGGGCACGGGGTTCACCGAAGCGGTGGCGGGAATCTTCAACCTGAGCGACGACTCGCTGGTGTGGCGCGTGCTGTGTCTGCTGGCCGTGATTCTTTCCGTTGCCGCGGCGCTGGCCACAAATTTCGCCACGTCCCATTCGCTGGCGGACCGCGTGAGCGCAGCCGAGACTGCCGGCGCCCAGCTGGAGGGGCTACAGGTCGCGTTGAACTTTGGCCACATTGAGATCGACGAGGCCGTCAAGCTCTATCAGCAATATGCCACCCAGGTGGCCTTCGTCGAAGGACTGTCGGCGCACTGAACCGTACCCGGACTAACGCCCCCATCGTCGTCTTCAGCCCGGGAGCTCCAGGTCGACTTCCACGTCCACCTCATCGCCGGCACGGATGCTGGCCGCGGTCCTGATGGCCTTCTTGACGGGTAGAAGGTACGAGTTGCTCTTGCTGTCCGGGAAGAGCGACGTCGACCACCTCTGCCCGGCGATGCAGGCGCTCACCTTCACCGAACCGAAGCCCTTGCGGAACGGGGCAGCTTCGTCCTTGAGTTGCTCCGCCAGCTCCGGCGGCAACGTGATGAAGTGCCAGCCGGCTTGCTCGGGGTAGTGCCACAGCTCGGCACGGAACGCGTACGACGTCGTCACGCTCTGAGTATGGCACGCGGAGCGAGGCCGCCCGCCGTATGCCACGGATATCCACAACGCCCACATCTGGGCGTCCGACGGCACTGGACCTCTGGCAAGATGGCCAGCATGCAGACCGTCCCCGCCTACGACCTCCGGATCAGCATCCAAGGCACTCAGCCCGAGATCTGGCGGCGCCTCCTCCTCCCCGAAACCATCACCATCCCGCAGTTCCATGACGCCATCCAGCGCGCCTTCGGGTGGCAAGACCGTCACCTTTACGGCATCCGGTGCCTCGATCGCAACGGCGAGCCCCGGGTGATTGTTGGCCCCGACGAAGCGGCTGAGGACGTCGACGCGGAGCTGGCCTCCGGCGTCGTCCTCTTTGAGCTGATAGACGCTCTGAGGACCGGACCCGCTGATTTTGAGTACGAGTACGACTTTGGCGACACCTGGACGCACAAGGTGGAGCTTGTGGAGTCCGGGCTGTGCCCGGAGGGGACCATCACGTGTGTGGAGGGTGCCAACCGCGGGCCTGTGGAGGACTCGGGTGGCCCTCACGGGTACCGCCGGCTCGCGAAGATCCTCGCGGACGAGAACCACCCGGAGTTTTATGACGCCGCCACCTGGTTTGAGGGCGTCACCGGTGAACGGGCCAGGGCGTTCGACGTCGGCGCCTTCGACCTCGACGTCGTCAACCGGAGGCTCGGGCGGCTCAGCCTGCAGCTGTGGCCGCGGCCGCTCACACCGGCCGAGCGGGACGCCGTGCTCCGGCCCATCATGTGGTTCCTGGAAAACTCCGCCGGCGAGGGGCAGGAACTGACGAAGGACGGCTACCTGAAGCCGGCGATGGTCCGGCGCACGCTGGATGAGCTCGGCTGGCACGACGCGATCATGGGCAAGGGCAACCGTGAACTCAACGCCAAGGACGTGCTCAACCTCCGTTTGCACCTGCTGGACTGGAAGCTGCTGCGCAAGCGGAACGGCAGGATGGTGCTCGGCCCGATGGGCAAAGTCGGTCTGGCCGAGCCGGACAAGCTCTGGGGCCACATGGTGGAGACGATCGGAGCCCCGCAGAACGACGCTTTGAAACTCATGACCAGGCTCGCGGCGCACTGGTTGGTCCAGGGATTTGCCCCGTCCTACACCCTGCGCGACAAAGTCATTCTCAGTGCGCTCGAGGCCGCCGGCTTCACGACCCGTTCCGGAGACCCGATCCCGGAGTCGTGGGCGTGGGACATCGACCGCACGGTGCGCGAGTCCCTGGACTGCCTCCAGCTCACGGTTCCCGCCCCGCGCTTCCGGCTTACGGAGAAGGACCTGACCGACGGCGGTCTGAAGTTCCTGCTTCAGGTGCAGGCTCTGTTGGAGGACAGATAGCCGCGGGTTCCTAGCCACCGGGGTTGATGGCGGGTTCTCCGGCGTTTTAGGCGCGCTCTGCCACAGGGATAGCAGGATGTGACCCACTCCATAGAAGTACGACACCGGCCCGACGGCGTTTGGGGGAGGCCGCGGTGGCCGGATTCCGCGGGGTTCCGGGGAAAATGACGCCACGGGGCACCTTCAGCGGGCCGATTTGTGCGGGGTCCCCCCGGCGTGTAAAGTAATTCGAGTCGCCGCCGCTGATGCGGAAAGAAAGCGACCGACCCCCTTCTAAACAGCCTGAAAATGGTCCGCAAACTTGCGCGCTAAATAACGGTGGGGACCTTCTTGAGAGAATGTAATTCGCAGAAATGCGAATTTGCAAAGACTCCCAAGATCGGGTAAGTTTGAAAAGTTGCTCCGGAGCGATCCTTGACCGATTGGTTGTGGTGGTGCCGGGTGTGTCTGTTGTTTGAGAACTCAATAGTGTGCCAAGTTTGTTGATACCAATTTATTGTATTGAATTGGTTGAATTTGCCGGGCCCGCCACCCCGTGGTGTGGTCTGGTGTTTTTAGCTGGTTTCAAATTTTGTGCAGCCTGTGCATCCCGTTTTCCCGGGGGCGCCGGTTGTGTCTGTTTTTCTTCAACGGAGAGTTTGATCCTGGCTCAGGATGAACGCTGGCGGCGTGCTTAACACATGCAAGTCGAACGATGACCCGGTGCTTGCACCGGTGATTAGT
>NZ_FNGC01000017.1 GCF_900102785.1 Arthrobacter sp. ok362
GCCGAGAGCAGCGGGCCCTCGGACTCCGCGGCGACCTTGAACAGCCAGCCGGCCCCGTACGGGTCGGAGTTGATCAGCGCGGGATCGGAGACAACAGCGTCGTTGATCTCGGTCACCTCACCCGTGACCGGCGAGTACAGATCAGAGACCGACTTGGTCGACTCAACCTCACCGCACGTCTCCCCCGCGGTCACCCTCGAGCCAACCTCGGGCAGATCCACGTAGACGATATCGCCCAGGGCGTCCGCAGCAACCGCGGAAATCCCGATTCCCACGGGCCCAGCCCCATCCGAGGCAACCCATTCGTGCTCGGCCGAATACTTCAGTTCAGCAACTACTTTGCTCATGTTTCGCAATCCTTAGACTTTTGTGTTTGGTTTCGAAAGGCTCAATCACCGACAGTGAGCTCCCGAGAGGGGCCCGCCGGGACCGGAGCCGGGTACGCCGAGGCACCCGTTCTACAAGCGGGACTTACTTGTCCCGCTTGTAGAACGGAAGGGCGACAACTTCGAAGGGCTCCGGCTTGCCGCGGAGGTCGACGTCGACGAGGGTGCCGGGTTCGGCGTGCTCGACGTCGACATAGGCCAGCGCGACGGGATAGCCCAGGGTGGGGCTTGGCTGGCCCGAGGTCACTTCGCCGATGAGCCTGCCGCTCTTCAGGACGGAGTAGTGGGCTCGGGCGGCCCGGCGTCCCAGCCCCTTGAGGCCCACGAGTTTTTGGCCGACGGTGGTTCCGACCCCGGCAGCCTTGATCGCCGCCAGTGCGTCCTTGCCCACGAGGTCGCTTTCCTTGGCGAGCGAGACAACCGGGCCCAGGCCGGCGGCGTAGGCGTTGACGTAACGGGAGAGCTCGTTTCCGTAGAGCGGCATTCCGGCTTCGAGGCGCAGGGAATCCCGGGCAGCGAGGCCGGCGGGGATGAGGCCGTGGCCGGCACCGGTTTCCAGCAATGCCTCCCACAGTCCTGCCGCATCCACGTTCGGGATGTAGATCTCGAAGCCGTCCTCACCGGTATAGCCGGTGCGGGCAATCAGCAGGTCCTGGGCAGTGCCGTTGACGGTGAGCCCTACCTCGAGAGCGGCGTAGTACTTCAGTTCGGTGACCAGCGCGTGCTGCTCGGCCGGGACGAGGGTCAGCAGTATGGCCTCTGCGTGGGGGCCCTGAACGGCGATCAGCGAGGTCTCGGCGGAGGCGTCCTCCACGACGACGTCGAACCCGCCTTCTTGGGCAGAACCAGCCCGTTCGACCAGAGCCGCGGCTACCACCCTGGCGTTGCCCGCGTTGGGGACCACCAGGTACTTGTCCTCAGCGCGGCGGTACGAAATGAGGTCGTCGATGATGCCGCCGTCGGTGTTGCAGATCAGCGAGTACTTCGCCCTGCCGACGGCGACCGCCGACAGTTTCCCCACAAGTGCGTAGTCCAGGAAAGCGGCCGCGTCCGGGCCACTGACCCAGACCTCGCCCATGTGGGACAGGTCGAACAGGCCGGCGGCGTTACGTACCGCGTGGTGCTCAGCGAGTTCGGAGTCGTACTTAAGGGGCATCTGCCAGCCGCCGAAGTCCGTGAAGGAAGCGCCGGCCTTTTTGTGCTGCTCGTAGAGAGCGGTGTACTTTTCGGTCATTGGGTCAGTCCTTAGTCCTCGAACGTTTCGAGGGGTGGGCAGGAGCACACGAGGTTGCGGTCTCCGGCTGCGCCGTCGATCCGTCCGACCGGCGGGAAGTACTTGTCCTGCTTCAGCGAGGACACCGGGAAGACGGCCTGCTCTCGCGGATACTCACGGTGCCATTCAGAACTCACGACGGCGGCAGCCGTGTGCGGCGCGTTGCGCAGCGGCGAGTTCTCCACTGTGAAATCACCGTTGGCGACCTGTTCGATCTCTGCCCGGATGGTGATCATCGCTTCGATGAAGCGGTCGATTTCCACGAGGTCCTCGGACTCCGTCGGTTCCACCATCAAGGTGCCCGCCACCGGGAACGCCAGCGTGGGGGCATGGAAACCGAAGTCGATCAGGCGCTTGGCCACATCCTCTGCGGTGATACCGGTCTTGGCCGTCAGTTCGCGCAGGTCCAGGATGCACTCGTGGGCCACGAGCCCACCCACCCCGGTGTAGAGGACGGGAAAGTGCTCATCCAGGCGGGAGGCGATGTAGTTCGCAGCCAGCAGCGCGGACTTGGTTGCTTCGGTCAGGCCCTGGCCACCCATGAGCTTCACGTACGCCCAGGAAATCGGCAGGACGCCGGCCGAGCCGTAGCGCGACGCGGAGATTGCAACACCGGTCCCCGACGAAGAATCGTGAGCGGCCGTGTTGGCATCGCCGGGCATGAACGGTGCCAGGTGGGCCTTGGCCGCGACCGGGCCGACGCCAGGTCCGCCGCCGCCATGCGGGATGCAGAAGGTCTTGTGCAGGTTCAGGTGGGACACATCCCCGCCGAACTTGCCCGGTTGGGCCAGGCCCACGAGCGCATTCAGGTTGGCGCCATCGACATATACCTGGCCGCCGGCCTCGTGGATGGCATCGCAAACCTCGCGGACATCGGCGTCATACACGCCGTGCGTGGACGGATACGTGATCATGATCGCCGAGAGGACGTCCTTGTTGGCCTCGATCTTGGCCTTGAGGTCATTGTCATCGATCGTGCCGTCCGCAGCCGTGGCCACAACCACAACCTTCATGCCGGCCAGCACAGCCGACGCAGCGTTCGTACCGTGGGCCGAAGCCGGAATGAGGCACACGTTGCGATGGAAGTCGCCGCGGGAACGGTGGTAGCCGCGGATCGCCAGCAGGCCTGCCAGCTCACCCTGGGAACCGGCGTTGGGCTGAATGGACACCTGGTCATAACCCGTGATCTCGGTAAGGTCAGCTTCCAGCCCTTCAATCAATTCGCGCCAGCCTGCCGTTTGGGAGTCCGGAGCGAACGGGTGGATCGAGGCGAACTCGGGCCAGGAAATGGCTTCCATCTCGGCGGTGGCGTTCAGCTTCATGGTGCACGAACCCAGCGGGATCATCGTCCGGTCAAGCGCGAGGTCACGGTCGGACAGCTTGCGGATATAGCGCAGCAGCTGCGTCTCGGAACGATGCGTGTTGAACACGGGGTGCTGGAGGAAATCGGACGTCCGGACAACCGCGGCGGGCAGTTCGAACCCGGCCACGGCGCCCACCGGGCCGGCACCAAAGGCGACGGCCACCGCCGAGAGGACCTCCGGCGTCGTCGTCTCATCGACGGAGACTCCGACGGTGTCGGCGTCGATGACGCGCAGGTTTATGCCGCGTGCCTCGGCGGCGGCGATGACATTGCGGGCCTTGCCGGGGACGCGGACGGTGAGGGTGTCGAAGAAGGACTCGGAAACGAGCTCGCGGCCGGCCGTCTTGAGCGCGGTGGCAAGGGTACGGGCGCAGCCATGGACCGTTTCGGCTATCGCCTTGAGGCCCTCGGGGCCGTGGTAGACCGCGTACATCGAGGAGACGATGGCCAGCAGTGCCTGGGCCGTGCAGATGTTGGAGGTCGCCTTTTCGCGGCGGATGTGCTGCTCGCGGGTCTGCAGGGCCAGCCGGTAGGCCTGGCGGCCGGTCGTGTCTTTCGAGACGCCGACGATGCGGCCGGGAAGCGTGCGCTCCATGCCTTCGCGCACGGCCATGTAGGCCGCGTGGGGGCCGCCGAAGAACAGCGGCACGCCCAAGCGCTGGGCGGATCCGACGGCGATGTCGGCGCCCTGCTCGCCCGGAGGCGTGATGAGGGTCAGCGCCAACAGGTCGGCGGCCACGGTGACGAGCGCACCGCGTTCCTTGGCTTCGGCGATGACGGCGGAGTGGTCGAACACGCGGCCGGAGACGCCGGGCTGCTGCAGGACGACGCCGTTGATGACGCCGCCGGGCAGGCCCGTGGACAGGTCCGCGATCTCGACCTCGAAGCCAAGTGCCTCGGCGCGGCCCTTCACGATGGCAATAGTCTGCGGCAGGCAATCGGCGTCCAGCACAGTCTTCCCCGCAGCGGCGCCTGCTTTCTGTCCTGCGGACTTGTTGGCGCGGCGCATCAGCAGCACGGCCTCGGCAACTGCGGTGGCTTCGTCAAGCAGGGAGGCGTTAGCCACGGGGAGTGCGGTGAGGTCCTGGACCATGGTCTGGAAGTTCAGGAGTGCTTCGAGGCGGCCCTGGGAGATTTCGGGCTGGTACGGGGTGTACGCGGTGTACCAGGCCGGGGCTTCGAGGATGTTGCGGCGGATCACGGCCGGCGTGTGGGTGCCGTAGTAGCCCTGGCCGATCATCTGGACGGCAGTCTTGTTTTTGGAGGCGAGCCGGCGAAGCTCGGCCAGGACCTCGACCTCGCTAAGCGCGTTGCCCAGGCTGAGCGCAGTCTCCTGGCGGATGGATTCGGGGACGGCGACATCCACCAGTCCATCGACAGAGTCGTAGCCGATAGCCTTGAGCATGGTGTCAACATCGGCCTGGCGCCGGGCGCCGATATGCCGGTCCGCGAAGGCGGTGGGGGTTGATTGAACAGTCAAGAGGAACTCCATGATTCAGGCGCCCTGTGAGCGCCGCGATGATGTGGGTTCCTCCCCGCTCTGTATTGGACCTGAGAGATTCCGCAGACGTGGTTGCCCGCTTGCACCGTCGGTGAGCCCGGTTATCCGGGCTGCTTTCCAGAGTTGCCTCGCCGCGGCGGTACATGGGCCTGAGAGATTCCTGGGGAGGATTTGCTCCTACGGCGCCTGACTGGATGTACCGGCAGGACTCTCCCGCCGCAGATCAAAAGCGTTTGCGCCACTCGGAAGTGACGCGATTCACACAGTAGCCGGTTCCCCTGCCCCACGCAAGAGGACGACGTCTGCCCCTTCATGGAGCGAACCGGGCGGCCGCGGCGCCCGGTTCGCCGGATTCGCGGCCTACTTATGCATCGCCTCATGGATTTGAAGCGCAAACCAAAGCTGAGCCAAAGTGGACGTTTCGGTCATGTCCAGACCCGTCAATTCGCTGATTTTTCGGATTCTGTAGATGACGGTTTGCCGGTGGGCGAAGAGCGCCGCCGCGGTCTTTTGCCACGATCTCTGCGTATCGAGATAGGTCCTTAACGTCACGAGGAGATCGCCTTCCTGGCTCTGTTCGTAAGCGAAGATCGGACCCAGCAGCCGCTCTACCAACGCGGTCCCTTCCTCGAAGCTCGTGAGCCCCAGCCACGAGGCGCCCTCGGCGTAGCGGGCCAGATTCAGGGCGTTGCCCTTGGCCGAGCCGAGTGCCCACAGCGACTCCTGCAACGCACGCTGGATCCCGGGCGCAGACGTCGGCGAGCTGATGCCGATCCGGACGTCGGGACCCGCGCAGTGGATCAAAATATCGTCCGTTACCGCAGCGGACACCGCCACATGAAGTGTGTTGAAGCGCCGCAGGCAAGCGGCCGGAAAACCGTGGCGCCACAGTTCGACGTGGACGTTCCCCAGCCGCTCGCCGTGGTCGGCCGATATCGACACCACCAAGAAATCCTCGGCCGGAACATCAAAAGCCGTGAGCCGACTCTCCAGTTCCGCCGTTCCCAGGCGACCGTCGACCGCTTGCAGCAGGAATTCGCTCGCCAGACGGTGCTCGCTTTCCAGGGACAGGACCTTTCGTGAAAGTTCCAGCCCCAGCACCGTTGCCGCATGCAGGAGCACGACGGCGTCCGGGACGGGGTCGTTGTTGGGCAGCACCACCAGGAGCGCATTGGCGTGCGTGGGGATATCCATCATCAACACGTGCCTGCCGTGAAGCCGATGCCACTGGAACTTCTTCCCGGCCAAGGAGATTCGCCCCGTCAGCTGGGCCAATTCCGCCTGCAGGAAATCCGGCAGCGGCTGGCCGTCCGGATGCCACGGATGAAGGCAACGCCGGTCCACGACGAACAGATCTGCATCGAGCTCAGCCCCGAGGCCCAGAAGAAGGCCTTGCAAGGGGTCCTCGGAAGTTCCAGCAGTGCGGAGCAGGTCGTAAATGCGGGCGGTCTGGCGCAGGCGCCGCGATTCCTCCAACAGGGAAGATTCAGCCACAGTTCTGGCGATGGCGATGAAGGGCAGCGGGTAGGGCACGTTGATCAGCGGCAGCGGCAGCCGTTCACAAGCAGCCAGGAACTCCGGCATCAGCTCCGGCGCGTGCATCTGCGCTCCGATGGCCAGCGCACCGGCGCCCGCATCCACCAGCGCCTCGGCGAGCGCAACCTGCCCAGCAGCTTCGGCCGGGATGGACAGGCCATTGGTCATCATCAGCTCGCCGCCGGTGACCCATTCCCACAGTCTCGGCAAATCAGAGGTGTGGGCCCACGTGATCCGGTTGTGGTTACCTGCGGATCCGGCCAGAAGGGTGAGTCCCAGCTGGGGTTCCGCCAAGAGCTCGGCCACTGTAATTGCCATGGAATTGCGCTCCCAGCTCCTTGGTTTCCGACCATCTAGACACCCTTAGACATATGTATAAGAGCCTCGGCCATTTGTAGTCAATCTACCGCTATACGCCGTGATGCGCGTCACTAAGAATTGAATTACTTACTTCCCGCTCTACGGCGAGCGACCAGCGCCTCCCCCACCGAAACGCCGCCGGCGTCACCGCACGGCAGCCCAGCAATCGAAGGATCTCCGCATGACAACGCACAAGCCCATCGGCCCCGTCGACGCAACAAAAGTCCCCCGGTATGCAGGCCTCGGCACGTTCGCCAGGCTTCCCCAAATCGACCGCGTTCCGGACTACGACATTGCGATCGTCGGCGTACCGTTCGACGGCGGAACCTCCTTCCGGCCCGGCGCCCGATTCGGACCTGCCGCAGTCCGCGAAGCCTCCCGGCTTCTGCGTCCCGGATACCACCCCGAACTGGATGTTGAACCTGTCTATGAAGCGCAGGTTGTGGACGCCGGCGACATCGCCTGCACCCCTTACGACATCACGCGGGCAGTCCGCGAAATCGAAGAGCAGGCACTGCCCCTGATCAGTGAGGACAAGAGGCTCATCTCGATCGGCGGCGACCACACCATCGCCCTCCCGATGCTGCGGGCTTTGAACAAGGTCCACGGACCCGTGGCTTTGCTGCACTTCGACGCCCACCTGGACACGTGGGACACCTACTTCGATCAGCCGGTCACCCACGGAACCATCTTCCGTCGAGCATTCGAGGAAGGCCTCCTGGTCGAAGACAAGTCCATGCACGTCGGCATCCGCGGGCCTGTCTATGATCGCAACGACTTCCTCCGCGACCACGAATTCGGTTTCCAGATCATCCGCTGCTCGGACCTTGACGTCATCGGCGTCCCGGCAGCCATCGCGCAGGTCAAGGAGCGGCTCGGCGACACCCCGGTCTACGTCTCCATCGACATCGACGTCCTGGACCCGGCATACGCGCCCGGCACTGGTACCCCCGAAATGGGCGGGCTCCACTCCCGCGAACTCCTGGCACTGCTCCGCGGACTCAACGGCATCAACATTGTGGGCGCCGACGTCGTCGAGGTCGCCCCGGCCTACGACCACGCAGACATCACCACAGTCGCCGCGGCCACCCTCGTCTTCGACCTGCTCGCACTGATGGTCAACCGCAGCAAGGCCTCCACCAACCCCGTCCGTGAACTGCAAGCAGCCTCCTGGAGCGCATCATGAGCACTCGAACCACTCCCGTCGCCGCGGGCGAGGTGCCCCGGCTCGAAGACAAGACCATCCAACCCATCCCCGCCGACGAACGCCACGGCAAAGCCCGGGACCTTTTCACCATCTGGTTCGGTTCCAACATCATGATCATGACCATCGTGACCGGCGGACTCGCGACAACGGTGTTCGGGCTCAGCTTTGTGCCCGCCATCGTCGGAATCATCATTGGGAATCTTGTCGGTGGCATCTTCATGGCCCTGCATTCGGCCCAAGGTCCGCAGCTGGGCGTGGCGCAGATGATTCAGACCCGCGGCCAGTTCGGTTCGTACGGGGCGCTGCTGATCGTTGTGATCGTGGTGGTCATGTACGTCGGGTTTTTCGCTGCGAACCTCGTCTTTGGCGGCGAAGCGCTGGCCGCAGTCAACCCAGGCATCAGCGTTGACGCAGGCATCATTGTCATTGGCGTCGTGAGCGTCGTTGCCACCATCTTCGGCTACCGGCTCATCCACGCCTATGCACGCTTCTTGAGCGTCGTGGCCGGTCTGGCGCTGGTGCTGGCCTTCGTCTGGGTCCTGGCCGTCGACGGATTGCCGGCCAGCTTCCTAGACCAGGGAAACTTCAACTGGGTGGGCTTCATGGCCACCATCTCCGTCTCCGCCCTCTGGCAGCTCGCCTATGCTCCCTACGTCTCGGACTACTCCCGCTACATGCCTCAGGGCACCGGCTCGGCACCGGCGTTCTGGGCATCCTACTCAGGCTGCGTCTTGGGAACACTCTTCCCGATGGTCTTGGGTGCCTTGGTGGGAACGCTCGCCCTGTCACTGATCAACGATGGCAGCAACGTCGAAATAGTCGGGAGCCTGGGAGCACTGCTCCAGCCATGGACCATGGCAGTCATCGGAATCTTCTGCCTTGGCGTTGCAGCGTCGAACGCCATGAACCTCTACTGCGGAGTCCTGTGCACCCTCACCATTGGGCAGACGTTCAGGCCGACTTGGTTGCCCCATGCCAAGACCCGGACCATAGCGGCGATCCTCCTCTTCACCGTCGCCCTCCTGATCGCGCTGTTCGCCCGCGACAATTTCATCTTCTTCTACACGAACTTCCTGTCCTTCCTGATGTACGTCCTGGTTCCTTGGACAGCCATCAACCTGGTGGACTACTACCTCCTGCGGCACGGCGACTACAGGGTTGAAGACTTCTTCAAGCGCGACGGCGGGGTGTACGGAAGGTTCAACTGGGTGGCGATCGGAGCCTATGTTGCCGGCGCCCTGGTCCAGGTGCCGTTCTCGGCAACAGCGATGTTCACAGGTCCTATTGCCGCAGCGATGAATGGCGTGGACCTCTCCTGGATTGCTGGCCTGGTGGTCGTTGCACCCCTGTACTACTTTGCGGCGCGGATGTTCCGGAGGAAGTCTGAAGCGGCCGCCTTCCAGTCGCCCGCATTCGCAGCTGATCTGATTGAAGCCCCCCGGGCCTAACGCCCTCCCCTCACAAACTCCGTCGCCGAGACCGGCGCAGAAAGCAAAGGCTAACTATCATGGCACTCACACACCTCGAGCAGTTCACAGTCCGACGCTCCTCCGCGGAACAAAGCTGCGCCAGCGTTTTGCCTCCCGTTTTGCCTCCGACGGGGCACTTCATCGGCGGAACGTTTGTTCCCGGTTCCTCGACTCGCCTCATCGACGTCGTAGACCCCACCACGGAGCAGGTCATCGCGTCCGTGCAGGCCGGCACGGCCGCGGATGTGGACATTGCGGTTGAGGCGGCAGTGGCGGCCCAGAAGTCCTGGGGCGCCACCACACCGAAGGAACGGTCCGAGGTGCTCTCCCTGATCGCCAACATCATTGAAGCCAACCGTGAAGCTTTCGAAATCATCGAGTCCGCCAACACCGGCAAACCGCGAACCGTCGCGGAAGACGATGTCTCCAGCACCATAGACACGTTCCGATTCATGGCGGGCGCTTCCCGCACACTGACGTCCATGGCAGGTGGCGACTACGCCACCGGACACACCTCGGTCATCCTCAGGGAACCCGTCGGCGTCGTCGGCGTCATCACCCCGTGGAACTACCCGCTGCTGATGGCTGCTTGGAAAATCGCGCCCATCCTGGCTGCCGGAAACAGCATCGTCCTCAAGCCTTCGGAACAGACTCCGCTGTCGACGCTGAAGCTGGCAGAACTGGTAGCCGGACGCATCCCAGATGGAATTCTCAACGTCGTGACGGGGCAGGGCCGAACCGTTGGGCAGCGGCTCGCCGAACACCCTGATGTCGCCCTCGTTGCGTTGACGGGGAGCGTCGTCAGCGGACAGGCAGTGGCGGAGACGGCGGGCAGATCCGTCAAGCGCGTCCATCTCGAACTCGGCGGCAAGGCCCCTGTTGTTGTCTTCCCCGACGCCGACCTCCGCGCGGCCGCCGCCGGCGTGCGAAACGCCGGCTTCTGGAATGCCGGCCAGGACTGTGGCGCTGCCTGCCGCGTTCTCGTCCACGAATCCGTGGCTGAGGAGTTCACTGAGCACCTGGTACGTGAAGTCGGCACGCTCGTCGTCGGCGCTCCAGGCGCAGGAGACGACGTCGAAATCGGTCCCATGATTTCGCGCCCGCACTTCGAACGCGTGAAGGAATCGCTCGCGGAGGCCAAGGCTGCCGGTCTTCAGGTGGCCATCGGCGGCTCCGCTCTGGAAGGCCCCGGCTACTTCATCGAACCCACAGTGATCAGCAACGTACCGGCCGGGGCGCACATTGCCACCCACGAAATCTTTGGTCCCGTCGTCACCGTCGAGTCCTTCGGTTCCACGGAAGAGGCCATTACGCGGGCCAATGAGAGCCCTTACGGCCTTTCTGCCTCGGTATGGACGCGGGATTCGAGCCTCTCGCTCAGCGTTCCGAAACAACTCGACTTCGGCACCGTCTGGGTCAATTCACACCTGGTGTTGGCTTGCGAGGTTCCGTGGGGCGGATTCAAGGGATCCGGCTACGGCCGCGACCTCTCGCTGTATGCCCTGGACGATTACTCCCGGACCAAGCACGTCATGATCAACCACGGCGCATGAGCGTTAAGACCAGCATCGGAGCTCGGCAATGACCACCACGAATCATCCCCACACCGCATCGTCGGCGCGCGCCGCAACCCCGTCCGCACCCTTCGGGACAGACGTAACCTGGACCAATTGGGGCGGAAACCAGAGCGCCACGCCGGCCTTCACCGTCCGGCCGCGGACTGAACAGGACGCGCTCGACGCCGTCCGGTTCGCCATCCGCGAAGGCCTGCCCGTACGCGCAGTCGGCTCGGGGCATTCGTCCTCGCCGCTTGTCCAGACGGGCGGCGTCCTCATGGACATGTCCGCACTCTCGGCCATCACCGGAACCGACCTCTTGGGGCGCCGCGCGCGGGCCCTGGCCGGCACCACCATCAACGCCTTTGGCGATCCGCTGTGGGAGCAGGGGCTGGCACTGGCCAACCAGGGCGACATCGACAAGCAGCAGATCGCCGGGGCGCTCTCGACCAGCACCCACGGGTCCGGAAAGAACCTGGGCAGCTTCTCATCAGCCCTGCGTTGGGTCAGGCTGATCAACGGCTACGGCGAAATCGTCGAAATCGGTGAAGGGCAGCTCCGCGAACTCAAGGCTGCCCAGGTCGCTTTGGGGACGCTTGGAATTTTCCTGGAGGTCGAACTGGCGGTCGAGGACCGCTATTACCTGCAGGAGGAGATCACGTATCCCTCGTGGGCTGAGACCGCGGCAACGTGGCAGGCCGACGTCGACGCGAACAGGCACTACTCGTTCCTCTGGTGCCCGGACGACGATTCATGCGAGCTCCTGGACCTGCCCGGTTCGCCGGGCCAGAGCATGGCAAACCGCAGCTACACCAAGCGGTACAACATCGCCCAGATCCAGGACGAGCGTGAAATTTCCCGCACGGAGGGCGCCCGGCTGGACCGGGCGTACCGCATCTACCCGGGCGGATTCACCACACCGTTCCATGAACTCGAGTACTTTGTTCCCAGCGAGCACGGCCTGGAGGCCGTCGAGGCTGTCCAGGACCTGATCCGTACCAAGCATTCCGACCAGAAGTACCCCGTTGAGGTTCGCTGGGTGAAAGCCGACGAAGGGTACATGTCCCAGTTCCAAGGCCGCGACACCACCGTCATTACCCTGACCACCGAACCGGGAACCGACTACTGGCCCTTCTTCCGGGATGCAGATGCCGTACTGCAGGAATTCGCGCCACGTGCACACTGGGGCAAGATCCACTTCATGACGAGGAACCGCTTGGAGCGTCTCTACCCGGAGCTTGACACCTTCATCCAGGTACGCCGGGAATTCGACCCCCGCGGAATATTCCTGAACGACCACACTCGTGCGCTCGTTGGCTAAATCAGCCATCTAGGCTAAATCGGCAATTTCCGGCATGTGCCCCCGAGTCGTGACCGGGGGCATACTGCCCGCCCTGCCACAACCAATGGGGAAGAGAAGACATGAGCCATTTTCAGGACAAGGCCTACCTTGTCACCGGCGCCAGCTCCGGCATCGGTCTCGCGACCGCCCGGGCCCTTCTGGCGCAAGGGGCAAAGGTTGCGGCAGTCGGGCTCCCGGACCGTCTGCTTGATGACGCAAAACGCCAACTGTCGGGCGCTGTGGTCTTCCTCGAAGCCGACGTGTCTGAGTCCAAGCAGGTCGATAGCGCCTTCGCCCGGGCGGAAGCCGAACTCGGCCCCCTGAGCGGGGCCTTCAACGCCGCCGGAATCTCCAGTGTTGCGCCTATCGCCGAAACGTCCGACGAGCTTTGGCAGAGACTGATCCGGGTGAATCTGTCCGGCACTTTCCACTTCGCCAGGGCCGCGGCGCGAACGCTCTCATCCAACGGCGGCGGATCGCTCGTCTGCACTGCCAGCGAACTATCCCTCGTCGGCCAGGCCGGCTACACCGCATACACCGCGACCAAGGGCGGCGTCCTGTCGATGGTGCGATCCTTGGCCGCCGAGCTCGCCCCGGCCAGTGTCCGGGTCAACGCACTATCGCCAGGCACGACAGATACTCCCATGCTTGCGGCCGAGTTCGCGAACGAAGAAGAACGCGCCCGAGACGAAGCGTCCGTACCGCTTGGCCGGTTCGCCCTGGCTGAGGAGATTGCGGCCGCGGCGCTGTGGCTACTGGGCCCTGAATCCTCATATGTCACGGGAACAAACCTTGTTGTCGACGGTGGTCGAACGGCGACCTTCCCGCTTAGCCATTGAACCTCCCATCCAACACGCGTACTGAAAGGCAACATCCCGGCCGCCTCATTGATCGGCGGCTCCCGCCGGCACGACAATGAGTGAGCGGAACGAGGCTGCGGGGAGCGGTTTGGGCCGGGATCGGCGCTATAGTGCCCACATGATAAAGGGCGGAAACGCGACGATCTACGTGAGCGATATGGACCGCTCGGTGCAGTTCTATACCGAGATCCTGGGCCTGCGCCTGGCCTTCCGTGCGGGCAATCATTGGGCCGGCATCGACGCGGGCGGCGGGCTGCAGCTCGGATTGCACCCCGCTGGCCCGCGCAGCCCCGTTCCGGGCACTCCCGGCGCAATCACCGTGGGATTCGGCGTCGACGAGCCGATCGAAAAGGTGGTCTCTACGCTGGAGAGTCACGGAGTGCTCTTCCACGGGTCCATAATCGATGACGGCCCCGTCAAGCTGGCCTTCTTCACAGACCCGGACGGCAACGAGCTCTACCTGGCTGAGGAACGCGCAGAAGCCCGAAACGATTTGTAGCGTTCCTGCTGGGCGAAAGCTCGAGGATCGCGACAGAGACGCTGTAGAAACGCTCACCGCCCGGGAACAATACACTTAGGCTGCCCCGCGCAGGTCCGGTCGTCATGATCGAAGGCGACCCGGCGGCTTGGCTTGCACGCCGCTGGGTCCCCTGTCGCTCACTCATACGGCGGTCATGCCCAGATGTATTCCTCGGCGATCGCTCCGTCCTTCCACTTGGCGACGGTCACCATGCGGCCGCCGCCTTCGAACTCGCCGATCACGCAGGTCCACTCGCCGGAGCCGAAGGCGATCGGGTGGGAGGTGATCTGCGGCGGTGTGCCACCGGCAGATTCGACGTAGGCCTTCATGGCGTCGATGTGTTCCTGGACGCCATGGGTGGGTTCCTGGCCCTTCCAGTCCACCAGGACGTCGTCGGTGTGGTGATGGGCGAAGACCCCGTTCCAGTCGGCGTTATTCCAACCGGTGAAGTCGAGATCATCCATGCCTTTGAGATTCGCTGCCACCTGGTCATCAGTCATGAGCTGCTTCTTTCCTAGAGCTGCTGGAGATGGTTGGTTGTGTGCTGCCCGTCCGCGACTGCCTGTTGATAAGGGGCTGTAGTCCCCGCGTCCGGATGCCCCGAGATTATCCGCGGGACGCGAAAAGCAAAAGGCTTCCGAGCCGCGGTATCCCAGGCCGCCACAAACCCAGGCATGACACATCAGGTGGTGTCGGATTCTCCGTGGACGGCATTGCCGGGAACTTCGTGCGTGGCCCCCACTCCGTCGGCTTCTCGCACTGCTGGTTTTGGCGTATATCGGGATGTATCGTTGACCATCGTTCGCGATTCACCAAGGAGAGCAGCATGCGTAATTCATACCCGGCGGCCGGATTTGGCGGCCCCAGCTTCGACGGCATGTGGCAGGCCGTTGAAGAGTTGCGTTCAAGGTTTGAGAAGCGCTCGGGCACCCGCGCGGGGCGAGGCGAGGTGCGGTCGGCGGTGCTGGCCCTGCTCGCCGAGCGGCCGATGCACGGCTATCAGATCATCCGTGAAATCGAGGAGCGCAGCAAGGGCAGCTGGAAGCCGAGTGCCGGCTCCGTCTATCCCACGCTGCAACTGCTGGCCGATGAGGGATTCATCCGTGCCGAGGAGTCCAACGGCCGCAAGATCTACTCGCTGACCGAAGCAGGCCGAGAGGATGTAGCGCGCGCCGATGCGTCAGCGCCATGGGAGTCAACCGGCCCGGCATCCGGCACCGGATTTGCGGCACTGCCCAAAGCCGGCGTCGAGCTCGCGCAGGCCGCGTCCCAGGTGGGTCGCACCGGCTCGCCGGAGCAGGTGCAGCAGGCCGTGGCGGTGCTCGACGAGGCACGTCGTCGGCTGTATTCGATCCTCGCCCAGGACTGACGGCGGTGACGTCGGTTCGTCGGGACCGAGCAGATCCGGTACCCGGCGCCGGGGACACCCGTGTCCGTTACCGTCGTATCCTGCGCTTCGCCGCGTGGCATCTCGCGGTGACGTGGTGGTTTGAGCTGCTCCTCCCCCGCGTCGGGCTAGGCAGAATTGCCGATCGCACTCGGGCGAAGAGGATGCGGAGCTTCGCGCAGCACTTCCACGCGCTAGCGGTGGACCTGGGCGGTCTGATGATCAAGGTTGGTCAGTTCCTTTCGTCCAGGCTCGACGTACTTCCGCCCGAGATCACCAGGGAGCTTGAGGGACTGCAGGACGAGGTGCCCCCCGTCCCGTTCCCCGCAATCCGTGCACTTGCCGAGGCGGAGCTGGGCGCCCCGCTGGACCAGGTTTTCGCCTCGGTCGAGGAGACCCCAATTGCCGCCGCCTCCCTCGGGCAGGCGCACCGGGCACAACTCCTTCACACCGATGCCGCCGACACCGGGCTCGATAACGTGATCGTGAAGGTGCAGCGCCCGGGCATCCACGCGATTGTCGACGTCGACCTGGCTGCGCTACGCAAAGTGGGCGGCTGGCTAAGCCACGTGCGCCTCGTGTCCGATCGTGCCGACGTGCCCGCACTGGTTGAGGAGTTTGCGCAAACCAGTCTCGAGGAGATCGACTACCTGCATGAGGCAGCGAATGCAGAGCGCTTTGCCGCTGACTTCGCCGACGACGACAGGATGACTGTGCCCGACGTCGCATGGGAGCGGACCAGCCGCCGCGTGCTCACCCTCGAAGATGTCACGGCGATCAAGATCACGGATTCCGAGGCGCTTCTTGCGGCGGGCATCGATCCGGCGCAGGTTGCCACGGTTTTCGCGTCGGTCATGTTCGACCAGTTGTTCACGAACGGCTTTTTCCACGCCGATCCGCATCCCGGCAATATCTTTGTCACTCCGGTTACCGATTCGTCCGCAGAGCGCCCATGGAAGCTGACGTTCATCGACTTCGGCATGATGGGCGAGGTTCCGCCAACCACTCGCAACGGCCTGCGGAAGCTGCTGATCGCGGCCGCCTCGCGTGACGGTAAGGGCTTGGTGAGCGCGATCAGCGACGTGGGCGTGCTGGTACCGTCGGCCGAGACGGCCGAGCTTGAACGGGCGATGACTCACCTCTTCGCCCGGTTTGGCGGGATGGGCTTCGCCGAGCTTCGGGAGGTGGACCCGCGGGAGTTCCGTGATTTCGCGGCAGAGTTCGGCGACCTAGTTCGCTCTTTGCCATTCCAGCTCCCGGAGAACTTCCTGCTCATCATCCGTGCGATGTCACTGACCTCGGGTGTGTGCAGCTCGCTGAACGCCCGGTTCAACCTGTGGGACTCGGTCGAACCCTATGCAGGGCAGCTGCTGCGCGACGAGCGCGGCAACATCGTGCAGGACGTGGCTCAGCAGGCGCTCGACGCCGCCGGGGTCGCCCTGCGCCTACCGAAACGCCTGGATGGGCTTGTCACTCGAATCGAGGACGGGTCACTGGCCGTGACCAACCCGCGCCTCGAACGGCAGATAGCACGGCTTAACCGCACGGCAAAGCGATCGGCCTCGGCACTGATATTCGGCGCCCTGCTCATCGCAGGTTCCGTCGTCCGAGCGGACGACACGGTGCTCGGCACCGTGCTGATGATCGCCTCAGGGGTACCGCTGCTGCACGGGCTGTGGGTGGGGCGCCGCCGCCCCTGAATGAACTGGTGAGCCGAGACTCAGCTGTCGGCCCAGCGCCCATAGCCCGTTCCAGTTGCAGGACTAAGGTTCGTTGTCCGGTCAGTCCGGGCATGGTTCCTGCCCCAGTCTTCAGTGATCCGAAGCGCGGTCTCCGGCATATTTATGGAAGCGTGCCTGGCGCTATCTATCGCGACGCACGCAAAGGAAAGTGCGGCCCTCTCTACACCACCGTTGCCTGCCTAGAACTGGGTGGTGCCGCGCAGCCTGTGTGGGCGGCCGTCTGGGTCCACGACGAGGCGGCTGATCGGAACCGCCCAGCGGCGCTGGAGGACCGACACGGGTTCTGGACTGTGGTGGCGAACATGTCCGGTGGGTCGGGGCGAGCGGCGGCCAGTTTCGTGCCAGCGGTCGAGAGCGTCGGCGGTGGTGTTCCAAAGTTCGAGCCCGGTCGCCGGGTCGTGGAGTCGGGAATCGTTCTGGTCCAGGCCCAGGTGTTCGGCCCAGAGTTGGAGGCGGAGCCCGCGTGCCAACAGTCGGGGAGCGTCGTAGCCGGTGTCTGTGCCGGGAGGCTCCCGGTCGGCGGCCGTCATGTCGAGTACGGCGCAGGTGAGCTCGCTGTCGGTGGTCCATGATCGGCGGTTGAAGTTGTCTGAGCCGCAGGTGAACCAGGTGTCGTCGATGATGCAGATTTTGGCGTGGACGTAGATCGGTGTTCCGGTGCTGTTTTCCAGGTCGAACACGCCGACCCTGTCGGGCGCGACCCGGCGCAGCATTCTGATGGCGCGCAGTTGCCCGATCCGGCTAGGCGGCCCTGCGAGGGGGCCATCGGAGTCGGGGTAGCGGGGCACGACGGCGATCACGTTCAATTCGGGGTTCCGTTCGAGAGCCTCCGCGATTCCGGCTGCGACCTCTGTCGACCACAAGTACTGGTCCTCGATGTAGATCAGGGAGCGGGCGCGAGCGAAGGCTTTCGCGTAGGCGCGGGCAACGCTGCGCTCTCCGGCAGGTGCGTACGGGAACGGGGGACGTTTCACACCGTAAGTGCAGAGCAGCTGCACGGCGTGAGGTCCCGCCGGTGGTGGTGGCGGTGCAGTGGCCGGGAGCGGCTTGGGGTGCCGGGGCATACGGGCGAGACGCTGCAGCAGCATCCGGTAAGGGGTGCGTCGGTCCAGGGGATGTGGGTCATTCCACCGTTCAGCGAACACTGCGAGCACATCTCCCACCACGGGGCCACGCAGTTCGAGGGCTGCATCGTGCCACGGGGGTCGTTTCCCGTACCGGGAATCCATGGTCACCGCTTGCGGGTCTCCGGCGTGATCGGCATCGTCTCGACGGCTGTGGCAAAGGTCGATCCCGCCAACGAACGCGACGTCCCGCGAGGGGTTGTCACGATGGCGGATGACGAAGAATTTTTGGTGATGGGAGCCGAACAAGCGTACTCGCTGATCCAGCAGCACCTCTCCGCCGGCTTCGTTGATCTGACGACCTAGGAGCTCGTTGGATCGGCCGCTCATCGGGGCTGACACGCGCTCGCCGTGGGATCTCCAAACAAGGCCCCGCACGTCCACTCCCGCGCGAGCCAACCCCGCGAGCAGATCGCCGATCGACGGTCCGTCCGCCAGCAGCCGCTCGTCGGCATCGCCACGCCAGTCGGTGAACCACACACTGTCTCCCGCATGCAGAGACATAAGCTCCTCATGCAGTCGGGCGAAGTAGGTGGCTCCATGAATCAGGGGCCGCACGAGGTTGCCCTCCGACCAGGACGGCGACCCGGCACTACCCGCTTGCTCACCTGTGGCCAGATTCCCCCGCTCAGCGCGACTCAGGAACCACGTACCAGCATCACTGTCCACTCGACGCACTCTACGGGGCGCCGTGAAGAAGTAGCAATGCAAGAAGCACCGTCCGACAACGGAAATCAAGAGACACTGCAGAAACGCACCACGGCACCGGCTTCTCCAGATTGCACGGAAGTCATGTCGCTCCCGCCCGGACCCACAAAGAAGAGGTAACACGGCCACCAAAAGCCTAAGAAGGAGGGGCCCGATGCACGAACGACCAACGGAAAAGGAAACTCCCCCGGCTCGGCTCCTTCGGTCCCCCATACCTCCCTTGCGGTACCCGGCCGCGTTTGTAGACTGATCGGGGATCTATCTATTCGGTTGGCAGGGGATGGGCACGAGAATGGCGACTTTTCGGGAACTCCACCACACTATCGAGCCACTCCTGTTGCCCAATGCGTGGGACATCGGATCCGCCTTGGCATTTGCGGCAGCGGGATTCCCGGCCGTCGGCACCACCAGCTTTGGCATTGCGGCAAGTGCCGGGCTGCCGGACGGGGTTCGGTACAGCAAGACGGTAACCGCCGCACTCGTGGCGCAGCTGTGCCGCCTGCCTGTCCACATCACCGCGGACGTCGAGGACGGTTACTCCGATGACCCCGCCGAGGTTGCAGAACATGTGGCGCAACTAGCTAACCTCGGCGTGGCCGGGGTCAACTTGGAGGACAGCACGGCCGGGCACCTGGTCGATCCATCCGCCTTTGCCGACAAGGTTGCCGCCGTCAAGCGACGCAGCCCGGCTGTGTTCATCAACGCGCGGGTAGACAACATATGGCTCGGCGAACAGGCCACTGTGGATGCCGTCCTGCTCCGTGCCGGTGTCTACGCCGACGCCGGGGCGGACGGGATCTTTGTCCCCGGACTTGTGGTTCCGGACGACATCCAGACCATCACCGCTGGCATTGGGCTGCCGATCAACGTGCTGGCACATCCCTCGCTGACTGTTGCCGAGCTGGGTGAGCTGGGGGTCCGGCGGGTGAGTTCCGGTTCCTTGCCGTACCGCGCAGCAGTTGACGCGGCGGTGAACGTGGCGAGCGCCCTGCGTGACGGCAAGCAAGTGCCCGCCGCCACCCCGTACCGGGAGATGCAGTCGCGTCTCGTGTCATTCAGCCAACGTTCCTCGGGTTGACCGCCGGTGCGAACCCCGCTAGGAGACGGGCTGTATGCCGGTCTCGGCTCAGCTGCTCAGCTGCTCAGCCGTCAGCGGACACCAGGCCGACCAACTGCTGATTATTTCCGGATAGCCGTCACGGTGCTTTAATGGCTAACCCCCTTGAGCTGATTCAGCAGGATTCTGCCATTCGGGGTGCCCAATCCTGTGCAGGGATCCCAACCTGGACCTGCAAAGAAGGTTCCGTTATCGCCGCTCCTTATGTCCCTGAACCCGGGCGCGGGTTTTCCGCCAGATGTTGAATTGTAAATCTGAGGCTGCAGGAGCCCGAACCGGCGGTTTGCTGCCTGCGCCAGCCTGACTACCAAGGCGGCCCAGAGGGGGGCGACGGCGCTGGTGCCTCCGAATACCGAGTCGGTGCCGTCTACGCGGACCTTGTATCCTGTTTGCGGGTCAGCCACGCCGCTGACATCCGGCACGCCTCTGCCGTTGCGAGGAGCATGCTTTTTGTCTCCTTTGACGTGTGAGAGCGCCGTCCGTTGCCAAGGCGGAATTGAGAATTTGTCGCTGTAGCCACCGCCAGTGGCCGAATGGGGATTTTCATTCCACACGGTTTCCGATTTGATAATTCCGGTGGCGGTGTCAGCCTCAAGCCGTGTTCCACCGCAGGCCAGCGCGTGTGGACTTGAAGCGGGAAAATCGGCGTGGTCTCTGCCGTCGGTGACGCCGTCCTTGCTGCCGTTGTCGCCGGCGGCTGCGGTGACGGTTGCGCCTAAGGCGGCGGCATCAGCCAACGCTTGGTCGAGGGCTTTGCGGGCCTGCGCGGTCCAGTTGTCCTCACTCTGCCCCCAGCTGATGCTGATCGCAGTGGGTGTCGGATCGGCATGGGCCGCGCTGCTGAGGGCGTCCACGAATCCGGCGTCGCTGTTGGGTGCGAAGTAGACGACGATATTCGCCTTCGGGGCTAGGGCCCCAGCGACCTCGACATCCAGCAGCACTTCACCGTCATCGCCGGTCGGATCGTGCTCTGGCTGATTGGATCCGCCATCGACTCCCACGGCAGTTACTGACGGGGAGTCAATGCCGAGTCCTTGGAAGTATGTGTCCAAATCTTCGCTTTCATAACCGCCGCCGAGTTCAAGGATCGCAAGGGTATGCCCTGTGCCGTCCGTCTCCGCAGGGAAGTCGTAGATTTTTCCAAGCTCCAGGGGCGTGTAGCTGATAGGGCCGGTTGCGGCCGGTCTGAAATGAGCACGGGCCTGGGGGCGGTCGTCTAGGCCCAGGACTGCGGTGACAACCCCGTCCAAGGTTTGGGGAATACTCAGTCCACCCGTCCGGTGACGGTGGACCACCATTTTGCCGTTGGGCGCTTCGCTGGTCACCTGATCAAGGGATGTTCCAAAGATCCTGCTTAACAGACGCACCGTACCGGAGACCCGCACGCGCCGTGAGGCAGCGTCGGATTCGACGACCCGTGCTCCCAATTCCGTCAGAGTTTGAGTCACGAGATCGATATCGTTCTGGGATGCCCCGTGCCGTGCGACGAACTGCTTTCGAGCCATCGGCTTGCTCAGTGAGGCCGCCGGGATCTGTTCCTGTCGGCGCAGAATAAGTGTTATCTCGATGACCTGATCTGGGTCGAGGGCTGCCCGGGTCCCTTCAACGTTCGGAGCTGGTGCCCGCTCGCTTCCGAGCAACGGTGTCAGGTGCAGGGAATCTACCTTGCGCGTCCGGTCCGAACTCCTGCTGGCATCAGCCATTTTTGTCTCCGTTTCCTTGAACAGCGGGGCAGGTCAGCTAAGGGATCTGACGAGCTGGAACAACTCTGGTTCATTGGTGTCTGCAGGCCCGCCTACGGCCGTCCCGCTTTGCGGTTGTGTGAATCAAATGTTCGCCATGGCGTGCTATCGACAGTGAACAGCTCGTGACGTTACTCCAGCGTTACTGGGTGAGTTCGCTGATTCCGCGAACCAGCATCTAGCCGGAGCCCGGGCTACGTCGGCCCCGGTCAGAAGACGACGGTCCACCCCTCCCGCCCCGCTTGCTCCCCGGTATATGAAACGCCGTCGACCTTCAGCCCCTGCGCATCCAGCAGCGTGATGGCGCCCCCGTTGTTGCCCAACTGGACGCCGCCGCCCAGCGGCACGCGAAGCGTCCCACCCGCGCCCAGGGATGTGGAAGGTACCGGGCAAGTGTTGATCAGCCGGTCCGCAAGCCGCCATCCGGCCAAGTCGATAGGATCCGGGGAGGCGTTGATCAGCAGCACGGATTCGGCCTCCGGTGCCGGGCCTGCGGGGTTGACCAGTGCGGCCAGGATTCGCATTGCCGCTGCACCGGGTTGGGGCCGTGGCGGGGTGTTGGGAATGGTGTGGCCGGTGGCGTCGTCGGTGTGCCACGCCTGGCTTTGGAAGGCGAGGAAGATGCCGACCCAGCGGGATTCTGCCGGGAAGTGCATCAGCATCCCGCCGTCCTGCCACACGCCGTCATCCCTGGTGAAGGCGCCGCTGTTGCCTTGGTTCATGTGGATGTCGTGGACGCCGTTGCCGGGGACGAAGCCGAAGACCTTGTCCGGGATGCCTGGCTCCGGTCCAAAGCGCTGACCGAAAACGTAGAGCAAAGCCTGGTCGTTGGCAATTGCCCGTTGGACGTAGTGGTCCAGCAGGTCCGCCAGATCGTTGTCCGGACCTATTACGTCCGGCGGAAGGAGGCGCAGTGCCGCCGGGTCGAAGAGGTTGCCCCGGATGAAGTCAAGGTTGGGGCCGCCCGGGCCGACGGGCAGCGGGGTCCAGCCGGCAGCGGCGCCGGGCAGCAGCCCCAGGATATGGTGGGCAAAGTCGTCATTCGCCAGGTAGAGCAGCTCGGACGGTGCCTGCTGGGACTTCACGTTCACCGCCGCCCGGTAGTCGGTGCCCCGGGCGTCGCGGAGGTGGATCTGGTAGTGCGGTGTATCGGCCGCTCCCTCGCGCCGGCTGCCGACCGCACGGGCGGCGAGGACACCGTATTGCTGCAATGGCATTGCTTCCTCCAAACGCTCCAGACAGCCATAGCGGCGCGGCGGGCCGCGGTATGCCGGTTCGAGTCAACCGTGTCCGGCGTTACTGCGCCGTTACGGCTCGTAGGCGCACTACCGCGCCGACGAAGAACGCGAGGCTAGGAACGCCGGCCATGTTCGTGGAAAACGGGAGCAGTACGGCCAGTGTCCCTTGGCCAAAATTGCAGCCGACGTTAGACATCCCCATAAGGGCTCCTTGGTCACGCTGGAAGCACACAACGTCCGCCACCACTACTCCCGGGCGCCTGACCCGCTCAACCACTGTGCCCGAGGTGGGACTCGAACGGGATTCCGGGCCTTGAAAGTCCGTCACTCCCCCAAAAACACAGGGAATCCGTCTCAGTCCGGCACCTGTACGAACCGATCCGACGGCCAGGGTGTGCACATTGTGCACACCCTCATGCTTGACCACGTTGATGCACCGTCCAGACGCTCGCCGCAGCCTTCGGACCCGGCAACCCCTACCTGCTGCGCCCCCAGGTGCGGGAGAACTTCGGGTGCACCCTTGAAAAACTCCAGGACATGGTCCCCGTGCCGCTCACAGCAGCCCCGGCCTCTTAGACCGAACAACGCCTCACCGGGCTTGATCGATCAGGCAGGGTTACGAACCAGCCGCCTTCAAGGTGTACTTGTGCGAAGACTGACCGTGGGATCGAAAGCCGTGTGATGACAATCATGAGCCCCTTAAGTTCAGCCACAGGCCAGCGATCCCAACCACCCAAGCCCCGCACCCAGGGGTGAAAGTCCTTTTGTACTAATTAACGCTAAACCTCTCCCAATCCTTTGCAACTTCCTTAGAGAACGCAACTGCACCCGATCTATTTGCAGTGAGAAATTGAGGATTCCTTTTTTCATCGTGCTTAAAATCGAACTTAATAGATACAAGTCCGTTCTTGTCTTTGTTTAATCCGAAGATCTGAGCAACATTCCCTTTGGATTTCCGCGGAACGCCGTCTCTATCCGAGCAGACAAAACTCGCCTTTCCACTTTGAATGAATGATATGAAACATTCAGAGCTATCATAATTAGCAGTAATCCTGATGGGGATAAAGCTAGCGTTATCCAGCACCGCTTCATCTACGGCTCTAACCATATCCTCACGAACTGAATAGGCCATGATGTCGCCATGAGAGTTGGTGACATTTTTATTTATGAACTCTCGGTCATCAATGTTAACTACAAATCCAGCCTCTAAACATTTTGACATTTTATTTTCATCAAAAACATGCATCTTTAAATATGCATCGTGAAGTGATTCTTCACCGCTCTTTGCATAACGATCCGTGAGGTACTTGATTCTAATCTTAGACGCCTCATCCAGGAACGGGGTGTTGTAAACCTTACCTGCGCGGTTAATCATCTTTTGCACAAACAGTGGTCTTGTCATTGCCTCAAAATGCAATACGAACATTGAGTTCATCACGAATCCGTGAGAGAAATTTTCATTCATGGGGACCGGCAAATGACATGACGGTCTAAAAATATCCTCGGATGTTCTGATAAAACTTTTTCCGGTGACATGGCCAAAGAACCCAGACTTATGCTTCAAACCTTCATCTGGATAAATCTCATTCCAGAAATCATAATCGATCTTTCTTCTTGATTTGAAGTATCTGGTGTCGAATGTATTAATTAGCGACTCTGGTTCTTTGTTTAGATAAACAGCCTCTAGAGGCCGAATTAAAGCAGAAAATACGTTGCCTGGAATGTATGACAGCTCTTCTTCAATGTTACTCATCGGGAAAAGCAACTCATCAATATCAACGTTCAACAACCATTCTGTTTCGCAGATGGATGATGCGTGAAGCAAATTATGATACTGCCTATATTCGACATAATCAGGACGCTCACCCTTTTTATATCTTAGTGGATGGAAATGCTCTCTGAATTTCCAGAAATTATCATCGCATAAGAGAAAAACAACTCTATCATCATTTACTTTGTTATATATATCTTGATCATCTGGGGAGTCTAGAAATATATACATCTTCGAAACGCCAAGATTGATGTAATGGTGAATGAATCTTTCTATTAATTCATCAGGCGCTTTTACTGTGGTAACCAATGACCACGTAGAGGACATAATTCTTCCTAAACTATTCTGTGAAAATATAACTGATTGTGTTTATAGGCATTTTGTGCCATAAGTCTATAGCGAAAACCTGCCCCGCGGGGACGTCAAGGTCATTGACGGCCGCGGCCAGACCCTGATGTCGGGCCTTTGCGACGCCCACACCCACTTCACCTTGAACAACGGGGACCTCAACGGCCTGAAAACCACGCAGGTGGAAGAACACCTGCTTCACACCGTGCAGTCCGCCAAAACGTACATCGACTACGGCTACACCATGTGCTTCGGCGCCGCCAGCGCCAAGAAGCGCCTCGACGTCGTGGTCCGCAACGCCATCAACGCCGGCGACATCCCCGGCCCCCGTATCTGGCCAACGCCCAGGAAACCGCCACCACCGCCGGCGCACTCGTCCGCGGCATCGCCCAGATCGCCGACGGCGTCCAGGAAATGCGCAAGGTCGACCGCGAAACCATCGGACTCGGCGTGGACCAGATCAAACTCCGCATCTCCGGGGAGGAAATCACCGGCTCCAAGGCAGCCACCGACACCTACATCACGGAAGAAGAACTTCAGGTCGCCGTCGACGAGGCCCATCGCCGCCACGTCCGCGTCTGCACCCGCGCCCACAGCCGCGACTCCGTCATCATCTCCCTGAAGACCGGAGTGGACATGATCTACCACGCCTCCTACATCGCCGACGAAAGCATGGACATGCTCGAAGCCGCTGAAAAGGCTGGCTACGCCCGTGAACACGAAATCGCCTGCAAAGCCATCCAGGAGATGCGCCGCCGCGGCATCGCGAACCTTCCCGGCGGAGACTACGGCTTCGCCTGGACACCCCGCGGCACCTACGCCCGCGACCTGGACCACTTCGTCAGGCTCTTCGGCTACACCGGAATGGAAGCCATCATCGCCGCCACCGCCCTCGGCGGGGAACTCTTCGAAAAGCCCAACGAACCCGGCAAGGTCCTGCCCGGCTTCTACGCCGACTTCATCATGGTCGACGGCAACCCGCTCGAAGACATGACCGTCCTGCAGGACATCACCAAGATCACCGCCGTGATGACTGCGTCAATGATGAATCGAGCCAGGTTCATGTTCATAGTTGACGCCTTGAGTTTGTGAGCGATTTACAGCAATTCAGGGGGGACCGTTTTAGTAGTTGTTTCGCACTGACGGTTCCCCAGATGGATCGGCTTGCGGGCACCGGGGCGTGGTCGCTATCCCCGGGTTGTGAACTGGACCTGGACGCGCTTGAGCTCGGCGCGTGGAAGCACGGCGGCCACGACGCCACCGCCTGCTAGTTCCGCGCCGATGCCGTATACGAACGGGTCCGTATTGACCTCCGCGCCGGGCACTTCGACTCCATTGACGAGGACAGTGACCTGACCATTGACCATCACGTCGGTCACTGTGGTTGCGGGTTGGTCCCAGGGGTTGCCGCTCAGTCCGAGCTCGTGCCGGTACTGGTTCAGGATGTAGTTGACGTGGTCGACCAGCACGCTGCGGACCGAATAACGCTCGGATGAGTCACGGTGCCAGGTGGTTCGCACGGCCTCCCACAGCTGCGGGTAGCGCATTCGCTCCACCTGCTCGACCAGCCACGCAGGTCGCGGCCATGGCGGAACATCCTCGATCGCCCTCCGCGACTGCTCGTCGAGGTCCGCAAGGTTCATCGGGTCGGAGCGGTCAGTCGGGTTTCGCCAGAGTGTATAGGTGACGCTCGCCGTCATTTCACTGTATCCACGAGCGTCCTGACCGTATCCCAGACCGACGGTATCCGTGTCCTCCAGCGAGGGCTGGGGCACGAGTCCCATCACCGGGATGGGCATGAGTTTCAGGCGCTCAACCTGCTCGACACGGGGATCTGGCGCGTCCTCGGGGAGAATTCCAGTCATCCTCATGCCTCGATTATGAGCCAAATACGTGATCGGGAGCCTATATCTGTAGAAGAGACGGCCGAACGCCACCGGTCCGGTAGCGGTTGGCTGACCGGTCGGAGCGTTCTCGTCGCCCAGACCGGTCTCGAAGTCGTACCCGCCCGGTCGCGCTGGTAACGAAGGCAGCGACGCCGTCACCAGCCGCCGCGCGTTGGCGTATGTCCCTTTCGGGCATCGTCGGGCATTGCCATTTCGGCCCGCAGGCCCAGGAGTCGGATGGGACGGCCCGCTTCGATTCCGGCTGCGAGGTCCAAGGCCCGCGCGAGGATTTCGTTCCGGTCGAATGTCTCGGGAATCTTCCTCGCGTGGGTCTTGGTGAAGAACGGAGCGTACCGGACCTTGAGGGTCAGCCCAACCACGGGCCGTCCTTCGGCCACAACATCTTCAAGGACACGCGCTGTCAGCTCCCTCACGGCGTCGTCCACCTGGGCAGGTTCGGCCAGGTCGCGCTGGAAGGTGGTCTCCCGGCTATGCCCGCGGGCAACCCACGGGGTGTCGTCCACAACGCTGGCGCCGTCCCCGCGTCCGAGCTCCGCGTACCAAGGACCCATCCTGGGGCCGAACTCCGGGACCAGGTCTTGGGGGTCGGATGCGGCGAGCTCGGCGACTGTGTTGATGCCGAGTTTGGCCAGCCGGCCCGACACTTTGGTTCCGACGCCCCACAGGTCCTTGGTGGGCCGACTGCCCATGACGTCGAGCCAGTTCCCGGAAGTGAGACGGAAGACGCCGGCCGGCTTGCCGAAACCGGTGGCGACCTTGGCTCGGACCAGGGTGTCGCCGATGCCCACGCTGCAATGCAGCTGTGTTCGCTCCAGGACAGCGGCCTGCACCTGCCGGGCGTAGGCTTCCGGATCCTCTGTCTCAATGCCTACAAAGGCTTCATCCCAACCCAGCACCTGCACGGTGGCGCCGGGCTGCGCCCGAAGGATAGCCATCACCGTCTCAGACGCCGCGAGGTAAGCCTCCTGATCGACGGGCAGGATCACAGCGTCGGGCACTTTCCGGGCCGCAATGCGCAAGGGCATTCCGGAACCCACTCCGAACGCCCTGGCTTCGTAGGATGCGGTCGCCACCACAGCTCGTTCCGTGGGGTCGCCCCGACCGCCCACAATGATCGGCTTGCCCGCAAGCTCCGGGCGCCGGAGCACTTCGACCGCCGCGATGAACTGGTCGAGATCGACGTGCAGCACCCACCGGATTCCGCTCACGCCACCAGTCTGCCCTAAACATCCCCGGCAAGCATCGGCACTCCACCGAGCTTGGCGGCGCAGCCTGCGGCCTCCTGACCTTGCCGGGGCCAAAATCGTTCCGCTCAGGGTTCCTCAAGCGGAACGCCGGGCAATGGCCTCGCTGTCTTGGAGCGCTAAGGAATTTGGTGAGCGATGGTGTGGGCGAGTCGGTGGACTTGCTCTTAGGATCCGTCAGTTCGGCCTGCGTTGCACAAAAACGGAACCCTCTACCAGGCAAAGACTCCCCAGGCCGGTTGACGAAAAGCATAGGGACACCCCCCGCACATCTTCTTCGATGAGGACGAAGATAACTACCAGCGCGTCGACAACGCGTGGGCCGTTGACTGCGGCCGGGCAACACCGTGTTCGCAGCAGCACCAACCGCAAGACTTAGTGCACGACACTCGTGTGGCCGGTGCGTTAGGTCATCCTGCGCGGGTGAGGCGCCACGCCGCACCGGGGGCACAGGATGGGACTGCGGCGGTCCGTCGGATTGCCTGTACCCAATGAGAAGCGGAGGTCATCAGTATGGCTGAGACACTGGATGAACTAGGGCCGGTGGACTGGCTCGTCGTGGAGTTCCCCGGGCCCGACTTCGGTAAGGGCCAAATCGCCCCGTTCCTGGAAGACCTGGTCAAGCGTGACCTCATCAGGGTGCTCGACATGGTCTTCCTGAGGAAGACCGAGGATGGCACGCTCGAGACGGCCGAAATCTCCGACCTCGACCCGAGCGAGCTCGGCGAGGTGCGCATGGCCGAGGCCGACCTGGCCATGGTGCTCTCCGAGCAGGACGTCTTTGACCTGGCCGAGACGATCAAGCCCGGCCACTCCGCAGCGGTGCTCGTCTGGGAGAACCAGTGGGCGGCCCCGTTCGGCGCGGCCGTCCGCAAGGCCGGCGGCCAGCTCGTGGCCAGCGGCCGGATCCCGACCCAGGCCGTCATCGCCGCCTTCGAGGCCGACGCCGAAGCCCAGCCCGAAGAAGCAAAGGAAGGAGCCTGACATGCCACTGGCAGCACGACGCAGGCGCAGAACCGCCGCCGCCGTCGGCGGGGCCGTTGTCGTCGCCCACGGGATAAACCGACGCGGCGACCGGCGTGATGACCGGCGGGACGACCGCGGCGACGACCGCGACGACCGCCGCGACGACCGCCGCGACTAACACAGCCGGCTCCCGGTTCCTCAGGGGTGCGCATGACCCTTCTGGGTAGTCATGCGCACCCCTGAGCATGACAACCTGATTCAAGACGATGACGGCTGGCCCGGGCCCGCTTGTAGCGTGAACGTTCGTGGCGGCAAATAGTCCGCGGACACGGGCCATAGAACACAACAAGCCGGGACTGCCCCGCCGGTTGCTGGACTGGGTTCGTCGTGCACAGCGACCCATACACGTGGGGGCAGCTAGGCTGGTTCGTTCGGTCTTACTGCTGCGCCATCAGTCGGGCTATATCGGCGTCGTTGTGGCGGATCAGCTCGCCCGACACCTCGACTGTGACGGAGTGGATCGTGCCCGTGAACTTGAACGGCGGCTGATAGCTGTTGGTTGCCGGCGCGCCAAAGTCGTAACCGCAGCTGGGGCCCTCGAGCTCGAAGAGTAGCGGCGTGGTGTACGGGAAGTCTGCGTTTCCCACGAGTCTGCCGTCGATGTAGAGCTGGGCACGACCGGGTGTTCCTTTGCCCGCCTTGAGGTCAGGCTGACCAGTGGGCTCGAACTCGTAGCGAACGGCATGCCGTCCCGGAAGCAGCGGTTCGGAACTGCCATGGTCCGGTCGTGGCTGTCCGCTTCGGCGGTCGCGAACGCCTCAAGTCCACTGTCGACGCCGGCCACGGCAGGGAAGACGTCGCTGCAGTATATGAGACCGGGCGGTAGGCACCGGAGAAGGATTCCGACCTTGTTCTGACGCCCGGTCGGGGCACACCCAACCGGACGATCAATAACACTCCCCCACACCTCGGCCATGGGAGTCCTCATCTCAAATTGGGCAAGAGAAGAGTGTAAGCACGCAAAGAAGGATCGGGAAAGGCCCGGAAGACGGCCGGTGTTGAGAGTCGTCTGCGGCAGTCTTTCCCCTGAGGTTGGATAGTTTCGTACCGTGCCTGGTCCGGGTCGCTGGTTGCGGGCGTTCTAATCATGTCGTTTTCCTCCGGTTCATCCGGTATGCAAGGGCACGGCCCCGCGCATCGATCGACCGGCGGACAAGACAGTGAAGAGCACCTTTGGCGCAGGCTCTCCTTAGGTCACTCCGGCGGCAAGGCGAAGCGCCTCACCGGGTACTCCCTGGGGACTGACAGATCCGGGGAAAGACAACAGTCGTCGATCGAAGTGAGAGTCAACAACCCGGCACCCGGCGCCAGCATCCTGTCGCGTCCATCACTGTGCGAGTCAAGGACCCCCGGGAATACCGGTATGGACAGTCTCACTGTCCGAATGCACCACCGTCCCCGACGGTGGACGTCCCGTCTTTCCCTGTAGCTGGTCACGCGCCCGGGTGCCAGTTTGAGGAGGCCAGCCAGGCGTGGAGGTCGAGGGCGTCGGGTACGAGTGCGCGGGTCGCCTCGAAGTCGGCCTGGTAGGCGGGCGTTTCGGCGAACCAGCGGAACATTTCGGCCATGTCGCCGAAAGAGGCGATTGCCTCGAGCGGCAGGGCCTCGTACCGCGCGGGAAGGCCCGCGTGCGCGCCGATGGCCTTCGCGATCTGCGAGCCGGTGAGCGTGTCACCGGCGATCTCCACACTGCTGCCCTCGACCGCGGTTCCGCCGAGCAGGATGGCCGCAGCGGCCCGGCCGATGTCGCGCACGGCGACCATCTGCAGCGGGATGTTGTCGGGAAGCGCCATCCGGACGACCACCTGGCCGTTCTCGACGCTCGTCATGAATCCGGACAGGTTATCCATGAAGAGAACGGGACGGAGGAAGGTGTGATGGATGCCCAGAGTTTCGATGTGCTCTTCGACGCGGCGTTTGCTCTCGAAGTGCGGAACGCCCGATTTGCGCTCGGCGCCACCGACGGAGCTGAACACGAGGTGCGGGACACCCGCGCGAGCCGCGGCGTCGGCGCTCGCGATCCCGGTCGCCGCCTCCTGCTCGGTGCCGCCCGGGAACGGGGTGGTCATCGCGAACGCGGCATCCACCCCGTCAAACAGAACGCCGAGCGACGCCGGGTCGGTAAGGTCGCCGACCGTCAGCTCGACTCCCCGATCCGCCAGCGCCCGCGCGGCCGGTTTGTCTGGATCACGAACGAGGGCACGCACCCGCGCACCCTGCGTCAGGAGCGCGTCGATGACGGAGCCGCCCTGATTACCCGTCCCGCCGACGACTGCGATCAAAGGTGCGCCAGTGGATGGTGTAAAACTTGTCGACATGATGTTTTCCTCTGGACTCGTCGGACAACAATGAGAACGGAAGCCGGCTAATGAATATTCCGAAGGCGCCCACAAACGGAAGGCCCGCCGACTTCACTGCGGAGGTCGACGGGGTTATTGGCCCACTGATTCCGACCCTCGCGCGTGCGCATCGGGCGATGTCGCAGGAACTGCTCCGGGGCACGGGCCTTAGCGCCGGCCAGGAGTTGCTGGTCATGCGTCTCTTTGATCGGCCTGCGCAGTCGCAGGCCAGCCTCACCCGATGGTTGGGTGTAGAGCCGCCGACGACGGCGAAGATGCTCGCCCGCATGGAGAAAGCAGGCTTCGTGGAGCGAGCACGGTCCGTAACTGATCGCCGTCTCATCCTGGTCACACTGACCTCGGCGGGACGGGCCCTTCATCGACGCGTCTCAACGATCTGGGAAGACCCCGAACGGGTCACGACGGCTGACCTCACGGATGCCGAGATACAGGAACTGGAGCGCCTCCTGCGCCGGCTGATTGCGAACCTCCTCACCGACCACGAGGCACCCACTGGCCGCTAGCCATCCGACCGAAGACGAGTGCCCCAATTCCTGAATGCGAGATGAAGCCCTGAGCTAGGGCAGAGGGCGGTATCCACGAATCTGACGGCAGTTCGTCGCGATGCACTTTGACGCGGATCAAGTTAGACGCCCGACTCGAGGTGCTGCGGACACGGATCGCACGTTGTGCGCCGAGAGCGGACTGCCCGCGCGAGTCGACCCTTCCGGGCCCATTGAGCTGCTCAGGCTTCGGGGGCTGAATCGATGGTGCTGGTGGTTGATAGTGACCATGTTCGTTCCGCAATCAGGCTTAGAGCCATCACTGAATGCTTCGTGGACGGGGCCGGAGTGAGCCGCGGCCACACGGGCACCCGCTGAGTAGGACTATTCGCTACGGCTGCAGGGAGATCGTGCGCGCCGCCGGGGAGCAGTGCGGACGCCTCTGCCAAGATGACGTCCCACGTTATGTGGTTCCCGGTCGGCGCAATGCCCAGAGCTATCAGGTGTGGCGGTGTGCCGGGGCGAACTGCGCCGTGCGGTTGGTTTCTTCGGCGCGGATGAGGTGCACGAGCGCGTTGATGAGGGCCAGGTGGGTGAACGCCTGTGGGAAGTTGCCGAGGTGACGGCCGCTCACCGGATCGAGCTCCTCAGCGTAGAGGCCCAAGGGACTGGCGAGGGACAGCAGACGTTCGCACAGTGCCTTGGCGCGGACCAGTTCTCCGATCTCGACAAGGGCTGAGACGAGCCAGAACGAGCAGGTCGTGAAGGTCCCCTCCTCGCCGGTGAGTCCGTCCTCGGTCTGCTCGGGGCGGTAGCGCAAGACGAGCCCGTCCCGGGTGAGTTCATCGGCGATGGCCAGTACGGTGGCGCGCACGCGTGGGTCATTGGCGGGCAGGAACCGGACGAGTGGGACAAGGAGAAGCGAGGCATCGAGGTTCGTCGTGCCGTACGACTGGACGAACACAGCGCGGTCGTCAACACCGTTGCGGCAGATGTCCTCATGGATCTCCTCGGCGATGGTTTCCCACTTCCGGGCGTAATCAGCCTGACCGTGCAGGCGGGCCAGCCTGGCGCCCCGGTCCAGGGCGACCCAGCACATGAGCTTTGAGGAGGTGAAGTGCTTCGGTTCGCCTCGGACCTCCCAGATGCCGTGGTCGGGGTCCCGCCAGTGGGCGGCGGCCTGCTCGACCTGGCGGAGCAGGACGGGCCAGAGCGGTTCGGGGAGCTGGTCACGGGATTTGGCGTGGAGGTAGACGGAGTCCAGCATGGTGCCCCAGACGTCGAGCTGCCGCTGGTGGGCGGCAGCGTTGCCGATCCGGACGGGGCGGGCGCCGTCGTAGCCGTCGAGCCCATCGACTGTAACCTCGGGAAGGTCCCTTTCGCCGTCGATGCCGTACATGATCTGCAGGTCGTCCTCGGCTGCGACGTCGCGGATGAAGGCAAAGAAGTCGTCGGCTTCCCGGTCCAGGCCGAGGGTGTAGAGGGCCCATAGCGCGAACGTCGAATCGCGCACCCACGTATACCGGTAGTCCCAGTTCCGCTCTCCCCCGGGCGTCTCGGGCAGCGACGTGGTGGGCGCCGCGAGCAGAGCTCCGGTCGGCGCGTAGGTGAGGCCCTTCAACGTCAGCGCGCTGCGCTGCAGCGCCTCCCGCCACGGGTGGTCGGGGAACTCGCCCCCGGTGATCCATTGCCTCCAGAACTCGGTGGTCTGCCACTGCTTGCGCGTGGCTTCCTCCCAAGTCCGCGGTGGAGGCAGCGATCCCCAGGAGAACGCGATGAAAGCCTGCTCGCCCTCGGTCATCCGGCTGCGGATGACCACGATGGAGTCCTCGATGCCCAGACGGCGGTCGGTAGTCAGACGCAGCACCGGATCCCCTTCCTCGCCGCTGACGGTCACCACCTCACCGTATCCGGGACCGGAGAACTCCCACCGCGCCCGGCGCCGGCCGTAACCGAAGACGGGCTCGCACAGCACGGACAGCTCAACTGCACCGTTGACGCACCGGACGGTGCGCAGCAGGCAATGCTCAGCCTCGTAGTTCATCGGCGGGCGCCGGTATCGGCCGGCCCGCTCTTCCGTGTGGTGCCACGGACCCATCACGAGGGCATCTCTCACGATCAGCCATCCCGTCCTGGTCTGCCAGGTGGTCTCCAGGATCAAGCTGCCGGGGAGATAGCGGCGCGCGGTGGGCTCCCGGACGCCGTATGGCGCCACCTTGAAGCCACCCGCGGCGCGGTCGAGCATTGTGGAGAACACGCTCGGTGAGTCAGGACGCGGCAGGCACATCCACTCCACCTGCCCGCTCGACGCGATCAAGCAGTTGGCCTCACAGTCGGACAAAAACCCATAGTCGGCTATCGGCGGGTACGGGCTCGTGCCTGCCCCAGGCCGCCGCCTCCCCTGAGCCCCTGATCCGGCGTCGATCCTCACTACCCCAGTATGCTCGCCCAGACTGGAAGCGGGAACGGGCTCCCCTGCCCACAGCAACTGCTGCCCTGCGCTGGTTCACCGTCAGTCCCGTCCCTCAAGGATGTCCGCGGCCACCTCTTCCCGGACCTTTCCCGTGAGGCAGCGTGTCCGGCCACGCGGACCCTTCGGCATGAGTCAACTCGAAGCCTTGACACTACTGGAGCGATGGGTCTAGAACTACTGGAGCGGTCGCTCCAGACAGCGTGGCGGGACAGAACAGGTGGGCGATCCGGCCGATAGCGGTTCAACGAAGAGAGTCCTCAGATGGGTGCCGGGGCGGTGTCGACGATCAGCACGTACTTCCGGGTCTGTGACGGGGTGCGGGTGAGGTTCGCGGACAACAAGGCAGACTCGGACATCACCATGCTGCTGCTGGCGCCGTGGCCGGAAAGCCTTTGGGCCTTCCGCCGCATCTGGAACCGCGTCACGGCAGTCGGGCGGGTGGTCGCCATCGATATGCCGGGATTCGGCCACTCAGACGGGCGCCCGGACTTGATCGCCCCGGACGGCTCCGGAGCGTTCCTGGCCCGTCTGATCGATGAATGGGGCCTGGGAGTTGCGCACGTCGTGGGCCCGGACGTTGGCACGGCCGCGGCACTTTTCCTTGCCGCGGAGGCTCCGGAACGGGTCACGAGCCTGACCATCGGCGGCGGCGCGGTCCGCTTTCCGATCGACGCGGGCGGCGCGCTCAAGGAGATCATCGAAGCGCCGACTCTGGATGACGTGCGCGCTCTCGACGCCAGAACGAATATCGGCTACGCGGTCGAGCCGGTCGCCCCGCGCGTCAGCGAGCCGGAGGTCCACGAGGACTACGTCAGCGCCTACGACCTCGGGCGCTTCGCAGAGTCGGCGCGGTTTGTGCGGACCTACCCCGAGCAGAACCCGGTGCTGCACGATCTGCTGCCGTCGATCACCACGCCGACCCAGATCGTGGCGGGCCGCCGCGATGACCTCGTGCCGTGGTCGAACAGCGAGTACCTAGACGATCTGCTCCCCAACAGCGAGATGCGTCCTCTCGACGCCGGCCACTTCGCGTGGGAAGAAGCAGCGGAGGAATACGGCCGACTGGTCGCTGACTGGGTCAGCGGCGGGTATCGACGCGTCGCGGACTAGGCGGCCGACCGCACCGCAGTTCCTCACCCTGACCGTTACCGATCATTACCCAGCGTCTGCTCTGGCACGACTAGAACCCCAGGGCCTCATCGCAGAGGACGACGGTGATGCGGCCGGGGACCCACTCACGATTGATGATGAGAACTTTGTTCACGCCGCTGTGCACGCCGTACGCCGCCTGGGCCCGCGCGTCCTCCAGCGGGAAGGCGTATTCATCGACGCGGCGCAGTGCGTCCTCAAGGCCGGGAACGATTTTCTGCGTCCCAACCACGAGGATGACCTTCCCGGCGCCCGATGCATACGGGCCGATTTGGCTGCCGCTCGCGGACGCTACAACCAGCGACCCGGTCTCGGTGATGGCGTGGACACTGCCGAGCATGACCTCGGGCGACGCGCTGAGGCGGCGGATCTCGTCGGCCTGCGTCGCGCGGTCCATGCTGTGGAGCCGGGGCCGGAGCGGCTCGTATCGGCCGGACCTCTCTATCGCCTCGGTGATGCCCGCCGCCTCGAGCGAGGCCGATGCGCCTTGATGTACTTGCGACCCCGCCGGGATGAGATCCAGGACCACGCGTTTGGCTTCTGCGCCGTTAGGGGCCCGAAGGACGGTGATCCCGTTCGCTTCCAGCGCGGCTGCAGTTCGCGCCACGCGGTCCTCCTCGGCCGGGGCTGAAAATTCACGACTCAGTGTCCTGTTGGGCTGTTCTTCACTCATGAGACGGTCCTCATCGCCGCTCTGATGTACTTGCGATCGCAAATACCTGTGGAGTTAACTGGTGAACATGGACGAAAATTCCCCATCGATCGCCGTGGCTGCTCTCTTCGACCGGCTTGTCGAAGAGTCGCTTCCCGGGCAGCGCGGAGAGAAGGCATGGCGCACGTTGTTGCATGCCCACGCCACGCTCATGCGCCGGCTCGACACCGACCTCAGGGAGGACACCGGCCTGCGCCTCGGCGACTTCGACGTCCTGGCTCAGCTGGCCGGGGCAGGCGGCGAGCTACGGATGACTGACCTCGCTGCCCGCACGCTCATCTCGCGCTCGGGATTGACGCGCCGCGTCGCGAGACTGGTTGATGAGGGCCTGGTACGCCGGGCGAACGTCGCCGGGGACGGGCGCGGCGTGGTTGTCGCGTTGACCGACGCCGGTATCGCGGCTCTGGCGGAAACGGTACCGGTCCATCTTCGCGGTGTGTCCAAACTGTTTGTCGAGCGGCTCGACGATCAGGAACTCGCCGTTCTCGAGACCGCCCTTGGAAAAGTCATCGTCGACTGCACGTTCGGCTGAGGATACGGCCCGGGGTCAGCAGTGCGTAGCAGGAACGAGTAAATGGTCACGAGGATCAGCTCGAAAACGAACACCGGGAGGGCGACGGTGGACACCGTCGCGGTGGCGTCGATGTGGCTCTCACCGGAGATGTAGACCGCCGCGACGTGCAGGCCGGCGCCGGTGCCGACCACGGCGGCGAACACGACGATATGCCCGTAGCTCCAGCCGAACGCGCGACGGCGATGATGTACCAGCACCCGTCCGGCCGGAATAGTGAAGTACAGCCACCACATCGCGAAGGCGAGTGCAGTGCCGCCGAAGGCGACGAGCACGACCTCGACCGACCAACCCGACCGGTCGACGACAGCCGAGATCGCGAGAACAGCGCCGAAGATCACCTCACCGAGTGTGATGGTCACGAGCAGCGAATACCGTTCGGCGATGTGGTGCGGATGCCACGGGGTGCCGCCGTCCTTGCGCTCGGCGAGGAGCGGGCCCGCCAACTCGACCCCGCTGAGAGCTGCGATGACCCACGACGTCGTCCCGATCGGGAGCGAGGCGAAGATCAGTACCACCCACCCGACCTGCGCCACCGAGACAAAGGCCGCGTAGGTCAGGCAGGCCCGTCGATGCTCAGGATCATGCCGCGCCGCGCGCAACCAGAGCGCGACCGCTGCAACCCGCATGATCACGTACCCGCTCACCATGATCGCGTTGTCGACATGACGGCCCTCGTCAATTGAGCGGAAGAAGGGAGGCATCCCGAGAGCGATCACGAGCACCCCGATCATCTCGATCAATGTCGCGATACGGAAGAACACGTCATCGTTGTCGTATGCGGAGGCCAGCCACGCGTAGTTCACCCACGCCCAGCTGATCGCGAAAACCCCAAGGCCGAACCCAGTGGCCGCCGCCGACCAGCGCCCTTGCTCGAGGAGCAGCGCCGTCTGCGTCGAGACCGCGCTGAATCCCACCACGAAGGTGAGGTCGAAGAGCAGCTCAAGAGGAGTCGAGGACCGGTGTTGCTCGGCCGGATCGCGGCCCGACATGCGTGCGAGCCGATGGGCAGGACTCATGCACGAACGCTACTCCGACGATGCACTGCCGGGGAGATTCTCGTGCCGATTGCGGCCCGCCGGTCAGGCTTCACGATCACCTTGCGGCAGCCACGCACGGTACTGCTGGACTTGTTGGGGGTGGCACTGTATTACAGACAATCATCGGGCTGGTTAGCGAAGAAGACTGTCCCTCTGGTCGGGGATGCCGAGCTGAAGGTCTATCCCGGCGCACATCACGGGATCGCCGGACCGTACCAGCAAGCGTTCGATAGGGACCTGCTCGACTTCATCAGCAGCTGAACCGGTCAGCCGGAATGTCTCTCGTGCCAGCAGGGGTGGCTCGATATTAATGGTGGCCCCCGCCCCGGAATCCACCCGGACCCGGACGCCGGGCGGCCCGGTCCGGTGTCAGCGCAACTGTTCCTCCCAGTCGCTGGGCACCCGCGAGGCCGGTCCAGGGACCGTCTGGTCGTCCGGATGATGTGCCGGGGGCGCGAGTTCCGGACCGTCAAAATAGGTGGAGCTGCGGTAGTCCCAGAACCAATTCTCGCCCGGCTCGAAGCTGCGGATGACCCGGTGCCCCGTCGAGCGGGCATGGGCGGTAGCGTGCTGGGAGGGCGAATTGTCGCAGCAGCCGATGTGACCGCACTGGGCACACCGCCGCAGGTGAAGCCACCAGCCGCCGCCGGCTTCACATTCAACGCAGCCGGTCCCGCTGGGCGGCACCGAAACATCTATACCGGGACTATCGCCCATGGCCGCCTCCTCGCTCGGGTCCGCGTGGAACAAGGCCAACTTTACGCCGGCCGGCCCGCCCCTGGGAGGGCGGCGGTCCTACGGGTCATGGGCCGGCGGACGCCGCAACCTGTCGGGATTCGTCTCGAGCGCGGCGCGGTCCAAGCGGTCGCTGGCGACAGCCGAAGTCTGGACGGGTTGACTTGCCACGGGTCCGTCTGCCGATTCTCGGTTTGGTTCATGAGCTAAACGTGGAATCCGATTGAGGCATGGACTGATTGGACGGCGCTCGCTCCCTCTCCGACCGCTGCGGCGACGCGCTTCATGGAGCCCTTGCGGACGTCGCCCGCGGCGAACACCCCAGGGATGCTGGTTTCGAAGGGGAGTGGCCGTCGCCCGAGAGAGGACCAGCTTCCACCGAGTTCCGACGGGTCCAGGTCCGAGTCGGTAAGGATAAAACCTTCACTGTCGAGCGCGAGGCCGTTCAGCCACGTGGTTGCCGGAACTGCGCCAATGAAGCAGAAGAGTCCTGCGCACTCGATAAGAGTGCGGATTCCCGATTCCCGTTCCGTTATCTCAACCGCAGCGAGATGGGTTTGGCCCTGGAGGCCCGACACTTCAGTCGCGGTGTGGATGGCGACCAGCGGTTCTGCGGCCAGCCGGTCTACGAGGTAGCGGGACATGTCAGCTGCGAGATCAGCACCGCGGACGACGAGGTTGACGGCGTTTCCGCGCGACGCGAGATACAGCGCAGCCTGACCGGCCGAATTCGCGCCGCCGACAACTGTGACCGGCTTACCGGCGCACCATTTGGCTTCGAGCTCAGTTGCAGCGTAGTAGATTCCGGCGCCTTGGAACTTCTCCCAGTGCGGCAGGGGAAGAGACCTGTACCGGGCGCCCGTGCAGATGATCACGGCGCGGCTTTCGAGGCTGGTGCCGTCGGTCAGCGCGAGACGGATTACCCCGGTGTCGACGTCGAGTTCTGTGACCCCGCACGGTGCCGATAGCTGAGCGCCGAACTTGAGTGCCTGCACGATCGCTTTCCCTGTCAGGTCCGTCCCGCTTATGCCGGTGGGGAAACCGAGATAGTTCTCGATTCGCGAACTTGCCGCAGCTTGTCCGCCAGGACCGACCATGTCGAACAACACAGTTGCGAGCCCCTCAGAGGCGCCGTAGACCGCAGCGGCAAGTCCCGCCGGGCCCGCCCCAATCACTGCCAGATCCACCTTTTGGTTGGCCGCTCGACGGTATGAGAGTCCGAGTTCACGGGCCATGATCTCTGCAGTCGCGCGGCGCATCACCTTGCCGGGAGTAATGACGACCGGGAGGTCCCCGGTCTCGACCTGCACGGCCAGCATGAGCGCCTGCCCGGCAATGGAATCAGCCTCAATATAGAGATGGGTAAGTCGTAATCGCGCAGCGAATGTCCGCAGTTCCAGTGAAGCTGCGGAGAGACGGCTCCCCACGATCTCGACGACTCGGGCAGCTGAGTTGTTGCGAAGGAGTTCTCTCCGAGCGAGAAAGGCGCGCAACAGAATGTCGGAAAGCTCGGCGTCCTCAGCCATCAGCCGGCGAAACTGCGCCGGTGGAATCCTATGAATTCTTCCCGCTTGCACCACCAGCCCCGTCAGGTACACGGCTTGACCGGTGAGCAAGCTCAACTCACCGATGAAACGGCCCGGCCCATGCCTGACCACGACCTCCTCGGGTGCATCGTGGGTGGCGGCCCGGATCAGATCTACCGCTCCCCGCTCAATGACGATGAGATCGTATGTTTCGTCGCCTGCCCGGAACACGATGTCGCCGACGGCAACGTCTTGCACGACGGCGTAACTCCGGAGGCGTCTGATCTGCTCGGCGGAAAGGACCGGGAAGGCGACACCTGAGTTCGCGTCGAAGGGGTTTTCTTTGGGCATCGGAATCCATTCTCAGTGATGGGACTCGGCCGATTCCCGCGGACCGGAGAGCGACCGCTAACGCTGGTGGCGGAGGCTCGACGTCGAGAACGGTTAGCAGGTCGCCGAGCTTGATGCCGAGAGATGCTCCGACTTTCGTAATATCAGAGTTGTCAAAGCTTGCCAACGCCGGACAGGCCGGTCGATCGAAAAGGCTGCTTTGCCGCTCTCGATCTCATAGATCTCCACGCGAAACGGCACATATTGCAACCGTCAAAGACATGGCGGAGGTTGGTGCCTCCGCCAGCCCGTCGACTATGAGAACCATCGCCGGCTACGCGGTCCAGGGGGGCATGACCTGACAGCCCAGCCTCAATTGCTTTTGTCTGGCTACTCCTCCAACACCCTGCATATGGACAAGGGACTCACCAAACGCGCGAGCCGGCGAAGCCCTGGGATGTCCAGAAGAGCCAATTTGGTTGGTGGACATGTTCGGATCCAGGCGCCGGTTCTCCTTCGTGACCACGATCAAGGAGCTCCGGGCCGTGCTTTCCGGCGCTCTGGGGCCCATCCTAGCCGCGACCGTCATCGTGGCGACAGGTCCAGGGTGGGTTCCGGTGGCTGGCATCCTGATGAGCTATGCCGCGCTGGGCTGGGCCGCCGGTTCTTCGCTTCGGAAATCTGGGCCGGGACCTCAACTCGGAGGCCGAGGCCTTCTGTACCGGGCTACCGGTGCGGAGTCCGGACTACTCGACCCGTTCAGTCCTGCGGCTGCACGGCGCGATGATCCCCGCGAGGCTCCCGAAGCCTTATGGGCTAGCCCGCTGACACATCGATCAGCACCTTGCCGACGATGCTCTCTTCCACCGCCGCGTGGGCCGCAGCCGTGTCAGCCAGGTCAAAGCGATGCAGCGGCAGGCCTGCGGCCTCTCCCACCGGAAGGGCGCCGTCGGCTATGGCCGCATTGATGTCCTCGGCGGCGGCTTGCACCGCCGCCATGCCAACGGTGTAGAGCAGCACGAACTGGTAGCGGACGTTGAGGTTGAAATGCCTGCGCACGTCCAGGCTCACCTGATCGCCGCCGTTGTTGGCGTAGACCGCGACGGAGCCGCGGTTGCGGATCACTGCCAGGTCGAGTTCCGCGTTCTGCGCTGGTGCCACCTCCACGATCTGGTCGACGCCGTTGGGAGCGATCCGGCGGATCTCCGCGACCGCGTGGGTTTCCCGGTAATTGATGACGTGATCGGCGCCGGCGGCCGTGACCAGCGCAGCCTTCGCCGGTCCGCTCACGGTCGTGATCACAACGGCGCCGGCCCACTTTGCGAGCTGGATCGCCGCATGGCCCACGGCGCCGGCCCCTCCAGCGACGAGAACTACTTTGCCGTCCAAGGTTCCCGGGTGCAGCCGCCGCGGGCCGTCCTCGGCGATGGTCAGGGCCCTGTGAGCGGTGATCGCGGGAACGCCCAGGCTTGCGCCGAGGTCGAACGCGGCGTTCTCCGGCAGCGGAAAGACCCGCTCGGCCGGCAAGACGGCGAACTCCTGCGCTGTCCCGCCGTCGGCGCGCTGGTAGGCGGCCAAGGCCAGCCAGACCCTGTCACCGACGTGGAGATGCTCGACACCGGGTCCGACGGCGTCCACGACTCCGGCACCGTCTTGGTTCGGCACGACCTCCACGAAGGGCAAGGGCTCGCCCGGCTTGGCGCCGCGGCGCGACTTCCAGTCGGTGGGGTTCACCGCGGAAACGATGATCCGCACGCGCGCCTCCCCGCGCCCCGGGTCGCGGAGCTCGCGGTCGACGAGCTCGAGAACAGACGGATCGCCGGTGGCACGGTACACGATTGCTTTCATACTCAGACCTAACGCCGGCCCGGACCGAAAATTCCCGCCGGGTGCCGGACCAGATGCGGGCAACGGTCCTTCCAGGTCATGTCGTCAGCAGGACCGCGCAGCATGAATAGGGTACAAGACCACCACGGCCGCCAGCACAAGCTAGAAAGGAGGCCAATGAACGAACATCCCAGCAGGCGGAGGGCCCATTAGCCAGGGCACCTGACCCCGCCTCCCACTCAACTTCACAGGCCATCGCGGCGCCCAGGCACCAGCCACGGAGCGAAGTCAGAGGGACCCACCCGGGGTCAATGTACACACGTTCAAGCAAAACCCCCTCTGACGAGGGGGGATGCTGTGCCGAGGTGGGACTCGAACCGGGCTCCAGCCCTCGCGAATCCGCCGCTCCCCCGAAAACATACCGAATCCGGCCCGATCCGGCCCACCTACGACCCGGTCCAAAGCCGGAAGTGTGGACAATGTACACACGCCAAATTGGCCAGCTCAAGGCATTTCAGCCACCAGCTGCACCCACGTTGTGAACTGCTCCCCCGAAAGTCAGAACTGAATTCTCAGTCCAACTTTCGGGGAGCAGTTCACTTCGGGTGTTGCCCGGCCCTTGGACCCTAGCGACCCCGCCCGGGCCGGGCTAGCATCCGGTTGTTACTCCCTTTCGAATCAGGAGAATCTCATGTCCGAAGAATCAATAAAGAACGTCGTGCTTGTGCACGGCGGCTTCGTCGACGGATCAGGCTGGCAGGGCGTGTACGACCTGCTGAACGCGGAGGGCTTCAGCGTCAAGGTCGTTCAGAACCCGACCGTCTCCCTTGCAGACGACGTCGCCGCCACGAGAATGTCGATCGCCGGCTGCGAGGGCTCCGTCGTGCTTGTCGGCCACTCCTATGGCGGCGTCGTCGTCACGGAAGCCGGCACTGACGAGAAAGTCGCTGCCCTCGTCTATATCGCCGGGTTCGTACCCGATACGGGTGAATCCGTGAATACCCTCATCGCCGATCCGCCGCCGGGCGCGCCGGTCCCGCCGATCCTTCCGCCCCAGGACGGCTTCCTCTTCCTGGACCGCGAAAAGTTCGCCGCCTCATTCGCAGCGGACGTGCCGCCGGGGCAGGCGGCCTTCATGGCCGACTCGCAGGTCCCCTGGGGCGTCGACGCCCTCCAGGGCGCAGTCACCAAGCCGGCCTGGCGGGACTTGCCCAGCTGGTACCTGCTCACCACAGAGGACCGGATGATCCCCCCTGCAGCGCAGCAGGCAATGTCGACACGAGCGGGCTCGTCAGTCACCGAGGTTGCCGCAAGCCACTCCGTGTACGTCTCCCAGCCGCAAGCCGTGGCCTCACTGATCAAGGAAGCAGCGGCGGGAACGCGCGGCTAGTACTCCCCGAGTACCGCCTTCCTCGCCCGTGCCTACCATCAGGTGGTTGCGAGCGTTTGGTCCACTCGCCGTGCCTCCACAGACTGCCCACGTGCCTCTTGAGCGGCCGCATCTGGCTTCTGGTGCTGGCCACGGCAGCCTTCACGGGCGGGGTGATGGCGGCGTTCAGCTACATCTCGCCCCTGCTCACCGAGCGCACCGGCCTGCCCTCATGGGCGGTCCCGGTCGTACTGGTCGGCTTCGGTATCGGATCGTTGATCGGCACGAACCTCGGTGGACGCCTCGGCGACCGCCACCCGGTGCGCACCTTCATCGGAGCCGCGCTAGTCGGAACGATCGTTCTCGCCCTGCTCATCCCCCTGTCCGGAAACGCCGCTGCCACCGTCGTTCTCGTCGTGGTTCTCGGAGTCGCCGGCATGGGCGTCCCACCCGTGGCAACGTCACTGGCGATGCGATTCGCGAGCAATGCCCCCACCCTGGCCGCCGCCTCGTCCCTCAGTCGAGCGGAACCCCGAGGCCCGACTGTGCTTAAGCAGCGCTGGCACCGGTTGACGTCGTGATCGTGGTGCTGACGACGTCGATGTAGCTGTTGATGGCGTCGCGGTTGCGGGTGAGGCAGTCGATGCGTTGATTCATCCGGTCGCGCTGCTCTTCCAGGACGGCCAGCAGTTCCGGGGTGGCGTCGCCGGGGTGGATCGTGGGCGTCTTGTCCACGCAGGGCAGGATCTGCTTGATGATCTTGGTCGGAAGCCCGCTGTTGATCAATCCCCGGATCTGATTCACACGGTTGATCAGGTACTCGTCGTATTCGCGGTAACCGTTGGGCAGACGGCGGGGAATGATCAGTTCCTGTTCTTCGTAGTAGCGCAATGACCGCGCGGGCGTGTCTGTCAGCTTCGCGAGCTCTCCGATACGCACGGGTCACGCCTTTCTTCACGGGATCTGAACTTGGATTTGACCTTCACACTAGTGTCAACCATTCACAGTAAGGTTATGACACAAACACAACACTACGCTCCGGGCAGAGCTAAACGCTCCGGCAGCCTTCCCCTGGCTGGCCTCCTCGCCCTCGCAGCCGCCGGCTTCATCACCATCATGCTCGAGACGCTGCCTGCCGGGATCCTTCCGGCCATGAGTGGTGACCTGCTGGTGTCGGAATCGGCCACCGGCCAGACCGTAACCGTCTTTGCCATCGGATCGATTGCAGGAGCCATACCCCTGATCAGCGCAACTATGGGGTGGCAACGCCGGAAACTGCTGCTCCTGGCCATCACCGGGTACGCGGTGACCAGCATCGTCACCGCAAGCTCAGACAACTTCACGCTGACGCTCGTCATACGATTCATCGCCGGCGTATTCGCCGGCGTCTTGTGGGGCATCCTGGCCTCATACGCCCGCCGCATGGTCACGCCCCAGCATCACGGCAAGGCCATCACCATCGCCCTGGCCGGCACCCCGGTCGCACTCGCCATCGGCACACCTGCCGGAACGCTTCTCGCTGGTCTGATCGGTTGGCGGTTCACGTTCGGCGTCATGGCACTTGCCGCGGTCCTTTTGATTGTCTGGATACTGGTGGCCGTGCCGGACTTCGCCGGACAGGCCAAAGGCGAACGCACTTCCGTCGGCAGGGTCTTCTCAGTGCCCGGTGTTCTGCCCGTCGTGCTCGTCACGCTCCTGTACGTGATGGCACACAACGTCCTCTACACCTACATTGCGTCCTTCCTGGCACCCGTGGGCCTTGCCAACAGCGTCAGCGCCGTGCTGCTCGCCTTCGGCGTCGCCTCCCTCATCAGCATCTGGATCACCGGCATCCTCATCGACCGGCACCTGCGCCTCCTCATGATCGCCAGCGCCGCGCTCTTCGCACTGGCAGTACTCGCCCTGGGACTCCTGGCAGCCCTGCCCGTCGCAGTCTTCATCAGCGCCTGGCTGTGGGGCCTCGCCTTCGGCGGAGCAGCCAGCGTGCTCCAGACCGCCGCCGCGGACGCTGCCGGACCCGCCGTCGACCTCGTTCAGTCCGTCATGGTCACCGGCTGGAACATCGGCATCGCCGGCGGCGGAATCATCGGTGGGCTCCTGCTCACCGGCCTCGGGGCCTCTTCGCTGGCCTGGGCAACTGTCGCACTCCTCATAGCAGCACTCATCCTCGTCGTCACCGCGCGCAAGCACGCCTTCCCCGCCTAAGCGCAGTTGTCCGCCAGCAAGACCCGGAACAGCGCCCCAGGGTCGCCCGGGCGTAGGTAAAACGACCGTCTTACTCCAGGATCGCGCAGTCGGCGACATGCACTTCTGGTGGCCATCAGCCAGAACAGCGGACTGAAAGGGAAGGAACTGCCGGGGTCGGCCCAGTGTCACAGCTTCTGCTGTGCGCCACTTCGCACCTTCTTACAAACGAAGGATCCCGAGGGCTCTTTGAATCGAGAACCGGCGCGTGCGACAGCCCGTCTGGTTACTCTTCGAACTGGCGGCTGATGAATCCTGACATGCCAGGCACTGTAAATCGGACGGCGCCATGATCCGGGGCGTAGATGAGGCCTTTAGAGATGAGGCTGGATCGGGCGACCGTCAGCTGACTCGCTGCCCGGTTCAGCCGCGAGGCCACCCGGGCAGTGGATGACGCTTCGTCGTGGCCGTCGGCCATCGCGCGGAGATACTGGCGTTCCGCGGGTGTCGCCCGCTGCCAACGGGCCCTGAAGAAGCCTGCGTCGAGTTGTTCCGTGCCTATTTCGATGGCCAGTCGGGCGTCGTCTAGGTTGACTGTTTTGCTGGAGGCTACGTCCCAAACGGCCTTGCCGTAGGCCTGTAGGAAGAAGGGACACCCATCTGCTGCCGTCACGAGCGCCCGAAGGGCATCTGTGTCCACGTGCGCGCCCCGCTGGTTCATCGGGAGGCTGATGGCGTCAGCTGCCGACCCGTGGTCCAGGGCACCGATGGTGCGGTAGTCAAAGAGGCGTTCTGAGTATGACCTCGTGGCGCTCAGCTTTCCCGGGAGGTTGGGCAAGCCCGCCCCGATGATGAAGAACGGCCAGCCTTTCTGGCCGGCCATGTGCTGGACCGAAATCCGTGCATCCAGCAACTCGTCGTCCAGGTCCTGCATTTCGTCGATGAAGATCCCGAAACCACTGCGGGATTTGGCCATGGCCGTTGCTATGTCTTCAACGAGCTCTTCGAGGTCGATATCGAGGTTCCCGGAGTCCGCCCGGCCCTCCGTGGTACCGAGTGTGGCTGACACTCGGTACCACGGAGGGTCACATTGAAGGAACCGATACTGCCCAGAACACCCTTGACGTAATCCCAGCCGGACCTGGTCCGCAACCTCCGTGCGCCCGCTTCGATCGCCCGGGCCAGTTTTTGCCGTGTTGCCTTCCGGCCGTCCGGAGAGGGCTGGGCTTCTATCTGCACAACGAACCAGTCATGCCGCTCAGCCTGGGCAGCGAAGTTATTCAGCAGAACGGTCTTTCCCACGCCTCGGAGCCCGGACAGGAGCATTCCCCGTTCGGCGGCCTGGCGTTTGCTCCTGACAATCAGGCGGTCAAACGCTTCTATCTCTGCTTCGCGTCCCTCCAGCGCGGGAGGCTTGAGTCCTGATCCGGGGGCGAAGGGGTTCATGTCGGACCAGAGAAGTCTATAGAAGAATATGAGGCGATATAAGAATTGCTTTATATCAGGGGATATTTTTTTATGGCCTCAAAAAGGCAGACAATCGGCATAGACACGCGGGGCCCCGGTCCCGGGAAGGCGGGCGCTGATTCCGGCCACGCTGATCATCCCGGGTTGAGCGTGTCAGCCGAGGATTTCGGCGCGTTTCTTGACGGCATTGACGTAATCGATGAGGTCCTGCCGGGTGTCGGGTGTGGCCTTCCAGAGCAGTCCGCGCAATGGGCCTCTGACCTCTTCTTTCACGCGCAGGTGCGTCATACCGCCCTGGTGGTCGAGCGTGAATGTGCCGACGCCGGTGAACAGACCCAGCGGCAGTCCCCCGGTCAAGATCATCACCTCGCTGACCTACTCAGCCGCCACGCCGGCTTTGACTCTGCAGACGTCCGGCCTCGATTGCTGGCGAGGCCGGAGATGGCGTTGAATGTTGCCTATGGTCGACTGGGTTCTACTCGCCAACCTCGGCACCGCTCTCGGTACGACGGTGCTGGCCGTCGCGACGTTCATCTCCACTAGGTCAGCCAACCGGTCGGCGCGGCTGGCCGAGCGCGCACTGCTGAACGGTTTGCGCCCCATCCTGCTGCCTTCCAACTGGTCGGATGCCCCGCAGAAGGTGCGGTTTATGGAAGGCAAGTGGATGGTCGTGCAGGGTGGCCACGCCGCCCTCGAGATCGCCGACAACACCGTGTACCTGGTGATGTCTGTGCGCAACGCCGGCACAGGGGTGGCGATCCTGCACGGCTGGCATCTGCCACCGGACGCCAGGGCTCCGCTGGTACCAGTCGAGGAGTTCCACCGGCTGACACGCGACATCTACGTGCCGTCCAACGACGCCGGTTTCTGCCAGGTCGCCATCCGGGACCCGAAATCGGCCGACTACCGTAATGCCACGGAGGGAGCCGCCGGCGAAGGCTTCGCCGTCGACGTGCTCTATGGAGACGCCGAAGGCTCGCAGCGCGTCGTCTCGCGGTTCTACATCACACCAGGACCCGCAGGCCTTGGCCACGACGAGGACGACACCGGCTGGCTGCTGATGGTCTCGCGCCACTGGAACCTCGATTTGCCGGCGCCGCGCGGCTGAGCCCGGGTGGAGTCGCCGGGCGCGGGCTTTGTCATGCCTGCATCAGACCACATCTGAATCGTGGCTCTCACAAACGAAGGATTTCAAGAATGCATCGAATCGAGAACCCCGTGACCGGTCGCTCTCTAATGCGATGGGCGTGTGCCGCCGCAGAAAATCGGCTCAACAAAATTGTCACTTTCAGAAGTCGTCTGCACCAGTCCATGCGGAAGAGAGGGGCGAGTGCAGACGGGTACTGACATTGGAATGTCAGAAGTGCCGTGCACTGTCGTGCGCGGTCATGAGACAGGACAGGCCGGGCTCAGTTCAAACATCTCCATCCGTGCCAGAAACGGTCATCTGCACGAGGGGACAGCCGAAGACCCACGGGACTAGGAAGCCGATACAGCGCTTCGCGGCGTGTTGTCGGCCGACTGTCCTTACGCGTCGAAGTGGGTTCGGATGTTGCCAGCGGACAACTGTTCTACCAGTTCGGTGGCCACGTCACGCAGTTTGCGGTTGCGGTTACTGGAGACCTTGGTGAGGATCTCCATCGCTTCAGCCTGCGAGCACCTGTTCTGCGCCATGATTACCCCGCACGCCAGGTTGATGGCAGTCCGGCTCTCCATGGCTGCCTCCAGATCCTCCGCCCGGTTCTGTGCGGTGTCGATGCGGACTGAGAGATGCAGTGTGTTGTGGGCAGCGGCGGCAAAGCCTACGGCCTTGTCGTAGACGTTTGGGGTGAAGGCGCCGGGCTTTGATGCAAAGAAGTTCAATGCGGCGCTGGCTGCGCCGCTGATTTCCAGGGGCACCCCTAACGAGCTGTATACGCCCGATTCTGCGAATTTCCGGTTCAACTCCGGCCACCGCACATCCGACGAGACGTCGTCGATCACCACCGGGGACATCTGCCGGAGCGCTGCAATGCAGGGGCCGTCACCGATGGCCTGCTCCATCTGATCGAGCTCCACGGCGCGTTGACTGCTGCCTGCGGCAGTAGTGGGCCTACGCCTCACTTTGATGGTGACCGCACATTCGACGTTGTCGTCGGCGGCTTCAGAAACCGCGGCCGCGGCGAGCTTCGAGAGCCCGGAAAGAAACTCAGATGCATTTTCTGCGCCCACCAGAATGCTCTGGAGCTGGTCTACAGGTTCGTTTTCCGATGTACGCGACATCGACCCATCTTACTTTCCTACCTGTCCTAACAGCACGACCAAGCGGAGGGTCACTCCTGAATTCAAGGCCCTCTTTGAATCCTTCGTTTATGAGGAACCACTCCTGCACCCATCTCAGGTGGGGGTGTTTGATAGACACTGCCGGCGCGGGCACAGCCTGCGTAGCGTGGTGGATGTGGAAAGAAAAGAAGAAATCCGTGACTTCCTGATCTCGCGACGGGCGAAGATCGCCCCGGAGCAGGCCGGCCTTCCTAACTATGGCGAGCTGCGGCGTGTGCCGGGCCTGCGCCGTGAGGAAGTGGCCCAGCTCGCCGGGGTAAGCACGGACTACTACACGCGGCTGGAACGCGGCAGCATCCGCGGCGTCTCGGACTCAGTGCTCGACGCTGTGGCTTCGGCCCTTCAGCTGGATGAGGCGGAGCGGACGCATTTAATGGACTTGGCGAGGACGGCCAACACGCCGTCCCGACGCGCAGTGCGCCGGCCACCACAGCAGCGGGTCCGTCCCGGAGTATTGCGTTTGCTGGACGGGATGACCGGAGCGGTCGCCATGGTGCAGAACGGACGTTCGGACGTGTTGGCCGCCAACCTCTTGGGCCGTGCGCTGTATGGTCCAGTATTCGAGTCCGCAGCAGTTCCTGGTCCGGAGGCTCCGGGCCGGCTGCCTAACCAGGCACGCTACCTTTTCCTCAGTCCGGGTGCCGGGGACTTCTACCCCGAGTGGCCCGCGATCGCCGCCACCACGGTCGCCATGCTGCGCTTGGAATCCGGCCGGAATTCCCACGACCGGGCACTGAACGAGCTGATCGGTGAACTCACCACCCGCAGCAGTTTGTTCGCCGGATTGTGGGCCGGGCACGACGTACGGATCCACACCACCGGGACCAAACGTTTCCATCATCCGGTCGCCGGGGACTTGTCCCTGCAGTTCGAAACGCTGGATCTCCCCGGCGACGAAGGACAGACCCTGTTCACCTTCACCGCGGAGCCCGGCTCCGCATCCGAAAACGCGCTGGCATTCCTCGCCAGCTGGGCGGCACCGCCTCCTGACATAACCACTGCCGGCGGTCCCGCCGGCGGATCCATAACCCCCGTGCGCTCCCACGCGCAGCCAGAGCGCAAACCAGGAAAGACAGGACAAACAAATGACTGAACAGCAAACCACCACCGAACAGAATGAAACCCCGGCCGGCAAGAAGGTCTGGTTCATCACCGGAGCGGGCCGCGGCATGGGAACCGACATCGCCAAGGCAGCCCTCGCCGCCGGCCACGCGGTGGTCGCTACCGGCCGGAACCCGGAAAGAGTCTCACAGGCCATCGGCCCGTCCAAGGACCTGCTGGCCGTGAAACTCGACGTCACCGACCCCGCCGACGCTACGGCCGCGATCGTCGCCGCCGTTGAGCGGTTCGGCCGGATCGACGTCCTGGTGAACAACGCCGGTAACTTCTACGCCGGGTTCTTCGAGGAAATCTCACCGGAGGACTTCCGGACACAGATCGAAACCACCATGTTCGGTCCCATGAACGTCACCCGCGCCGCCCTGCCGGTCCTGCGCGCACAGCGCTCCGGCCTGCTCGTCACGATCTCCTCCACCGCCGGGATCGCCGGCGGAGAATTCCTGACCGCCTACGCCGCCTCGAAGTTCGGCGTGGAGGGCTGGGCGGAGTCCCTGGCCCCCGAGGTCGCCCCATTCGGCATCCGCACCATGATCGTGGAACCGGGATTCTTCCGCACCGAACTGCTCACCCCGGAATCCACCCAGTACGCCGAATCCACCATCGAGGACTACGCCGAAAGGAACGAACAGACCGTCGCCGCCTGGCAAAGCATGAACGGCCTGCAGGGCGGAGACCCGGCCAGACTCGCCAACGCCCTGATCGAACTGGCCGAGCTGGACGAACCGCCGCTGCGCTTCGCTGCCGGAGCCGACGCCGTCGGACTCTTCGACACCCGGGCCAAGGCACTCCAGGCCCAGGCCGACGCGCACCGCGAACTCTCCAGCAACCTCGCCCACGACGACGCCTAACCCTCCCTGGCGACGCCGGCCGCGTCCCTAAACCCAGGGCGCCGGCCGGCCGACCAATTCAAGCAACCCCCACAAAATTCCGTTGGACGCACGTGGCCAGCGCCTGCCCAAAACCGTCCCCACCACTTCAAGGAGAACAACCCATGACAGCTAAACTGACCGGCACCGTCGCCCTAGTTACCGGCGCGAGCAGCGGCATCGGCGACGCCACTGCCCGCCGCCTCGCCGAGCAGGGGGCATCCGTCGCCGTCGTCGCCCGCCGCCGGGAACGCCTCGACAAACTCGTTGCCGAGATCGAGGCCGCCGGCGCCACCGCCCACGCCGTCGTGGCCGACATCACCGACCGCGCCCAAGCCGAACAGGCCGTAGCGGAGGTCGTCGACCGTTTCGGCCGCCTGGACATCCTGGTCAACAACGCCGGCCTCATGCTCCTCGGCCCGATTGTTGGCGCCGATGTTGAGGAATGGGAGCGGATGATCGCCGTCAACCAGAACGGCCTGCTCTACATGACCAACGCGGCACTGCCGCACCTGCTCAAGGCCGCGAAGGACGGACCGCGGGAAGTGGCCGACATCGTGAACATCTCCTCAATCGCCGGACGGCAGGCGTGGGCCAACTACGGCGTCTACAACATGACCAAGTTCGGGGTGAACGGATTCACCGAGGCCCTGCGCCAGGAGGTCACCAAGAAGCACGTCCGTGTCGGCGTGCTCGAGCCCGGCGCGGTCGACACTGAGCTCGTCTCGCACAACAACGAAACGATCCGGGACGAGCTCGCCGCCTCGGACGCCATCCCCGAGCCGCTGCAGCCCGGAGACATCGCCGACAGCATCGCCTTCATGGTGACCCGTCCCCGCCGATCCTCCATCGCCGAGCTGTGGGCCATGCCCACATCCCAGGCCTGAGAACCACCCCGAAAGGAAGCACAGCATGAAGAACGCATGCCTCGGAGACCTGGAAGTCTCCCGCATCGGACTCGGTGCCATGACCATGGCCGGCACCTACACCAGCGAGGGCGCCCTGGATAACGCGGAGTCGATCCGCACGATCCACCGTGCGCTCGAGCTCGGGGTCACCCATATCGACACCGCGGAGATCTACGGGCCGTTCCTGAGCGAGGAGATCGTCGGCCAGGCCATCAAGGGCCGCCGCGACCAGGTCAAGATCGCCACGAAGTTCGGCCTGGTCTCCCATTCCGGCGGCGGCCCCGGGGTGGTCGACAGCAGCGCGGCGAACGTGAGGTCCGCCGTCGAGGGCTCCCTCAAGCGCCTCGGCACCGACCACATCGACCTGTACTACCAGCACCGGATTGACCGGGACACCCCGATCGAGGAGACCGCCGGTGCGGTCGCGGATCTGATCGCCGAGGGCAAGGTGCTGCACTTCGGGCTGTCCGAGGCCTCCCCGGAGACCATCCGCCGGGCACACGCCGTGCAGCCGGTCTCGGCACTGCAGACCGAGTACTCGCTGTGGACCCGCGACGTGGAGGCGGAGATCCTGCCGCTGCTGCGCGAACTCGGCATCGGCTTCGTCCCGTACTCACCGCTCGGACACGGCCTGCTGACCGGCCAGATCCGCTCCGTCGACGACTTCGCCGACGACGACTGGCGCAAGACCAACCCGCGGTTCACGGGCGAGAACTTCCGCCGCAACCTCGCGATCGTCGACGAGGTGAAGGCCATCGGCGCCGAGATCGGCGCGACCCCCGCACAGACTGCCCTCGCGTGGCTGCTGACCCAAGGGAACGACATCGCCCCGATTCCCGGCACCCGCCGGGTCGCCCGGGTCGAGGAGAACACCGCGGGCGACGGCGTCACCCTCACCGGCGACCAGCTCGAGCGGCTGAACACGCTCCGGGCCGCCGCAGGGGAACGCCACGACGAGGCCAACATGGCCTCGATCGACCGCTGATCAGAAGGAACAGGACATGGAATACACAAGACTCGGGTCGTCGGGCCTGAAGGTCAGCCGCATTGCCCTCGGCACGATGGGCTTCGGAGACGGGACAGTGCCGTTCTGGAGCTGGGCTCTGCCGTGGGAGGACGCGAAGGGTTTCTTCGCGCAGGCGCTCGACCTGGGAATCAACTTCTGGGTCCCGGCCGCAGTTGACGTGAGCGATTTCCTCCCTTGCGAGCTGAAGGCTGCCTAATTGGCCTGCCCGTCCTCCGCGGCTGGAGAATTCTGCGCGGCGGCGCGTCAGGTTCTGGTTCAGTTCATCGGGCATTGCGCGAGGCAGCCACCAACGGGCTTAGCCACTAACTGATGGTTCCTGTTTCTTCGGCAGGGCGAGCTTTTAGAGTGGGGGCATGGGTATACGGGAAGAAGCGGGTGAGTTCCTTCGCACCCGGCGGGCGCGTCTGACGCCGGAACAGCTGGGCATCATTAGCGGAGGCCGCCGCCGCGTGCCGGGCCTGCGTCGTGAGGAAGTCGCGATGCTTGCGGGCACGAGCAGCGAATACTACGCGCGGATGGAACGCGGCGATCTCGCGGGCGTTTCGGCCGAGGTCCTTGATGCGGTTGGTCGCGTTCTGCGGTTGGACGAGGCGGAGATGCAGCATCTGCATGATCTGGCGCGGATAACAGGTCCGGCGCCGGTCCGCCGCCGGGCACTTCCGGCACCGAGCCAGGTGCGGCCCTCGCTGCAGGCATTCCTGGATGCGATGACGGGCGCGCCTGCGTGGGTGATGAACGCGCAACGGGACATCCTGGCAACGAACACGCTCGGCCGCGCGTTGATGGCGCCGCTGCTGGATGACCCGGCGAACGGGGGCAACAACGCGCGGTTCATTTTCCTCAGCCCGGCCTCGCGCACCTTCTATCCGGATTGGGAAAGCGCGGCCGACAGCACCGTGGCCTCCCTGCGCACCGCGGCGGGCCGGAACCCGCACGATAAGGGGCTCACGAATCTGATCGGTGAGCTTGTCACGCGCAGCGACACCTTTCGGATCCGCTGGTCCGCCCACAATGTTCGCCTGCACCGGACCGGGGTGAAGCGGATCGTGCACCCCGACGTGGGTGAACTCGACTTCGTTTACGAGGGGGTCGAAATCCCGGATCACCCCGGCTGGATGATTTTCGCCTACACGGCCTCGACCGGCTCGCCGACCGAGGAACGGCTCCGCCTCCTGGGCAGCCTCGCCGCCGGCAGCACACCCACCCCGACGCCGACGTCGACCCGCGAAAGCTGACATGGAGATTGAACCCCGGGCAGCGACCACGAAAGGGCCTTCGGATCGCTTCACCGGCGACGTATGGGTGGACCCGGTCGCCGGACCGCGCCCGGAGCCTTCCCGGCTGACGGCTGGAATCGTGCGGTTCGCGCCCGGAGCGCGGAGCGCCTGGCATGTGCACGCGCGCGGACAGACGCTGCGCGTCACCGACGGCGTCGCGATCGTGCAGACACGCGGCGGAGACACGGTCGCCGTGCATCCCGGGCAGACCGTCTACACACCCCCGGGCGAGTGGCACTGGCACGGCGCAACCGTCGAGAACTTTATGTCCCACCTTGCCCTCTCCGAACTGCTCCCCGAGAAGGACGGCGCGACCGTCACCTGGGGTGAACACGTCACGGACGAAGAATACCGGCGCGCGCAGATGCTCACGCTCCAGCAGAATGACGAAACGATCGATCAGGAAGAGGAAGCCCTATGACCACCTGGCTCATTACCGGATGCTCCACCGGCCTCGGCCGCGCCCTCGCGACCGCGGTGCTCGAGCACGGCCATAACGCCGTCGTCACCGCCCGCGACACGGCGAAAGTGCAGGACCTCGCGGACCGCTACCCGGACACCGCCCTCGCCCTCGCGCTAGACGTCACCGACGACGCACAGGTCACCGCTGCCGTCGCCGCAGCGGAACGGCGTTTTGGCGCCGTCGACGTGCTTGTCAACAACGCCGGCTACGGCTACCGTGCCGCCGTCGAGGAGGGCGAGGACGACGCCGTGCGCCGGCTGTTCGACACGCACGTATTCGGCACCGTCCGCACCATCAAAGCCGTGCTGCCAGGAATGCGCGCCCGTCGCTCCGGCACAGTCATCAACCTCTCCTCAATCGGCGCGCGCATCTCCCCGGAAGGCTCCGGCTACTACTCCGCCGTGAAGGCCGCGATCGAAGCACTCACACTCTCGCTGCGCAAAGAGATCGCACCCCTGGGCATCCGTGCGATCACCGTCGAACCCGGCGCGTTCCGCACCGACTTCGCCGGCCGCTCGCTCACCCAGGCCGCCGAACCGATCGCCGACTACGCCGACACCGCCGGTAAGCGCCGCAAGGAACACGACACCGTGCACGGCACCCAGAACGGCGACCCCGCGAAGGCCGCGGCCGCGCTCATCAAAGTCGTCGAATCCGAGGACACCCCCTACCTGTTGCTGCTCGGAAACGACGCCTCGAACGGATTCCGTGCTGCGCTCGACGCGCTGCGCGCGGACGCTGACAAATGGGAGCCGGTCAGCCGCAGCACCGACTTCGACGCCTGAACCGAAAGGAAAACACCATGACCGAACAGAGCCCCGCCCAGCGGGCCATCGGCGACTTCGCCCCGAAACTCGTCGACCTCACCGAGGACGTGCTCTTCGGCGACGTCTGGGAACGACCCGAACTCTCCAAACGCGACCGCAGCCTCGTCACCGTCACGAGCCTGATCACGTCCTCAAGCTTCGAGCAACTCCCCAGGACGGACTGACTTCCAGCCAGATCAACGCCGAATTTGTCCAACCGGAAGCAGAAGACCTGTACGGGAAGATCGGCTACAGACAAATACCGGCCGATCCGCCCTACGACACCGCGATACCGTCGTCAGTCTGCTTCAAGAAGGACCTTGAGGGTGGAGTCCAGGGAATCAGGCCTGCGAAAGCCGTCCGCAACGGTGGCCAGAGGACGACGGCGGATGTACCGCCGTCGTCCTCTGCCCGGCTTTGTCGTTACTGGTCGGACGCCGGGTCCGTACCGGCCGTGGACACAAGCGGTCCCAGCATCAAACTTCCTGGCGTGAACTCCTCACCGCATTCCGCACACGACACCACCGGGTTCAGGTCGGCCCCGCAACTGTGACGGTAAGAGGCACGGGGTGTCTCGTCGCGCATCCATGTGCTGCTCCACGCTGCGAGCGAAATGAGAATGGGCGCGACTTCGGCCCCGGAAGTTGTGAGGTGGTACTCGTAGCGCGGGGGACGCTCGGAGTACTGGACGCGCTCGATCACGCCACGGCTTTCGAGCGTGCGCAGTCGGCCCGTCAGGATGTCGCGGGACGCGCCAGTATTACGGGCGATCTGATCGAACCGGTGAACGCCCAAGGACATCTCGCGAAGCGCCAGCAGCGCCCACCGCTCCCCCAACACGTCGAGCCCCGCCGCGATGAAACACGCCCTCGGCGCGCTAACTGACGTCTCGGTCGGCTGATTCATCGTTCACCTGCTTTCGCTACTCTCCCTAAGTATACAGGTTAGTTGGAAAATCCAACCGACTCGGCTAACCTGAGACTCTGAGACCGCGACAACCGCGTCACGGCCCTATCCGACATCAGGAGAATCCATGCCACAGCTATCTGGCGCCGTCGTCCTCGTTACCGGCGCGAACGGAGGCCTGGGCCGCGAGTTCGTGGAACAGGCCCTCGCCCGGGGTGCTGAGAAGGTGTATGCGACAGCCCGCCGCCCGCAAGAGTGGAACGACTCCCGGATCGTCCCCCTCGCCCTCGACATCACCAACCCTGACTCGATCCGGGCCGCTGTTACCCAGGCCCAGGACGTCACGGTCCTGATCAACAACGCCGGCATGAGCGTCGAATCGGACACTTTCTTGGCGCTCTCCGACGAGGAGATCCGCGACGTTATGGAGACCAACTTCTTCGGACCGGTCGCCCTGACCAGGGCATTCGCGCCGGTGCTCGCCGCCAGCGAAACGTCAGCGGTCCTCAACATCCACTCGGTGCTCAGCTGGATCGCACTCACCGGCGCCTACAGCGCATCAAAGGCCGCGCTGTGGTCAGCGACCAACTCCTTCCGCGTGGAACTGGCCCCCCAAGGCACGCAGGTCACGGGTGTTCACGTCGGCTACATAGACACAGCCATGGCTAAGGGCGTGAATGCCCCGAAGACCTCCCCCGAGGAAGTCGCACGGAAGTCGTTCGCCGGCCTCGAGCAGGGTGAGTACGAGGTCATCGTGGACGACATCAGCGCCGGCGTGAAGCTCGGACTGTCTGGTTCGATCTCGGATCTGTACCCTGCCCTGGCAGCCAACGCCCCGTCATGACGCCGCCAAACCCTGAAGACCTGCAGAGAACCTGAACAGGAAATCCCCATGTCAACCAACACCTCGGCGGAACGCTCGGAAACCTTCACGTGGATGGATCCGGCAATCGCGCTCGAACAGCTGCGACGACTGTCGGGTCTGGACTACTTTTCCGGCCTCCGCGAAGGCAGCATTTCGCCGCCCCCGATCGCTTCCCTGATGAATTTCGATCTCGTCGATGCGAAATACGGGCACGTCGAGTTCCAGTGCGAGCCGACAGAAGCCCACTACAACCCGCTCGGAATGGTGCACGGCGGTCTGGCCTGCACACTCCTGGACACGGTGCTCGGCTGCGCAGCACACACCACCTTGGAAGCAGGGATCGGCTACACCTCCATCGATCTGGCGGTCAAGTACTTGCGGCCCATCACGCTCCAGAAGGGCCCACTTCGCGCAGAGGGGTCAGTCGTGAAATCCGGCTCCCGGGTGATATTCACCGAAGGCCGCCTCAGCACCGCCAGCGGAGAACTCCTTGCCACCGCCACGAGCACGCTGCTCATCTTCACCCACCAACCAAACGGACTGACGAGATGACTGATACCGGCACCATAGCGGCGCCGACGCCGACCGCTCAGGATCGCGCCTTGTCTCCGGCCGCCCCTTCGGGAATGCCGGCTTTGAGCCGCTTCGGCATTCCCCTGGGGCTTGCCGGTCTCGGGGGCGGCTGGTCTGCCGCGAGGAGCTCACTAGGATCCCCGATGTGGCCGGAGGAAATCCTCTACGGAGCAGCCAGCTCACTGTGGCTGGTCCTGACCGCCCTCTACGTGTTCCGGGGCCTTCGCCGAAAAGGAGCATTCCGGGCCGACCTGCGACACGACGTGGCAGGGCCCTTCGCGTCCTTCATCCCGTTAGTGGGGATCCTGCTCTCGTCCCACTACAGCCAGTACCTGCCGCCATGGGGCGCCTGGCTGTGCATGGCTTTCATTGCCGCCCTTGCCATCGTCGCTGCCCAGCTCCTCGCCCACTGGGTCACCGGCGGGATATCCATGCGATCCATCCATCCCGGCTACCTGCTGCCCGTCGTGGCCGGATCCTTCGTTGCCAGCATCGGATTCTCAAGCATCCATGCCCATGACGCGGCCATGGCCGCGTTTGGCATCGGCGCGTTCTTCTGGCTGGTCATAGGAACCGTCGTCACCATCCGGCTGATGACCGGCGGCGAACTGCCACCGGCCGCCAAAACCGGACTGTCCGCATACCTGGCTGCACCCGCAACCGCCAACATCGCCTGGATGATGTCACATCCAGGCCCCGTGGGGACAGTCCAACTCTGCCTAACAGGCGTGCTGCTGATCATGGTCCTCATGCAAGTCATGCTCCTCCCCGAGTACCGCAAGCTTCCCTTCACGCAAATGTTCTGGGTATTCACCTTTCCTGTCGGTGCAACCACGAACTATGCCATCCGCTGGCTTGCAACAACCGACCTCCCCGGCCGGGAAATCTACGCCTGGACGACTCTCGGCCTCGCAACAGCCTTCACCCTGGCCATTGCCGCCCGCACCGCCCCAACAGCCATCGCCCCAAGAGTAGCGAGACTCACCGCACCACAGAGCACAGAAGTGCGCTGAAGCTGCCGCCGCCTGCAACAAGCTCCTTTTGAAGCAGGGAATGTGGTGCCAGCCGGCCGCGCCAGCGGACGCCCTTGACCGCCGTCGTTTTCTGCCACCCAATCCACGAAAGCTGGATCGCGTCCAGCACATCATCGCGATCTACACGCTCGTTGAGCAGACCGCGACCATAGTCACCGCCCCAGTCCGTCCAGGGCACCAGTGAAGCGGGACGGACCGCGGTACCTCTGGGGTGGACAGATCGGCCAACATCCAGGGTGCCCTGTCGACCGCGGCGCCAGGGAGGCCGCTTACTGACGGGGTGACATTGCGGTCTGGCGACAAACGGCCGGCCGCGCACGTGGGAGCGAAGCCGTGGCTCGGGACGCGCTTCTGGCGCGCTTTGGCCTGTCACGGCGTCGGCCTGATAGCGGTGTCCGGGCTGTACGAAGTGACTTGCGAGCCGGCACCGCTGTCGAGCACTTTGGAGTGGGTGGTCGACGCGTCGAGAACGACGTGCTGGGAAGCGACGTCGCTGACCACGTGGTTGAGCGCGACCACGTTGGCGTCCCGCCGGCGGTCAGGATCTGGGTCGGCTGGGCGCCGGCGGGGGCGATATTGGCGGGGTGCCAAACCAATTGGGCAGCGGGAGATGACACTAGGAGCACGGCGCAGTGGGTGTCAACGCCAAAATTCGGAACTGAAGTGTTTGGCAGTGCCGACGCGCCTCACCTCTGCCCGGATCACCGGGCTTCCGTCCCCGAGCGGTCCCGACGCCGGGCCGCAAAGCTCCGGGCCAGGGACTCCTCGCCCGCATGAGTCTCCGCGCTTGTGACCCTTGACACCCTCCAGACCCATTTCTCCCCGGACCTCCGGCAGCAGCGGGGACAGGCCGGTGACGGCGTGCCGCAGGGTGATGGCCAGGAGCACGTGCCCACGATGAGCACGACGCGGCCGCGCCAGAGGCTGCCCGCCGGCGGAGTGACTTTAACGGGGAATGCGTTTCCCGGCGGCTGGGGCCTGTGCGGCAATGTATCGGGTGATCATCAGACTGCGGCCTTGGAGTCGGCATCGATGGGGAACATCTGGCCAGAGATGGTTCGGGCGTGCGGGCCGGCGAGGAACAGGATCAAGGCTGCGATGTCGTCCGGGTTGATGAATTTCTTCACGGACTGGTTGGCCATCGCGGAGTCGATTTCCTCCTGCACGGTGCGGCCGGACACGGACGCGCGGCCCTCGAAGACGCTCATGATGCGGGGGCCGTCCACGGCGCCCGGGTGGATGGTGTTCGAGGTGATGCCAAAGGGACCCAGTTCCATTGCGAGCGTCTTGGCGAAGCCGACCAGGCCCCACTTGGTGGTGGAGTAAGCAACACGGTTCGGGTAGCCGAACCGGCCGGCCAGGGAAGACATGGTCACGATGGATGCGGCGTCGGATTCCTTAAGCAGCGGGATAGCCCTCTGCGTGACGTTGAAGGTCCCCAGAAGGTTCACGCCGACGACGGCGGCGAAAGCGCCGGCGTCGTATTCTTCCACCGGGGCGGTGGGGCCGGCGATGCCGGCGTTGTTGACCAGCACATCCAGACCGCCAAGCTCCTTCTTGACGTCCTCGAACAGGGGGGCGACGGCGTCGGGGTTGCTGACGTCCGTCACTGATCCGGTGATGTCCGGATTACCGGCGCTGGCTGCGGCCACCGCCTCGGCGTTGATGTCGGCGATGTGAACCCTGGCGCCGGCGGCTACAAAGGCCTTGGCGGTGGCCAGTCCGATCCCGCTGGCTCCGGCCGTGATGAGTACGCGTTGTGACATTGTCTTCTCCATGTGTTCAGGCGGAGGGACAGAGGCGGTGGGCTGTTGCCCGCTCGTCGGTGTTCCCAAATTTAGGCATTTTTCACTCGAGCCATGAGCATGTGCTGTGCGCTCAGGCCCGTCATCATTCCGTGGCGGTCCCTGTGGCGTTCTGCAGCCCGAGGAGCCGGAGCGCGTTTTCGCGCATGATCAGCGGACGGACTTCCGGTTTGATGGCCAGTTTCTCAAAGTCGGCGATCCAGCGGTCCGGCGGAATCATGGGGTAGTCGGAGCCGAAAAGGACCTTGGTCCGCAGGAGTGAGTTCGCGTACTGCACTAGCTGCGGCGGGAAGTACTTCGGGGACCAGCCGGAGAGGTCGATGTAGACGTTGGTGTGGCGCGCCGCGACCGCCAGTGCCTCCTCCTGCCAGGGAAACGACGGGTGGGCCATGATGATCTTCAAATCCGGGAAGTCCACCGCCACGTCATCGAGCACGATCGGGTTGGAGTATTTCAGCCTGATCCCGCCCGAGCCCGGCATGCCCGAACCGATTCCGCTCTGCCCCGTATGGAAGAGCGCTGGAACGCCCAGTTTCTGAATCGCCTCGTATAGGGGGTAAGCCATGGGATCGTTCGGGAAGAATCCCTGCAGGTTGGGGTGGAACTTGAACCCCTTGACACCAAATTCCTCCACTAGGATTTTCGCTTCCCGCACGCCCTCCTCGCCGCGGGCAGGGTTGATGCTGGCAAAGGGAATGAGCACATCCGAATGCCCTGCGGCTTGGCGGGCAATCTCGCGGTTGGAGAGGGGCGGATGCCCGGTCTGGGATTCATGGTCCACCGTGAAGACGACGGCGGCCATGTTGCGTTCGCGGTAGTGCGCGGCCACGCTGTCGACGTTCAACGGTTCGTGCGAGGTTCCGAAGTGCTTGCGGGCAGCTTCGCGAAAGTCCTCCGGCATGTCGGTGTGGCCGTGGCCGTCGGCTTCAATATGGACGTGCATGTCGATGGCTACGATGTCGGCAATATTCATGGTGTTCACGTTTCTGGTAGTAGTCATGCGGCGAACGCCTGCTTGATGAGCCGCACTGTCTCGCCAACATCTTCCGGTTTGACGAGAACACCCGGGTCCATGGCCTCGCCCAGCACGGCGCCCTGGATGACCCGTTTGAGCGGGATTTCCAATCGCTTTCCTGAGGGGTTGCGGGGAATGCTGGGAACGAAGACGACGTCGTCGGGGACGTGGCGGGGTGACAGTTCCGTGCGGAGCGCCCGGCGGACCGCCGCCTCCAGCTGTGCAGTATCTGCACCTTCCTGGGCTTCAACAAGCAGCGCCAGGCGGCCCATTCCCCCTGTCGGGTCCTCAAAATGCAGCACCATGCTGTCGTTGACCTGTGGCAGGCCATCGAGAACGGCGTAGAACTCGGCCGTGCCCAGGCGTACGCCGCCCCGGTTCAGGGTGGCGTCCGACCGGCCCGAAATGACCCAGGTCCCGCGTTCGGTCTCGATGAGCCAGTCACCGTGCCGCCAGACACCCGGATACGCGCTGAAGTAGCTGTCGGTGTAACGCTTGTTGTCCGTGTCGCCCCAGAAGAAGACAGGCATGGAGGGCATGGGCTTCGTGGCTACGAGCTCGCCGGCTATGCCGTGCAGCGGGTGTCCGTCCCGGTCCCAGGACTCCACCGACACGCCCAGGGGCCGGCAGGACATTTCGCCTGCATAGACTCCGGTCAGCGGGCTGGCGCCTAGGAATGCGGCACAGATATCTGTGCCCCCGGAGGTGGGGGCAAGCACCAAGTCCGGGCTGACGTCGTCGTACACCCAGGCCGCGACGTCGGCCGCGAGCGGCGAGCCGGAGCACTGGATCTCGCGGAGCCGGCTGAGGTCCCAGGTGGCACCCGGCGTAAGTCCGGCGTGGGCGCAGGCGGCGAGGTAGGCAGAACCCGTGCCCAGGTAGGTGGCTTCGGTCTCGGCCAGTACCGCCCATTGGGACCATTCGCCGTCGAGCGTTGGCCAGTTGGGGTCCCCGTCCATGAGGACGACGGCGGCGCCGGTCAGTAGAGTGGAGATGCCCAGGGTCCATACCATCCAGCCGGTGGTGGTGAACCAGAACGCGGTGTCCTTCGGGCCCATGTCGAAGTGCAGCCCCATGGCCTTGAAGTGTTCCAGCAGCAGGCCGCCGTGCGAGTGGACGATCGCCTTGGGTTTGCCCGTGGTTCCGGAGGAGAACAGGACGGTCAGCGGGTGAGAGAACGGCACGGCCTCGAAGCGGATGTTGGCGCTCTCAGCGGTGAAGTCGCGGTAGGCAATGGTGTTGGCCGGCACCTGGCAGTCCTGGTCAAGATACGGGAGCAGCACCACCTGGGTGTCCGGCAGTTCCATCCGGATCCGCACCAGGTCATCCGCCCGGGACAGGTCCTTCTTTCCCCACCTGTAGCCGTCGACGGCGATGATCAGTTTGGGTTCGAGCTGGCTGATCCGGTCGACCACGGATTTGGGGCCCATTTCGGGCGGCACGGAGCACCAGATGGCGCCCAGGGCCGTCGTGGCCAGGTAGGCCGCGAGGGTCTGCGGAATGTTCGGCAGATAGCCGGCCACGCGGTCCCCCGCCATGATGCCCTGGCGGACCAGGCCCTGCTGGATGCGCCCGATCTCCTCCAGCAACCGGCCGCCGGTCCATTCGGAACGGCCGGCGGTCTGGCTCCGGGACTTAACCATGATGTCGTCCTGGCGGCTGCGGACTGCGCGCACTATGTGTTCTGTGTAGTTGATCGTGGAACCCGGGAACCACTCCGCCCCCGGCATCTTGCGGTCTCCCAGGACTGCCTCGTAGGGGGTGTGGGAGATGATCTCGAAGTGGTCCCAGACCTCGGCCCAGAACTCTTCGAGGTTGTCCACGGACCACTGCCACGCGTCCTCGTAACCGGCGAAGGTCCGGCCGGTCTTCTGCTCGACGGCGGCCAGGAAGCGGCCCATCCGGGAGCCGGACCATTCTTCACGCTTGGGGGCGGCTCGCAGCAGGGCGCCGGTTTCAACTGAACGCATGGATTTTCCTTCGATGTCTTGACGGGGAGAGTATGGGTTCCGCTTACGCAGCAGGCGAGGTGGGAGCCAGGGCGGTGTCCGCCAGGGCCGGCGGCTGTGTGCGCTTGAGCGACATGCCGAGCGAAACGATGCACAGGGCGGAGGTCGCCAGCGGGATGGCGAACAGGAAGAAGATGCGCTCCGGCTGCCAGCCGCCGGAGATCAGGTAACCCACCAGGATGGGGGCCACGATGGAGACCAAGCGGCCCAGCCCGATCATCCAGCCGATACCGGTGGCCCGTGCCCTCGCGGTGTAAACATCGGGTGCCACAGCGTAGAAGCCGGCAATCGCGGCGGTGGTGAGGATCCCGAGGAACAGTGCGACGACGAGGGCGACGTTGACCTGGGTGAAGACCACGCCGAAGAGCAGGTAGGCGACGGCGGCCAGAACCAGGGCCCAGACGAGCAGGGGCCGGCTGCGGCATTTGATGGCGAGTGCGCTGAAGATGAAGCAGCCGAGGATGCCGCCCGCGTTGGCGATCACACCGATGGTCACCCCGAGGGAGTCATTGCCGGAGGCTGCCGCAACGATCTTCGGAGTCCAGGTGTTCGCGAAGTAGTAGGCCGCGACGAGGCAGGCGTAGCCGATCCACAAAGCCAGCGTCCGGAAACGGGTGGGCCGGCTCAGGATCTCGCCCACCGCGCTCTGGTGGCGGACGGCAACGGGAAGTGCCGGCAGTTTGGCCAAAGCCGGCCGGCCGATCTTCGCAAGGATTCCGTTGACCTTGGGCAGGGCACCTGACGGGCGACGGGTCAGCAGGTAGTCGAGGGACTCCGGGAGGAAGCGCCAGGAGATCGCCAGCATCAGGACCGTCAGTGCCGCCCCCACGATGAACACTGAATGCCAGCCGTAGACCGGAATCAACGGGGCAGCAACCAGTCCGCCTACAGTGGCACCGATCGGATAACCGGCGGCGTAGATGCCGATGATGGTCCCCCGACGCTTGTCCGAGGAGTATTCCGACACCAGGACGTTCAGGTTGGCCATCATGCCGCCCACACCGAGTCCGGTGATGACCCGGAAAGCCATCAGCTGCATGGCATCACCGGCGAAAACGGAGAGCACCATACCAATGCTGATGATGACCAGCGAGATCAGGGCCAGCTTCCGGCGGCCGATCTTGTCCGCGAGCGGAGTCAGGAAGATCGAACCCGCGGCCATCCCGAACAGACTGGCGCTGAGGAGGAAGCCGAGGGTGACCGGGTCCAGCCCCCAAGCCCTGGAGAGGCTGGGCGCCGCATAGGCCATCACGGCCACGTCGAATCCGTCAATGAGGATCAGTGTCAGAGCGATCACTACGGCCATTACCTGGAATCGTGTCATCGGTGACTGGCGGATCTGGGTCAAGACGTCCATGTCTTCTTTCTTGCTGCCTGAATATGTGGGAGAGGTATGAAGTGAGCCTAGTCACAGCTCATTTGAGGCGTCTACCATTATGTTAGAGATTTCGCTTAGCGAAATTACGCGGGTGCCGTTTGATGTCCCGCGCTGGCAGCATTAGGGGCGCTGATTCGCGGGGATTGGTGGGCTAGTCAGGGCCGCCTGAGCGTGTCACCATTCTGCTATGCAAAATACAGAAAGTCCTTCCAAGCTCGAATCAGTTGACCGGGCGCTCCAGCTGCTGATCATCCTGCGCGGCGGCGAATCCATCAGCGTCAAGGCAGCCGGGGAGCGCCTCGGTGTGGCACCGTCCACGGCCCACCGGCTCCTTGGCGCCCTGGTCGCAAGGGACTTTGCCATCCAGGACCGGGAGCGGCGCTACCGGGCAGGCCCACAGCTGACTCCCCACGGCGAGGCCAATTTCTCCGTGAACCAGCTGCGTCAGGTAGGCCGCCCGGCCTTGCAGAAGCTCTATAGCGACATCAACGACACCGTCCAGCTCATGATTCTGACCGGGCCCCACATCCGCTTCATTGATGGCATCGAGTCAGAAGAGGCACTCCACGTCAAAGCCAGGATGGGCGACCTCATGCCGGCCTACTGCTCCGCCGGGGGCAAGGCCATCCTCGCCGAACTCGGCAACTTGGAGCTGGAGAAAATCTACCGCAGCGGCCTGACGCCGTGGCCCACAGCCCGGATCCATGCCATGCCTGCTCTCAAGCGGCAGCTCGCGACAGTCCGCAAGGCAGGCTATGCAACGAATTTCGAGGAAACGGAGCAGGGGGTCAGCGGCCTTGGCGTGTGCATCAGGGACCCCTCCGGAAAGCCCATCGCCGCCTACACCACAGCCATCCCCACCGCACGGTTTCAGAAGTCGATGGTTGCCGACCATGTGCAGTCGCTCCACGAGGCCGCAGCGATGACAGAGAAGGGCCTGCTGGAAGGAGCCGCTATGCGGGGATAAATTGCGCACAGCGGAATCTCTTCAGATTCCGTTGCGCAGACCGGGGTGCCTTCCTACGCTGTGAATAAGTGGCACACACCACAATCGGGCCTGATCAACGAGGACAGGCGTTACAGAAGGACATTCCGCACATGGACATTGACCTGGAGGAACTGGCTGCGATTATCGAGCAGCTGGACAAGACCGAGTTCACAGATTTTTTGTATGAGAAGGGTGAACTGCGGCTGCACGTACGCAGGGGCCGCCACATTCCGGAGGGCGCAATCCAGTCCCCTGCTGCCGCCGTCGCGGCCGCGGCCCCCGCTGCAGCGCCGCCGGTGGCCGTGCAGCCAGCAGAGCCGGCAGCCGCACCTGCGCCTGCGGCGCCAGCTCCCGCCGTCGTCATATCAAACGGCCACTCCCCCGCCATGAGCCCTGACGCGCTTCCGGCCGGACACATCCTGGTCACCGCGCCGATGCTCGGGACGTACTACGGCGCACCCAAGCCGGGCGAGCCCGCTTTCGTCCAGGTAGGCGATGCAGTGTCCGCCGATGCCGTGCTGTGCATTGTCGAAGTCATGAAGCTCATGAACTCCGTGACCGCCGGTGCCGCCGGCGAAGTTGCGGCCGTATTCGTTAAGGACGGCGACCTGGTGGAATTCGAGCAGCCGCTGTTCGCCATCCGGGCCGCCGCATGAAGCACCGCATCTTTGTGGCAAACCGCGGAGAGATAGCTGTCCGCATCATTGAGGCCTGCGACCGGCTCGGCTACGACACCGTCCTCGGCGTCTCCTCCGCGGATAAGGACACCCTGGGTGCCCGGCGGGCGGGACGCGTGGTAACCCTCGGCGGGCCGCGGCCCGCAGACAGCTACCTCAACATGAACGCCGTCGTCCAGGCCGCCATCTCGACCGGGTGCACTGCGGTGCACCCTGGCTACGGCTTCCTCTCCGAACGTCCGGCCTTCGCCGAACTATGTGCCGAGAACGGGCTGACCTTCGTGGGGCCTTCACCCGAGGCCCTGCGAGCGCTGGGAGACAAGCTGACGGCCCGGCGGCTGGCCGAATCCGTGGACGTCCCCGTCTCTGCAGGCGGCACCGCGCAAACGGCCGAGGAAGTCCAGCAGCTGGCCGAACGCATCGGCTACCCGGTACTCATCAAGGCAGCCCACGGCGGCGGCGGCCGCGGCATGAAACTCGTGGAAAGCACAACGGAACTGGCCGAGGCCTGGCAGCTGGCATCCTCCGAGGCGGAAGCCTCCTTCGGGGACGGCACAGTGTTCCTTGAACGGTTCGTCCAGGACGCCAAGCACGTGGAGGTCCAGATCCTCGGAGACCGCCACGGCCACCGCGTCCACCTCGGCGAGCGGGAATGTTCGGTGCAATACCGCTACCAGAAGGTCGTGGAGGAAGCACCCTGCACCGCCCTCCCCGAGGCCACCCGCGCACTCCTCTACCAGAGTGCCCTCCGGATCGCCGAGGCCCTGGATTATGTTGGCCTGGGAACCGTGGAGTTCCTCTACGACGTACAGCGTGATTCGCTGGCCTTCCTGGAAGTAAATCCGCGCGTGCAGGTGGAGCACCCTGTCACCGAGGCGATCACCGGCGTCGACCTGGTCCGTGAACAGCTGCTTGCGGCCCTGGGTGAGCCACTGTCCTTCACCCAGTCAGACATCACTCTGACCGGAAATGCCATCGAATGCCGCATCACCGCCCAGGACCCGGAAAACGACTTGCGGCCCTCACCGGGAACCGTCACGCGCTGGCGCCCTTCTGCCGCCGGCGGACTCAGGCTCGACACGCATATCTATGAGGGCTACCGCTTCCCGCCGTTCTACGACGCGCTGATGGCCAAGCAGATCGCCTGGGCACCGGACCGCGCCGCCGCCATCGAACGGATGGAACAGGCCCTGGCAGCCTTCGAGATCGAAGGCGTCACCACCTCCCTGCCGCTGCTGTCCCGGATTCTGGCCCATCCAGTCTTCCAGGACAACACGGTCACCACCCACTGGCTCAATGAACTGCTGACGGAAAAGGTGAACTCATGACCGACGTCAAACTCGTCGACGTCTCCCTGCGGGACGGCAACCAAAGCATCTGGGGTGCCACCGGAGTCACCACACGCATGGTTCAGGGCGTTGCTCCCCTGCTGGACCAGGTGGGCTACCACGCCATCGAACTGGTCTCCAGCACCCTCATGGCCACCGCCGTGCGGTACCACCAGGAGGATCCCTGGGAACGGTTGCGGGCCGCCCGCGACCTGATGCCCAACACGCAGCTAGGCTTCCTCACAACGGGCAAACGGTTCATCTCGTTCCACCGCACCCCGGACGCCGTGTTCGAACTTGCCTTCCGGCTGCTGGTCCGCAACGGCGTCAAGCGGCTCTGGGTGATCGATCCCATGCATGACATGGACGGTGCCAAGCGTACTGCCGAGATGGCCAAGCGCGTCGGCTTCGAAGAAGTCATCGGCGGGATCTGCTACACCACGAGCCCCGTCCACACGGACGAATACTTCGCCACCAAGGCCAAGGAACTCGACAACTGCGACGCCATCGACAGCGTCTACCTGAAGGACCCGGCCGGGCTGCTGACGCCGGACCGGGTGAAGAGCCTGGTCCCGCTGCTGCAGTCCAGCCTGACTTCCACCCGGTTGAATGAGATCCACTCGCACAGCACCACGGGCCTGTCCCCCATCACCGTCCTGGACGCTGCGGACCTGGGCATCGAGACAATCCACTGCGCCCTGCCCCCGCTCGCCAACGGAAGTTCGCACCCGGAAGCCCAGCGCCTGGTCCATAACCTTCGGGCCCGCGGCCACAACGTCAACGTGGACCTGGACGCCATGGCCAAAGCGTCGGCCTACCTGCAGCGCCAGGGGCGGATCAAGAACCTGCCCGCCGGCAGCCCCAATGAGTACGACGAGGCCTATTACCGGCACACCATTCCCGGCGGGGTGCAGTCCACCACCCGGCGGCAGCTCGGTGAAATCCGGCGCGCTGACCTGTTCGACCAGGTGATCGAGGAATCCGTCCAGGTCCGCGAGGACCTTGGCTGGCCGATCGTGATGACACCTTTTGCCCAATACATCGTCACCCAGGCCACCCTGAACGTCATCACCGGTGAACGGTACAAGCAGCTTTCCGATGAGGTCATCGACCTGCTGCGCGGCGACTTCGGCCCGTTGCCCGGGGCCGTGAACCCCGAACTGATGGACCGGGCCATGGCCACCAAGCGCGGACAACAGCCAGTCAACGACGGCGGCGGCGACGTCACCATCGCGGATCTGCGGCGGCGCTTCGGGGCCACAATCAGCGATGAGGAACTCCTCCTGCGCGCGGTGATGCCTGCCGAGCAGGTGGACACCATGTATGCGGCGAAGAAGGACTCCACCACGTCAACGCTGCAGCGGTTGCTGGCAGGAGTGAATGACCGGCCCTCCACCTCGGTGTCCATCAGCGACGGCACCACGAAATTTTCCATTCAACGCGGGACGTCCAACGAAGCGGCGGCAGCACAAGGAGTCACAGCATGAACGACCGAATAAGCAACTCCCGGGCTTGGGTGCTGGATGTTGATGGCTGCCTGATGCGCACCGCCCGCGCGGGCGGCGCCGGCGGCTCCGCGATGCCCGGCGCCGGCGAACTGGTTGACGCGTTGCGGCGTGCGGGCCACTCCATCGTCATCTGCACCAACGCATCCCAGAAGCCGCCGCGGGAGTACGCGGCCCACCTGCGCTCGGCAGGCATCAACGTGGCGGATGACGAGTTCGTGACCGCAGGCAGCGCTGCCGCGGACTACATCGCGGCACACCATCCGGGAGCCCGGGTGCTGGTGGTCGGTGATGAAGGTGTTGCCGACCCCGTACGAAGCGCGGGACTCGAGCTGGTCTCCCCCGCCTCCGCAACACTGGCCGACGTCGTGGTGGTCGGGGCAGCAAACAACTACAGCCAGGAGCTCCTCAACGCCGCGTGCCTCGCCGTCGACGCCGGGGCACCGCTCTACACCACCGTTAACGTGCCGTGGTTCCACGGCGGGCTGGGCAAATCCATTGCCGTCTCGGCAACCATCGCGGCGGCGATCGGCTGGACCACCGGCACCGTGGCCCAGGTCCTGGGCAAACCCTCCGCAGCCTTGGGCGAAACGCTGCTGCACCGGCTGGGTACCCCTGCCGGACTGGTCACGGTGGTGGGTGATGCCACCGCTGAAATCGACCTGGCCAGGTCCATGGGTGCCAACAGCGCGCTGGTCCTCTCCGGCGCAACCTCTCCCGAACTGCTCGCCACGCTCGAAGGCGCCGCCAGACCGGATCTCGCCCTGGCCGACGTCGCCGAACTGCTTGAATTCCTCACCCCCTCCCTTTCACTGTCGCAAGGAGCCACATCATGACCGAAACCACCCCGGACAGCGCAGCACGCTTCCCGTTCTTCAACGAATCCACCACCCCTGCCGGCGGTGCGGGCTGGGAGTCGATGTACCCGTACTACCTGGTCCCCTCCGAGGAAACCACGGAGCACGAGAACGCCCAGTTTTGGTTCGCTGACACCATGCACTGGTCCCGCGGCTGCCACCCCTTCGACAGCATCGGCGCTGAGGCCGTGTACCTGGGCGTCGGAACGTTCAGCACCCGCATCTTCGCCCTGCCGGTGTCGCTGGGCCTGGACGTCCGCGTGGTCAACGGGTATGTCTACATCTCGCCGCTGGGCGTTGAGGACCCCGCGCGGATCCAGGAGCGCGTGGCCATCTTCCAGGAACGCGCCGGATATTACTACGCCAACTGGGACGAGCTGTACGGCAAGTGGAAGAACAAGATGGAAGGCGCCATCGATTCCCTGCGCACCATCGAGTTCCCCCGCCTGACCGAATACGACCCCGCCGAAGTGGTCACCGAAGCGCGCGGCCGGTCCTCGGCCATGGCGGTCATCGAGAACTACCACCGGCTGATCGATGAATTCTTCTCCATCTGGCAGTACCACTTCGAATTCCTGAACTTGGGCTACGGCGGCTACATCACCTTCTTCCAGTTCTGTAAGCAGGCCTTCCCGCTCATCAGCGAGCAGTCCATCTCCCGCATGGTGGCCGGCGTCGATGTCCTCGCCTTCCGCCCGGACGACGAACTGCGCAAGCTCGCCGCGCTCTCCCACGAACTCGACTTGAACAGCATCATCACCGGCGACAGCGGCCCGGAAGCCATCCTGGCCGCTCTGGCGGAAACAACCAACGGCCGGACCTGGCTGGCCGCGTTCGAAGAGGCCAAGGACCCCTGGTTCAACTACTTTGCGGAGTACGGTTTCACCCACGACCAGGAAACCTGGGCAAGCGACCTCTCCATCCCCCTGCAAGGCATCTCCCGGTATGCGGTCAAGATCGCCGCGGGCGAAGACATCTCCCGGCCCATCGAGCGGCTCCGCGACGAACGGGACGAGATCGTGGACGAATACCGCGCCCTCCTCACCGGCGATGAGGCACGCCAGTTCGACGAACTGCTCGGCCTCGCCCGGAAGGTCTTCCCCTACATCGAAGAGCACAACATCTACGTGGAGCACTGGTCCCACAAGGTTTTCTGGGAAAAGGCGTGGGACCTGGCCCGTTTCCTGGTGGATGCCGGCTTCCTCGACACCGCCGAGGACATGTTCTACCTGAACCGCTTTGAGCTGGACACCGCACTCTTCGATGTCGTGGACTCCTGGGCGATCGGCGTCCCGGCACGTGGCAAGAAGCGCTGGCAGGCCGAAATCGCCCGCCGCCGCCCGATTGTTGCGGCGCTCCAGGCAGCCAGTGCCCCGCCCGCCTACGGTATCCCGCCGCAGCAGGTCACGGACCCGTTCGCCGTGATGAACTACGGCGTGACCACCGAACGCGTGCAGGACTGGCTCGGGGCCTCCGACGGCGCCACTGACAAGCTCAACGGCATCCCGGGCTCCCTCGGAATCGTCGAGGGCCCCGTCCGGGTGCTGCGTTCCGAAAAGGACCTGCCGCTCCTGCTGCCGGGTGAAATCCTGGTGGCTCCGATTACCGCTCCGTCCTGGGCGGCGGCCTTCGCAGTGGCCACCGGAGTCATTACCGACATCGGCGGCATGATGTGCCACGCCGCCATCGTCTGCCGCGAATACGGCATTCCCGCCGTGGTGGGAACCGGCTTTGCCACCGCCCGCCTGACCACCGGCCAAAGGGTCCGGATCGACGGCAAGGCGGGCACCGTCGTCGTCCTCGAACCGGCCCCCGACACCACCCGCGCAAGTGACACCGCCGCAGCGGTCCGCTAGGAGTTTGACCGTGTTTACCCGAGAATTCAACGACCCCACCTGCCAGGACGTCCGGGAAGTGGGCGGCAAGTCCGCGGGCCTGGCCCAAATGACCGCCGCCGGGCTGCCCGTTGCCCCCGGCTTTGCCGTGACCGCGGCCGCCTACCGGGCCTACCTCCAGACAGGGGGCCTGCAGGAATTCACCCGTGGGGTGCTCGACGGCCTGGGTACCGGCAGGGAGCAGTCAGCGTTCGACGACGCCGACCGCGACATTAGCGAACGGTTCACCCGGATGCCCCTACCCGATTCGGTAGCGAACGCGATACGTGCAGCGTACGCCAAGCTCTGCGAGGACACCGGCGTGGACAACATCGCCGTGGCCGTGCGGTCCAGTGCCACCGCGGAAGACTCGGTGGGCGCAAGCTTCGCCGGCGAGTTCGAAACGTGGGTAGACATCGTCGGCGCGGATGCCGTCCTCGAATACGTGCACAAATGCTATGTAAGCGTCTTCGCAGGCCGCGTCCTCTCCTACCTCGCCGAGAAAGAGATCGATCCGCACGCCATCGAGATGGCCGTGGTGATCCAGAAAACCGTGCGCGCCCGCGCCGCGGGCGTGATGTTCACACTTAGCCCCACCAGCGGTGACCGGTCCAAGATCGTGATGGAAGCCAGCTGGGGCCTGGGCCTGTCAGTGGTGGGCGGTGAAGTGACACCGGACCGCTTTGTGGTGGACAAGGTGGGCCTCGGCATCGCGGACCGGGTGGTGGGCAACAAAATCATCGAGTACCGCCGCGGTGACGCGCCGGTGGACGTCCCTGCCGAACGCCGCGATGTGTTGTGCCTGCAGGATGACGAGGTGGTGGCGCTGGCTACGCTCGGCAAGAAGCTGGAGCGAATCCATCAGGCACCTCAGGACATTGAATTCGCGGTGGACGAAGAGCTCCCCGAGGGCAGCAACCTGATCCTGCTCCAGTGCCGTCCGGAGACCGTCTGGTCCAATGCCGACCGCAAACCGGCGTTCGACGCAACGGCGGGCATGATGTCCTGGATCACCGGCAGCATCTCCGGTGCTACCGCTCCGCCTGCCCACGCGCACGACACCTCACACCAGCACTGAGCCTGACGGTACGGGCTTCGGTATCAAATGCCAGGAGCTGGCCGCGCAGCAGCGCGGCCAGCTCCATATGCGGCGGTGCTGCGGATGGGAACAGCTCTGAGATAATCGCCCATACCGATATATCGGGACGCGGCCGTGTCGGAATCTCTCTCTGACGAGGGGACACGCTGCGCCCAACGTGGGGACTCGCAGCGTATTCCAGCCCTGCATACACTGGACTCCCTATCGGTGCCTTGCTACCTAAGCCTCTCAGGAAGGCCTGACAACTACCGGGAATCCCGTTTTGCGCCATATATATGGCTCGTCTATCGGACTTGTGGTTTCAGCGTGGCGAGCCAGTTTGTGCCCTGATTTCTGTTGTTCCCCGTTGCTGAGGCTGGCCCAACGAAGGTTCCAAGGATGTAGCGCGCGCTCTTGAAATCTGAAGAGTGCTGGATGTCAGATGGTCTCAGACAACCGCACCGGAGGAGGTCGCCATGACGGTCACTTTCAACCACACCATCGTCTACGCAACGGACAAGCGCCGTTCGGCGGAGTTCCTGGCCAACGTACTCGGGCTGCCGGAACCCCAACCTATGTGGTCTTTCATGACCGTACCCCTTGACCATGGAGTGGCCCTCGATTTCGCCACGGCGGACCGGCCCATCTCCCCGCAGCACTACGCCTTCCTGGTCAGCGAGGAGGACTTCGACGGAATCTTCGCAAGGATCCAGGCCGAGGGCATCCCCTACTGGGCGGACCCGGGACGGTCCCGCCCACAGCAGATCAACCACAACGACGGCGGACGCGGCGTCTACTTCGCGGATCCTGACGGGCATTTCCTCGAGGCAATCACGCGTCCGTACGGATCGGGTGCTGCATGATTCCCAGTTGCCGGGTTCGATGCGGTTGGCCCACCACACGCGCCAACGCTTTCCCTTCAGATTTGCCGACAACGTCGCGACCGTGGCGTGGTCATCCAGTCGGGATAGGGCACCTAACGAGTAACGGTCCAGTAACGTCCGACGAGAATACTTGAAAGCCCGGTGGGAAGCTTCGATGATTCGCATCTGCCATTGGGGCAATGACCGAATAAGATTGCGACGCGTTAATTTCAGGAGGCCTAATCGCCATGGCTGAATTCATTCTTGTAGTGCCTGGCTACGCCGCCATTGCCTCACGGGGTGGCCCTGACGTGTTTGTGAATGTGGACGATCTAGGCTGGACCGATCAAGCCGGGCTTCGCAGCGGCACCGACGTTCAATTCCGGGGACAGCAAGGCACGTCCATGGAGTTTCATTTTCCTTTCACGACGCCACTCTCCTTCGGCACCGGGCCGGGAGGTAGTGGCAGCCGGATGAGTATTGGCGGAGCTTTCGTCACTTTCTATGTCCGCAGAACGGTCCCAGTCTCCACGGTGCGGGTGAATCGCATTAGAATTTTTGATCGGTTGACCACGTTGTTTGACACCATACCCACACTGGGGCAGTTGAACATGCCGGAACTTGCGGGTGCGCCCCCCGGCTCAGCAGGGCGATTGGAGGGCCCAGCTCGGTTCATAAATAGCACTGTAAGCGGTCGAAACCTTCACCTCTTTGAGCCCCCAAAGTTCATCAATAAGAGTATAGGGCTGACGATAACTGTGGACTTTCCCGACGGGGGCGTCATAGGTTTCACTGGTGCCGGCATCCAGCTCGTGAGCTAAATCAAAGTGAAAGAGACAGGAGGGCCAAGATTGTGACGGACACGAATAGTGGCGCAACGGACCAAACGGTGAGGACGTTCGGTGATTCTCTTATGCGCTCCTTCCGGATCTCCACCCGCGTGGAGTTGCGAGACGACGCCGTCGGTGGTTCGCTCCAGCGATTCGGGGAAGCTCTGGTGGCGTATCTGGACTCCCAGACGACGGAGGCTTCTGGTTCTCGACTGCCATTGGACGACAACCGCAACATTGAACTAGCCGAGGTATCAGAGCCCGTATCTACGGGAGCCTACATGGACTTTTTGGCTGCGCTGGTGGACTTCTATCGGGGGAGCCGCTCCGTGAACGACTTTCGGGGCTGATGTTCGCAGCCGAAGTCGAATCCCAACCCCTCCCCCAGTTGGCCATTGCGAACTGGCGGGCGAGCGCGGCCAACGTTGCCCCACGCCGCCGACCATGGCAGGCGCCTTGGAGGACAACCGATTTCACATTTTGGTTGCCCGCCTCATTCATCTACTCAACCTGTAGTAGCGACACTAGGAGTGTGTCTAAAATGCGCGGAGCCATGCAATACGGCGGAGTAAATAACGCTGATCCGGAACTCACCGAGCTTAGATCGACCGGAGCTGTTTCGCCGGGTGGTGCGACCCCGAATGCCGGAAACACCACACTGCTGGTGACGAACCCCGGGGTCGGGATAGGTGTTCAAGTGGGCGAATGGCCTGCCATTGGGAGTGCTGGGATTGGCGTGATAAGTTCCGGGAATGCCAAGGGTTTATGGGCCCGAGCGTCCCAAAATCAATTCTGCACAGGCATTGACGCGGAAGGAAGAAATGGGGTCCGCGGCGTTTCGCTCCAAGGGGATGCAAGTGACGCTGGAGTAGAGGGGACGGCAACAGGCTTCAACAGCAACGGTCTCATCGGCGAAGCAAATAACGGTCCAAGCTCCTATGGTGTCTGGGGGAAAAGTACGACAGGACTTGCGGGTGCGTTCTACGGACGGGTCCACGTTTTTGGAACGTTGACCAAGTCCGGGGGCGGGTTCCAAATTGACTGCCCCGGAAGGGAAACGGAAAGGTATTTGAATCATTCATATGTAGAGTCTGACGACATGAAGAATCTCTACGATGGGATGGCTACCCTGGACGAAAACGGCAGCGCCCAGGTAGTTCTTCCCGAGTGGTTTAGTGGCTTGAATCAGGACTATCGCTATCAGCTCACTAGTGTTGGCCAGCCTGCACCCAACCTTCACATTGCCGAGGAAATTTCAAAAGACGGCTTTCTGATCGCAGGAGGCCTCCCCGGGTCAAAGGTTTCTTGGCAAGTGACGGGCAATAGGAAGGATGCCTGGGCGGAGCGGAATCGGATCCCGGTGGAAGAGCCTAAGCCCCATGAGATGCTCGGGCGATACCTTCATCCGGAGGTTTTCGGCAAGCCGGATACGGAGGGTGAACAGTACCTTCGGGAGGAAATGCTGAACGCGCGCCGGAAGGGTATTAACGGGGTGCAGCCAGGAGACCTTGAGCCAGACGCGGAGCTTCCCCGCTAGCCTTGGTAGGGTGATGTTCGGCTGGTAGCTAGCGAAACGGGTGTCGCGATGGTTCGCATGGTGCTACGAAGCGAATGCGGGGATGGCGCGACAACGGCAGCATTGACCTCGCCCTACCCTGCGCCCCGGACGGGAATTAGACGCCGGATGGCGTGCGGTCATTCTGAACGGCCCAACGATAGCTGGGCGGGCCCTCCGCGCAACCAGGGCGCTGCCGCGCCGGCCCCGGGAACCGCAAACTTCCCCGCGGCGTGACTGCTCCTGCAGCTGGACGAAGTTTCCGAACCCCGACGCCGGTTCCCCAAGTTGCACTGCAGCGCCTCGACCCAGCAGCCGGTCCCCTACCAGAACGACGCCCCCAGCCCCACGACACGAGCGTAATCACGACTCGAAGGCTGCTACGCCGCGCACAACCACGCCATAACCGAGCTGACTCACCAGGCTATTTTGACTCGAACAGCCCCGGATGCACCACTGGTGAGACGAGATACGGTGAGACGCGTTTCCGAGACATAGGTAGGCCGGCTCTTCCGCCAGCTCGGGCGGCTCCTCCAAGCTGCGAGGGTTGTCTTGAAAAGCTGTTGTTTACCGAGACGGAATCTGGCCCGCTAGCCGTACGGGTTCCCATGATCCTGGGCCGTGGAAACGGGACCTGCTGGTTATTGCAGAGGAAGCGGAGCATACTCGAAGGACAGCCGCACTTGCTGCTACGTCGTCCTCCGGTGCCCCCCGTCAAGGGTTGTTGTCAGGGCCCAATGAGGAATGAGGCCAGTCATGGCCGACGACACACGTCTACTATTCCCGGATCTCCTCGTCGACCACTTGCAGGATCTTGTCCTGAAAACCGAGGACGTAAAGGAGATGCTGGACGAACTCGCCGAGTTCTCCGCCGTCACTTTGGCCGACCCAGCCATCGCCTTCTGCAGCATCACGCTGATTCAGCGAAAGAAACCAGTGACCGTGGCCAGCAACGAAGACAGCGCGCTCCGTCTGGACGAAACGCAATATAGTGCTGGCGATGGGCCCTGCCTGTCAGCGATCCGCCAGCAGCTCGTCGTGCATGTACCTGACTTGACTAACGAGGACCGCTGGCCCGCGTACACTGCCGCGGCGCTGGAGGCGGGAGTAGGATCCAGCCTCTCCGTGCCGCTGGTCCTTGAGGGGGAAGCGGAGGCGGGCCTTAACTTTTACTCCACCCGGTCCCATGGCTTCACCGGTGAAGACATCAGCATGGTCGAAACGTATTCATATCATGCGTCTAAGGCACTTCGCCTGGCCGTACGAATCAGCCAACTGGCCGAGGCGAAAGCCCACCTCATTGCTGCTATGGAATCCCGGACCACCATCGACCTGGCGACTGGCGCCATCATGGCGCAGAACCGCTGCAGCCAGGAGGCGGCCATTAGGATCCTGAGAATCGCTTCCAACACCCGGAACGTCAAACTCCGGGACATCGCCGCGTCGGTGGTCGCGTCAATATCGCACGACCCGAGAGTCCGGACGCACTTCGACGCGTAAGGACGTTCTTAGGGGGTCCGTGATGCCGAGCAGCTTCCAGCCCCAAGAGTACAGAGAGGTAGAAGACGCGCAGCCGGCGGGGTGAGCGGGGCTGGCACGCAACCGTCAGCGGGCCCGGTATTAAATCCCACGGCGCAGCAGGTCGGCTTGCCCCGAGCGATGACAGCGTAAGCGGCCGCCCGTCCTCCCCCACCAGCCGCAGCCATGCGACACTGATCGCCCTGGCACTGGAAGGGACCTCGTCGTGCGGCAGCGCAGTTACAGGGTGGGGGACCAAGCACGCGGCGTGATGAGCGCCGGCTCGGTTACGTTTCGGCGTGGGCGTGTCCAATGAGGGTTGCCCTGTCGCCGTCGGAGCTTTCGAGTTCGAGGATCACCAGCTTCCGCTGACGGCGCCGGCTGAGAACCCGAAATTCGATATTTTGGATGCGCAGCGCGTCCCCTGCCCGGACGCGTTTCAGTGCCACCCTGCGCGGCTCCTGCATGCGGGAAGTCATGCTTATCGTCGTCCTCTCCTGACTGGCACAACCAGTGGATTCCTGGGGGCAGCATCCGGCCATTGCTTATGGAAGGTTCCACGGGCCTAGCGCAGTTTCCGGGTTGCCCGGTTCTTAGCCGTCCGAGACGGCGGAACTGACGGCCGTGGGTCCGTCGTACTCCTTTTCGGGAATGTGGTTCAGCGCGTCCAGTACGTCGCTGCCCGCTCCGGCGTCTTTGGCGTGCGCAAGCAGGGAGTCCTTGGTCGCGGGGTAATCGACACCTCGGAGGAACTTTTGAATGCGGATGGGATCTGGTGGGTTGGCCATGTCAGTACCTTTCGATTGACGGTTGTTCTTTTCCTTCACCCCCTGGTCACCCAGCACGACATCGAAGGCTTCGATTCGGCGGTCCGTAATGGTGGTGGGTGACTCCAGGTGGACGGCCCCGCTGGGAAGTATCCCCGCCCCGCCGTACTTTTCCATGACTTTCCACTGGGCCACGACGTCTTCACCACAGTGTTCGGACGGCAGTTCCGTCCAAAAACCGAACCCTCCGACGTCTTCCAGAGCTATGCGCCTAAACATGGTGCACCCGCCCAGCCACGCCACCTTATAGGCAAGCCATTCCCCAGGTTCCAGGCCGAGCTCGACACTGAGATGGCTCAGGTTTGCTGCACTGTGCAGAGGCCAACGCTCAAATGCCGGCTCGTCCGGCCTGACTCGTTCCGGCGCAACCGATCCGTCCCAGGCTGCGAAACTTTCAGTCTGCTCCGGTCTCCGGTCCTTGAGGTAGGAGAAACCTTGTGGAGCCATGCCTACGAACCCGCAGCGCAGCTCATTCAACGCGTGGGCCATCCTGCCGAGAGCTCCGGGTTCCAGCCAGACGTCATCGTCCAGGAAGAGCATCTTTTCCCCGGAAGCTTGCTCCAGAAGGAATTGCCGGTGTTCAGCCAGTCCCCGACGAGGCAGATGGCGGAGCAAATCAACCCGGGTGCCCTGCGCTTCAAGCACCCGAAGAACGGCGGCAACCGGCGCCTGCACCCACGCCGGAGGCCCATCCGATTGGTCGCTGACAACGATGCGGAATATCGGACCGTCCTGGGCGGCCAGTCCCGCCAATGTGACGGCCAATTCCGCAGCCCTGTTCCGGGTCGGTATCAGGACATCCACTTCCGCATCCTTGAACGGGCGCGGATCTGCCGCCCACCGTACTGACGTCTCGCGATTCAACGCTCTCCGCCTTTCGGTTAGAGGTTGCATGAGTAGGTATGCGCATCTTCAGGTACCCCAAGAGGCCCAGCAATAAACCCGGCACGCCGGTCCGGATCGGGAAGCACCGTTGGCCGCTTATCGATCCGGGAACCTACAGGCGGGGCACCCCGTCCTGTTCTTGCCTGAGGCGGATTCGAAACTACCCGAAACCTGAAGACACCGCCGGTAACAGGTCCGAAATTGCCGTAGTGTGCCCGTCCGCGGCACTAGCCCTCTGTATCCGGCACTGACCAACTGTCGGCTCTCTGGGAGCTTTGACGGAACGAAAGGGAGCGGCCTCAAGCCCGCCTCCCCCACTTCTCAGCCAGCGCTGGCCGCGAGGCCCCCCGAGACGGCCCGTCAACAGCTTCGGAGGGGATGCCCTGTTGTCCTCGCCGCCCCAGTTCCGCCGCCACTAGATCCAGCAGCAACTCCCGGGCACCCTCTGATGGACGATTAAACGGCCGCCGGGCGGCCGGGCGAAGCAAAATCTGACGAATGAGAATCAATTCACCCGACGGAACGAGTGGCCACTGGTAAAAGATGACGCCTTCCAGCGGGGTGCAGTTCCATAACAGGACGATCCCTACCTGACCCCGAGCGTGGGATCGGCTGATGTGATGACAGTGCCATGCCGGAACCTCCCCGACGCACAGATCAGCCAACTGCATGACTCCATCCAGCATATGAGCCTCAGCCAGATCATGCCAGACGATCCGCAAAGCCGGTTCCTCCCTGACCACACCACCGGGACCGTGCTCAAGCCGCTCCCTCGTAGTGCGGCGTTCGCACCCGTCCCGGGCATCCATCGGGCACCGGGGCGGCAGGCCTCTCCCCTTGGCTCGGGATGCGGGCAGCAACCGGCCGCCGGGCATCCTACGGCATACGCGTGTTCTTCCGGGCAGTCTAAGCTGGATACAGTGCATCGGCCCGCGAAGCTTTCTACTCGGTGAGCGTTCCCCGAGTCGTCTATGTACGCGATGTAAGTCTGCCGCCGTCACCCTGGTCGGCATAGCCGAGGTCCTCGGCGAGGATTCCTTGAGGGTCAAGATCCACGAGGAGCACACGCGATCCGCCCTCAGCGAGGAGTCCACCTACGTTGGCCACGAGGCTGGTCTTGAAGACCCCGCCTTTGCCGTTGATTACCGCGATAACGCGGCTTAGGGCAGCGCGGCTTCGGTGACGCCTGGTTTTATTACCCTGGGACATTGGTTGAGAGCCGCGCCCACGCTTCTCTCTCCCGGCCGCCTCCAGCGCAGCAGCGGGGTTGAAACTTACGAGGCTAACCGCTCACGTGCCTTGCGATCAGAGCTGGCCGGTTCAACGCCACGTTCGGGCTGGTTGATCTCGGCCCACACCACATCGAGGGAGAGCCCGAGGACATCGGCGATCGCAGCGATGGTCGGGAAGGCAGGGGTCGCTACGCGGCCCGTCTCGATCTTCCGGAGGGTCTCCGGTGAGACACGCGCATCGAGCGCGATGTCGAGCATCGAGCGCTCTCCCCTGGCACGACGCAACAGGGCACCGAGCCGCTGTCCGCGCTCGACCTCTTCGAATGTGAGGGGCAATCTGACCATGGCTTCGATTATACCGGGATAATATGACCGGTATAGTTATTGGATGATTGAGATTTTGAATGCCACCGAACTGGCCCGAGCAAGAGAGACAGGCGCCCTGGTCGCAAACATCTTGCATACGCTGAAGAGCCGGGCCACGGTCGGCACGAACCTCCTGGATGTCGACCGGTGGGCCCAGACCATGATCGTCGAGGCTGGAGCGCTGTCCTGTTACGTGGACTACGAGCCGTCCTTCGGACGCGGGCCGTTCGGACACTACATCTGCACGGCCGTCAACGACGCCGTGCTCCACGGACTGCCATACGACTACACGCTTGCCGACGGCGACCTGCTGACACTCGACCTCGCCGTCTCCAAGCGAGGAGTCGCAGCAGACTCTGCCATCAGCTTCATCGTGGGCGACTCAAAGCCCCCGGGCAGTGTCGCGATGATTAGCGCGACCGAGCGCGCATTGAGCGCAGGGATAGCCGTTGCCGGACCCGGGGCCCGCATCGGCGACATCTCCCATGCCATCGGCTCAGTCCTCAGCGAGGCGGGGTACCCGATCAACACCGAATTCGGGGGTCATGGCATCGGATCGACGATGCACCAGGACCCGCACGTTCCAAACACCGGACGGCCAGGACGAGGATACAAACTGCGCCCCGGGCTGCTGCTGGCGCTGGAACCATGGGTCATGGCCGACACCGCTGAACTCATCACCGACGCCGACGGGTGGACGCTCCGAAGTGCGACAGGCAGCAGGACAGCACACAGTGAGCACACCATCGCCATCACCAACGGCGGAGCCGAAATCCTCACCTTACCGACGCAGGCACACTCGTGAGAGATCGGAGCTACGTGAACGCTCTTGCGAAATTCCCCTAGGTGATGCCCGCGAGGCACCCTTCGACGTTTCATAGCGCCGTCGAGGTACTGCCGGCGGGGTCGCCGGCGGGCGAGAGCCCTTAGATCCTCGTCGCAAGGTGTCACACAACAGCCTGACACACAGGGAATCCAGCCCGATCCGGCACCAGTACGACCCGATCCGAAGCCCGAAGTGTGCACAATGTACACACCCCAAATTCGCCGTTTCGGAGCATTCCGGCCACCAGCCACATCCCAGACCGCAGGGGGCGCGGCCCTACTTTGCCCGCCTCGGGAACTGCGCAACTCCCCGTCCGGGGTGTCCGAAAGCCGGTCCCCAAGCGCGGCACGTTCCGCCCGCTCCCCGCCGCGAGAAATTCCGTAGGTGTGAATCTGTGACTCTGGGTTGAGAATGGCGGGTAAATACGCAGTTGGGATGGAGGTTTCGGTGCCAACGTTGTCAGTGCGAAGGACACTAAGTCATGTCCATCAGACAAGTCAACGGTTCCTATCGGCTCAAGCATGAGAGAGCCGTCGCTCTGTCGGCGCAGGCGAAGCGACATGGACGGGCAGAACTAAGTTCCCCACCAACAGACTGTCTGGAAGGGTCTTTCCCGGGACGGGGCTACGTTCACCCCCTTCAAGGGAGCCCGGGCGCGTCCCGTCAACGGGGCCTTGGCGCGCCTTGGTTGAAGGCTATTCCACTGGCAGGAGCCAGGTCAGCGCTGACCCGTCGCCTTCGATGTGGCGGACCAGTTCTTCGTTGAATTTGGCGCCGTAGTCGGCGCCGATGTGTTTCTGGAATGCCGCTTCGTCGCTGTAGACCTCGAAGACAAAGTACTCGCGGGGATTCTCTTCCCTCCTATAGGGAAGGAACAGCTCGTTGCCCGGTTCACTGCGGACATGCTCGGTCAGTTCGAGCATCATTTCCGCGACGCGGGCTTCGCTGCCGGGCTTGACGGTGAACTCGGCGTACAGGGTTTTGGTCATCGTGATCCCTTTCAGGTCAATATGTTCGGCGGACGGTTCAGGAAGTTCCCCGGCGTCAGGCCGGAGGGCGGAGTTCCCCGGAGCCCCTTTGCACCAGCTCAGACGGGACAACATAGGTATGCGGAGGCTGCTGGTCGCCGTCAATCCTGGCCAGCAGTCGCTCCGCTGCCAGCTTCCCGATCCGCTCGGGGTGCTGGGCGATGACTGTCACGCCGGGATCCATCATGTCGGCAAGCGTGAAGTCATCGAACCCTATCAACGCCACGCGTTTGCTTAGCCCGAGCTCTCTCAGAGCACGCATGGCGCCGAAAGTGATGAGGTTCTGACTGGAGAAGATCGCAGTCGGCGGTTCGCCGGCAGTGAGAAGCTCCAACGCGGCCAACCTCGCCGATTCCTCGTCGTGAAGGTTTTCACGGACAGGAACCGTTGAGGTGGGAATGCCCTGCCGGCCGATCTCTTCCAGGAACCCCCGACGGCGTTCCCGCGCGGTCTGGATGTCGGTGCGGTCCCCCAGGTAGGCGAGCCTGGTGTGGCCGCGGCTGATCAGGTGGGCGGCCGCCCTCGCGGAGCCTGCCGCGTTGTCGGTTACGACGGCGTCTGCTTCCACTCCTACAGGTTCCCGGTCAATGAAGACCACAGGCAGGTCACGGGAATGCTCCGGGATCACATACGCTTGGCTCCTGGCGATCGGCGTGAGGATGAGCCCATCGACGCGCCGGCCAAGAAACGCCGCAACAATGGCCTGCTCCCGTTCGGGGTCGTCATCGAGGCTGGCCGCAAAAACCGCGATTCCCCTGGCTCCCAGCGCATCTTCTATTGCCCGGTTGATCTCGCCGCTGAATGGGTTGGAGACACTCGGCAGCAACAGCCCGACGGAGAGCGTTCGCCTGCCCGCGCGGCGCAGGCTGCCGGCGGCCATGTCCAGCTGGTAGTTGAGTTGTCGTGAAGCGCTGAGCACCTTTTCCCGGGTGGCGTCCGACACGCCAGGTTCGTCGTTGATCACCCGGGACACGGTCTTAATTCCGACGCCGGCAAGGGCAGCCACGTGGCGCATTGTCGGACGACTGGCGGAAAGGGCCGGCTGGCTACGATCGGACATCGTTGTCAAATATATCGCTCCTTCTAAGTTGCATCTATTGACTCTCTGGTGTGATGCTGATTACATCGTACATGACATCGTTGTCGAGGCCCGTGAGGGCCTCAAACACCAGGAGATTCAATGTTGAGTTCCAAAGCACCCCGTTCAACGGCCACCCGCCTGTTCGCTGCGGGAGCAGTGCTGACCCTGGGAGCGCTCAGTCTTTCAGCCTGTGGTGGAAGTTCCCCGTCCGCCTCATCAACGGGAACCGCGTCCGGCGAAAAGGTCGGCGTCTCGCTGATCGTTAAGACCACGACCAACCCGTTCTTCGTCGCCATGGAAGACGGGGCGAAGAAGGCCGCCGCAGCCGAGGGGGTGGACCTGAAGCTGGCTGCCGGCAAGGCTGACGGCGACGAGGACACCCAGATCCAGGCCATCGAGAACGCGATCTCCAAGGGCGACAAGGGCATCCTGATCACCCCCAACGGCCCGTCTGTAGTGGATGCCCTAAAGAAGGCCAAGGATGCCGGCCTGTTCGTCATCGCCCTGGACACGCCGCCGGACCCGGCCGATGCCGCCGACATCACGTTCGCGACCGACAACTTCGCCGCGGGTGAGCTGATCGGCAAGTGGACCGCGGCCCAGCTGGAGGGGAAGAAAGCGACCATTGCCCTCGTCGATCTTTTTGACGACAAGGTTGTCTCGGTTGACTACAACCGGGACCAGGGCTTCCTCACGGGACTCGGCATCGACACCGTGGACAAGAAGAAGAACGGTGACGAGGCCAAGACCGGAAAGTACACCGGCGGCAAGGGCGGCGACTACGAGATCGTCGGCAGCCAGGCCTCGCAGGGCGCCGAGGACGGCGGCCGCACCGCCATGGAAACCCTCCTGTCCAAGAACCCGAACATCAACGTCGTCTACACCATCAACGAACCCGCCGCGGCCGGCGCCTTTGAGGCACTGAAGGCCGCCGGAAAGGAAAAGGACGTCCTGGTCGTTTCGGTGGACGGCGGCTGCCCGGGCGTCAACAACGTCAAGTCCGGAGTCATCGGTGCCACGGCCCAGCAGTACCCGGTCAAGATGGCCGAACTGGGGGTGAAGGCCATCGTTGACCTCGCCAAGACGGGCCAGAAGCCGGCCAACTCACCGGGGCTTGACTTCTACAACACAGGCGTCGAGCTCGTCACGGACAAGCCGGTCGACGGCGTCAAGAGCATCACCACCACCGAGGCCTCCGACATCTGCTGGGGAAAGTAACCCACCAGGCTTCAGTGCGGGCGGGGAGGCCGGAGTTCGCTATCGGCCTCCCCGCATTTCATCTACCGAGCTAGCTCGCCCTAGCAACCATCACCGAAGATCAGGACCAATCGTGACCCAGCAACAGACCGCCGGACCGCCCAGCGCCGGGCAGGCCGACCTGGCCGAGGAATTCCTCGACCGCCAGACACCGCTTAGCCGGATACGCAATATCCTCCATCGTTACCCCGCCGTCAGCCCCGCGCTCGTGCTTCTCATCGCAGTGGTGGTGTTCAGCCTCCTCAATGAAAGGTTCCTGCGGGTTGAAAATCTCTCCCTGATCACCCAGCAGGTCTCCGTCGTCGGCACCCTGGCCATCGCCCAGACCCTCATCATCCTTACGGCAGGCATCGATCTTTCCGTCGGGGCCGTGATGATCCTGTCCTCCATGGTCATGGCCCAGCTCGCCGTCAACAACGGAGTGCCCGCCCCTCTCGCCCTGCTCGCCGGCCTGGTCGTCGGACTCGCCGCCGGAGCCCTGAACGGATTCCTGGTCACCAGATTCCGGCTCCCACCGTTCATCGTCACCCTGGGCACGCTGAACATCTTCATCGCCCTGACACTGCTCTACTCCAACGGAGCGACAGTGCGCGGCTCGGCCATGCCGCCCCTGCTGACCTGGACAGGAACCACCTTCCCGGTGGGCCCGGTCAGGATCTCCACGGGCGTCGTCATGATGCTCCTGCTCTACATCGCGGTCGCCTTCATCCTGGGCAAGACGGCCTGGGGCCGGCACGTCTACGCCGTCGGAGATGACAAGGAAGCCGCCCGCCTGGCCGGCATCCCGGTAAACCGTGTCCTCATGAGCGTCTACCTCGCAGCCGGCGCCGTTCTGGCCGTCGGCGCCTGGATCCAAATCGGACGCACCAACGCAGCCAGCCCCAACGGCGGCGTGGACCTGAACCTGGACTCCATCACCGCCGTCGTCATCGGCGGAACCAGCCTCTTCGGCGGCCGCGGCTCCGTCTGGGGAACCCTCCTCGGCGCCCTGATCGTCGGCGTCTTCCGCAACGGCCTCTCGCTCGCCGGGCTGGACGTGCTCTACCAGACGCTCGCCGTGGGCGTCCTGATCATTGTTGCTGTGTCCGTCGATCAGTGGATCCGAAAGGTCAAGTCATGACCATGACTGAATTTGAAGCCCCCCACGTCGCCACGCGCGAGCCCATCCTGCAGGCCCGGAACCTCGTCAAGACTTTCGGCCGTGTCGTGGGACTGGACGGCGTCAGCCTGGACCTGTACCCGGGCGAAGTCCTGGCGATCATTGGCGACAACGGTGCAGGCAAATCAACCCTGATCAAGTGCCTCACCGGCGCCGAAGTTCCTGACACAGGAGAACTCTTTGTATCGGGACAGCAGGTGCACTTCAAGCGGCCGCAGGACGCCAGGGTCCACGGCATCGAAACCGTGTATCAGAACCTGGCGGTCTCACCGGCGCTGGACGTCGCCTCCAACCTGTTTCTGGGCCGTGAAGAAAGGCGCGCGGGACTCCTCGGAAGCGTGTTCCGGATGCTCGACACCAAAGGCATGCGCACCAAGGCCAAGGATGAGCTGACCCGGCTGGGCATCTCCACCCTGCAGGACGTGACAGTGCCGGTGGAGAATCTCTCCGGCGGCCAGCGCCAGGCCGTCGCCGTGGCCCGTGCCGCAGCGTTCGGATCCAAGGTAGTCGTGCTGGACGAGCCGACGGCGGCACTCGGCGTCCGGGAATCGAACCAGGTTTTGCAGCTGGTCCGGGACCTCCGGGACCGCGGCCTGCCAGTCATCCTGATCAGCCACAACATGCCGCACGTCTTTGACGTGGCGGACAGGATCCACATCCAGCGGCTCGGCAAGTGCGCCGCCACCATCACCCCGCAATCACACAGCATGACCGACGCGGTGGCGATCATGACCGGTGCAGCCACCGCCTGAACACCTGTTGCCCCTGCGTCAGTCCGCGGACCGGGTTACCGGTCCGCGGACTGATGTAGCTCGGACAGGCCCCGCCATCAGCTTCCCACGAGAGACAGACCATGGATTACCTCACAACAGCCCGGTACGACGCTCACCAGCCGCTCGACGTCATGGTCGTAGGCGAAGCGCTGATCGATGTGGTCACAACGTCACACGACACAGTGGAACACCCGGGAGGTTCGCCGGCCAATGTCGCCTACGGACTCGGCCGCCTCGGCGTAACCACAGGTCTGCTCACTGCCATCGCCCCGGACGCGCGGGGGATCTTGATCGAAAACCATCTCCGCAGCGCAGGGGTCAGACTTCTGCCGGGATCAAAATCACTCACCCGGACGGCGTCAGCAACAGCAACCCTTGAACCGGATGGCTCCGCCAAGTACGACTTCGACATCTCCTGGGACCTTGCTCCAACAGCACCCGCCTACTTCCCGAAAATACTTCACACCGGATCCATCGCCACTTTCCTGAGCCCCGGTGCCGGCGCCGTGAAATCCCTGTTGGAACAGGCGCACGGACACTGCATGATCACCTATGACCCGAATATCCGTCCAGCCCTGCTCAGCGGCCATGCAGAAGCGAAGGCCACCTTCGAAGAGCTCGTGCCCTTAACCGACGTCGTCAAACTCAGCGACGAGGACGCGCGGTGGCTGTACCCGCAAAATAGCCTGGACGAAACCGCAGCCCACATCCTCCGTTTGGGCACCGGACTTACCGTCATCACCAAGGGCGCCGAAGGCTCACAATTCAGCACCCCCGCCGTCAGCATCAGCATCGCGGCCGTCAAATCGAAAGTTGCCGACACGATCGGTGCCGGGGACTCCTACATGTCCGCCCTGATCCTGGGCTTCCTCACCCGGGGAACTGAAGGCTTCGCCCCGGCCGTCCTGGAGCAGCTTGGCCACACCGCAGCTGCAGCCGCGGCCATTACCGTGCAACGCCCGGGAGCCAACCCTCCGACGCTGGAAGAACTCGTCGTAGCAATCGAGACACATTCCGCCGCCCAATACGCGGGTTCCTGAAGCAGCTAATCAAATGAAGGGTTGTCACACAAGACCGTCCACAAAACGAGAAGATTGCCGCCTGTCTCAGGCGGCGCGCCGCGTTTCGTGATCCGTGTCCGCGAACTACGTAAAGGACGCGGCGTTTGCGCTGCAGACCCAAGATCCAACGCGTCCCGGATACCGCTCCTTCAGCGCCACCTCGCCCGGCCCCCTCGCCCGGAAAATCCTATACTGACGCCGGGATTCCGAATTCGCTTATGCCCCGCCGGCAAGACTGTTCCGCTTAGGCAGCTCAACCGAAACGCAAAAACGGATACTTCGTGAATGGCAGGCCCACCAGGTCGGCTCCCTCGGGGCGCATGCCACGACAGATCTCTAGCATCAGGGGCGTCTTCCGCAACCCTGGGCGAGAGCACCTGAGGCCCTTCCCCTCACGACATATTCGGAACTTCCTTGACGGTCTGTGTGACAGGTGCCATAGTCTTCATATGGACCTGTTGGACAGCTGGACAGCTGCACAAGATCGAGTGGTACGCGTCGGCGCGGCCGAAGCGGTCTTCGCATCCCTCCGCAGCGCAATCGAAGGCGGCAAGATCCCTGTCGGCACCCGCCTGGACTCGGAGGCATCGCTGGCCAAACAGTACGGCGTGAGCCGCACGATGGTCAGGGAGGCGCTGCGTTCCTGCACCGCATTGGGACTCACGGCCACCCACACGGGTAAAGGCACCTTCGTCATCGCTGACAAGGTGGCCCAGGACCTCAAACTCGGCAAATATTCGGCCAGCGCCCTCGTGGAAGCCCGCCCCCACGTGGAAGTGCCGGCCGCGGGCCTCGCTGCCCAGCGTCGCAGCAGCGAAGACCTGGAGGCCCTTCGGGAAATCCTCCGGGAAATGTCCGAGGAAGACGATCTCCAGCAGTGGGTGCTTTTGAACACCGAGTTCCACGTGACCATCGCCCGGTGCAGCGGCAATGGCGTGTTCGAATCATTCCTGTCCGACATCTGTGACGCCATGGCCAACCAATCGAACACGCTTAACCTCGTGGCTGACCGGCGCAAGGAATCGGGTCAGGAGCACGCCCGCATTTTCGCTGCCATCGAGAGTGGATCAGCCGAGGAAGCATCCCAGGCCATGAGGATGCATTTGCACGGGGTCGAATGCGCCTTGGGCACCATCGTCCCCGGAAGCGGAGACTCCAGGGCCGGCCATACGCGCTAGATCCTAAACCTCGGATTTCACCAACCCTCCCCTGCTGCAATCGCCGCAAGCCCGTCGCGGCCTCTTTGCCCTGGAACAACCATGCCCACCGTGCTGGCAGCGGTGTCACTCAGGCCTGCCCCAGATTTTTCCGTCCAAACCCGTCAACGAAGCCCTGTGAGGACCCAATGACCAACGCCCATACCGCCCTGGACACCCGCTCCGAACACGACCTCCTGGGCGACCGGGACGTTCCCGCCGGCGCCTACTGGGGCGTCCACACCCTCCGGGCCGTGGAGAACTTCCCCATTACCGGCCAGCCGCTCTCCTCCAACATGTACCTGGTCCGCGGGCTGGCCGCTGTGAAACTCGCCGCCGCACGCACCAACCACGAGCTCGGGCTCCTCGACGCCGAGCGGGCCGCGGCCATCGAGGAAGCCTGCGCCGACGTCATGAACGGCAAGCTTAGCGAGCAGTTCGTGGTGGACGTCATCCAGGGCGGTGCCGGAACGTCGTCGAACATGAACGCCAATGAGGTAATCGCCAACCGGGCCCTGGAAATCCTCGGTCACCCGAGGGGCGACTACGCCCGGCTGCACCCCAACGACCACGTCAACCTCAGCCAGTCCACCAACGACGTCTACCCCACGGCGGTCAAGCTCGGCACGATCTTCGCGGCCCGGGAACTGCTGCAAGCCCTCACCGAGCTCGAGGACGCCTTCGCCGCCAAAGCCCTCGAGTTCCGCACTGTGGTCAAGATGGGCCGCACCCAGCTCCAGGACGCCGTCCCCATGACGCTCGGCCAGGAATTCGGCACCTACGCCGTCACGATCGGCGAGGACCGGCTCCGCCTGGCCGAAGCCGACCTGCTGATCCACGAAATCAACCT
>NZ_FNGC01000021.1 GCF_900102785.1 Arthrobacter sp. ok362
CCGACGGGCCTGCTGATCAACGGTGAGTGGCGTCCGGCCGCTTCCGGCAAGACCTTCGACGTCGAGGACCCGGCCACCGGAAAGGTCCTGCTCAGCATCGCCGACGCCGGTCCCGAAGACGGCGCCGCCGCCCTGGACGCGGCCGCGGCCGCGCAGGAGTCCTGGGCGAAGGTCCCGCCCCGGGAGCGCGGCGAGATCCTGCGCCGGGCCTTCGAGATGGTCACGGCCCGCGCGGAGGACTTCGCGCTGCTGATGACTTTGGAGATGGGCAAGCCGTTGGCCGAGGCCCGCGGCGAGGTCACCTATGGTGCGGAGTTCCTGCGCTGGTTCTCCGAGGAGGCCGTGCGCGCCTTCGGCCGGTACTCGGTGTCCCCGGACGGGAAGTCCCGGCTGCTGGTGACCAAGAAGCCGGTGGGCCCGTGCCTGTTGATCACGCCGTGGAACTTCCCGCTCGCGATGGCGACCCGCAAGATCGCCCCCGCGGTCGCGGCCGGCTGCACCATGGTGCTGAAGTCCGCGAACCTGACCCCGCTGACCTCCCAGCTGTTCGCGGCCGTGATGGTCGAGGCCGGGCTGCCCGCCGGTGTCCTGAACGTCATCCCGACCTCCACCGCCGGCGCCACGACCGGTCCGCTGATCAAGGATCAGCGGCTGCGGAAGCTGTCCTTCACCGGTTCCACCGAGGTCGGCCGCCGGCTGCTCGCGGACGCCTCCGAGACCGTGCTGCGGACCTCGATGGAGCTCGGCGGGAACGCCCCGTTCGTGGTGTTCGAGGACGCCGACGTCGATGCCGCCGTGGCCGGGGCGATGCTGGCGAAGCTGCGGAACATGGGCGAGGCCTGCACCGCGGCGAACCGGTTCATCGTGCACGAGTCCGTCGCCGGGGAGTTCGCGGAGAAGTTCGCCGCGAAGATGAAGGGCATGACGACCGCCCGCGGGACCGAGGCCGGGTCCAAGGTGGGCCCGCTGATCGATGCCAAGAGCCGGGACAAGGTCCACGAGCTCGTCACTGACGCCGTCGCCGCCGGCGCGGTCGCGGTGACCGGCGGCTCCGCGGTGGAGGGCCCGGGCTACTTCTACCAGCCCACCATCCTCACCGGCGTCACCGAGGGCACCCGGATCCTGTCCGAGGAAATCTTCGGACCCGTCGCCCCGATCATCACCTTCGGCACCGAGGACGAGGCCATCCGGCTCGCGAACAACACCGAATACGGGCTGGTGGCCTACGTCTTCACCCGGGACCTGAACCGCGGCATCCGGATGGGCGAACGCCTGGAGACCGGCATGCTGGGCCTGAACGCAGGCGTCGTCTCCAACGCCGCCGCCCCGTTCGGCGGCGTCAAGCAGTCCGGCCTGGGCCGCGAAGGCGGCCTCGAGGGCATCGAGGAATACCTCTACACCCAGTACATCGGCATCGCCGACCCCTACGCCGGCTAACCGCGGCGGCCGACATACACCAACACCGCAAGGGGCCTCCCGTCCTCGCAACATGGGAGGCCCTTTGTTGCGTGCACTGTCTGGTCCCGGAGCGCGGACAATGGACCCTTCGGCACCTAGCTTGCCGTAATATCCGCTATCGGCCGTACAGCACTCACGGACTCGGGTAGTGACGGACTTCCCCGCCTTGGTGCACACCTCAGTCCCTGACAGGCCGCGGTCTAGGTCCCTTAGTCAGGTTGCGGCAGACAATGGGCATTTGCTGTTTTCACAGCTGCACCAGGTCCACAGAGAACTCGTCCTCGGTGAACCTCGGCATCGTGAAATCCCTCGGCTTCGAGCAGATTTTCAAAAATGCCCTGACCGGAATGCCGTTCGGGGGCTGCGAGGGCGGCTCCGATTTCGACCCCCACGGGCGCTCCGACGCCGAGATCATGCGCTTCTGCCATTCCTTCATGACCGAGCTGTACCGCCACATCGGCCAGTCCACGGACGTCCGGGCCCGGGAGTTTGGCGTCGGCGGCCGCGAAACCGGCTACCTCTTCGGCCAGTACAAGCGGATCACCAACCGCTACGAATCCGGCGTCCTCACCGGCAAGGGCATCTCCTGGGGCGGTTCCCTAGTGCGCCCGAAGCCACGCGCTACGGCGCCGTGATCTTTGCCGAGGAAATGCTCAAGACCCGCTGCCTCTCCCGTGCGCCACGCAGAACGAGCTCGACGGAGACGCGGCCGCACGGCTGGTCCGCAACGGACTGCTCGACGATTCGGCGTCTCAGGAATCGGAACAGGCGAGGGCCACGCCGGTCGTCGCACCCCCATTCGTCGCCTTCTAGTTGACTTCCGGGTATTCGCCATATTCTTCATCTGCCGGGAGCAGGATGCATATCCTGAGGCGAAGTGAAGGTCATATCCCCTGCGGCAACGATGTGACCGTCCTTGATGACGGTGCGGGGTCGGCTCTCGTTCCAGAGGATTGAGGGTTCCTCGAACGGATTTCCGTCGAGCACTATGAGGTCGGCACAAGCACCTTCTCCTATCCGTCCCAAGTCATCACGTCGCAGCAGGGCAGCGTTCGTAGACGTCGCCGATCGGAGGGATTCGTACGCTCCGAGCACTTCGCATTGCAGGCGGAGCCCGGCCAGCTGCTCGTCCTCCAGTTCGCCCATGAGGTCTGTCCCGAATCCGATCCGGACCCCGGCGTCCCGCGCCAGCCCGACTGCGTTCCTGCCAGCTCGGAGGACTTCCAAGTTCTTGGCCGCCCCCGCCTGAGTGAGGCCGATTTCTACACCGCGCCGGTCCATCGCATCGTAGGTCACCAGTGTGGGGACGAGGTAGACGTCATTGTCTGCCATCAGCTGGGCGGTGGCGGTATCGAGCAGGTTGCCGTGTTCGATGCAGCGGACTCCGTTGAGCACCGAATGGCGGATGGCCTCCGGCGAATAGGCGTGCGCGGTAGCGTAGCTGCCCCGACGGGAAGCCTCATCGGTCACAACGCGGATTTCCGCCGCGCTGTACTGGGGGACCCGTATCGGGTCGACGGGTGAAATGACTCCTCCGGACGTCATGAGCTTGATTGCGGTTGCGCCGGTGCGGAACCGGTGGCGTACCGCCCGCAGCAGGTCATCGGCGCCGTCCACCACTTCGCACATGTGGCCGCCGTGGAAGCAGCTCGCGTCGTTCGCGGCGCGGATATCGCCGTGGCCTCCGGTTTGGCTCAGTGCCGGACCGGTGAAGAAGTAGCGCGGACCGGGGTACAGGCCCTCCTCGATGGCATTGGCAAGGCCGATGTCACCGCCGGCCACGTCGCGAACAGAAGTGAAACCGCGGACAAGGGCTGCCTCGAGGCGACGCGCGCCGGCCAGGGCGGAATAGCTCAGTGGCCCTGTCTCGTTCTTGACCGAAGTCAGGCTGAGAGCGTAGGCGTGGAAGTGGGCGTCGATAAGCCCGGGAATCACTGTCCGGCCGCCGGCGTCCACGACGGTGCCGGCCGGTTCGGCGTCTTGGCCCACGGTGGTGATCCGGCCTTCCCGGACGGTGATGGAGCCCTCGAACAGGTCCGGGGACTCGCCGTCGAAAATCAGGGCGTTTTGAATAGTGAGGGTCCCTGCGGCGTGGATTGTCACGTGGGGGTTTCCTTCCTGTTGACCTTCGCGGTCGGGCCCCGAACCGGCGCCCGACCGCGACGGCACTAGTTGGTAGCAGCGAGTGCTTTTTCGAGCAGCTGAACGGAGCGCTCCGCGATCCTCGTGGCAGCGTCCACCGACTTCTGGTCATAGCTGCCCTCGGGTGCGAGGAAGTTCATTGATCCGATGGTCTCGCCGTGGCTCACCACCGGAACGTTGACGATTGCCCCGCAGCCGAGGGATTCAATGGTTGCCGAGTCGAAGAAGAAGGCCCGGACAGCGTCAGTGTCAGCACCGAGGAATGCCTGCTGTCCCTTGAGGACCTGCTCCAGCCACACCGGGTTGGTGTCCCCGGCGAGCGTTTTCTTGCCCCCCACGGGGTAGACCTCGGGGTGGGTGGTGTAGATGCGTGCCATGCTGGTGCCTGCGTCGGCGATGACGGAGGCGGTGAAGAGTCGAACACCGACGGTGTCCCGTGCTGAGGCGTAGACCTCGTCAAAGGAATCAAACTGTGAACTCATGGGGAGTCCTTTCTGGTTTCTAGGGTGTGTCTTTGGAATTTGGTGTGCCCTGTACCGCCCCTCGCAGGACGTTGACGATCAGATGGACAGACAGCAGCTCGGCTGGGCTGTCGAGCGGTACACCTAACTCACGGGCCCGGTTGAGCCTGATCTGGAGGGTGTTCCGGTGCACGTCGAGTGCTCTCGCTGCGAGACTGACAGATCCGTGATGGTCCAGGAAGGCGGCCACCGCCGCAAGAATCACGTCCCGGTCGGCGCAGGCCATCAGCCGAGGGAGTGCAAGCTCGGCCACGAGGGTGACGGCGTCCGGGGCGACGAAAGTGGTTGCCGCCGCGACGCCGAGGTTGGCGAAGGACAGGACGGTGCCTGGCCCTGCTGGCCACGCGGATTCAGCAGCCAGGTGAGCCTCTCGCACGATGGCTGCAACTACGGGTGGATCTTCATGCCAGGCCGACAGCCCGGCAACCAGCCCAAGCTCGGCAAGAGCCTCCGCGAGCCGTGTCCTGATCCGGCCTTCCAGCTGAGCCGCGGCGTCTCCGTGTTGGACTGGAACGAGTGCAAGCCAGCCACCGTTGACCTCGGCCAGCGGGCTGCGTGTTCCCGCCTTCCGCCAGAGCAGGCGCAGCACGGCCGTAAGCTCTGAGCGAGGGTCGTGCGGAGCTCGGCTCCTGATCCACAGGGCCACGTACTTATCCTCCGGCCGCCAACCCAGCTGGGTCAGCAGGTGCCGGTGTTCGTCTACGAAGGCGCTTCCGGGGGAACCGGGGTGTAGGTCCAGTCCGGTGAGTGCCGCTGTAGGGACGGCGCGCGAGGCCTCGAGGAAGTCGCCTAACAGCCACGCAGCTTTCACCGAAGGGCTAGCGACCTCGAGGATAGAACGAACAAGCTGCAGGTTGTGGACACCGGACGCGGGAACGCGGGCTGTCAGAGTGGAGCGAATGGCGCTGTTGCCGCGGCGTATGTCCACTGTGATGACTTCGGCCGCCTCCCGGAGGGCCATCCCGGCGGAGGCCAAGACAACGCCGTCGTACTCCACCGAAATGCCCACCCCGTCCAGTTCGTTGGAAATGGTTCTAAGCACGTCCCCAAGGGAGGTGTCCTTTGCGACCGCGCGCGCGAAGCGGGCCAGCTCTGCGTCAACAACGGACAAGGCGGCACCGATTTCAGCCGCCATTGCCAAAGCGACGCCGGCCGGGTCCTCGTCGGCGGCCAGCAGCGTGATGCCAAGCCGCTCGGCCAGGCCGATCACGGCAGTGGAGTAGGTGCTTTCGGCAACGACGACTGCGCTGGCCCGTCGCTCCCATGCGTGCCGTAGCGCCGCTGATACCAGCCAGCCGCCGGCCCCCATTTCGGGGGAGAGGACGACGACCGTGTTGGGCCGCACGCGCTGGATAGCCTCAAGCTGTGAGACCAGAACCACATTTTCTATTGTCGCGCTGGAGGGCGTGAGATATAACGGCGTCGTGCCTCGGAGGGATCCATGGGCCAGGAGCCCGGCAACGTCCAGTCGGGTGATGCTTTTCGCCCTATGCATGGCTCCGCCTTGGGTGCCGGAGGGGAATGCCAAAAGCCTTTGGTTCTGTGAGGTCAAGTCCTGCATGCGAGTACCATTGGGCTGCGGCGGGGTACGTCAGGACGTCCACGACGTTGCCCACACGCACGTCGTCGAGGGTAACCACCGTGCCGTGCTCGGAGTTCAGCAGCGTCACCATGTCGGGGACCGCTGCCGCGATCGCCCCGTCAACCAAGACCAGCAGAATCTCGTTCTGGATCTCCAGCCGAATGATCTGGCCGGTGCTTTCGTCTTCAAGTGTCACGCTTGACGGTTGTGCAGGCAGCCCGAGGTCGGTGGGACGGGAAAGGCCTTCGATATGGCTCACGCGGGCGCGGGCGACGCGCGTGGCGTCCAACAGTTCCGCAAGCATCAGGAACTTTCTCTCCACCGACGTTTCCGAGTCCTGGATCTGGCCTATCCGGATCATCCGGCTGACGGAGCCGTGGACGCCGTGTTCCTTTAGCTGTGCGGCGCTGCATGGATACATGGCGGTAGCGGCCCAGCCGCCTAGTTCGGTAACGAGCGCGCGTACTAGCGTCTCGGCACGTTGCGGACTATTTGCCTCCACGAGCGCGTGTTCTCCCGTGACTCCCATCATGGCGATTGGGCTGATGGGGACCTGGCCGATGCTCAGGGTCGTTTGGCTGATAAGGGGAAAGACCCGGCCCATCGGGTCCGAATCGATCACGGGCAGCGAGGACTGCAGCCCGACCATGAGCGGAATCATTCCGTTGATGTTGGCAGCAGCGAGTGGATAGATTGCCCGGACCCTCCGGCCGAGGCTGGCTTCCATGGCATTGATGCAGCCGAGGAACTCATCCCCGACCGGAGGCATGTCGGCTATGAACAGGCCCTGTGTCACCATTCCGACCGCTACGACCAGGTCGTCAGAGGCGAGCTCGTCGACGGTTGTGAGCTCCAAGGACTGGTGCTCCATGGCCTGCAGAATCATGTCCGTGTAGACGTGGATGGCCGTCGGGTCGATGGCGCAGGCCAGAAAGTGCGCTCCTGTCCGGAGGTGTCGGACATCGTCCCTCGTGAGTTGAGTGCTCATGGTGTGGCACCTCGTGGTTCTGTTGCCAGAAACCGCTCGTTGTTACTGGAAGTCTCCCCAGCGGCCTGCACGCGGATTCTGACGATTCCCGGATTCCCGTAAGGCATGGCAAAGACGTTCGATTCAATGATGCGGGTTTGCCCCGGGTTGGCACCCAGCTGCACGGCCGCCGACTGGGCGTCCTCCTCGGCCCGATGCTGCACGGCTTTCAGGTCGGCGCGTCCGCTGACCGTCTCGAGTCTGTCGATCCACGAAGTAAGGGGCGCTGCGGCAGAACCTACAAGCGCGACGTCGTGGGTAGAGGGCAGGGTAGCAATAAGCCCGAACGGAGGCGGGGTCTTCTGATCTGTACGAAGATCAGCTACGACTGAGGGGACGTCCGGGCGGGTCAGGTGGTTGGCAGTGTAGGAGCCGACAACTGCAGCGTTGCTGGCCAGGCTCGCCTCATACCCTTGACGGATAAGGCTGTTTGCAGCAGGAAGGCCCCGCCGGGTGTAGCCCACGCTGACACCGGAGTCGGCGCAGAGAATAACTTCGCCGTCGGGGACACCGGCAAGAGTGGCCGCACCGAGGATTGCCATGGCCGGTTCGGGCCGGAGCCCGTGAACGGGCATCATCGCCAGCCGCGCAAGGGGCGCCCGGCCGCCGTCGTTCCTGGCGAAGGACAGGGTAGCTGCCGGAAAATGGCGCCGGCCAGCCGCCTCCAGGTTTGCCGCCAGCTCTTCACCCGTCTCCATGAGCGCGCTGTTCAGGATCGCCGTGTAGTCGCGGTCCCGAAATATGCTGGAAAAGAAATCGCTGGAGATGCTGATCCGCATCTCGCTGTCATTGGAAAGGATGGCGTCAGCAATGCGGGTCTCGTGATCCATCGACGCTGTTGATCCGACGGAGGTAATGGCAACGTTCCGCACGTCCCCGGACAGTATGCCGGGAAGCGCCGTCAGGAAGGCCTCGAGGTCCAGGGGAGCCAAAGGCCGGCCGCGCATATCGTGGCCGCCGCAGACATGCACGGTCCGGCTGACCGCCGGTTCGACAAGTGCTGGCAGCCCAGCTACGTGGAACGCATCCGCCGGCGGGCGGGGCGAAATGCGGACAGCGACGACGTTGGCCAGCTTCCGGGACGCCAGGACACGTCCGACGTCGGCGGTGATGTCCGTGATGCCGGACCCGAACTCACGACGGATCCCGGACAGCGCCGAGTCCAGCGCCTCTGCCAAGCTGTCGGCGTGGATCTCGCGGGCCGCCGAGACGATGTTCCGGCCGTCCAGCACCAGGCTCCGGCAACTGGTTTCCTGCAGCCGCAGTCCTATCCGCATCCTTCAACTTCCTGCTGAACGCCGCCTACCGGCCGCTGAATCGGTTTCATGTATATAGCGTCCACTATGGGCCGTCATCTGGGCGCTTTGCGGAAGAACAATCCGTCGGCGGCGACCGCCACCAGGATGAGGACCCCGGTGACCACCTGCTGGTATGTGGTGTCCCAGTGCAGCAGGTTGAAGCCGTTGCTGATGACCGTCAGGATCATGACCCCTGCGAACGCACGCCACATTGCGCCCTGTCCGCCGAGGATGCTGGTGCCACCGATCACCACTGCGGCAATGGCAGTGAGTTCCACGCCGATCGCCATGGCGGGCTGGGCGGAACCGGCACGGGAAGCCAGGATCATGCCGGCCATCGCGGAGCAAAGGCCACTGATGGCATAGACGGCAACGTGGATGGTGCCGGTACGGATACCGCTCAGCCGTGCCGCCTCCAGGTTGCCGCCCACCGCATAGATCCGGCGTCCGAAAGTGGTTCGCCACAAAACGATGCCCAGCACAGCCGTCATGGCAAGCATCAGGACTGAGCCCGCAGTGAGGCCGAAGAGGCTGGGCCAGGTCCAAGTCTGGAAGGCAAAAAGCTGCTCGGGGAACGGTGCGACGATTGCGCCGCCCGTGATCACGATGGCCAGCCCTCGGTAAATAATGCTGACCGCGAGTGTGCCTATGAACGAGTTGACCTTCGTGCCCACCACGGTCAGGCCGGTGACGGTTCCCAACGCTGCACCGATCAGCAGGGCCCCGATGAATCCGGCCGCCACACCAAAGTGCTGCGTGATCATGACGCCCGCAATGGCCGAAACGGCCAGGGTGGCCGTCGAGGACAGGTCGAATACACCGCTGATGATGCACAAAGTGGCGGCCGCGGCGAGCAGGCCCACGATGGCCGCCTGGTCGAAGAGATTGATGAAATTTCGGCCGGTGAGGAACGTCCCGGTGTTCAGGGTCAGGAACAGCATGATGGCGATGAGGCCGAAAAGGATCCCGAAGTCCTTGATGTTAATCTTGAATTTTTTCTCTGCCGGTTTGGACACGGCAACGGAAGCTGTGGTCATTGATTCACCTATTTCAGAAAAGCGGAAGTCATGACTTCATCGCGGGAGGCATTCCGGTCGAATTCGGCGACGATGCGGCCTTGCCTCATGACATGGATACGGTGGGAGAGGCCGATGACTTCCTCCAGCTCGGAGCTCACGACGATCACGGCCGTCCCCTTTGCTGCGAGTTCGACAATCAGGCCGTGAATGAGCGCCTTGGCGGCAATATCGACGCCGCGGGTCGGCTCATCCACCATCAGCACCGCCGGAGGGCTGAGCAGCCATTTGGCAAAGAGCGCCTTCTGTTGGTTGCCTCCGGAGAGGTCCGCAATGGGCCCTTGACGTACGCCACGGATATCAACGGACTGGCTGATACTGGAAACTACGGCCTTTTCCCGACCGATTCGGACGAAGCCGAACAGCGACCGGTCTGAGAGCGTAGCAAGGGCGATGTTCTCGGGGGCCGGCCGGGACATGACGAGGCCCTGCTCTTTCCGCGACTCCGGGACGAGCGCGATACCGGCGGCGATCGCGTCCCGGATGGAATTGGGCCGGGTACGGCGTCCGTTGATCTCCACGTAGCCGGCGGTAACCCGGTCGGCACCGAAGGCGGCCAACAGGGTCTCACTGCGGCCGCTGCCCACCAGACCGGCAAGGCCGAGGATTTCGCCGGCTCGTACCGTGAACGAGATGTCCTTGACCTTCGTACTGGTCAGGCCGACTGCCTCGAATACTGTCTTGGCGCCGGCCGGGACCGGGGGGATTTCGGGGATGAGGAAGTCGATTTCCCGGCCCACCATCAAGCCGACAAGCGATTCAGGCGTGTGTCCCGTCGCGTCTTCGGTGACGATGTGCCGCCCGTCGCGCAGGACCGTCACCCGGTCAACGAGTCCCAGAACCTCTTCCAGGTAGTGGGAAACCAGGATGACCGTGGTGCCGGTGCGGGCCAGGTTCCTGATTACCTGCAGCAGTTGCGCTTTATCTGCTTCGTTCAGGACGGCCGTGGGCTCGTCCATGCACAGCACCTTGGCTCCGCGGGCCAGGGCTTTAAGGATTTCCACCTGCTGCGCCTGGCCGATGGGCAGGGTCCCGACGATTGCCCGCGGGTCCAGGTCAAAACCTGTCTCGTCCAGCAGCCGGGCAAAGTGGGCGGCGTCCTTCCGGGAACGAAGGAGGCTGGCCGTGTTGGACCACCGGCCCAGAAAGACATTTTCCAGCACTGAGAGCCCCGGAATGAGCGCCAGTTCCTGGGAGATCAAGGAAATGCCGTGGGAGATCGAGTCCCGCGGTGCGGTGATCCTGACCGGGCGCCCATTCAGTGACACGGTGCCGGCATCGGCCACGATGGCCCCCCCAAGGATTTTCAGCAGCGTGCTCTTCCCGGCGCCGTTTTCTCCCATGATCCCGTGGATTTCCCCGGGGGCAACGGACAGTGTGACGTCGTGCAAGACGGTGCTGGAACCGTACCGCTTGCCGATTCCGGAGACTGTGATCTCCGGGGCCCTGTCCGCACGGACGTGCTCTGGTGTTTCCAACTGCTGTGTAGCCATCGTGACCTCCGGGGATGGAAGGGGACTTTCGTGCGGGGTTTCCCGGGCCGGATGGGGAGCGATCCGGCCCGGGGTCCCATGGTGGTGCCAGGCAGGGCCTAGTCGGAGTACTTCGAGACGTAGTTCGCGGCGTCCAGCGCCTGCTTGGTTCCCTTGGCCCGGTTCGGTGCCAGGGCCGCCTCGTCCACTGCCGTCTCGGCCTGCTCTCCCCGGGCCTTGGCGAGGCCGAGTTCGGTGGCCTTCGCACCATTGGCCACGACGTCGCTCACGTAGATGGAAAACCATTTGCCGGACCGGACGGCCTCGACGTTCGATTTGGACGCGCCATTGCCGATGAACTTAATGTCGCTATTGCCCGCCGCGGCCGCCGCCCCGGTGATCGCCTGGGATGCGCCGATGACGACGTCGACATCGGGGTTGGCTTGGGAAACGTTCTGGAACGCTTGCCGACCGCTGTCTTGCGTGTAGCCGCCTTCCACACTGGCAACGAGCTTGATCCTGGGGTCCGTGGCCAGCTCCGCCTTCACGGCGTCGGTTCGGGCGTTGTCCAGCGGGAGGGATTTGAATCCCTCCAGGTAGGCAACCTTGCAGGTGTCTCCGGGAACGGTGGCGCAGGCCTCCTTGCCCATCTCGCCCAGGACTTTTCCGTTGCTGGTCGGGAGGTCGACGATGCTGATGGCACCAGGAATCTGCGGCTCGACTGTGTCGAACTTCGGTCCGATGACCGAGAACTCCACAACGACCGTGATGCCGGCCTGTACGGCCTGCTGCAGGGGCGCAATGAGCGCCTGGTTGTCGTTGGCCTGGACGACGATCACCTCGAACTGCTTGGAGGTGACGGCGTCCTGGATCTGTTGGACCTGGGTCTGTGCGTTGAAGTTGGGGTCAACAAAGGTGGCGGTGGCATTGTTGGCCTTCGCCGCCTGCTCGACGCCGAGGAAGGTCCCCTGGGCGAAGCCATTGGATTTGGCGAAACCGAAGAACCCGACCTTGAGTTGCTCGCTGGCATCGGCGGCGGAGGTTGGTCCTGAGGCGGCCTGCGTGGGCGGGGTGCAGCCTGAAGTGAGCAGGGCGAGGCTCACGAGAGTGATAGCTGTGGCTGATCGCTTGAGGTATTTCACGGGCAGTCCTTTTTGTTGGGAATCTGGTGGCGGGTGCTTAGTATCCGTAGTGCGTCCTGGCAAAGTCCTCGGTGATGAAACCGTTGACGATGTCGTACGCGATGTCCTCGCGGGAGCGCTCGGAGACATCTCCGAAGCCGCCACCGCCTCCGACGGCGAGGCGAACTATGTCGCCAGCCTTGATCTTCCGGGCATTGGCCTTCAAGGTGCGGACTTCATCGCTACGGCCGGGGTTGATGACAACTTCGGGGCCCTGCGCATCCGATCCGCCGAAGAGGCCCCAAGCCGGGGTCTTTGACCTTTCGAACCACAGCCCGACGACGCAGTCGGCCAGGAACTCGTATTCACGCACCACGCCGTTGCCGCCACGCCACTGGCCGGGGCCGCCCGAGTTGGGGCGGATGGAGTACTCGTTGATGCGGAGCGGGTAGCGGGTTTCCATCATCTCGATGGGCAGGTCCTTTAGGGAGCCGTTGACGTTGTTGATCATGGCGGACTCGCCGTCGGTGCCCTGCCATGCGCCCCAGCCGCCGAGGGTGGCCTCCATGCTGACGAAGTTCCGACCGAAGCGGGGGTCGAAGCCGGCCGCCGTGATGATCATCGAGTCACCGTGGCTGGCGCTTGCAACGCGTTCGGGCATGGCGGGGGCCATGGCCTTGGAAACGAGGTCGATCAGCAGGCCAAGGTGGGAAAAGTACCACTGGCAGGGGGCCGGTGCGACGGCGCCAAGAACGGAGCCGGAGCGCACCTGCGTGGTCATGGGCCGGAAGGACCCACCGTTGGAGTTGGAGTCCGGGCTGATCAGCAGCTTGTAGCCCACCCGCAGGGCCGAGACGGCCTGCGCCGCGCCGCAGTTGACGGGTCCCATAGTCTGGTCCGCCGATTCGGTGACGTCGAAGTCGACGGTGTCGCCGTCCACGGTGATCCTCAGCTTGATGGGAATGGGGGATTCCAGATTGATCCCGTCGTTGTCCAGCACTCCCTCCGCTTCGTAGACGCCGTCGGGGATGGCGCGGACCGTTTCGCGCTCGATTTCTTCGGTCTGGCGGAAGATTTCGTCACGGGCTGCGTCCAACTGGTCCATGCCGTATCGGCCCACGAGCTCCTTCATCCGGGTGGTCCCCATCCGAAGGGCGGCGATCATCGCGTGCATGTCTCCGATGGTCTGGTAGGGAAAGCGCACATTGGTGCGGATCAGGTCCACGACGGACGTTTCGACACCCGCCTCAATCAGCTTGACCGGGCCCATGCGGAAGCCTTCCTGGAAGATGTCGGTGGCATCCATGGAGCCGCCTACGTCCTTGGATCCCATGTCCATCCAGTGCGCACGGGTAGCGGCGAAGCCGACTACCGCGCCGGCGTCGAAAATCGGAGCGAAAATGGTGACGTCGTTCAGGTGGGTTCCGCCCAGGTAGGAATCATTGAGGATCCAGACGTCGCCCTCCTTCCAGACCTCCCGGCCGTAGAGCTCCTCCACCGCAATGGAGCAGGTTTCCAGGTTGCCCAGGAACAGGGGCAGGCCGGCGGACTGTCCGAGCACCCGGTGTTCGGTGTCCAGGAGGGCCACCACACAGTCCCCGCCTTCGTAGAGGATGGGGGAATAGGCCGAGCGGATCAGGGTGGCGTTCATATCATCCGCGGCGCTGGTCAGCGCGTTGCGGATGATTTCCACGGTCACGGGATCAAGGGTTTTGACTGCTTCGATTGTCATGATCGGTACCTCAGTTTCCTTCGACGTCTTGGGTGCGAATGACCAGTGAGCCGAATTCGTCGACGGTGACGTCGAACCCTGGCGGCACCACGGTCGTGGCGGTCTGCTCCACGATGATGGCCGGACCTTCGAACTTGTGGCCGGCGGCCAGGTCGTCCCGACGGACCACAGTGGTGTCGTGTTCGACGTGGTCGAAGACCACACGGCGGACTTCGTGCTTGAATTCGGAGCTCACCGCCGGGGCGAAGAGCGGCGCTTCCAGCCGGCCCAGGTCCCCGACGGCCTGCGTCCGCAGCGCGACGATCTCGATGGGCGCGCCGAGGTTGGAGTGACCGTAGCGTTCGTGGTACATGGCCGAGAAGCGGACCGCGAGGTTGGCGACAAAGTCGGGGGATTCCGGTTCGTCGGCAGAGATCAGCGGCACGTTCAGCGAGAATTCCTGCGACTGGTAGCGGACGTCCACCGAGGCGGTGGTGCGGCGGCTTTCCTCCGGAACGCCTTCCGAGACCAACGAACGCAGTCCTTCGACTTCCATGGACCGCAGGACGCGGGCCATGTCCGCCGGATCGATGTCCTCGTCAAGGTAGAAATACGGCTCGGAAAAGTCCCTGCGGATGTTGGTTTGCAGCATCCCCCAGGCCGAGAATGCGCCGGGGAACCGGGGAACGACGGTTTCCGGGATGCCCAGTTCCTTGGCAAGAAAAACAGCGTGCATGGGGCCGGCGCCGCCAAAGGCCACAAGGGCGAAGTCGCGGGGTTCGATACCGCGGGAGATGGTGATGGTGCGGATGGCCTGCGCCATCTGAGAGTTGGCGACATCACAGATGCCTTCGGCCATGGCGATGGGGTCCAGACCAAGCTGGTCGCCCACCGTCTTCAGCGCGGTGATGGCCGCCTCCCGGTCCAAAGCGACCTGGCCACCGGCAAACCAGTCGGGGTCGACACGGCCCAGTACGAGGTTGGCATCGGTAACGGTAGGCTCGGTGCCGCCGCGGCCGTAACAGGCCGGCCCCGGCGTGGCTCCGGCCGAGCGCGGGCCGACACGGAGCCCGCCGGCTTCGAGCCAGGCCACGGAGCCGCCGCCGGCGCCCACGGTGTGGATGTTGACGACGCTCATGAGCATCGGTAGGCCTTCAAGGTGCGCCTCTGTGGAGACGTCGGGCTTGCCGTCAACGACCAGGGAGACGTCGAAGGAGGTCCCCCCCATATCCACGCCGATTAGGTTGCGGTTGCCGGAGACGCCGGCCAGTTCGACGTCACCCATTGCCCCGCCGACGGGGCCGGAGAGCAGGGTCTGCAGTGGCCGCTTGCGGGCCGACTCGGCCGTGAGGACGCCGCCGGAGGACTGCATGATGTGAAGCGGGGCTTCTACGCCGCGGTCCGCTAGTTTCTCTTCCAGATCCAGCAGGTAGTTGCGGACCACCGGGCCGGTGTAGGCCTCGACGACGGCCGACGAGGTGCGCTCGTATTCGCGCCATTCCTTGGCTGCTTCGTGTGACAGGGAGACGGTAAAGTCCTCACCCAGTTCCTCGAGCAGGATCTCGCGGGCGCGGAGTTCGTGCGTGGGGTTCTTGTAGCTGAAGAGGAAAGCGACGGCAACGGCGCCGTATCCCTCGTCCACTGCCCGGCGGGCCGCCTGCCGGACGGCCACCTCATCGAGGGGGCGGATTTCGTTGCACTGGCCGTCGAGCCGGCCTCCGACGCCGATGACATCTTTTCGCTCAACCAGCGGCTCTGGCTTGCGGTACTGGGCGTTATATAGCTCGAGACGGGGGCCGCGGGCAATGTGGTAGGTGTCTTCAACTCCGGCCGTAGCCAGCAGTAGTACCGGCACGCCGCGGCGTTCCAGGAACGCGTTCAATCCTTGGGTCGTGCCGTGGACCAGGAACTCGATGTCGGACAGGTCCGTGACAATCGATTCGAGTCCGGCGATGACACCGGCGCTCAGGTTACCCGGCGTGGTGGACGCTTTTGTCGCCTCATACGTTCCGGACTGCTGGTCGTACGCCACGATGTCCGTGAACGTTCCCCCGATGTCCATCGACACCCTGTAGTTCGGCATGTGTATCTCCTCTGGCTCTGCTAGATCCGCTGTGTGGAAAATCACGATATACATACGGCTCTGCGCGCCGGGGTGCGAATTGCACGATCCTGACAGGCCCCACCGGGCAAGGTGCACTGGGGCATCAGAATGACCCCGCGTTAGGCGGCCATTTTGGTTCCAAAAATTTGAACATCGCGGGGCCTGGAAGATTGGCAGAGATTGCTCGCCCTGATGGAAAGGGCCCTAGCGCAGCACCGCCGGCCCGGACCGTCTCAGCGAAATGCGCTGGCGGGGACACCATGCTGAAGGCGACTTCTTACCACCAAACGCTAGTACCGGAGATCACGCTGAATCCTGGGGTTGGCCACATTGAGTCCGGCTAAAGTGCCGCTAGGACGTACATCGAGGCAGCGTTCGCTAACACCGCCGAGCGCATCGCCGCGGGCAAGGTCAGGGAAGACGACGCGGCAGCGGACGACGAAAGAGAACCTAGAAACGACGAAGGGCCGGCACCTCAAATGAACTGGTCCCCATAAGTTGGACTCGCTAACGTTTGCGTTCAACTTTAACTGCCAGCGATCGGCCCTGCAGAAGGCCCCGTCCCAATAGGACGGGGCCTTCCCGCATATGGCACTACCTAAGGCCCTCGTTACCTGTACGCCTCGCCAGTCGTATGGAAGGATGACTGAAATAACCTCCGGGGGGATGGGGAATCAATGATGATCACACGCAAAGGCATGGCACCCATAGCAGCAATTTGGGTGGTTGTCGGGCTTTCAAGTTGCGCGGTCAACTCGCAGCCTGCGGCTGCACCGCAGCAAACTACAACCACGCAGACCGCAGCCGCATTGCAACACAGTGAATTCGCTTCCCTCGATAGTGCCCGTCAAGCTGTTGCCAGGGTAATCGGCTGCGATGACAAGCCCAAGACGGATCCCATCATCAATCCCGACCTTGCAGGTTTCACGGCTGAATACCTCGTGTGCGCAAACCGCGTCCAGGTCGTGTGGTTCAAGACCGAAGAGGCCAAAAATGCCGAGCACCAGCTACACAGCGATTCGGCGCAGCCGCTGACCATTGTTGAGGGCGGCAACTGGATGGTAGTGGACATGTCCGAAGCACTAAATGAGCCTCCAAGCGGCAAAGATTTGAGGGCACTGGCTCAGGAACTCGGCGGCAATTTCAGATACGTGAGCGGGGTCGGACCTTCCTAATACGAGGAAGAACGGCCTGCTCTCCCGGTTCCTACGCGGCGAGGGCCTGAGCACGGTATTGCACTGGGCTTAGGCCGTTGAGCTTGGTGGAGATTCTTTCCGTGTTGTACCAGCGCATGTCCTCGTGCAGTGCTGTTGCCAGCGCATCGGTGTTGAGGAATCGGACGCGGTGGAAGAGCTCTTCTTTGAGATGTCCGAAAAAGTTCTCCATAACGGCGTTGTCGTAGCAGTTGGCTTTGCGGGACATCGACTGAATGGCGCCGGCGTTCTCCAGGAGTTTGCGCCAGGAGGTGTGCTGGTATTGGAATCCCTGGTCGGAGTGCACGAGGGGTTTCTGCCCGTTCTCCAGGGTGGTCAGGGCACCGCGCAGGGATGAGTTGGTCAGTTCCAAGTTGGGTGAGAGGCCAAGGGCGTAGGAGATGATCTGCCGGTCGAAAAGGTCCATGACCGGTGAGAGGTACAGTTTCCTGTCGCCGACGCTGAACTCGGTCACGTCGGTCACCCATTTCTGATTCGGCGCATCCGCTTCGAACTGGCGTTTCAAAAGGTTCGGGGCAACAACGCCCTGCTCGCCCTGGTAGGAGTTGTAGCGCTTTTTCCGCCGGACCTTGCAGACCAGCCCCAGCACACCCATCAGCTTCAGCACGGTCTTCTTCGCGACCGTCCAGCCTTGTTTGACCAGTTCGATATGGACACGGCGGTGCCCGTACCGGGCGTGGCTCTTCTCAAAGATGCCCGTGACCGCAGCTTTGAGAACTGCTTGCGGGTCAGGAGCCAGCAGCCGAGCTTGATGATAGAAGAACGTGGACCGGGGCAGGCCGGCAACGTCCAACAGAACTTCCAACCGGTGTTGAGCCTTGAGAGCGATGACAGCGCGGACTTTTAGCGCTGTCCCTCGTCCCTCAAGGCGTTTACTTTTCCCAGGAAGGCCACCTCTGCCCGCAACCGCTCGTTCTCGCGGCGAAGCCGCTGCAGCTCCGACTCGGGCTCTGCCGGCGGCTGAGGAAGTGAGGTCGGGCGGCCCGGTGATTTCGGGCGCAAGCCGTCCTCGCCTTCGTTGCGGTATATCCGCGCCCACTTCTTGATCAGATCCGGCGAGGAGAGTTGGAGCTCCTTCGCCAGAGCGACCTGGCTCTCCCCGGCCAGGAACCGACGGACCGTATCGAGTTTGAACTCAAACGTGAACTTCCGATGGGTCGATTTGGTCACTAGCGCCGTACCTCCGCGAACTCTCCACAGGGCATGAATGCGGATGACAGCTTTTGATCGGACTCCTAATCTCGTCGCCGCTGCCTTCGCGCCCCAACCAATCTCGAACAACGCTACCGCGGCCTCCCGCTGTTCCTGAGATAACGAACTGCTTTCCTGCATAGAACTGCTCCCCGAAAGTAAGGACGGATTTTTCAGTCCAACTTTCGGGGAGCAGTTCAGTTTCGACTGGTCCCCGGAGAACCATCCTCGGATGCTGGCATTTGCGGCCGGGTCCAACGGTTACCCAACATTCTTTGACGCGCGAGCTTAGCCGTAGGGCAGCTCTGCCTAGTCCCTGGCGAGAATGCCGCGCCGTCTAGTGCGGCTGGCACCCCGGACTTAGTCATCCTTTGAACGCCAGCACGCAGGCTCCGGCGTGGTGGTGGGGTCCGGCTTCGTGTCCGCAAGATCATCGTCAACGGCGTCGCTAGTGCACGGGCCGGACACCGGTGGGCTGCTCTCGAAGTTCCAAGACGCCCGGGGCCGGACGATATTATTCCGGCTTTGGCGGCGCTGGCCGAGGCCTGGAAGCATGTTAGGAAGGTTCGCCGGATTCCTCGAGTAGTAGGACAGGCAGGGCCAGCAGTTCGGATGATCCGCATACGCGACCATCGCGTCCGTTACTACTGCTTCGGCTCAAAGACCTAGTTCTGTCCTTGAGCCCCGCTGGGCTCGCCGTGTCCAGAGCTGAGTTGTATCGAAGTGGCACTAGTCTCGACGTATGACTTTTCCGAAGGTTAACGTGCTTCCTGTGGGGGACGGCGCCTGCACAGTACTTCGCCCCTGGCCTGAGCGTGAGCCGGGCCCCAGCGTAGTGATCGACTGCGGCGTGCGACGCGCCAAGTCAGAAGATGCTGCCCAGATGCTTCTTGATTCGCTCGGGGGAACCTTGTCCATGGTCGAGGCTTTCGTTATCAGCCACTTCGATTGGGACCACTGGGGCGGTCTCAAGTATCTTTCGAAACTTTCCAAGGTCCCGCAAGATCTCTCGTCCTCAACGCTGTACTACCCCCGAATGCCAAAACTCATACCGACTGGACTCCTGGCCATGCTGGGAGGACTTGGTGGTACTGGATCAGCAGCCCTGGATCTTCATCATTCGTTGAAGAATCTGCTGCGAACCGGTGAGACCCTATCGCTTTGCCCTCTGACAGCCGAGAGTAAACCAATCGAATTGGCGGGCGAAAAGTTCGAGGTGATTTGGCCACCTCGAGAAATCGGTAAGAGCTTCAGCAGACGACTCCACGGGGCTGTCGAAGCTGTAGAGGACCTCGCGGCGCGATTGAAAGAGGACGGCTACCCGGAGCTCCAGAGAAACCTAGACTTCGGATCGCTTGCAACTGAATTCTTGGCGGACTTGGAGATCAACGACGATGTTGATGCCGACTCCAGCCAACCGGCACCCAAAAACAACGAGTTGGAATCCTCCTTCGAGGATGAGCGAGGCGATGACGATTACGAATCGGCAGGAGAACGCTGGTCTGAACAGGACGACGAACTAACACCGCCGGCGCTTCTATCCCTCCCGCTCGCCTGGCACGACGAATACAAAAAAGTCCTGAAACGGATCAGGCGTGCGAACAACGATCTGTCGCTAGTGCTTGCCAGCGAGACTGGCGGGATAGTCTGCTTTGGGGATATCGGAGGGCCAGCCCTCAGGGAGGCCCTCATCTCGCTTAAGGATAGACATTTCGGTGTGATGTTGGCGCCTCACCATGGAACTCATCCTTTCCCACCGGGCATGCCAAGCTCCCGTTGGTGCATTGCGCAGGGGGGACCTGACCATGGGCCACAGTGGAAAAAGATCCATTCCGCTCAGCCGCATAAGAGCCATCGGTGTTGGAACACCCACTATGAGCTTGAGTTTACAAAGCGACGACCAGCGCTCTGACCCGAATTGGCCGTATGCAGCTTGGGGGTGAACGTCCGGGGTTTAGTCGAGGCGTCGTCTGAGGAACAGGGCGGACTGTTATCGGGGTCAGCAATCGGGGGATCCAAGGCTTTTATGCACGCACGAGCGAACTCGAACGCAACAGTAACCAGAGCCGGCTGATAGCGCTGCTCATCACCGCCGGATTCACCGCACCGTGTACTTTACAACAAGGGCCGATCAGACAGGGTGAATCCAGTACAGCCCCCAGTACGGATGCTGTGGTTTTCCCGGTGCCCATCCTCGCATTCCGGCAGGTCTGACCGGCGCTCCTCCGAGGTGAATGGGTCAATTTGGCAATAGCACCGCCTGAGTGCATGGCAGACTTCCCATATGAATGAACCTTCTCTTCAGCTGTTTCTTCCAGATCGCTTCGACGTGCTCCGCGGCCGTGAGGAACTTGATTCGATAGTCATGCCGGTGCAATCGGGACTCAACATGATCGATGACCAGTTCAGCGACCTCGCGAATTCCGGCTTTGGCGCCATGGTAATCCTGCGTGGGCATAGCGGGGCTGGAAAGACTACTTTCCTCGATACAGTCCCGATGTTTCGTCCTGACGTCGTTACAGTGCGGATCCCATATGGCAAAAGCGTCATAGAAGCGCTTGAAGCACTCTCAACTACCGATGAATACCGCCTCATCATCATCGAAGGGCGGGAAGCCTTGGGCAGGATCGCCGAGAGCGAAATCGAAGAGGGTCTTCATGCGATAAATTCGTTCCTTCGAGCTCCGACTGGGCGCACGTCACTCGTTGTATGGCCCACCAATACCAATGATCTAGCAGAAAAGCTGGCTTCGACAGCCGAGAGCATCGGGGCCAGTGCATTGATCGGCACAGAAGAGAACGTTTATTTATTCGATGGGCCTCCGTCGAGCGAGTGGGTTTCGATCGGGGAACAAACCACCGCTGCCCTCAATTCTGGCGCCTCACTTTCCGCCTACGGCATTTCCTCCGAGGAGGCCGAAGGCCTCGCATCTGAGTCCACCACACTCGGCGACTATCTCAAGCGAGTTCGGAAGAAGGGGAACGCAAATACGTATTCAGCGAGCGTTCTTTCGGCCGCTGAGCGTTGCCGGGTCTGGACTATCGTGATCACTGGCGGAGAATCCGATAGTGAGGGTGACGTTGCAGCCCTCACTCGCGGCGGGTTCTCGCAGGTCGATATCGACCGGTTGTTTACATCCACGGGAGCCAATGCGCTGGCTGATATGAAGAAGCAACCTGAACGATACGGCCTTCTTGGAATGGTTCTCGACGCACGAATAATCCATGTCGATCCACTGACGGCGCTCGCTGTGGCCCGGTCGTATGGTGACGAGAAATTGAAAGACGCCATGGCGTCCCGCAACATGGACACAAAACCGGACGCGAAGGCGATAGAGAGAATCACGGGCAGCCAACTTGGCCTTCTCCTCGATGGGCAGCAGCTTGGAACCCGGAAGCGAGGCCCAAAGGAAGGCAGCAACACCAAAGCCGCAATGAGCAACCTCGTCGACATCGCTCGGACTAAGGACTCGTGGCCGAATAGGGCGTTCGGTGAAGCCCTATTGGCCGCCGGGATGATTGAAAAGTTCACAGTCGAGAAGCCTTTGGCTGCGAACGGTACGACCCGACGAACGGATCTCTACGTTGAGCGAGACGGCTTGGGTATCCGCCTGGAGTTTATGTGGCGGACAGCGGTCGGTCGCGCAGACATCGCCAACTATGTCGCGGGCAAGCTCGTCAATTACGGGCGGCTGACAGGATACCTGACGTGACTCGCTTTCTACTTGAACTTGCTACTTAACTCGGGACTCAACCACCACCCCACGGCAACCTCTCGCGGCGCTCACAGCGCGGCGGAAGACGCGGCAGCTGTGTAACGTCTGAGACGCCGTCTGGCTCTTCCATATGGTGCGGGCGTTCGGCCGTTCAAGGTGGCGTCCGAGGGCGCATTCGTGGCGTTTGCGGTGGTAGCTGCGCTCGATCCACGTCACGATGGCGAGCCGGAGCTTCGGTCCCGGTGTCCCATCGTTTCCGGGTAGAACGTTCTTTTGCAGCAGGGAGAAAAATGACTCCATTGCGGCGTTGTTCCCGCATGGCCGACTCTGCCCATCGATCCATGCAGACCGTAGGTATTCAGGCCCCTGCGCCGAACGGGAAATGTCCCACAGATATCACCCGAGCGCCTCAGGCCAACTTGTTTGGAATGGCGGCACGTAGCGTGATCGCGTCCGCTGGACAGGGCTTTCGGTCAGATGCGGATTCCTGGGAGCCGGGGTCAGCGAATGATGACGCGGTCCTACGTCAGTTGCGGCCGGCTATCTGCTGATTCGTAGAGGAACTTGATCCGGTTGCCGACCACCGACTCGCAGTATTCCTTGATCTTGTTGCCGTTGTGCTGTCGGCGGGCGTAGCGCTGCGTTGGTCTTGCCCAAAATGACCGCGTTGTCGTCGAACCCAAGGTAACCGGATTCGAGCGGCAAGCCGATGGTCACTGATTAGACCAGCGGAGCCGTGTGTTGCGTCCAATCGTTGCCGTCCCAATACTGCTGGACGTTGCCACGTGGATACCATCCGGCAGGGACTCCTGGTGGCGGCACGGGTGTGGATTTCAGGATGGTAACCGGCGCTCCCGGCACTGTCCGCTTGGCGCCTGCGGCAGTCTCGCGGATCTGCAACATTCCGGCCCGCTTCACCTTCATGGCAAAATCCCTGGCGTGCACTTCATCGAGCCCTGACACGTGCTCGATGAAGATGTCGTCAGGGGTGATGACCGTCATGTAGATCGAGCTTCGGTCTTTCTTGGCGATGGATCCGATCAGGGCACCGGTTGAGCCTGCGAGCATCGCGCCGGCGGCGACGCGTGTGGCGGTCACACGGGAGCTGACGTTTGCCCCGTTGTCGATGATGATCTCGCATTCGCTGGCCGGCCAGGATTTCCGGCCTTTGGTGAGAGTTCGTCCGGCGAGGGAAATGCCCCGGAAGGAAGTGTTGCTCTTGCGGACATCGTCAAACCCCTCTGCGAGGTCTTGGAAACTGCTCACGACTTCCTTGAACGAAACCGGGGTCTCCCTCTTGATTTCCTCTGCCGACAGCGACGATGGCGTCTCGTATTCGACTGCGTCTACGGCGGCTTTCAATTGGGCAACGAACTCCTTCGACTCTGCGGACTTCCGCCAGGCGCTGAGCCCAACCGCATAGGTGTCGCTGACGGGATTCAGCTTTTTCTGGTGTTCGCGCACGATGATGCGGAGATAGCCGTGGATCAATTTTGTGGGTGGACGAAAGTCGATCTTCCATACATGGTTCAGGGGGATGACGCGCGGGCTGAGAGCTCGCTTGTCGGGCGTAGCAGCCGTCTTGTTGCTGAAGGTCAGGACGATGCTGTCGTCCCGGAGGGAGGCGCTGCCTTCCCTGCTTTTGAGATCCATGGGTCGAGTCCTAAGTGCTGTCGAATCGCGGTTGTGTGAAGCTGAAATTGCAGTAAAACTGCCCCGTTCTTGCTCGAAGGGGCGAAATGGCGAGGACGCAGCGGACGGCTCTTCGACGCATCACGGGGACTCCGCTGCAGTCAGGCTTGACGGCCAACGAGCGGAAGATCGTAGTGCGCGGCATCAACCGTGAAGTCTGGATCGGGGCCCACATTTTCGGAGGACCATGGTGATCCATTACTGCTCGCCCCCAGTACCGATGTGCGCGGAGACTGGAGAAAGTCTAACCGCCGCAGTAATGCCGTTGGTCGGATTGGGGCTTCAGGAGTTTGCGCCAATATTCGCCATCTGGATCGACAGCGCTTTGCTGATCCCACTGAACCCGCCCTGGTTGAGTGCCGACGGGATGTTACCGGACGCGCCTACGCGCAGTCGTCGCAGACACCGGATACCGGTAGCTGGATCCCGTGCACGACGCAGACCGGTTTCGACCTGGGCGCTTCCTTTTTCACCGGGTTCACACGCGCTTCATATTTGAGCGTCAGCTGGGGCTCGGCATCCGCCGGCACGTCCTTGCAGTACGCCCGGTAGCATTCCAGGCGCTCGGCCGCTGCGGCCCGTTCGCGCTCGAGCTCGGTGCCCGGGACATCCCGGCCCGAGGCGCGCGGCACATGGTCAAAACCGGAACCGACCATCCCGTCTGTCGCGTGGACGACCAGGGACGAAAGCGCCGGCAGGCCTCGCTCCAGGCAAAGGTGAATCACCTGGTTCAGCAGTTTCCCGCTCCAGTTCGAGAGGAGCTGGCCGGTGTGGATCCCCGTTGCGTCAACAAGCCGTGAGGCGAGCTCCGAATAGGTGATGTAGCCGCCGTAGTTCCGGGCCACGCCTTCCAGCATCGGCACTGACGCCTCGGCCCACTCCTGGAGCGCTTGCGGGAAGGGGATCTTAACGTCGCGGTGCGGTTCACGCCACGTGCCAGGCAAAGCTGACATGGTCCTGCTTTCGTAGTCGGTGGGTGGTGCCGCATGAATCCTAGCGCCGGGGAACCCGGCATGACGCGCAGCACCGTGGCGACGCGCACATGGGCTGCTTCTGAACCTGGTTTTGGACCCCGCGGCCGTCTTCTTCCTTCTCCAACCGGCGCGTTCAGGCCCGTCATTTTGCAGACTTCGTTCCCGCCGAGTCAGCAGCCGCCGCACTGCTTCAATGTCTTTCTTTGCCACCTGAGAGGCAATAGGGTCTGGGTACGACAACAAATGGGGGGAGGACGTGGGTTTGTTTTCAGAAAGCGCGTCAGGCTCGGCAAGGGCTCCGCGTTCAACATTTCAAAGTCTGGTGTGAGTATTTCAAAGCGTCTCGGTCGCATGACTCTCAACAGCAGAAGTGGCGGTAGCCTACGTCTCCTGCCGGGCCTTTCCTTCAGGTTTGGCAAGCGGCGCTAGCGCACGAGGCAGCGAAACCGTCGCCAGTTGCAATGACCGGCAGGGGTTTCCTAGTCTGCCCACTCAGCACGAAGGTCGCTCCGGTCCTGAGCGGGTTGACTCGGGTTCAGGGGCGTGAGCTGTCAGGATCCAGTCACCGGCGCGCTTCCCCTCGTTGCCTTGGCCTATTCCAGACCTCAAGCCCAGTCCTTTAGGTCCGTTTCGTCTCTCGAGCACCGCGTGGAGGCTGGGCAACTTTGCATGTACGCTTTGTCCACTTGGAATGAAAGACCGGGAGCGCAATTGGGCTTATTCGAAAGACTTTTAGCATAGGTCTGACCGGCGGGCTTATTGGATACAGGTCGGAACCTGAAAAGGTAGCCAGGAATATCCGCCTTACAGCCAAAGCTACGCGGCAGGCAGCCATCGAGGCGCGGAGGCAAACTGCCTCCATCGAACGCGAGAACGAGCTACAAATTGCCTTGATGCAACGCCAGAACCAGCCGATTGAAGAGCATACTGCAGCCATGATTCGCCAACGCGAAGAACCGAATGCACAGCATGCCGCAGCTATGACTACGCCTGTTGCACCCGCGGATGATCTCAAGCTCGACCAAGCAAGAAGGACAGCCTTTGGCGTGGTTAAAGCCCACGAGGAGTCACGGCGGAAGCTTGGAGAAGAATAAAGCGCAACCTCAGGTCCATTCCATGTGACACCGCCGCAGAGCTTCAAGTGCGATGCTGGCCTGTACCGAAGCTGGGAAGTGCAGCGTGGGGGCGTAATTTGCGGCACTCGCTCGAGCAGTCCGTCTTCATTGAAGTTCTCCCCGACAAGGTGACGTCGTAGTAGTCGGCTTGGCTATCGACGTCGGGCTATGCTCTCAACTGTGTGCGGGCGGACAGCGCCGGCGTCTCCGTAACGTTTCTTCAGTTGCCGCAAGCCGTCTATGATCGCGAAATGGGGACTGGACTGACATTCAAGGCATTGACACTTTTGGCGTCGTCCGAGGAACAGGCGGACTATTGCCTGGGCCAAGAGCAATCGGGGATCCAGGGCTTTGATGCGTGTATGCGCGAACTCGAGCGCAACAGTAACCAGAGCGGGCTGATAACGCTGCTCATCATCGCCGGAGTCATCGCGGCCGTGTACTTCTACAACAAAGGGCGATCAGACAGGGATAAGGCAGCGCAGCCTCGTCCGGACTCACTCTGACCCTGAACTTCCAGCCGAAAGCATCCCACCATGGCAAAGACGGCCACCATCATCGGCGCGGCCGCAGCCGCCCTCATTCTTATCGGACTCGGGCCGCTGCCCATCGGCTACTACACACAGCTCAGATGGGGTGTCTGCATCGCCGCCGCCTGGATTGCTGTCTTGGCCTCGCAGAACGGCAAAGCGGGCTGGCTGTTCCTCTTGGTGCCGGTGGCCATCCTGTTCAATCCGATCGCCCCCGTGTACCTGATGACGAGAGCGGCCTGGGTACCTTGGGATATGGCCGCAGCTGTGATTCTGGCCGTAGCTGGAACTCAGGCGGACAAGGCGCCAGCGAAAACGCGCGCCTGAGCGTTGTTGGAAAACTCGCTGACGCAGAGGCCGATCGTTCGTGTCTGTCCCGGCCATCAGGGCTGGCCCTGCACTGTGGGCGACACGATGCCACAGACAGCGTCCATTACCTATTGAGGGCCGTCCCTGAACAAAGAGCGATATGCCGTAAGTGGACCGGATTGGAGGGCGACGACTGCAAAACCCGAAGGACGTCCGCCGACGACATCACGAACGGGGGTCGAACTAAGTGCCGCTGCAAAAGTGTCAACTAAGTTGGAACACCAAGATTTCGAGCCGATAGAAAACAGGCGGAAACAGTGGGATCAACTGTGCGGAATGGTTCAGATAGGCTGGAATCTCACATTGGCTGTAGCGGTTCCCTGAGCGCCAGCCGGCGGTGGGCTAGGGAAGCGACAGCACGCCGCGACTCAGGCGTCGGAAGCGTCAGCCATGTCGCCAAGCACGAGATAGTCGCCGGCGGCTTCCTGGAAGCCAAAGTCCGACCAGTACCGGCGAAGCGCGTCCTTCGCCGCTGCATGCTCCGGGCTGCCCTCCTCGGGCCCTCCGTCGGTGGGCGCGGGGGAGGCCTGCAGGATGACCAAGGTGGTGGCCCGGCCCACGGTGCCGAGGATCGCTTCAAGGACCGAGTGCCCGATCCGGTGGCCCCGGTACTTAGAGTCGATCCACAGCGAGGACAAGACCAACAGGTCACCGCCCAGTTCCATCCCGGCGCTGGTCATCAGGTCGGGCCGCTCGATGGTGAGCATCTCAGCGACATTGGCCAGTTCCTGGTCGACCGCGTCCAAGGTGTCGAAGAGGTCGATTAGGCCCGCGTCCGGTACGACCGTGAACCGCGCGTCGCCGACATGGACCTCCTCGCCGTCCCCGATGGGGATCCCCGCTTCATCCTGCTCCCAGACTGTCCCGTCGACGGCGACTGACCAGTTCATCGGATAGTCCTCGACGTCGTGATCCGGGCCCGGGATGCCCCGGTATTCGCAGCGGTAGTCGAACGTCATGTACTGGGGATCGAGAGCAACCATGAGGTGTCCTTCGGGCCGGGATGGCGAGGTGGTTACTGGAAGTCTATGCCGCCACCTAAGAAGAGGGTGGCGCCGAACCGTCACCGTTGTTCTTCCGCCCGGTCCAGCGCACCGACCAGAGGACGATAAGTGTTACGGCCAAGGCGACGATGGCAACCATCACCAGCATCGCCAGAAACACCGTTACGTGCCAGCAACCCAGTCGCAGCCCCGGTGCTGAAGGCGTGTCCGGGGAGTTTTGGCGACACGCGATCTTGGTCCGGAACGCTGTCGCAGGCCGGTGGGATGATTGCCGCATGACGGCTCCAACGGTGGAGGCAGCGATCAACGACCTGATGGATCGCGGCTGGAATGTTGTCTATGACCTGCTCTCGGAGCGGGGCCTGCTCGGTGACGGGCTGGACGTCGAGGAGTACACCGGGATCCATTCCTGGGTGGACGGCCTCATCCGGTACACGGTGGTCCACTCCGGGGCAGTGGCAGTGCTCTTCCTGGACACCCGCCCCGTGGACGCGATCATGTTCCATCACGACCTGCTCGGCGCCGATGACCCGATAAGCTTCTTCACCGTTCCTGGGTAAAGACGCTGCCTCGTTTTGGCCCACCGTTCATCCGGCGAAAGTGCGCCCCGGTTCCGGCCGCGTCGCGGGGTCAGGCCCGCGATGCGGCCGGAGCTGTCTGGCCTTGGTGGTCAGTTGAGACCGAGTGGACGCACGCCTGCGGCGGGCCCGTCGACCGCAGGCAACGCTCGAGTTGGCAGCTCTGGTGCGTTTCAGTTCCCGCTCCCGGTCCGCGCGGCTGACGTCCCCGGGTCGTACTGGAGGGAGGCGGCGTTGGGCAGCCAGGCCGCCTCCTCGTAGAGGCGGCTTAGCCGGCGCGGAAGCTTTTCCAGAACACGGTCGGTGCGGATCTGCTCCAGAGCGTCCACCAGGTAGTACGTGCTGGTCGGATGACCGTTGGCCGACGCGGCGGAACCGAGCTCCTGCAGCAGTGGGCGGGTCACGACCGCGTCCTGGTAGTCGCCGAGCAGGTCCTGTAGCTTCTTGGCCTGCCGGCCCAGCCGCCGGGCGGGTTTGCCGACGACAGGGGTGGCGACGTCGATTACGTAGCGGAGTTGCTTGTCGGCCTTGCGGGCCTCGTGCAGCGCCTCATCCCGCTCCGTCCCCGCGGGCAGCGCCTGGCCGGCCACGAGGTGACGGTCGAGCGTGCACAGCGCCTTGGCGATGCTCTTCGGCAGCTCCTCCGCCGCGGGCCGCGCCGCGCGCTCGGTGAAGGGCGGGTCGGCCGGCGGCCAGTCGAGCACTTGACGGAGCGCGGCGTAGCGATCGCTGTCGAGCGCGGCATGGGTGGTCTGGCCGCTACGGACGACGAGCTGGTCCAGCACGGTCCGGGCGTCGTCGACCACCGGGCCAACGATCAACTCCGACGGCAGGGCGTCGTGCTGTCGTTTCAGCTCTTTGAGTGTCTCCTGGGTGTCGTTCTCCTCGCCGAGCTGGCGGCCCAGCCAGGCCAGCTCGGCGCGCACCGGCCGGGTGACCTGCCGATCGAGGATGCGGGAGAAGCCGCGAAGGGTGGAACGTAGCTGGCGGATGGCAACCCGCATCTTGGTGACCGCCTTCGGGTCGCCGTCGCGCACCTTGCGCTCGGCCTCCCGAAGCGCCTTGGTCTGGGCGAGGAGGGCCTGCAGCACCACCTCGCCGGCCGTGGGCAGGGACGCGGTCGCCGTCAGGCTCTTCGACGAGCTGGTGCGGCGGGTGGACGGCTCTTGGGTGTTCGTCGCGGTGGTGGTCATTAGAGGGCTCCGATGATTGCGAGGCGGGTGCGGTCGGCGGAAGGGTCTGCCGGGGCGGTCTCGGGCAGCTCGGCGTCCAGGACGCCACCTTGGCGCAGGTAGACGGTGCGGGTGGCCAGCGCAGTGACCGCGGGCCGATGCGTCGTTGCGATGATCGTGCGACCTTCGACGAGCCGGCCCAGCGCCTGGACAACGAGTTCCTCGGCGTGAACGTCCAGGCCGGCAGTGGGTTCGTCGAGGAGCACGACGGGGGCGTCGACGAGCAGTGCGCGGGCGATGCCGACGCGCTGGCGCTGCCCGCCGGACAGCCCGGTCCCGCCGGTACCGACGGTGGTGTCGAGCCCGTCGGGGAGGTCCTCGGCGAACTCACTGACCAGGGCCGCCTCGGCGGCGGCAGCCACCTCGGCGTCCGTGGCGGCGGGGCGGCCGTAACGGATGTTGTCGACCAGTGTGCCGGAGAACAGGAAGGTGTCCTGCAGGACCATAGCCACCTGCTGGTGCAGCCAGTGCTCCGGGACGTCGGGGACGGAGTGCCCGTCGAGCAGGACCTGGCCGGTGGTGGGACGGTAGAGGCCGCCGATCACGGACAGGAGGGTGGACTTGCCGGCGCCGTTGTCACCGAGCAGGGCGATACGCTCGCCAGGGGTGACGGTCAGGTCGACGTCGGTGAAGACCGGTCCGCGGCCGGTGCCGTAGTCCAGCCCGACCTTGCGCAGCTCGATGCGGCCGTCGACGCGGGCCGGCAGCGGCTCGTCGGTGCCCTGGTGGTCGGTGGGCTGGTCGAGGATGTCGGCGATCCGTTGGGCGGAGGCGGCGCCCTGGGTGAAGCTGGGTGCCAGCTTGGCCAGGGACTTCATCGGCGCGAGCATGCTCTTGAGGTAGCTGGTGACGACCACCAGCACCCCGACCTGCCACCAGCCGTTCAGCGCTCCGCAACCGCCGACGAACAACACCAGCGCCGTGCCCACGGCGGCCACCAGCTGCAGGGTGGGGGAGAACTTGGCGCTGACCTTGACCGAGCGCAGCGACAGGCTGAGCACGTTGTCGTTCTGCGTGGCGAACCGCTGGTCCTGCACCTGCTGGTTGCCGAACGCGTGCACTGTGCGGATGCCCATCAGGGACTCGGTGACGAGCCCGGTCAGGCCGCCGGTGGCGGCGCGCTTGCGACGGGCGTACTGCCGGGTCAGGCCGGCGAAGTGGTTGGCGGTCAGGAACACCAGCGGGGCGACGACGAGCCCGATCAGCCCGAGGCGCCAGTCCACCGCGACCATCACGGCGGCGGTACCGACCAGGGTGAGCACGGACGGGACGAGGTCGGTGCCCACATCCCGCAGGGTCGATTCCACCGTTGACGTGTCGGAAACGACCCGGCTGGTCAGCTCGCCGACGGCCTGCCGGTCGTGGAAGGCCATCGGCAGCCGCTGGGTGTAGGCGAACACATCCGCGCGGATGCGCGAGGTGATCCGCTGGCCGGACCCATTCATGTACATGTCGCCCAGGTAGGAGAACATCCCCGCGGCAGCGGTGATCAGCACCACGGCGCTCGCCGCGACCAGCAGCATCGCCATCGACGAACCGCCGAACCACCCGGCGACGGTGTGCAGGATCGCGCTCTTGCCCTGGCCCTTGTCCTGGAGCAGGTCGTTGATGACCAGCGCCAGCGGCCAGGGGGCGGCAAGATTGGCGGCCATTTGCCCGCCGTTCATCAGCACGCCCAGGACCAGCGACTTCCGCTCGGGCCGGCCGTAGTCCTTGAACCGCCACAGCTCGCGCAGAGTGCTGAGATCCCAGCGCGAACGCCGACCGGCGCCCTGTCTTTGGGGTTTGACTGCGTTGGCCAGGGTGAGACGGGTTTTCGAGGGATGGGGCCGTTGGCCGCAGGAAACGCTGAACAGCGATTCGGGGGGGTTCTTTTCAGGCGTTGTCCTGGGTCGCAGGTCGTTCTTGGACTGTGCGGTCATGGGTTGGTCCTCTGTGCAGTGCGGGACGGGCTAGGGCGCCGACGGTGCGGGGTGCACCACGGAAACATACATTGTATGGAACTGCAACCATACAATGTATGGAAGATGAAGCGCAACCGTAGCCGTGCGGGCGACCGTCATCCGCCGCCGTGCGGCCGGGGCATTTTTCATACGATGTATGAATCTGGTACCGTCCCCGTATGGAAAAGGCGAAGAGTCCCCCGCGGGGAACCAGGAAGAGAGAGGTGCCTCTGAGCGAGGCCGGGATCTATGCCGCCGCCCTGCGGCTCATCGACGCGGACGGGGTCGAGGCGCTCACCATGCGCAAACTCGCGACCGCGCTCGATGCGAACCCGATGTCGCTGTACCACCACGTGCCGAACAAGGACGCCGTGTTGCATGGGGTGGCCAGAATGGTCGGCACCCAGTTTCGCACTGTGACGCTGGAGGACGCTCCCTGGCAGGAGCGCCTTCGCCTTCTCGCCATGGATTTCCGGACGCTGGCGCACCGCCACCCCATGTTCATGGGCTACTCGTTCAGCCACCACGTGGACTTCATCCAGCCCGAAGACCCGTTCTTGGTTGCGCTCACCGCGATCCTGGACGCCGCAGGAGTGCCTCACTCGGAGCTCCCGAATTTCACCGCTCTCGGGGGCGTTGTCATCACCGGTGTCCTCACCGCCGAACTCAACGGCGCGCTCCACCGGTGGTCGAGCCTCAAGCCCCCCACTGACGGCGAAGACGGGCTCACCCCTCGAGGCCGTGACGTCCGAATCTTCCGCCTGACGCTGGACACGATGATCATAGGCCTGGAGAGCCAACTGGGCGCCGATGGTGCCGGCCAGGGCGCCGGCCATTGGATTGCGCAGTCCTGAAGCGTTGCGGCCTCAGAGCGCCCGTGGTCGGGCGGGCTCAGGCCGTAACGCACGAGGATCACGCAACAATGTCGCGAAGGCCCGCACCGACAGTGTGGCCGCGTGCTGCGAGCGGGAAGGTAGTGCTCTGCTGTCAGGTTAAACAGCGGAGCACCACCCCCGACGTCGTGCTGGAGATGGCGCTCTGCAGTTTTCCACTAGGTGAGTCCACTCGTGGCGTGCGGCGCCGGTGTGGGGTGTCCTGCGCACCACAACCGGCAGGGTTTCCTTCTCCGCTGCGCGAAGGAGGAAATCTGCCTGTTGCGGAATGTGGTCAGTTAGACAGTTCGTACGGCGATATCGGCGGAGAGGCGGGGGAGACGTGGGAACCAGGCGTTCTCGCCTGGTTTCCCGATGTTGACCACCAGGAACGCCCGGTGTGTGGTGCCGGCGTTGAAGTCCGCATCGACGCCGGCGGCGTCGAATCCGCCCATGGGGCCTGCATAGAGTCCGACTGCGCGTACCGCCATGATGAAGAACCCGGCTTGGAGCCAGGCGTTGTTCCTGCCGATTTCGGCGCGCATGGTGCTGTCGCCGTCGAACATTGCTTTGCGTTCGGGTGCGGGTGGGAAGAACGTTGGGAAATGTTCGTGCCAGTCGCTGTCATAGGACAGCACCGCGACTGCCGGGGCGGTGCGGGTCTTTCCCTGATTGTCTTCGGCCAGGAGCGAGGCAAGGCGTTGGCGTGCTTCGGGTGACTGGACCCAGGTGATGCGCAGCGGCTGGTTGTTCATCATCGTGGGGCTCATCTTCGTCAGCTCGTAGATCGCGGCCAACGTGTCGGCTGACACCGGTTCGGAGGAGAATCTGTTGGCGGTCCGCGCTTCGAGGAACAGCCGTTGGGTGCTCTCGGAGTCGATGGCGAGAGTGTCGTCGATCGTGGCTTCGGTTGTGGTGGGGTTCACGGTGTTCCTTTTGTGTGTTCGGGTATGGGCGTGCTTGATCCGATGTCCGAGCATCGCTCTCCGCTAGGGGTTCGGGCCCGCCGAGTGGAACGACGGCAGGAGGGTGAGGCTCTCGGAGACGGAGTCGGAGGTGAACATCACGGCGCGATCCGGGCGGACAACCGCAGCAGCGATCCGGTGTCGGACGAGCCACTGATGGAGCTCAGATCCGGGGTCGGGGACGACGGGCGCCGCGCCCTTGTGAAGGATCCGTTCGCGCTCCTCGGGAGTGATCGCGAGAGCCAGCAGCGCGAATCCGTCTCCGGCGACGTCATCGAATCGGTTGGCGTCCGGGGTGACCGAGGTGCGGGCGTTCGGGCAGAGACGTCCGACGGCGGAGGTGCGGGCGAGTGCCGAGAGCCGAGGGCCGAGGGGTATAGCTGTCCATGACTGTGCGGGACGGCCTGCCACGAGGTGCAGGCCGGGTGCGAGGAACCTCCGCAGGCCAGTACCGACCCGACCACCCGCGGTCATGGTGAGGCCGAACAGCTTTGCGACGGTGATGGTTCTTCTCGCGTGCCGCTTGCGCTCGGTCTGGTAGCTGGCCAGCGCGGTTGCGGGGAGGTCGCCGGCAAGAACACCGGCGAGCTTCCAGGCCAGGTTCATCGCATCTCGGAGTCCCGCCCCCATGCCCTGACCTATGAAAGGAGGACTCAGGTGAGCGGCGTCGCCGAGGAGGAAGACCCGGCGGTCGCGCCACTTATTGGCGACCTGGGCGCGGAAGGTGTAGTCGGCGACCCGGATCACGCGCAGATCGTCCACCGGGACGTCGCCGGTCCACGGCCGGATCAGCGGATGGAGGGTATCCATCGTCGCAAAGTCGGCGGCATTCTCGTCGGGCAGCAGCCGGAACTCCCAGCGGTAGCGGAGCTCACCGACGCGCATGTAGGTACCGGCGCGCTGGGAGTCGCACAGCTGGTGGATGCCTTCCCACTGGTTCAGTTGCGCCGAGGTGTCGATATCGACAACCAGCCAGCGCTGTTCGAAGCCCAGGTCCTCCATCTCCGCGCCGATGGCCCCCCTCACCACGCTGCTGGCGCCGTCGCAGCCGAGGACGTGGCTGGCACGGACCGACTCGCGTGCCCCCGTGGCACGATCCGTGAAGTCCACCTGGGCTTCCGCGTTGCTTTGGGTCACACGCAGAACCTCGACATTTCCACGCAGGGTCACCGTAGGCATGATCCGGAGGTTGTTGCGCATGAGCTGCTCGAGGTCCGGCTGGTCAAACATGTTCGCTTGGGGATAGCCGTGGGCGCCGCCATCGGCCGGTCGCTGGAACTCCGCGAGCACTCGGTGGTCGGGTGCGAGCAAACGTAGTCCGTGTGCAGGGCGGCTGAGCCCAGCGAATTGCGTCCCCACGCCTAGACGGTTGAGGATGCGATAGACCTCGTCGTCGAGATGTACCGCCCGTGGCAGCGGATAAACGCCCTCCCAGCGGTCCAGGACGAGGCACTCGACGCCGTATTGGCCGAGTAGGGTGGCGACAGCCAGCCCGGAAGGGCCAGCGCCGACCACGACCACCGGCGCCGCGCCATCGTTGTGGGCGCTCATACTATTGCCGCCGTAACGAGAACAAGATAGCTGACGAGTCCCGCTACCGTGAGGACGATGATCATCGATCCGCCTTTCGTGCTGGCTGATGCGTAATCCGCCATCGGACGCCGTACTCGTCGAGGGCGCACTTGACGGTCGCATGCGATGCCTCGTCAGCACTCACGGTGACGACTATCGTGCCGTCCTCGATTTCGGTCTCCACGGCGTGCACGGCGGCCATCTCCCGCAAGGCCTCGCTCAGCACTACCCTGGTGGCGTCCGCCCGGAGCGCGAGCTTGTATAGTTTGCCGACGCCAGTGACCGGAAGCTGGTCGACGATTGTGACCGACTTCGGCGAGGACGCCCGTTCCCCGACCCGGTCATCCGCCCATCGGATCAGGTCCTCTGTCCTGGTGGTCGCACCCGCAGCTAATGTTACGTAGGCGACGGGTACCTCTCCCGCATACCGGTCGGGTCTGCCGACCGCCGCTGCGCCCGTCACGTCAGGGTGGGTGAGGAGGGCGTCCTCGACGATTGCGGGGTCGATGTTGTGGCCGCCTCGGATGATCAGATCTTTGGCACGACCGGTGAGCTGGACGAATCCGTGTTCATCGACCTGTCCGAGGTCGCCGGTGTCGAGCCAGCCGTCCCGCAGTTTGCCAAGGCCGTCGAGCAAGAGGCCGTCGGGGCCGTTGCTGATGACGTAGCCGGGAAAGACCGTCGGGCCCTTGATCACCAGCTGGCCGCTTATGCCTAGTCCGACATCATGCCAGTGTCCATCGTCGTCGACGCGCACCGACTTGATCTCTTGGTAGGGCAGCCGACAGCCGAGCGAACTCCCGGTGGCGCCTGGGAAGCTCCGTACACTAACGCACGTCCCTTCCGTCAGGCCGTACCCTTCGATGAGGGCGACGCCGGTGGCTGTCTCGAAGCCGGCACGCACGGCGGCGGGCAAGGGACTGGCTCCGACCATGGCGTGGCGCAGGCTGCTGATGTCGGCATTCACGACAGACGCGGCGAGCGTGGCGTAGACGGTAGGGACGGCGCTCATCGCGGTAAGCCGGTGGTGCTCGACCAGCTTCCAGAAGACGCCGTAGAGGGCAGGGTCGCGGTAGCCCAGCGGTCCGGACCACACGACCGACTGGCCCTTGAAAAGGGGAGCGAGGACGGTTACCACGAGGGCATTGACGTGGAACAACGGCAGGGCGGCGAAGTACACGGCGTCCTCGTCGAGGAGGTCGTTGGCTGCGAGCATCCAGGCGTCGGCGACCTCGTTGGCTTGGGTGTGTGCCGCCAGCTTCGGGGTGCCGGTCGTGCCGCCAGTGTGGAAGAGCGCCGCGAGATCGCCTGGTCCGGGCTGATCACCGTGGAACTGCTCGGACGACGCGTCTGCTGCCCGGCGTGTCAGGTAGTCCACGCTTGCGTCTCCGACGGTCGAGGCCGGGCCGGCTGGTGCCTGCCCGGTCGGTGACATGAGGAGCACGCAGTCCACCAGGCCCTTCTTCGCGAGGCTGAAAGCGGCCTCGGTGACGACGGGATCGAGATCGGGCCCGGCGGCCACCAGCACACGCGCGCCCGAGCGCTGGAGCAGCTCGGCAATGTGGTCCTCGGACAAGCCGGGGTTGATCGGGACGGCGATTCCGGCAGCCTGGGCGGCCAGGGTCGCGGAGATGAGCTCCTGGCAGTTGGGCGAGAGCAAGGCCACGGTGTCCTGGCGGCCGACCCCGATTTCTGCCAGCAGGTTCGCTATCCGGTTCACATTGGCGAGAAGCCCAGCGAACGTCAGCTTGACGGGTTCCTGCCAGCGTTCAGTGTTCCGAAGTACTGCCGCCGCCGTCCGATCCGGCCAGAGCCGGGCGGCTCGACACAGCAGCTCGTACGTCGATGCCGGAAGTCCGCGTTCGGAGAGGGGGGTCCTCTCGATCTCGACAATGTCATCTGGGCTCGAGTACCGCGGCCAGAGGGGCATGCCGTTCACCGGGCGTCCCTCACCGTCGTGCGCTGGCGCCCCAGGTCGATCTTCCCGTCGTCGGTGCTGATGGCGATCTCGATGACGTCACCGCTCTTGAGGTACTTCGGATTGCGGCCCTGGGCCTTGAAGAACAGGCGCCACTTAGTGGCCGGGGGTAGCAGATTGCTGATGATCTCGACTGGCTTCGGTGGTGCGCTCAGTGCGGTGCCAACAGGGGTGCCGGTCAGGACCAGGTCGCCCGGGGAGAGGTGCTGGAAGCGGGTGAGGGCCCGCAACGCCTGGACGGGGAGGTAGATCATGTCGGCCACCGTCATGTCCTGACGGATCTCGCCGTTTACCCACAGCCGCAACCGCAGCTCGCCAAAGCGGTTCCAGTCCTCCGCGTCGAAGAGCACGAGCGTCGGCCCGGTGGGCGTAAAGCTCGGGTAGGACTTGGACTCGTAGAACTGGGTCTTCGGAAGTTGCAGGTCGCGGGCCGAGATGTCGTTGGTGATCACGAGCCCAGCGACGTAGTCGGCGATCGTGTCCTCAGTGATCACAGAGCCGACCGGGGTCTCTTGGCCCATGACGAGGCCGATCTCAGCCTCGTAGTCGAGGAACCGCACGTGCCCGGGCCGGACGACGTCGTCATGGGGCCCGCTGATCGAGCCCGAGGACTTGCGGAAGAAGGTCAGTGGGATTTTTTTAGGATCCATGCCGGCGTCCCTCACGTGTGAGGCGAAGTTCGTCATCTGGGCCACCACGCGGCACGGCACTGTGATCGGCGAGATGAGGTCGAGGTTTTCCACCGGGACAGTTTCGCTGCCGCCGATCGCGGCCTGGATGGCCGCCCGATCGGCGAGCAGCTCGCCCGTGGTGGTCGCAGGGGTGGCGATACGGGCTGCACCGGTGGGCGTGTGGACCCACCAATCTTCGGCGGTACGCAGGATGGAGACGGTCATGAGGTGGCTACTTTCATCAGGCCGCGTAGGCGCGTGAAATCGAACTCGTTGTCGTCGCGGAGCGCGGAGACCATCGAGGCCAGCTCGCGCAGCGACTCCCGGCCAGGGGCGATACCGAGGAAGTCCTTGCTGGCCGCAGGGCCCCACTGGGCGAGACCGGAGGCGGACATTTGTGCCCAACCGGGCTCGAGGGTGCAGTCGAACATGTCCCCATCGGTGAAGTGCTCCACCAGGAAGCCGTTGGGGTCGCGCCAGTAGTCGAAGATTTGGCTGCCTTGGATGTGGCGGCCGATCCCCCACGAACGGTGGTACCCAAGGTCGCGCAGAAGCTCACCGCCGGCGGCGAGGGCGTCGAGGTCAGCGACCTGGTATGCCGAGTGCACGTAGCGATTCGTCGGGCCCAGCGTCATCGCGATGGTGTGATGGTCGGTTGGTGTCGAACCCCGGTCGCAGCGGATGAAGCTCATTGTCGGACCGCGCTCGCGCTGGCCCGGGTAGTAGAGGAAGTCACTGACGATCAGCCCGAGATGCTGCAGGTACCAGTCGAGCGTTTCACGGTACTTTGTGCTCTGCAGCACGACGTGGCCGAGGCGCTGAACCGTCGCTGGTTGACGCAGTGGCCGCTGGGTCTGGTTGGCCCGCGTCAGCTCGTGGCCGACGTTGAACGTGAGGGGCGTCTGGGCCGGCAGCGAAGGGAGTTTGTGCGTGTCTGCGACGACGCGAATCGCAGCGCCGCTCGGATCCAAGAGGTCGACCCCTATGCCACCGATCGTCTCCGGTAGTTTTTTCGAGGTCGTGCCTGTCGCGTCAGCCAGGCGAAGGACGTCCGAGGCCTCGGCCGCAGTGAACGCGGCACCAAGGTACTGCGATCTCGGTCCGCGCCGTACGATCACGCACGGCGCTCCGGTGTCGGTGCCTCGGAGGTGCAGCTCGTCAGGGGTGCGCAGGCTCGTGGCGAAGCCGAAGGCGTGCGCGAAGGTCTCTGCAGCGAGCAGGTCCGGCTTCTGGAACTCGAGCCAGGCGATGTCATGCACCTTGATGATCGGGTTCGCCGCCCGTCCGCGGTGCTCGCCTCGCAGCGCCCCTTGCTCACTGTGCAGGTCGCTGTGGGTCCCAAGGTGGTCATGGTGGTCGTTCATGGATGGCCTCACTTTCTGAATATATATTCGGTTATGAAGATATCGTCAGTCAAGGTAGTTGAAGATTTCTTCACTATTTATGGCGCGCTGGTAGGATTCCTATGACCGGATGACTTCAAGGAGCCAGCGATGACCCAAGCCCCAGCCTCGTCCCCGGAACCAACCCGGTCCCATCGACGGAAGGCGCAGACTCGCGCCGCGTTGGTCCGGGCAGCACAGTCCTTCCTGGCTCAAGGACAGACCAACACGCCGGTGCTGGAGATCACTCAGGCCGCGGACGTTGGGATCGGCTCCTTCTACAACCACTTTGAGTCGAAAGACCAGCTGTTCGAGGCAGCGGTCGAGCACGTCATGGACCTCCTCGGCGCGGTCCTCGACGAGCTCACCACAGGCGTCGACGACCCCGCCGTCGCGTTTGCGACCAGCTTCCGGTTGACCGGTCGCTTCCACCGCCGTGAACCTCAGCTCAGCAAGGTGATCCTGCACAACGCCCTCGACCTCCTGGGTGCGCAGAAAGGACTGACACCGCGTGTTCGGCGTGACATCGAGGCCGGCGTCGAATCCGGCCGGTTCACAATGAAAGACGTCGACGTCGCCGTGGTGTGCGCCGTCGGCGCGGCAACCTTCCTCGGACAGCTCATCCATGCCGAACCGGACCGCGACGACGCCGAGACGACGGACCGGGCGACCGAGGCGCTGCTGCGAATGCTGGGTGTGTCTGCCAACGAAGCGCATGCAATATGTCGCAGTCCACTCCCCGAACTCCGTACTGCCGGGCTGCGCGGTGCCGTCGACGAGGTGACAGCGAACGGAGACGCTGCCCGCTGAATTGCCTGACCTCGGGATGAGAGCCGGCGCCGGTGCTCCCTCAAGCACCGGCGCCCACTCGCTCCTGCCGAGGTGGTCTTGACGAACTTCTGTTCAGGTGTCAGGGCACCAGGATGAGGCGGATCGGGTCGCCGATCTTGTTCGCCAGCCGGTTCACCGCGGCGGCGGCCTCGGCGAGCGGGAAGTGGTCGGTGATCGAGGGGGCGAGGTCTAGACGGCCGACCTCGGCCAGCCGGACCAGCTCGCTGACGGACTCGGGGGTGCCGCCGTAGTGGCCGCGCACCTGCTTGCCGAGGTAGTTGAAGGTCAGGCCCTCGGTGATGGTGAGGGGCCTGGGGCTGATGCCGACCAGGATGAGGGCGCCGTTGAGGCCGAGTACAGAGGCGGCCTGCTCTCGGACGGCGGGCACGCCGGCGCAGTCGAAGGCGAAGTCCAAGCCTCGTCCGCCCGTAGCCGTGCGGATGTGGTCGGCGAAGTCGTCGGCGGCGGGGTCCAGGGCGAAGTCCGCACCGAAGGCCAGGGCACGCTCGCGGGCGCTGGGCAGCGGGTCGACGGCGATGACCGGCGCGGCGCCGGCCATGCGGGCGACGCGGACGTTGTGGGCGCCGACTCCGCCGACGCCCCAGATGCCGACGGACTGTGCGGGACGCACCCCGGCGGTGGCAACGACGGCGGCGTAGGGGGTGGAAACCGCGTCGGGGATGATCGCTGCCTGATCGAAGGGGAGGTTGTCGGGGATGGGGATGAGCGTGTCCTCGCGGGCCACGGTGTACTGGGCCCAGCCGCCGTCGTAGTCGATGCCGGCGGTGAGCATCTGGGTACAGGGGCGGCGGCGCACGCAGCCGGCGCACTGGCCGCAGGTCTTGCCGGCCTCAAGCGTGACGCGGGTGCCGACGGTCAGGCCGCGCTTGAGGTCGGGGCCGAGGGTGTGGATCACACCGGCGACCTCGTGTCCGACTGTGACCGCGTCGGAGGTGGCGAACAGCGGGACGAGGGAACCGTCGAGCAGGTGGACGTCCGACAGGCAAACACCTGCGGCCTTCACTTCGATCAGAATTTCACCCGGGCCCGGAACGGGGACGGGGACCTCCTCCACGGCGAACTTCTTGCTGTCCAGGTGGAAGCGTCCGGCGAGCATGGTATGCATAGTGATCTGCTTTCTGTGAGCGGCATTTCCCGGAGGTTCGGGCCTGCCGTGGTTGTGGTCTTTCGCAAGTGGGTGGTGGCCGGGAGGGTGCGGTGTCGGGTCCGCCGCACCCTCCCGGCGTCTGGGGAATCAGGAGATTGGGTGAGCACCGCCGTGGTTTTCAGTCAGCTGCGGTCTCGCAGTACCAGCCGGCCCATGGCGCATGGGTCAGCACCCCAGCCTGTCGGTGCTCAGGGTGAGCAGAGGAAAGGTGCGATGGTGGACATGTCGTTGCGTCGGTGTTGCCGGTGGCTGTCAGCATGCCTCCTTGAGGGGCGGCCGCGGCCTGGGTTTCCGTCGCCATGGTGATTCCTTCGTTGACTTGCTTGTCTCGGTGGTTGAAGGTCCGGCCCTCGGTGATGGTGAGGGGCCTGGGGCTGATGCCGGCCAGGATGTCCTGGTGGAAGCGTCGGGCGAGCATGGTGTGCATGGTGATCTGCTTTCTGTGAGCGGCGTTTCACGGCGGTTCGCGCCGCCGTCGGGGGATCAGGCGAAGACGTCCTGCTGGTAGCGCTCATCGGCCTCGAGCTGCGCGAACCACTGCTGGGCGGCCTCGTTGTCGCTGCCGGTCCGCTCGCGGTAGATCGCCGCGAGGGCCTCGCGCACGGCGGGCGCCATGCGGCGGCCGTCGCCGCAGACGTAGATGTACGCGCCGTCTTCAATGGCCTGCCACACCGTATCGGCGACGTTGGCGATGGCGTTCTGGACGAACCGGGCCGGGTGGCCGGTCACCGCGGAATAGGCGGTGTGCACCTGGGCAATCCCGGCCTGCTCCCAGTCCTGCATCTCCTGCCGGTAGAAGTAGTCGTGCTCCGGGTGACGGCAGCCGACGAAGACCTGCGACAGACCCACCTCGGTGCCCTTCTCGTGCTGCGAGGCGCGCTCCTCCAGGAAGCCGCGCAGTGGCGCTATGCCGGTGCCGGGGCCGATGAGGATCAGCGGCGTGGCGGGGTCGGCCGGCGGGGCGAAGGTCGGGGAGGGCACGCGCACGTAGCCGTAGAAGACGTCCCCGGGCTCAAGGCCACCGATGTAGGACGAGCAGGTGCCCCGGTACTGGCCGTCACCGGACAGGGCCGGGCCTTCCAGCAGGCCCACGGTCAGGCGCACGTGGCGGGGGTTGGCCAGCGGGGCGGAGGAAATGGAATAGAACCGCGGGCGGATCGGGCCCATCATGTCGAGGAAGACCGCCAGCGGCAGCTCGACCGCCCGGAAGCGCTCCAGCAGGCCCAGCACGGAGACCCGCTTGCCCAGGATCTCAGTCTGATAGCGCTCCTCGGCTTCGGCGGTGTCGGCCGTGTAGGCCTGCAGCTGCGGTCGGGTCCACGGGCACTCGGTGTGCTCGGCCAGCGTCTGCATCTGAGAGCGGGTGGCCACGTCCTGCAGCTCCAGGAACTCGGTGAGCAGCAGTCCTGCAGTCACAGGGGTGCCCACCGGGAGGTGGGTGCGGCCGCCGGCGGGCTGCTCCAGGCGCAGGGCCTGATCGCGGTCGACGCCGAGCCGTGCGAGGGCGCGGTTCACAAGGGCCGGCTCGTTCTTTGCGAAGACGGCCAGATGGTTGCCAGTCTCGTAGGTGACACCCTCCGGCAGCCCGATCGTGATGGACTTCGCCGACGGGCGCGGCGGTTCGAGGCTGAAGTCCCATAGGCCGGTCGCGTCGGCCACTAGTTCCTCGTTGGCCACCACCGTGAGGGGGTAGGCCTGCTCGGAGACGATCGCGGGGCGCACGTCCGCCTCGGTGAGCAGCTGCACCTGGAAGCGCGGGCTGCTCGCCTCGGAGGTGTCTGCGGCGTACTCCTCGGCCAGCGTGGCCCACAGGGATTCCATCCAGCGGGTGGCCATGCCGTCGAAATCACCGGCGGCATCCGCGGCGCCGCGCTCGATGACGGGGGTGGCGCCGGCGGCCAGCAGGCCTCCCTCGATCCGCTTTGGGAAGCCCTGGTAAGTGGCCACCCACTGGGTGTTGCCGGCCCCCAGCAGCGCGAACCGCACGTTCGACAGCGAACCCTCCGGGAGTCCGGAGGCGAGAAGGTCGTCGAAACGCTGGGCGTTGTCCGGGGCCTTACCGTTGTAGCTGGAGGCCACCACGACAAGCAGGCCCTCGGTGGGCAGGTTGTCGCCCAGCTTGTCCAGACCGACCAGCGTGGTGCCGAAGCCGGAGCGCTCACTGCGGTCGGCGATGGTGCGCGCCAGGTCCTCGCACGAGCCGAGGCTGGAGCCGTAGGCGACTGTCAGGTTCACCCCGACACCGCTGACCGCGGCCTGCGCCCGCGTGTCGCCAGTCTGCAGGTCCACTGCGCCGAACACGGTCCGCTCGTGCTCCTGACGGGACCGCACTTTCAGTTCGAAGCCGGCGGGCTTGCGCGTCAGCGCCTCCTTGACGTCCATCTTGTAGTCGTTGGTGTCGGCCAACTTGAACTTCTGCAGCACCAGCGCGAGGGCCAGACGGGCTTCGGTGAGCGCGAACTGGCGGCCGATGCAGGCACGCACGCCGTTGCCGAACGGCTTGTAGGCGTGCGGGTGGTGGTTGACCCGGTTCTCCGGCAGCCACCGGTTGATGTCGAACTCCTCCGGCCGGTCCCACGCGTTGGGGTGGGTGTGCAGCGGGCCCTCGAGGATGTTGACCCGTGCTCCCTTCCTCAGCTCGTAGCAGCCGCCAATGACGGTGTCCTCCAGCGGGGACTTGCCGATCATCGGGATGGGAGCCCACAGGCGCAGGGTCTCCTCGAGAATGCGCGGGATCACGTCCATCTGCATGATCGTGTCGTAGTCCGGGACCGTGTCTCCCGGCAGCAGTCGGTCCACCTCGGCGTAGGCCTGGGCCAGCACGTGCGGGTTACGCATCAGCGAGTACGTGGCGAACGACAGCAGGCCACTGGTGGTCTCGTGACCGGCGATCAGGAACGTCACCACCTGGTCACGGACGTTGTCGTCGTCCAGCCCCTTGCCGGTCTCCGGGTCGGTGGCCTCCAGCATCAGACCCAGCAGGTCATCCTCGGCGGTGCCCTTCCCCTCACGGCGCTCCTTGATCACACTCTCGACGAGGTCCCGCATCAGTTGGATGTTCGCGCGGTACTTCGTGTCATCGGCCTTGCGCAATTTGGTCATCATCGGCAGCTCCTGCGTGCGCCGCAGTGACTCAACCAGCGCCTCCAACAGCGCGTTGAGGAAGGGGTGCAGATCCTCCTTGGCGAAGGAGTCGAACCGGTAGCCGAACCCTGACAGGGCGATGGTGTCCAGGGTCAGCCGGGTGTAGTCGTCGGTGATGTTGACCGACTGGCCCTCCCTGCGCTCCCACTTGCCCACCAGGTTCTGGGCGATCTCCAGCATCTGCCCGTAGTAGCCCTTCATCGCCCGCTGGCTGAAGGCCGGGAGAAGGACTCGGTGCGCCATGCCCCATTCCTCCTCGTGCTGGTGGGCCGTGAACAGGCCGGCGCCCGTGAAGTCACGGACGTGGGCCAGCGGCGTCTTGTCGATCTGCTTGAAGAACCGCGTCTCGTCGCAAACCTCGGCCACCAGGTCCGGGTCCCAAACGAAGACCTGCTCGATGCCGGCGATCTCCATGCTGTAGAGCCCCTCGGGGAACTGCTTGGACAGTTCGCCGAAGTATTCCACCGGGTTAGTGCTGGGGATCTGCGGCGTGTGGCCGAAGAGCGGGACCCCGCGCGGAGACCTGATGGGTCGCGAGTCGTTCTTGGACTGTGTGGTCATGGCTTGCTCCTCTGTAGAGGGGGGATCGGCTAGGCCGCCGGCGATGCGGGGATGCATCACAGAAACGTACGCCGTATGGAAATGCAACCATACAATGTATGAAAGGTCGACCGCAACCCTGAGCCTTGGGTGACTGTCATTCCGCCGCACGGCGAGGTTATTTCCATACGCTGTACGAATTTGATAGTGTCCGAGTATGGAAAAGACGAAGAGTTCCCCGCGGGGGACCAGGAAGAGAGAGGTGCCTCTGACCGAGGCCGGGATCTACGCCGCCGCCCTGCGGCTCATCGACGAGGACGGGGTTGAGGCGCTCACCATGCGTAAACTTGCCACCGCGCTCGATGCGAACCCGATGTCGCTCTACTACCACGTGCCGAACAAGGACGCTGTGCTGCGCGGCGTGGCGAGAATGGTCGGCGCCCAGTTCCGCACCGTGAAGTCCGAGGACGCTCCCTGGCAGGAGCGCATCCGCCTGCTCGCCACGGATTTCCGGACGCTGGCGCAACGCCACCCCAGGTTCATGGGCTACTCGTTCAGCCTCCAGTCGGACTTCATCCAGCCCGACGACCCGTTCTGGATTGAGCTCACCGCGATCCTGGACGCCGCAGGAGTGCCGCACTCGGAGCTCTCTCATTTCACCGCTCTCGTGGGCTTCGCCATCAACGGTGTCCTCACCGCCGAACTCACCGGCACGCTCCACCGGTGGTCGAGCCTCAAACCCCCCACTGATGGCGAAGACGGGCTCACCCCTCCAGGCCTTGACGAGAACCGCGTCTTCCACCTGGCGCTGGACACGATCATCATGGGCCTGGAGGGCCAACTCGCCGTCTTTGGTGAAGGCCAGGGCGCCGACCATTGATGGTGTGGTCCTGTAGCGTTCCGGCCTGAGAGCGCCCGTGGTCGGCGGGGCCCAGGCAGCAACGCATGAGCAACCGGTCAGTTCAATGACCGTTCCCGAGATGGCGGACATTCCGTCCCGATGCGAGAATGCCCGCATGCTTATATTCTTGGAGACGGAGCGGCTGTTGCTGCGGCAGTTCAATCTCCGCGACTCAGAACTGCTCGTGGAGTTGGACGGCGATCCGCGTGTGATGCGGTACATCACGGGCGGCGCCCCGACGTCTCGGGACGAGGTTGAAGGCGAGATACTTCCGGCATTCCTTGGCTACTACCGGGAATTCCCCGGCTACGGTTTCTGGGCCGCGATCGAGAAGTCAAGCGGAGATTTCCTCGGCTGGTTCCACTACCGACCCGCCCCCGGCGATCCACTCGATCAGCCGGAACTGGGCTACCGGTTGCGCTGCGAGGCTTGGGGAAAGGGGTACGCGACCGAGGGTTCTCGTGCGCTGATCGCCAAGGGGTTTACCGAGTTCGGAGTGCAACGGGTCGTTGCTTCGGCCGTGGCAGTCAACACAGCCTCGCGAAGGGTGATGGAGAGATCTGGGATGCGTCTCGTACGGGCCTTCGTCGCTGACTGGCCAGTGTCGATCCCGGGCGATGAACACGGCGGCGTCGAGTACGCGATCTCCAGGCGTGAATGGGAGCTAAACCGGACCGCCGTCACTGGTCCGTGATCCAGCATCTTTCACCTCGCGGGCAGCGACGGTGGCCAGGATCATCGGACCACCTCGCAGTGGAGATGGGTGACACCAGGGGCAGGCACCGCCTCGGTCATTCCTTCCGAATGCGAACCGGGGGGCAGTGTTCGGTTCCGAGTCCGAAACCGGATACTGACACGCCAAGTATGCTCCCGAGGCGGGAACGGTGCATCCCAGAACGCCGGGATGCGCTAGTGGGGTCGGGCGCTATCTGGCCTTCGATAGGCGCCGGACCATCAACGAAAGGTTGCACTCGACGGCAGCTCAATAGAAACAGTCCCGGGCAGCGCGTCGGCGGCCGGGATCCGGGAAATCACCTTGGCCGGCACCAAGGGTGCGGGTCTGCCAGAGCATCACCGCCAGGACCACGACGACGACGAGCGGGCCCGCGGAGGTCCTTTATCACCTGGTCGGCCTCCGGCTTGATTGGGCGCTCAATGCCTTCAGCGCATTGACAGTCCGGATGGTGACGGAGCACCCTAGGGCCTGTTGGGCTGAGGCGCTGCAGAATCATCGACGATGGGGGACCCCATGATTACTGTCCGGTTCATTTACATGACAGGCATTAAGCGGGGCCTTTTCCACAGCGCCCGCCTGTCCGGCACCTGGAACAGCTGGGGCGACATACCGATGCGGGAGACCGTAGCTGATGACGGCTGCCCGGCTTTCGAAGTGGCCGTGGACTTCGATGACGCTCTGGCCGGCCAGGAGATCCGGTGGGGTGTCCGACTGGACGGACGGGCAGGAGCGAACCAGTGGGGGATTCCGACCGAGGACCCGGACCTGGGTGTGATCAGGCCGGAATGCCGGACCATCCTTCCGGCGGCCGGAGGGCTGGCGACGGCCCGCTACTATCTGACACTCAGCCGGTTCCTTGGCGCCCAGAAGTTCTACCAGGGCGGCGCGGAGCTCCTCAAGTTCGCGGTCTGGGCACCGCACGCCCAAAGGGTTGAGGTTGTCTTCGGAACAACGGACAACGGCTACATCTTCGACGATGGCACCGGCATCGACCCGAACCGTCCCGTTGTGCTGCTCAAGAAAATCGGTGGCGGTATCTGGGCCAGCGACCCGCTGTCGGACTTCCAGTCCTACGTGGGATTGCCTTACATGTACCGCATCCAAAACGCCCAAGGCGTCACGAGGATGCACACCGATGTCCACTCCCGCTGGCAGATCGGGCGCGGCGACAAAAACCCACTGTATGACGCGTGGGACAAGAGCCCGGCTACTCTCGACGGCGGCGTCAGCTGCAGCGTCGTCGTCGACCAGGACGTGGTGCGCGAAGAGTTCGAACCGATCACCAACCCACCGAAGCAGATCACCGACGAGGAGTTCTGGTCCAGGGAGTTCACCGCCGGATTGCCGGTGCCGTCGCGACTCCCTGAGCTGGTGATCTATGAACTCCACATCGGGTCGCTGGGATTCGGCAAAATTGGCCCGGGCAACCTGCAGGACGCCATGGACTTCATCCCTCATCTGGTGTCCCTCGGCGTCAACGCAGTCGAGCTGCTACCTGTGTCCGAATTCCACGGAAACGTCGGCTGGGGCTACGGGGACACGCACCATTTCGTCATTGAGTCCAGCGCCGGCGGACGCGACAAGTACAAGCACTTCGTGCGGGAGTGCCACCGCAACGGGATCGCCGTCATTCAGGACGTCGTCTACAACCACTTCGACAACGACGCCGACAGGGCGGAATGGCAGTACGACTCGGACCTGCCTGAGGAAAACATTTACTACTGGTACGAGGGGCGCTCCACCGATTATGCCAACCCGAAAAACGGGTACCTGCGGAACGGGTCGTCGGGGTTTACTCCTCGCCTGTGGGAGGAGAATGTGCGAAAGCTGTTCACGAGCAGCGCCGCGGAGTTTGCCGAGGAATTCCACGTTGACGGCTTCCGCGTGGACCTCACCCAGGCCATCCACCGCGACCATTGGCACGAAATCGACGGATCGCCAGTGGACTCCGCCAGGATCTTCGGCCAGAAGCTGCTGCGGGAGTGGAGCCGGACTCTGAATCTCATCCGGCCTGCCGTCATGCGCATAGCCGAAGACCATTCAGATTGGTTCGCGGTGACACAGCCCACCGACATGGCGGGGATGGGATTCAACGCGACCTGGTACGCCGCGTTCTATCACGACCTGATCGGTGATGCGGACAATCAACTGGACAAGGCCAGGGTGCTCCACCGCGCCGGGTTCGGGACGGACGACCCGGTGCCGTTGAGCCAGCTCTCCGGATCACTTGCCCGGACCGGGGATGCGCGGATCGCTTACCACGAGTCCCACGATGAGGCCGGAAACTCCGACGGCACTTTGCGCACAATCCGCGTGGCCGTCAATGACGCCGCACTGTTCGGGCCGACTCGGGACGCTGCGGAGGCCCGGGCAAGGCTGGTCGCCGGGATCGGCATCCTGTCGGCCGGCACGCCGATGTTTCTCATGGGCGAGGAGATCGGCGCCCGGGCACCTTTCAAGCACAACCAAATCCTGGAAGGCCGGGAAGACATCCTGAGAGAAAGCCACGGCCTGGGAGCGAACCTGTTCCGCTACTATCAGGACCTGATCAGGCTCCGCCGTACCCGCCGGGGCTTCCGGTCACGAAACATCGACATCATTCATGCCTCCGATGGCAACCGGGTCATCGCCTTCACACGGAACGAAGGACCCACCCGTGAACTCGTTATCGCGTCCCTGAACAACCGGCCGTTCGATGGAGGCTACATCATCCAGAGTTCGGTGGACCGGCTGAGCCCTGGTCAGTGGCAGGAGGTCTTCAACAGCGACTCGCGGTTCTATGGTGGATCGGACCTGGGGAACTTCGGTGCCGCCCTGCCCAGCCAGGACGGCCAGATTGAGGTGCGCTTGCCGGCCAACGCATTGGTCGTGCTGAGCATGCTGTGACGCCGGGTAACTTCTCGTTCGGCGGTCCGGGGCGCAGTACCGTACGGCGCTTTTGGACAGCCTCTGATGGTGATGTAGCCACCGACGAAGCCAACTCGGGTGACATCTGCGCGGGCAGAATTGCCGCGGAGGCGGGAAGAACCGTTGGCATACTTGGCTGCCCGATCCCGGCACGGTCCTCCGTGGCCGAGAGCGATCCTGGTCGCTTTTTCTGGCTGCCTATCGAAGATACGGCGGCCGTGGTAATTTCTGCTTGGATTAGGAGTTCCTCATGCGATTGCCTTCCAATCCAGCTCCTGATACCGCTTTCGAAAGCAGAGGCAACGATGGCAACTCTATTGATCTTCCATGAGGTCGACGACGTTAACCACTGGCTCAGCTCGCCGCGACGCCAGGAACTCTTCGGACCCATGGGCATGACTGTTCGAACCTTTGTCGACCCGGAGAAAACCAACCGCGTCGGCCTGATCGTCGATGTCCCGGACATGGACACGTTCCAGCGAATGATGGAGTCCGAGGCCGCGGCCGACGCCATGGAATTCGACGGCGTACGCCGGGACACGATCCTGACGCTGGTCGAACCCGAGCCCAGCACCTGACCCCGGGACGTAGTGCTGGCGGGTCTTCTGAGGCGTTTAGCCGCTCATACCTGCAGTCTGCCGCCGGTGGGCGGTGCGTATGGCTAGCCCCGCCGGTCGTGCGGGCGGGCGCTTGGCCGGCGCACGAACGCCGCGGCTCCGGCCGGCCCGCCGAAGCAGAGTTGAACAGCAGGGGAACAAGGCCCGAGCTGTACCCCGTCGAAAGGACCGACATGGCATCCGGACCGGTTTCCCGGGGGCACCTTCTCACTCTCGGAGGATCTCACGCTGACCCGTATGGGATACGGGGCGATGCAGCTCGCTGGCCCGCACGTGTTCGGGCCGCCCGCTGACCGCGACGGCGCCCTTGCCGTTCTGAACGAGGCCGTGAGTCTGGGCATCAATCATATTGATACGGCCGACTACTACGGGCCCCACATCACCAACGAAATCATCAAGGAAGCTCTTCACCCCTATGCGGAGGACCTTCATATCGTGACGAAGGTCGGTGCGCGTCGCGATGCGGACGGGAACTGGCCGCAGGCCCTCTCACGCGACGAGCTCCAGCAGGCCATTCACCACAACCTCACGAACCTCGGGCTTGACGTCCTCGACTTGGTGCATCTGCGAGTCGGCGGGTTCGAAAGTCCCACCCCCGGTTCACTCGCCGAACCCTTCACCGCCCTGGCCGAACTCCAGCAGGAGGGGCTGATCAAACATCTCGGCCTCAGCACCGTCAACGCCGGGCAAATCGCCGAGGCACAGCAGATCGCCCCTATCGTCTCAGTGCAGAACTTCTACAACATCGCCAAACGGCAGGACGATCAACTCGTGGACTCACTCGCGGAGCAGGGCATCGCCTACGTGCCGTACTTCCCCTTAGGCGGATTCACGCCGCTTCAGTCCGACACCCTCAGGGATGTCGCCGAACGCCTGCAGGCAACCCCGATGAGTGTCGCCCTGGCCTGGCTGTTGCAGCGCTCACCGAACATCCTGCTCATCCCCGGTACGTCCTCACTCGCGCATCTCCGAGACAACGTTTCGGCTGCCGCCCTCGAGCTGCCGGCCGACGCGATCCAGGCACTGAACGCAATTGCCGAATAGCGACGTCTGAACTGACCAATCACCCCCGCGAATCAGGACGACGGCATCCCCTTCAACAGTCCCCGGTCGGTCTGACGGGTTCGGTGCCGGATTTTGGGGGATGCGGCCGGACTCAGCAAACCTAGGACCGGAGGAATTGCGAGTCAAACCCATTGCCGGGACAACGAAGCGCGGCTAACGTGCTGTCTAGGAAGTGGCCGTGGGCAACGATATTGGGGGTGGCCGCACCGCGTCCATTGTGGACGCTTAACCTCGCAAGGCTGGCTCCATGGCCTCCAACCGATGGAGCCAGCTTCCGGTAGCCGCGAGGTTCCGCGGTGCCGCGGCGGACAGATTCTCGACACCGGCCACGGATCGTCTGACTAGATTTTTTCAACCCATTGGGCACGCCACTGTGGTGCGTCGAATGCTTCGCTCCAGTAGGCCGTCTCCCTGGCGATTTTGCCCTCGCGAAATTCAAAGATGAACACCGTTTCGTACTTTGGGCCGCCGTAATCCAACAACGCCTCGGCGACGACCAGCTCCCCGCCGCTGGTCAGCCGGCGCGGGGTGATGGTTGGCAGTTGTGGGAAGGCGTTGTAGATTCCCCTCCGGTTCTCGGCGCCGCGCACGAGCTCTCCGGATTGTGGCCAGTGCATGATCGCGTCGTCATGAAACAACTCGTCCATGATGGCAACCTGACGGTCATTGATACAAGCGATCAGCCGGTTGACTACCTTCTCGTTTGCAGTGGTTTCATCCACAGTCTTTTCATCCACAGTCCTGACCTGATTTCTGGGGAGTATCTGATTCTGCATCGGGCTCGAGTCTGGAGGGGCGGATGAGGCCCCTGTAAGAATCTTGTCGTCTTAATGGTCGGAGGAGCAGCTGACGGCGGCCAGTGCCCAAAGTCCCCCGTCCCCCGGACCCATTGTGTCCAGAGGGACGGATCCGCCAGGGCATCAAAAAGGCCTACGCGGCCCTTTCGTATGGGAATGCTCTGCTGCACTGGTGTGGTGCCGCTGGGTCCTGACCGTCGGGCACGGCCGGCGCACCGCAGCCCGTTGGAGGAGACGTCGGCGGTGCATCGTGCGCTCGTGAGGCAGAAGGCGGGGGAGCGGTGGCGCCGCTAGGCACCGAGCTGGCGTCGAATGTGTTCGGGGTAGTCCTCGTAGCTGGCCATCACATCGAGAAGGTCAAGCATTGGTGGGAAGTCCTCGACGGGCTGGCGTCCGGCAAGGTAAACCGCGGTCTGTTCAACTACCTGGAGCTCGTCGGCGTTCGTCAGTCCCAGCTGTTCAAGTGTCTCGGGGTCGGCGCGGAACCAGGACTCGATAATTCCGCTGTCAGTATGGGCACGCACCAAATACTGGTGTTCGGTTACCGGCTCAACATCGAACTGCTTAGTCATAGGACCCACCTTAGCTTCACGGGTCAGTAGTGTGGCCCTGTCTTCCGGCATGTTTGCGCTGCCGATCTGGCTGCAGACAGCCAGCGGCTTTGCGTGCTCTTCTCCTGAAGCCGTGGGGGCCTATTGAAGGGGTGATGGGGTTGAGGCGGGTCCGTGGAATACGCTTCAGCGCCAGTCGTCGATCACGTAGGCGTCGGCGTGGCTGTAGCCGGGCTCGTTGGGCCGGTGCATGGTCACGCCCTGCAACCCGGTACGGAAACCGCGGGCGACCATGCGCTGATAGGCATCCGGGCGGCCCAAGTTCATCCCGGCGTCGAGCTGACCCAGTCCGCGCTCGGCTGCCAGTTGCTCGCAGGCGTCGAGTAGTCGTTCGAATCTGTCACCGGCCTGCCGGCCGGGGCGCACGGCGCCGAACTTGATGAGGCACACATCCGTCCCGGCCTCCGATCCCGGTCCGCAGTGACACACGGCCAGCCCGTCGAGCCCTGACTCGCCCGGCAGCAGCACGGTGTCGCCGAGTCCCTGTGCGTGCGCGGCCGTGATCTCGCGTTCCAGATCCAGACCCCCGTACACAGCGTCGGTCAGTGCGCGGCAGGCATTGAGGTAGTCGGGCCGCTCGGCGGCGGATAGCTCGGCAAAAGTCACCCGGCCGGGCACCGCGCCACGGGCCGCGACCTGCTTACGCATGACGGCGGTGAGGAATCGGGGCCAGAAGCCGTAGCGGCGGTAGAGCTCGAGGTGTTTAGGACTGTGCGAGAAGGTAAACAGGCCGAGGTGGCTATTTCCCCAGGTCTCGAGGCAGCCCATGATCGGCTCCATCAGGCTTTTGCCGACGCCGTTGTCCCACAGGTCCGGACGGACGGTCAACGGTCCGAAGAACCCGACGCTGCCCCAGTTGGCGGCGAAGTTCGATCCGGCGAGTTCGCCGTCGACCGTCGCGGCGAAGGCGGCGTGCGGATCGGCGGCAAAGCGGGTACGGACATAGTCGGCGGTCCCGAACACATCAGGGACCCCGAGGAACGTCCCGAACGCCACCCTGCAAATCTCGTCAGCACGATCGAGGTCCGCCTCCTGCAGCGGACGGACCGATACCGGGCCGCCGGCACCCTTTCGCCCGGTTTCCTGTGCGGTCATGAGCCTCTCCCTCCACGACGTCTTCTTGCATCCGACCACCCGACGCAAAGCCATCGCGAGGCGAATCCGACAGCGCGGCGATAGAGTCCCGTGGAATGGTGTAAATCGTCGTGCACGTTGCTTTGCGGTGGTGTGCATTATGCCGTGGGTTGGAGTGTTCCGTCCAGACACCCTAGTTATGTTCGGCGCGTTCGAATTCCAGTGCGCGCGCGATCGCATCGAGGACGCTGTCCGAGACGCCGGTGAGGTTCCCGCGCTCGAGGAGAACGCCGAGTTCCAAGCCTATGTTTCGTCGTGCCGCGAGTAGGAGGATCCGGAGGGCGTCCGTTCCAACAGTCCGAAGTCGATCATGTAGCGGCGCAGCATAACGACATCATCGCTATAGCTGAGGAGCCGTTCATTTACCTGCTTTTCCGTTAGGTGTTCGTCCGGCTCGATGGCTTCGCTGACAATCCAGGCCAGGAGCTCCCGCCGTTCCGCCATGTTGGCTGGGTACCTCTCGATCCTGCCTAGGCGCATGAAACGAGCCAATCCTCTCTGCGCCTGTCGCCGGGGTTGCTGCGTGAGCAGGTCGCGGAAGATCGCCTCAGACACCTCCAGCTCGTTGTCGGCATTCCGTTCGACGAGCCCGGACTCAAGCAGAGCGGCGATGGCCCGGTTCCGCCGTCGGTCATTCAGTTCAGCAACCACTTCGGGGAACTTGGCGCCGAGCACTATTTGGGCGTAGGCGGTCCGGGCGTCGTTGTTGGCGAGGGCGGCAACCACTCGCCGCCAGTGCGGTCCGCTCAGCCTCGCCCCTGCGGTCACAGTGTTTTCCTCACTCTGCATCTGCCCCCTGAGCTGGTCACGGTGTGCTTGGTCAACAGGCCAAATCGTAGTCCTGCGCGAGTGTGACGGACAGGGGCCGCTCGTGGGCACCTCACCCGGTGCACCGCTAGGGCTCCCGAAATGACATCCAATGCCGTTGGCGCAAGTGTTGAGTGTCGCAGACCGGCGTAGTAGCGTGACAAACACTGTCAACACGCATCACACGGACTCGGGAGCGATCATGGCATATATGACACGTGGGCTGGTGGCCGTCACGGCGGCTCTGGCATTGGGCGTGACGGGCGGCGTCGTCGCCGCCCCTGCGGTGGCCGATCCGCGGGAAACTGCAAAGACGTCGACCGCCACCGGCTACGGCGGCGCGGTGAGCACCGTGGATCCGGAGGCCTCCGCAGCGGCGATCGACGTCCTCCGCAAGGGCGGCAACGCGGCGGACGCCGCCGTCGCCGCAGCCGCGACCCTTGGCGTCACCGAGCCGTACAGCGCCGGAATCGGCGGCGGAGGCTACTTCGTGTTCTACAACGCGAAGACCGGCAAGGTGGGCACGATCGACGGGCGAGAGACCGCACCGGCAGGAATGCCGCGCGACGCGTTCATCGACCCGGCGACCGGCAAGCCCTACAATTTCACGCCCGAACTCGTCACAAGCGGCGTCTCCGTTGGCGTCCCCGGCACTCCGGCCACCTGGGAGCGTGCCCTTGACCGTTGGGGCACGTTGAGCCTCGGGGATGCCCTCAAGCCTGCCATCAACGTGGCGACCCGTGGGTTCGTGGTCGACAAGACGTTCCGCCAGCAGACCCTCGACAACAAGCTCCGGTTCGAGGCGTTCCCCTCGACCAGCAGCCTCTTCCTCCCGGGCGGCGACGCCCCCGCCGTCGGAAGTGTCTTCCAGAACCACGACCTCGCCGCGACCTACCGGCTCCTCGCCAAAAAGGGCACGAGCGGCTTCTACGGCGGCCCGCTCGCGGCCGAGATCGCGGCCACGGTGCAGGCTCCGCCCAAGAGGGCCGGCACAACGCTGCCCGTTCCGGTCGGCCACCTGACGACGGCGGATCTCGCCGCATACCGCGCCCTGGATCAGGCGCCCACACACGTGGACTACCGCGACCTGGACGTCTACGGCATGGCGCCGTCCAGCAGCGGCGGCACCACGGTTGGCGAGGCGCTGAATATCCTGGAGCCGTCCAACCTGTCCGGGATGTCCAGGCCCGACGCCCTGCATCACTACCTCGAGGCGAGCGCGCTTGCCTTCGCGGACCGCGGCAAGTACGTGGGCGACCCGGTGTTTGTCGGCGTCCCGACCGCCGCGCTTACTGACCCGATATTCGGCAAGGAGCGCGCCTGCCAGATCGACCCGCTGCACGCGGCGGCGAAGCCCGTTGCGCCGGGGGACGTGACCTCGTACAACGGCGCGTGCCCGGCTGCCGCCGTGGCGTCCGACGACGAGAAGGACACGGAGAACATCTCGACGACCAACCTGACGGTCGCGGACAGGTGGGGGAACGTGGTCGACTACACGCTCACGATCGAGCAGACCGGCGGGTCCGGCATGGTGGTCCCCGGCCGCGGCTTCCTGCTCAACAACGAGCTGACCGACTTCTCGACCGTGTACAACCAGACCGACCCGAACCGGATCGAGCCGGGGAAGCGCCCGCGCTCGTCTATGGCGCCGACCATCATCCTCAAGGAGGGCAAGCCGTTCCTCGCTCTCGGCTCGCCCGGCGGATCGACCATCATCACAACCGTCCTGCAGACGATCCTGAACCGGGTGGACCTGGGCATGACCATCTCCGAGGCGATCGCTGCACCGCGTGCCTCGCAACGCAACACGGCCAAGGTCACGGCCGAGCCGGAGTTCATCGCCGCCTACGGCAGCCAATTGACACCCTTTGGCCATCAGTTCACGCCGTCGGGGGATGCGTTCACCTCGGCAGCGGAGATCGGCGCCGCGACCGCCATCGAATTCCTGCCCGACGGCGGCATGGTCGCGGCCGCCGAGCCCGTGAGACGCGGCGGCGGATCCGCGATGGCACTCAAGCCGTCGCCTAGGTAGGGCCCCGGGGGAAAAAGTGGGCGGACGCTTGCCTGTCACGTAGCTAGGCAGCTAGGGCTCTTGCGAGGAGCATGAAGACGCAGGACGATGAGCTCATCGAGCCCGACGTGGACAGGACACAAGCACTGAACCGATTTAGAAACTACTGGGTTCCGGGCCTTGGAAACGCACGTTCGGCAACTCCACCCGGTCTCAGACCGTGAGCTCGGGAAGGCCGGAACGTGGGGATTGACGTGAGCAGGTTTACTCCGCTGGAGGAGACCGCGTTGTTGACACTGTACGCCCGAGCGCTGGACAGCCGTTTGCCCCGACCGATCCTGGGCGACAGTGACGCAGACCGGATCGCCGCCAGCATTGACTACGATTTCACTGGCCTGGGTCTGGTGACCAGCGTCGTATGCCAGGCAGCGCTGCGCACGAAGATGCTCGATGACAGGGTGCGCATGTTCACTGCGGCCCATCCGAACGCCGTCGTGGTGGATCTCGGAGCTGGTTTGGACGACGGCATGTCCCGCCTGGACGGGCCGCCGACCGTCGACTGGTACAGCGTTGACCTCCCGGCGGTGATCGCGCTGCGCGACAGCGTTCTTCACGGGAATCCGCGGGCCCACTCCGTGCCTCGTTCGCTGACCGACGAACGTTGGCTGGAGGCGATCCCGGCAGAGCGCCCGACGATGCTGATCGCCAATGGGTTGCTGGCCTTCCTTAACGAGCAGGAAATTGTCTCGCTGTTGAGGCGAGTGACCGGCCACTTTCGGTCGGGTGAACTGGCCTTCAACGATTACGGCCGCATCGGCTGGGTGAGTAGGTTCGCGGTGAAGCTGGCCCCGCAGCGGATGTTCAAGGCCGTCTCCGGCCAATGGAGCGGTTACCCCGGATTCAAGGACGCGCACCGGCCAGAGGTATGGAACCCTCGGTTGCAGCTGATCGAGGAGACCAGCCTGGCCCACGCCCCGGAGGTGGAGCTTTTCCCGACTTGGCTGCGCATGGCGACTCACCTCGCCGGGCGCATCCCGAGCATGGCCCGCAAGGCGCGAATCCTGCGCTACAGCTTCTAGCCCCGCCTCCTGTGTGCTCACCCGATCGACGGGACGGGCACTTACTCGCACCCCTTTGCCCCGTCGATGGCCGGACTCGACAGTCCAAAAGTTCACCGAGCATATACTTGACCGGGCTACGGGCGGCTTGTTGTGTGGGCTTCGGGTGTCCAGTTGGCCGGGGTGATCCGGCCGCCGTAAATGGGGAGTTCAATGGGGGGCTCGTCGGCCCTGAACTGGGACCACATCCGGTTCAGTCCGGCGGTACCGCCGGAACGGACCCGGCCCGGATGGTCCATGTCAAGCTCGATGGACAGCACGGAGGGGGAGTCGTCCGGGGCTTCGGAGAGAACGGCGCCCTCGGGGTCGACGACGATGCTCCGGCCCTGTCCGGTAGGTCCGGCGCAGTTGACGCTGATCATGAATACCTGGTTGACGATGGCATTTGCGCGGGCCAGGACAAGTTCCTGGGCGCGGTCCGGGGTTGTGGTCTTGACGACATTGATGATGACGTCGGCCCCCATCCAGGCAAGTTGCCGGGTGACCTCGGGGAACCATGCGTCGTAGCAGATTGTCAGGCCGGCCCTGCCGAATCCGGCTAGATCGACCGTTACAAATTTGTCCCCGGGGTCGTAGGGTTCGAACGGGCGCCAAGGGAAGATCTTCCGGTAGCTGGCCGCCAGCGCGCCGTCGGGGGAGAGGACCAGGGAGGAGTTGAACAGCTGGCCCTGTGGGCCGCGTTCGCAGATACTCCCGGGGACCAGCCAGAGCCTGAGGTCCCCGGCGAGTTGCCTCAACTCCTTTACGAGCGGCCCGTCGAGAGGCTGCGCGGCTTCCTGTAGCGCCTCGGATCGTTGCCTGTCGGGGCTTCCGTCGCAGAACAGGTGGAGTTCGGGAAAAACCATCAGCTGCGTTCCGGGGTTTTCCGCCATGACGCGGGCGGCTTCATCCGCAAACGCGGAGAACGGTTCACCGATCAGGTGCGGAGGGGCCTGGACGGCTGCAAGGGCGAGGTTGGACATGGGCAGTTACCTTTGAAGTGACGTTGATAGGCGGCGGTCGAAGAGACCGGTTCTGATGGCCCGCTCCACTCCGGCCGCCCGCCGGTCTGATGGGCAGAGATCGGCTGATGCTTGCCATTGAACCGAATGGCAGCCTGCGCGGGCTATGGACATTCGCATAGAAACAGGCCCAAGATTCTGTCATTCGAATATGGGCAAGGAATGGTTCAAGTTTATCCTTGCCCACGCTCCGCATGTGATTCGCTTCACTAGTTCGCGGCGCTGGCGCGGGTTCCGGTCGCTGCAGCCTTCGATCCCGCACCGATGCCAGCAGCATCCCACGTTCTAGGAGACATGTCATGAGTACAGCCACGGGTCCGGCTTCGGGTCCGGCAACGGGTCCGGCAACGAGTCGGGGACTGGAAGTCCGGTCGATCGACTACGTCCCCCTCAGTGAGAGACACGGAAAGGTCTCGCACATTGGGCCTCTGTGGTTTATGAGCAACGCCCAGATAGCCACACTTGCGGTAGGGCTGATCAGCATCACGACCGGCGGGAACCTGATCTGGTCTTTGATTGCGGTCGCGATCGGCGTACTGGTGGGCACCTTGTTCATGGCGGCACACTCCTCGCAGGGCCCGCAGCTCGGGTTGCCTCAAATGATCCAGTCCCGTCCGCAGTTCGGGTACGTGGGCGCTCTGCTGGTGTGGCTGTTCGCCTACCTGCAGTACGCGGGATTCAACGTCTTCAACACAGTCCTGGCCGGCGAGGCCGCGGCTGAGTCCCTTCACATCGGAAACGAAACGCTCTGGTTCTGGGTCGTCACGATTATCGCCTCGGCCGTCGCGCTCTTCGGCTATGACCTGATCCACGGCTTCGAGCGCTATCTGACCTACCTGACCATCATTATGCTGACGCTGCTGACGGCGGCGGTTCTCACCCACCTTGACCTGCCCGGCGGCGCGTTCGATCTCGGCGATTTCCATCTCGTCCCGTTCCTGGGGCAACTGGGCGTGGCGGCGGGCTACCAGATTTCATGGGCCATCTACGTTTCGGACTATTCCCGCTACCTCCCCCCGGAAACCGGCCGCGGGACGTTCAAGTGGACATTCTGGGGGAGCGCCCTGGGCGGTATCTGGGTCATGTTCCTGGGCGCATTCATCGCTGCGGCAGCCGGAAAGGACTTCGAGACCATCGGCTCGATCCGGGACACCGCCGACAAGCTGTTTCCGGGCTTCGGATCGATCGCATTGTTCATCGCCGCCCTCGGACTCGTGTCGGTCACAGCGCTGAACATGTATGGCGGATCCCTGACGCTGATCTCCTCCGTCGACAGCCTGCGCCGCATCCGGCCTACCGTCAGAATCCGCATCGTCACCATCGTGATCACCGCGGCCATCTCACTCGTCTTCGCCAACATCGCATCCGCCGACTTCCTCGCCAACTTCAACGACTTCCTGCTCCTGGTGCTGTACTTCTTCATCCCGTGGACGGCGGTCAACCTCACCGACTACTTCATCGTCCGCAAGGGCCACTATGCCATCGCGGAGATCTTCCATCCCCACGGCATTTACGGACGCTGGGGCTGGCCCGGAATCGCCTCGTACCTCGCGGGCTTCGCGGTCATGATTCCATTCTTCGCCGCCGGAAAGCTTTTCATCGGGCCTGCGGCCGAAGCGATGGGCGGCGCCGACATCTCCCTGTTCATCGGCCTGCCGGTCTCGGCCTTCCTCTACTGGGTGCTCACCCGCCACATCGACACGGCCGCGGAAATGCGTCTGGCCCAGACCCAGGCAACCGAACTTGAGGAAGCCGCGAACAAGCACGTCGAGCCCTGATCGGGGAACGCCAGCGCGAGGGGATTGCCCTGGCCAAGGCCCGCGGGGCCGACCGCGGACGCAGGAAGGCACTCTCGCCGGAGCAGGCGCGCGGGCTGCGTGTGTTGGGCTTAGGCGCGGGAATGAATATCGGCCAGCCTAGTTTCGGCGAACTTGGGTCGCCGGGCCCCTCAGATGCTTGCCGCCTGGCGGTCCGCTAGGCGCCTGGAAAGGAAGTCCTCAACCACCGCGGCGAACTCGTCAGGTCGCTCGATCTGTGGCATGTGCCCCGTATTCGAAAAGACGTACGACTCGGAGCGTGGCAACGACGCGGTCGCCGCCCCCAGATGGCTGAACGGGAGGATGTGGTCGTGATCGCCCCAAACTACAAGCGTTGGAACTTCAGACTGCGCCAAGGTCCCGATCAGGGCCGTCCGCCATTCGGCCCTGACACCGGAGATGGTTCCGAGGTCGCGGGCCACGTCCAGGAGCGTTTGGCGGTGCGTCGCCCGTTGCGACAGAGCGAACGCATGGCCGACGCGGGCATCGGTCACCACGGTCTTGTCGTAGAAGAGAGACTCGACGGTTCGGCGTGATGCCGACTCGTCAGGACGCATGAGCAGCGCCCCGAGGGGCCTGAACGCGAGCAGGCGCAGAACCAGCGCAACTTCCTTGCCGAAACCGGCGCTGTTCGCAAGAACGAGGGCTGAGACGCGGTCAGAATGGTCGGCAGCCAGCTTCATGGCGACGGCGCCCCCGAGCGAGTTGCCGATCACGGGCAGCGGCGCGTGAACCCCAAGGGCGTCGAGGAGGGCGGGCAGGACGTCCGCGAGGTTCGCTAAAGTCGCTGGCCCCGAGAGCCGTTCGGAGTATGCGAAGCCGGGCAGGTCCACGCTGTAGACGGTGTGACGTTCTGAGAGGCGCTCGTGTTGCTCGTTCCAGTCATCGAGGCTTTGGCCAATGCCGTGCAGGAGAAGCACGGGCTCCCCGCTGCCGGTCTTCCGGTAGCGCAAACGAGTGCCCGCGACGGTGATGTGTCCTGTTCCCGGAAGTTCGAGAGAATCCCGGGGCGCTTCCGAAGTTAGCCGTCCAGACGCCCGCACCTGTTGCCCGCGTGGCCCAAAACGAACGTGATCCGTCAGCCTGCCGGCTCTGAGCAGGGCGAAGTCGCGCAGATAGTTCTGGTGCAGCCGCCATGGTGAGCGTGAGCCCTGCTTGGGCAGGTCGCCGGCGCCGCGAAGGATGTATCCGGCCTTCAGGTCGATAAGGGAAGTCAGCTCGGCGTTCGCGACGTCGGTGGGCGCTTCGGGTGCCACCCACTGCAGGTTTTGACGGTCGAGGTACTTCAGCAGCCTGCAGATGTAGCCGGCGACCAGGTCCGCTTTCAGGGTCCAGGACGCGTTGGTGTAGCCGATAGTGAGGGAGAAATTCGGAACGCCTTCCAGCATCATGCCCTTGTAGGTCAAGGTCTTGCCTGTGTCCACGGGCTCGCCGTCGACGGTGAGAGTCATACCGCCGATCACGAGCAGGTTAAGTCCTGTCGCCATGACGATGACGTCGGCCGGGATCGACTTGCCCGAGGCCAGCTCAATCCCGTTCGGCGTGATCCGTAAGATCCTGTCGGTCACGATGTCGGCAGTGCCTGCGCTGATCGCACGGTAGAGATCGCCATTGGGGATCGCGCAGAGGCGCTGGTCCCATGGCTGATACGACGGCGCCAGGTGCGTGTCGACCGCAAAGTCCTCCGGCAGCTTGGCGATGGCCGACTTGCGGAGAATTGCCTTCATTGTCTCCGGCCGCCGTCGGCTGAGCTGGTACGTCAACATCGAATAGAGAATGTTCTTCGCCCGTACGACGTCGTACGCCAGCTGCGCTGGCACCTTGCCCCGAAGACGGTCGGCCAGGTGGTCACGCGACGGCACGGGGGCGATGTAGGTGGGGGAGCGCTGCAGCATCGTCACCTTGGCAGCCGACTTCGCCATCGACGGCACGAGTGTCACCGCGGTGGCCCCACTGCCAATGATCACGACCTGTTTCCCCTCGTAACCGAGATCGGCGGGCCAGTGCTGCGGGTGGACGATCGACCCCCCAAAGGTCTCGGCTCCCTCGATGGCCGGGGTGAACCCAGCGTCATAGCGGTAATAACCCGAACACACGGAGAGGAATGAGCAGGTAAAGCTGACGGACATATCGGGACGGGATACCGCATCGTCCGCCCGATATTCGCCGCCAGAGGTGCGGACGGCCGTAACCGTCCACAACGCGGTTTCGCTCGACCACTCGGCCGATATGACCCGGTGATTGAGCCGGATCCGCGATGCGAGGCCCTCGTCGGCAACCGTCGCCTCGATGTATTCACGTATCGAATCGCCGTCGGCGATCGCCTTGGCGCCGGCCCAGGGCCGGAAGGAGTAGCCGAGCGTATACATGTCGCTGTCGGACCGGATCCCGGGGTATCTAAAGAGGTCCCAGGTGCCTCCCACCGCGCCGCGGGACTCAAGGATCGTGAAGGTCTTCTCAGGTAGTTCGCGTTTCAGCCGGCTAGCAAAACCTATGCCGCTCAGCCCGGCCCCAACAATCAACACATCGACGTGCACGCTCATGAGGCCAAGTTATCGACTTATAGTTGAGACAGTCAACACCGTGTCGAAAACGCAGGCTAGGATGGGCCCATGGCTCAACGAGGAAGACGCACTGCAAGGGTCTCGGGAGATGAGCGCCAGGACGCGATCCTGGTCACCGCCGAGGCGCTCCTCGGGGAGCGCGCTTTCGACGACGTTTCGATCGAGGATCTGGCCGGAGGCGCGGGCATCTCGCGCCCCACCTTCTACTTCTACTTCTCGTCCAAAGACGAGGTGCTGCTGGCCCTTCTGGACCGTGTCATCACCGAGGTGGAACACCGGGTCGGCGACTTGCCGCGGGATTTTGAAAGTGACCCCGTAGGAGCTTGGACTCGTTCCATTGGCATGTTCGTCGAGGTGTTTGTGTCCCATCGTGGCGTTTCCACTGCGGCGATCGCTGCGCGCGCGCGCAACGATGAGGTGCGTGCGCTCTGGTCCAAGTCGATGCAGTCATGGGTCGACTTCTCGAGCGACGTGATCCGGGCCGAGCAAGCACGAGGGGCTGCGCCAGAGGGCATCGACGCACATGACCTGGCAGTAAGCCTCAACCTGATGAACGAGCGGCTGATCACTGCGGTCCTCAACCAGGAGAGTCCCGCCATCGCGGAGTCCCGCGCTCTAGACGTGTTATCAACTATCTGGATTCGCAGTATCTACGGGTCCATCAACCCCGGCCGACGGTAACGCCGGGTCGAGAGGAAGAACTCACATGCCCAACATCAAGACGCTCACCGTGCTCGGCACCGGAGTGCTCGGCTCGCAGATCGCCTATCAGGCCGCCTTCCACGGATTCGCGGTCACGGCCTATGACATTCACGATCAGGTCCTCGAGAAGGCCCGGGCACGCTTCGCACGCCTCGCCGGCATCTACCAGGCAGAGAAGGTAGCCGGCGCTTCGGAAGGCAAGGCTGAGACGGCTCTTGACAACCTCCGCCTCACCGACGACCTAGCGGACGCCGTCGCCGACGCGGACCTCGTGATCGAGGCCGTGCCCGAACTTCTTGAGCTCAAGCGGGACGTCTACCGCAAGCTCGCGGATCTGGCCCCCGCCAGGACTATCTTCGCCACGAACTCGTCGACTCTGCTGCCCAGCGACCTCAAAGATTTCACCGGCCGCCCCGATCGCTTCCTCGCCATCCACTATGCCAATAACATCTGGGCACAGAACATCGCTGAGGTGATGGGGACCACCGAAACCGCTCCGGCCGTGTACGACGCCGTCGTCGAGTTCGCCCGAAACAGCGGACTGGAGCCGATCGAGATCAAGAAAGAGAAAGCCGGCTACGTCCTGAACTCGCTGCTGGTCCCTCTCCTGAATGCGGCCGCAGGCCTGCTGCTGCAGGGCATCGCCGACCCGCAAACGATCGACAAAACATGGCGCATTGCCACCGGAGCGCCGAGCGGACCGTTTCAGATCTACGACGTCGTTGGCCTGGCTACCGCGTACAACATCGCCTCGTCCTCATCAGACGCCGGGTCCCAAGCATTCGCTCATTACCTGAAGGACAACTACATCGACAAGGGCAAGCTCGGCGTCTCCACGGGCGAAGGCTTCTACACCTACTGAATCCGCCCAACGTGCTGCGCAGGTAGACCCGCGGCCACAGTGGTCCCCGCCACTTCCAATTTATCGTGCACAAGGGGGCTTGCGGCAGGGCCCCCGTCATGCCTCAAACTGGCTCAGACGTGACCGGAAAGAGGTGCACGGAAAAGGCTTCTTCGTCGCATTGGTTGTCGAGAGCGTCGTCGAGATAAATTCAATGCGCCGAAGGGAACAGCAGGGCGGCCAAACGGCTCACCCCGTACCAGCCCACGGCCCCAAGTGCTCCCAAAATGACAAAGGAAACAACCCAAAACAAGACGGAGAGTTTCGGCCTCGGGCTTTCATCCATAACAACCACCCACCCTTCAATCGGGATACCTTCGGACCGAATCCTGCCTGAACCTCCTTGCAGAAAGCTTGGAATCGTCCAAGCCCATGTTTCGTCGTGCCGCGAGTAGGAGGAGCCGGAGGGCCTCCGCTCCAATAGTCCGAAGTCGATCATGTAGCGGGACAGCATACTGAGACGGCACGCAACCAGTCGATCAGGCACAGTGGAGCAGGAAACGTTCCGGGATGGCGTCGTCCGGGGGCGCCGGCCGGGCGGGATCGTCCGTGCCCGCCTCGGGCAATGGATGCGCGGCCATGAATTGGTGCCACTCGGGGAAGGGGTCCGGGGGCAGTTCCAGTTCGGGATCCCGGCCGGGTTCCTGGCCGGGTTCCTGGCCGGCATGGCCTGTGGGCGCCGGGTCTGCCTGGTGTCCTGGATCCGCGGGGAGGCCGTGGTCCGGGAGGGTGTCCTTGGTGAGGATGTCGTGCGGCCACTCGGGCGGTTCCCAGTCCTGGTGCTCGCTGGGGTAGTGCCGGCTGGACGGTGAAGTCCACCCCGGCGGGTGGTCCTTGCTGGCTCCGGTGGGTTTCCAGGCGGTGCTGTGTTTCAGGCGGTGGTGTCTGGGGCAGGGTTGGCCCAGGTTGGTGATGCCGGTGGTGCCTCCGTCGGCCCAGGCCAGGAGGTGGTCTGCCTCGTTGTCCAGGGAGTGGTTGCTGCAGCCGGGGAAGGGGCACCTGCCGTCGCGGAGGCGGAGCCATTGACGCTGGGCCTTCGTGACACGGTAGCTGGTCCGGCCGATTTCCAGCGGGGCGCCGTCGCGGGGGTCT
>NZ_FNGC01000018.1 GCF_900102785.1 Arthrobacter sp. ok362
CCAGACGCTCGGCGAGGATCCGGGCGCCGGCCAGGACACGCTCCTGGCGTTCCTTGAACTCCGGGGACGCCGCGATCTTGAACGCCACGGCCTTGCCGGCGATGACGTGCTCCAGCGGGCCGCCCTGCTGGCCGGGGAACACCGCGGAGTTGATCTTCTTGGCGATGTCGGCGTCGTTGGACAGGATGATGCCGCCGCGCGGACCGGCGAGGGTCTTGTGCGTCGTGGACGTGGTGACGTGGGCGTGCGGGACCGGGGACGGGTGCAGCCCGGCCGCCACCAGGCCAGCGAAGTGGGCCATGTCCACCATCAGGTAGGCGCCCACCGAATCCGCGATCCGCCGGAACTCGGCAAAGTCCAGCTGCCGGGCGTACGCGGACCAGCCGGCCACGATCAGGGCCGGCTTGTGCTCCCGGGCCAGGCGCTCGACCTCGGCCATGTCGATCCGGTGGTCCTCCTCGCGGACCTGGTACGGGATGACGTTGTAGAGCCGGCCGGAGAAGTTGATCTTCATTCCGTGCGTCAGGTGCCCGCCGTGGGCCAGGTTCAGGCCCATGATGGTATCGCCCGGACGGATCAGGGCATGCATCACCGAGGCGTTGGCCTGCGCGCCCGAGTGCGGCTGCACGTTCGCGTACTCCGCGCCGAACAGGGCCTTGACCCGGTCGATGGCGAGCTGTTCGACCACGTCAACGTGCTCGCAGCCGCCGTAGTAGCGCTTGCCCGGGTAGCCCTCGGCGTACTTGTTCGTCAGCACCGAACCCTGCGCCTGCATGACAGCTTTGGCGGTGTGGTTCTCCGACGCGATCATCTCCAGCCCGTCGCGCTGGCGGGTAAGCTCGGCGTCGATCCTCGCCGCGATCTCCGGATCCAGCGCGGACAGGTCCGCGTCCAGGCTCGGCGAGACTACCTGCTCGAACGCGACTGTGCTTGTGCCTGCGGCCGCGGCTGCCGCGCTCACAGTTCGCCGCCGTTCTTGGACGCGTACTCCTGGGCCGAGAGCAGCGGGCCCTCGGACTCCGCGGCGACCTTGAACAGCCAGCCGGCCCCGTACGGGTCGGAGTTGATCAGCGCGGGATCGGAGACAACGGCGTCGTTGATCTCCGTCACCTCACCCGTGACCGGCGAGTACAGATCAGAGACGGACTTGGTCGATTCGACCTCGCCGCAGGTCTCCCCCGCGGTCACCCTCGAGCCGACCTCGGGCAGATCCACGTAGACGATATCGCCCAGGGCGTCCGTGGCCACGGCGGAGATGCCGATGGAAACTGTGTTCGACCCGGCGTTGCCGGAGTCCCGCGAAACCCACTCGTGCTCGTCGGAGTACTGCAGTTCAGGGGCAACTTTTGCCATGTGTTTTTCCTTTGCGTTTGAAAAGTCGTGGGCTAAATCAATTGTGGCTGAGGTACGCGGCAACGACCGTGGCCGGGTTGGGTGGCGGTTGAGGCAATTCCTCCCCGCCATCTCCCTAACCTCGCAAGCTCGGCCAGGGAACCCTGATGGCGTGGGCCCACGCATGCTCGGTCGCGATGGCGCCCGCTGAGCGGACGCGACGCTCCCTTAGACGCACGCTTCCGGAATCCCCTCACCCGCCGCTATTCAGTTCAGTTCTGGACGCCAACAGTTTTCGAAAAGACACCAGTTCCGGAAGAAACAGTGGCCGTTCGTATTCTTCTAGAGCCGGGCTGCTTCTTGGCTCCAAGGGTGTCATCAAGCTCAACCCCCAATGATCGAGCTTGGCGTGGCGCCCGGTGGGACAAGCCGAGCCGCGGTAGGCGGCATATCCCCCAGCACCTTGGCTTTCGAAGGCGCCGGTTCCCGTCGGTCCGGATGTGGCGTGATGTCTCGAAGGTGACGTGCCCCCGAGGGGCCGGCCGGGCTGGGTTTTCGAAAGCGTGCGTCTAAGCGAGTGACCGCCGTCCGGGTTCCCTGACCGAGCTTGCGAGGTTAGGGGGACGGTGGGAAAGCGAGCGAGCACGCGTGAAAACCCAGACGGACGGCCCCGGTGCCGGGTACCGCTGAGGCACCCGGGAACCGATGACGTACTGGCCGGGCTACTTTTGGCGCTTGTAGAAAGGCAGTGCGACCACTTCGAACGGCTCGGCCTTGCCGCGGAGGTCGATGTCCAGGGCGGTGCCGGGCTCGGCGAGCTCGACGTCGACGTAGGCCATCGCGACCGGGTAGCCGAGGCTGGGGCTGGGCTGGCCGGAGGTGACTTCGCCGACGACGTTGCCGTCCTTGAGGACCGGGTAGTGGCCGCGGCCGGCCCGGCGTCCGAGGCCCTTGAGCCCGACGAGCTTGCGGCCCGTGGTGGCGCCGGCGCCGGCTTCCTTCTTGGCGGCCAGTGCGGCCTTGCCGATGAAGTCGCCTTCCTTGGACAGCGCGACGACGGGGCCCAGGCCGGCGGCGAACGGATCGCCTTCGAGGGTGAGCTCGTTGCCGTAGAGCGGCATGCCCGCCTCGAGGCGGAGCGAATCGCGGGATGCGAGCCCGGCGGGGGTCAGCTCGCCGTCTTCGGCGATGGCGACGAGCGCCTGCCAGAGCGCGGCGGCGTCGTCGTTGGCGACGAAGATCTCGAAGCCGTCTTCACCGGTGTAGCCGGTGCGGGCCAGCAGGAGGTCCTGGCTGGCGCCGCCGAACATGAACGGGACGTCTACGGCGGCGTAGTACTTCAGGCCGGTGACGAGTTCGTGCTCCGCGGCGGGAACCAGGCGCAGCAGGATTTCCTGGGCCTTGGGTCCCTGGACGGCGATCAGCGAGGTCTCGGCGGAGGCGTCCTGGACCGTGACGTCGAAACCCCCTTCTTTGCCGGAACCAGCCCGCTCGGCCAGGGCCGCGGCCACGACCTTGGCGTTGCCCGCGTTGGGGACCACGAGGAACTTGTCAGTGCCGTCGGCCGCCGCCGGACGCCGGTAGGTGATGAGGTCGTCGATGATGCCGCCGTCCTCGTTGCAGATCAGCGAGTACTTGGCCTTACCGATCGACATCGCGGAGATCTTGCCGACCAGGGCGTAATCCAGGAAGGCTGCGGCGTCCGGGCCGGTGACCCAGACTTCGCCCATGTGGGAGAGGTCGAACAGGCCCGCGGACTTGCGGACGGCGTGGTGCTCGGCGAGTTCGGAGCTGTACTTCAGGGGCATCTGCCAGCCGCCGAAGTCCGTGAAGGAGGCTCCGAGCTTCTTGTGCTCTTCGTACAGGGCCGTGTAGTTCTCAGTCATCGTTGGCTGTCCTTAGTTGGCGGAGTCGTCGGAGTGGGCTGCTGTGTCTTCTTCGAAGGATTCGAGGGGAGGGCACGAGCAGATCAGGTTGCGGTCCCCGGCGGCGCCGTCGATGCGTCCGACCGGCGGGAAGTACTTGTCCTGCTTGAGCGTGTGGACCGGGAAGACGGCCTGCTCGCGTGGGTACTCGCGGGTCCAGTCGGTGCTGATCACGGCAGCGGCGGTGTGCGGGGAGTTGCGCAGCGGGCTGTGCTCCACGGTGAAGTCGCCGTGGGCCACCTGGTCGATCTCGGCGCGGATGGCGATCATGGCCGTGATGAACCGGTCGATCTCGCCGAGGTCCTCGGATTCGGTGGGTTCCACCATGAGGGTCCCGGCCACCGGGAAGGCGAGCGTGGGGGCGTGGAAGCCGTAGTCGATCAAGCGCTTGGCGACGTCCTCGGCGGTCACGCCGGTCTTGGCCGTGAGTTCGCGCAGGTCCAGGATGCACTCGTGGGCCACGAGGCCGCCTTCGCCGGTGTAGAGCACCGGGAAGGAGTCGTTCAGGCGCGCCGCGATGTAGTTCGCCGCGAGCAGCGCCGACTTGGTGGCCTCGGTGAGGCCGCGGCCGCCCATGAGCTTCACGTATGCCCAGGAGATCGGCAGGACGCCGGCCGAGCCGTACCGGGAGGCGGAGATCGGGGTGCCGTCGGCGCCGTTGGCCGGGTTCGCGGCATCGCCCGGCATGAACGGTGCCAGGTGGGCCTTGGCCGCGACCGGGCCGACCCCGGGTCCGCCGCCGCCGTGCGGGATGCAGAAGGTCTTGTGCAGGTTCAGGTGCGAAACGTCGCCGCCGAACATGCCCGGCTGGGCCAGCCCGACGAGGGCGTTGAGGTTGGCGCCGTCGATGTAGACCTGGCCGCCGGCGGCGTGGATCGCGTCGCAGACCTCGCGGACGTCGGCGTCGTACACCCCGTGGGTGGACGGGTAGGTGATCATGATGCAGGACAGGGCGTCCTTGTTGGCCTCGATCTTGGCGGTCAGGTCCGCGTGGTCGATCGTGCCGTCGGAGGCGGTGGCCACGACGACGACCTTCATGCCGGCGAGCACGGCGGAGGCCGCGTTGGTGCCGTGGGCGGACGCCGGGATGAGGCAGATGTTGCGCTGGGCGTCACCGCGGGAGAGGTGGTAGCCGCGGATGGCCAGCAGGCCGGCGAGCTCGCCCTGGGAACCGGCGTTGGGCTGGATGGAGACCTGGTCATAGCCGGTGATCTCGGTCAGCTGGGCTTCGAGGTCCTCGATCAGTTCGCGCCAGCCGGCGGTCTGGGATTCCGGGGCGAAGGGGTGGATGGAGGCGAACTCCGGCCAGGAGATGGCTTCCATCTCGGCCGTGGCGTTCAGCTTCATGGTGCACGAACCCAACGGGATCATGGTGCGGTCCAGTGCGAGGTCGCGGTCCGAGAGGCGGCGGATGTAGCGCAGCAGCTGGGTTTCGGAACGGTGGGTGTTGAACACCGGGTGCTGGAGGAAGTCGGAGGTGCGCTCGACGGCGGGGTCCAGGCCGAACCCTTCAGAAGTGTCGGTCACGGACGCGCCGAACGCGGCGATGACGTCGGCCACGATAGCGACCGTCGTGGCCTCATCGGCGGAGATGCCGACGGTGTCGGCGTCGATGGCGCGCAGGTTGACGCCCTTGGCGTCGGCGGCCGCGATGATCTCTGCTGCCCGGCCCGGCACGGAGACGGTGATGGTGTCGAAGAAGGAGGTGTGCAGCACGTGAAGGCCGGCGGCCTTCAGGGAGGCGGCGATGGTCTTGGCGTGGACGTGGACCGTCTGGGCGATTGCCTTCAGCCCGTCGGGGCCATGGTAGACGGCGTAGAAGGAGGACACGATGGCCAGCAGCGCCTGGGCGGTGCAGATGTTGGAGGTGGCCTTCTCGCGGCGGATGTGCTGCTCGCGGGTCTGCAGCGCCAGACGGTAGGCCGGGACGCCGGCGTTGTCCTTGGAGACACCCACGAGGCGGCCGGGCATGGAACGCTCGAGGCCCTTCTGCACGGCCATGTAGGCGGCGTGGGGGCCGCCGAAGAACAGCGGCACGCCAAAGCGCTGGGCGGAGCCGACAGCGATGTCCGCCCCCTGCTCGCCCGGGGGCGTGATGAGGGTCAGGGAGAGGAGGTCGGCGGCGACGGTGACGAGGGCGCCGCGTTCCTTGGCGTCGGCGATCACGGCGGTGTGGTCGAACACGCGGCCGGAGACGCCCGGCTGCTGCAGGACGACGCCGTTGATGACGCCCTCGGGCAGGCCCTTGGAGAGGTCAGCAACCTCGACCTCGAAGCCGAGGGCTTCGGCGCGGCCCTTGACGATCGCGATGGTCTGCGGGAGGCAGTCGGCGTCGAGGACGGTCTTGCCGTCGTGGGCCGTCTTGTTCTTGTTGGCGCGGCGCATCATCAGCACGGCCTCGGCGACGGCCGTGGCTTCGTCCAGCAGCGAGGCGTTGGCGATCGGCAGGCCGACGAGGTCCTGGACCATGGTCTGGAAGTTCAGCAACGCCTCTAGCCGGCCCTGGGAGATTTCCGGCTGGTAGGGCGTGTACGCGGTGTACCAGGCCGGGGCTTCGAGGATGTTGCGGCGGATCACCGGCGGGGTGAGCGTGTCGTAGTAGCCCTGCCCGATCATCTGCACGGCGGTCTTGTTCTTCGCGGCCAGCTTGCGCAGCTCGGCGAGGACTTCCACTTCGCTGAGGGCGGCGGCGAGCGCGAGGTCGGAGTCCTGACGGATGTCCTTCGGAACGGCGGTGTCCACCAGGGCGTCGACGGTGTCGTAGCCGACAGCCTTCAGCATGGCGTCGACGTCGGTCTGGCGGCGCGCGCCGATGTGCCGGTCAACGAAGGACGTGGAGGCTGGGGTAACAGTCACAAGGAACTCCATAACTCAGGCGGCGCAGGGTACGCCACATTGATTCGGGTTCCTCCCCGCTCTGTATTGGACCTGAGAGTTTCCGCGCAGCCTGCGTTTGAGGGGCTCCGCTTGCACCGTCGGTGAGCACAGCATGTCCGGGACAAGCCTGCTACTTTCCAGAGATGCCTTGCCGCGGCGGTACGTGGGCCTGAGAGATTCCTGGGGAGGGTTTGCTCCTACGGCGCCTGCTTGTACCTACTTGCAGGGCTCTCCCGCCGCAGATCAAAGGCGTATTCAATTGGGGGTGACAACAGTCACAGCTCTCATTGTCCTATGCCGGGCGCGCGTCCGCAAACTCCCGGCGACCGGCCCACCCAAGGTTACGGGCAACGAGCCGCCCCCAGGTGAGTCCGCCAACGCGATTTCGCCGGACAGCGCCGGGGTCGCCGTAACGTTCCGGCGAAGTCGCAGGCTTCCGGCGAGTTCGGCGGAAGTAAGTGGCGGGGGTCGGCGGGGTGGGCCCGGGCGTCAGCGGCGCAGCCTCTCGACGGCGGCGAGGAGGCTCTCGACGTCCGCCTCGACTTCCGGAAGCGGCCCGCCCGGGCCCCGGCCCAGCATGGCGTTGAAGTACAGCCCGTCCCCCATGTACAGGACGGCCTTCGCCATGGCGGGTCCGACGTCGGCTGCCAGCAGTTCCAGCCAGCTCGCCTGGGCGGCGGCGAAGCGGCGGAGGGTCTCCCCGTGCGCCACCTCGGCGAGCCGCGTGGCCGCCACGAAGACCCGGTCCATGGGCGTGTCCGCCCACACCGAGGACTTGATGAAGTACGCCGCTGCCCCTTCGGGGGCCGCCGCCATGGCCGCAACATCGGCAGCCAGATGCTGGTCCAGCCGTTCCAGCAGGACCGCGATCATCGCCTCCTTCGTCGGGAAGTGGTAGAGCAGGCCGCCCTTGGAGACGCCGGCCCGGCGCGCGACGGCGTCCAGCGTCGCGGCGCGCTCACCGACTTCGATGAGCAGGGCTTCGAAGGCATCGAGGACGGCCTCGCGGGCGACGGGTTTCCTGGGCATGCATCCCATCATGCCTGTCATGCCACGCATTTCTTAACTGTACCGTCCAGACGGTATAGTTACGTCTCATGAGCATCTCGTCTATCACCGCAGCCACCAGCACCCCGGCCGCCACCGGCCCCCGGGCACCGTGGCGCGACTGGGTGGCGCTGGCCCTGCTGATGTTCCCGGTCCTGCTCGTGGCCGTGGACAACACCGCCCTGACGTTCGCGCTGCCGACCATCGCCACCAGCTTGTCCGCTTCCGGCGTCGAACTGCTCTGGATCATCGACGCTTATCCCCTGGTCCTGGCCGGACTCCTGGTCGCGATGGGCTCCCTGGGCGACAGGATCGGCCGGCGCCGGCTGCTCTTCGTGGGCAGCGCGGGTTTTGCCGCAGTGTCGGCCGCGACGGCGTTCGCACCGAGCGCCGAATGGCTGATCGCCGGCCGCGCCGCGCTTGGCCTCTTCGGCGCCATGCTCATGCCGTCCACGCTTTCCCTGATCCGCAACATCTTTCCGCAGCCCAACCGGCGCAGGCTCGCGGTGGCGATCTGGGCAGCGGGCTTCTCCGGCGGCGCCGCCCTCGGTCCGATTGCCGGCGGCTGGCTGGTGGAACACTTCTGGTGGGGCGCCGTCCTGCTGGTCGCGGTGCCGATCATCCTGCCCCTGCTGTTGCTCGGTCCGGCGCTGATACCGGAATCCCGCGACCCGAAGCCCGGCCGCGTGGACGTGCCCAGCATCGCCATGTCCCTGCTGGTCATGGTGCCCGCTGTCTACGGGATCAAGACCCTCGCCACCCACGGGCATGCACCAGAGGCGTTCGCGAGCATCGGAGCCGGCCTGCTCATGGGCTATGCGTTCATCCGGCGTCAGCGCGCCCTGGCCCGCAACGAGGGTACGGCGCCGATGCTCGATGTCAGCCTCTTTGGCAACCGGATCTTCAGTACGGCCATCATTGCCAACGTCCTGGCACTGTTCTCCTTCAACGGCTTCATTCTGTTCCTGGCCCAGCACCTGCAACTGCTGGAGGGCCAGTCCCCCTCGGCCTCCGGGGTAGCCATGGTCCCGGCCCTGATCGCCACAGTTGCGGCGGGGCTGTTCGTAGTCCCACTGGTGCGCAAGGTGCGGCCCGGCTTTGTTGTGGCCGGCGGGCTGCTGCTGAGCGCGGCGGGCTATTTCCTGGTGGCATTCGGCGACCACAGCCACGGCCCGTCCCTGCTCCTGGCCGCCCTGATGGTGCTCTGCCTGGGGGTGGGCGCCGCGGAGACGATCTCCAATGACCTGATCCTGGGCGCGGCGCCCGCGGACAAGGCCGGGGCCGCCGCGGCCATCTCCGAGACCGGCTATGAAGTGGGGTCCCTGCTGGGCACGGCGATCCTCGGCTCGATCCTGACGGCCTCCTACCAGGGCAACCTCCGGCTCCCCGCGGGCGTGACCGAGCTTGCCCCGGCCGCGGCCACCAGCCAGGCCGGCGAAACCCTCGCCGGCGCCGTGGAGCTCGCCCGGATGCTTCCGGCTCCCCTGGCGGAGGCAGTGACGGCGGCCGCGCGCACGGCCTTCGACTCTGGCGTCCACGTCACGGCGTCAATCGCGCTGGTCCTGATGGCCGGGGCCTGCGTCCTCGCCGCCGTCGTCCTGCGGACGGTGCCGAAGGCCAACTAACAGGCTTACCGGCCGTCGACGTACTTCTGCAGGGCGTCCAGCAGCTCACCGGTGCCTTCCTTGCGCCCGGCGACCTGCGCCTCGTCGCTGGCCCGGGAGCCCGTGAAGAATGCGCCTTGCTCGGTCAGGGTCAGGAGGGTGCCGTCGCCGTCGGGCTCGAGTTCGATCGTGCTGAGCGAGACAGACATGCGCTCGCCATCCAGGAGCATCTCGTAGGTGTAGATGATCCGCTCGTTCTCGACGATGTCGTGGTAGATCGCATGCATGGTGGAGACGAAGCCGCCCGCCGGGCCGCCGACGTCGGTCTCGCGGCCACCCACCCGGAAGTCCAGGCTGGACTCGCCCTGTTCCCAGTCCGGCGGCCCGCCGAACCAGTTCTTCTTGCGCTCGTGGTCGGCGAAGGCGTTGTAGACGGCCGACGGCGGGGCATTCAGTCGGCGTTCGAGGCTGAAGCTTGCATGGGTGACGGGGGTGTTCATTGCGTGCTCCTCGGTGAGGGCGGGTGTTCGTTGCTGGCTGGCTGGCCGCGGGAAAGGAAGTCCTCGAGCCTGTCGAGGCGGCGCTCCCCCGGCGTCCGACGCTGGCCCAGCCAGTCTTCTGCGCGTCGGACCGTGGCGTGGTCAATGCTGCAGCTGCGAACCCTGCCGATTTTCTCACTGCGAATCAGGCCGCTGGCTTCCAGGACCTGGAGGTGCTGAACAACGGCGGGCAGGCTCATCCCGAATGGCGCGGCCAGCTCGGAGACCGCCGCCGGCCCGTCGCAGAGCCGGACCAGGATCGCACGGCGGGTAGGGTCGGCGAGCGCGTGGAAGACGACGTCGAGCTCCCGGTCGCTGAGCGGTTGATCCACCGAATTGTTAAGCACATACTTAAGTATTCTCCGGCACCGGGGGAAGTCAAGGGGTTCCCGTGCTCGAACTCCCGCGATTAAACAGAGGCGTCCGGCGCCGGGAGAACTCCGGCGCCGGACGCTGATGCTTTTTAGGGGCGGGGGAGCCGGTTCCTACTTGTTGTCCGGGGTGGTCACGCTGGCGTTCGCCCGCATGGTCTCGGCATTCACCATCCAGGCATACTGCTCAAGCTTGGCAATGAAGGCATGCAGGAGGTCGGCGGTGGTGGGGTCTTCCTCATCCACTTCATCGTGCACTTTGCGCATCGTGCCGACGGCCGCCTCGAGGGCCGCGACAATCCGTTCGATGGCGTCCTTCGTGTTGATCAGACCGGCCGGGAACTGGGCGAGCGCTGTGGACTTGGAAACTGTGGAGCTGCGGCCGTCCGGCAGGGCGTGGATGGCGCGCATGCGCTCGGCGAGCTCGTCCGCGAAACCGCGGGCGGCCTCGACGATTTCGTCCAACTGGAGGTGAAGGTCCCGGAAGTTGGTCCCGACGATGTTCCAATGCGCTTGCTTGCCTTGAACGTGGAGTTCGATCAGGTCCACTAGGACCGCCTGCAGGTTGGCCGTCAGTGTAGGTGTTGCTTTCATGCATCCTCCTCGATAGAACCGGTACCTTGCGGGCCGCGGGCGCCATCTGCCGGCACCCCGGCCGATGCTTCCGACGCTACCGCAGGGCAGGGACGGGCCGCGAGGTTCGGGGAGGAATTTCTCAGTCAGCTTACTAAGTCGGCTTACTAACCGTTTCGGGAAGGCTCAGACTGCCTCGTTGAGGAGCGGCCCCCGAGGGAACACGGCCCTTGTGATGCCGCCGGAGGTGGACTGGGAGAGCTGCGTGAGGTAGTCGTTGCGGCGCCTCGGGGTAATCCTCGACTGGGGTTCGAACGGCTGCTCGGGGTCGTCGGCGTAGTGGGCGGTCAGTCCGTCACGCATGAGCCGGATGGCCTCCGAACGCTGCTGGGACACCGCTGCGTGCGTGGATCCGAGTTCCGCGGCCAGGTCTTTGACCGTCCGGTCGCCGAAGTAGATTTCCTCCACAACGTAGCGCATCCGTTCCGGGAGGGATTTTACGGCGGCCCGCAGGTACTGGAGCCGTTCGTCCGCGAGCACAGAGTGTTCCGGAGTGAGGGTTTCGGCGGCCAGCGTATCCACCACGGCCTCATCGAGGGGCGTCAGCGTGCGCGAGGCGTCCGCGAGCGCGGCCTCCACAACGCTCTGCTGGACGCCCAGTGCGGAGGCGATCTCCTCCACTGTGGGGATGCGGCCCAGTGCGGACGCCAGGGTTTCCTGGACGGACATGGTTTCCTTGATCCGCCGGCGGGCGGAGCGGGTGGCCCAGTCGCTGGCCCGCATCTCGTCGGCGAAGGCGCCTAGGATGCGCCGGCGCGCGAACGCACCGAACGGCACCCCGAGGTCCGGGTCGAACGAATCGGCCGACGTGATCAGGGCAATAGCACCGGCCGAGGCCAAGTCATCGCGAGAAAGGTGTGACGCCTTCGAGCACAAATCTGAGACGAGATACCCCACCAGCGGAAGGTGCTGCGTGACCATCTCGTTGCGTTCCACGCGATTCAATACTGTGTCCCCCCATGAGACCGGATCCGAAGGGTCCTAGACCCTCAAAACGCCGGGAGCCGCACCCAAACCGACCGGTGCTCCCCCCATAGGAGTCAGCGTTCGCAAGTAGGGCGCAGCACCCATGGTCGAAACCTATCACCTGATCCAAGATCTGCGTGTACCCTCAGGGAAAAGCTTGGCAAAAAATGCGGTGGCCGTCCTGATGCTGTGAGTCACGGGGCGGAAAGAGAATGGGGCCCATGAGCGCAAGTGATCTCTCCGCGGCGCTGTGGCAGGAGCGGCGGCACCTGGAGCTGCTCCTGTTCAGGCTGGAAACGCAGCGTCTGCACATTGCGGCCGGGAATCTGGAATGGCTGAACTTCATGGCCTCCGAGATTGAAACCGTACTGGACCGCCTGCGCTTCGAAGCCCTGGCCCGGGGTGTCGAATCTGCTGCCGTGGCGGCCCAGTGGGGTCTGCCGGCGCAGACCACGCTCGTCGAACTGATTGCGGCCGCACCCGCCGGGCCCTGGTCCGAGATCCTGCGCGAGCATCTGGAGGCCCTGCACGCACTCCTGGCCCGGCTGGGCGAGGCCGCCAGCGTGAACGAAGAGGCACTGCGCACCCTCCCCCTGCCGGGACGCCCCGGGCCGGCGGACACGGCCGGGATGCTGGATCAACTGACCACCGGCGGAAATCTGGAGAGGTCTCTGGCCGTGGTCCGGCGTTCCGCCCAGCCGCTCCTGGCCCAGTATATGGGCGAGGACCAGGACTGACCCGGTGCGGTCCTCAGCCCTCGACGGGAGTGGCCCGCGGCGGCATGAGCCCGCGCAGCGCGTCCTCGGCGTCGGGGCCAGCTTCCGCCGCCGCGAGGTTGGCCGCTGCGATGGCTTCGATGACTTCCCGGCGCTGGATGGGCACACCGCGGGGTGCCTCAATGCCTATCCGAACGCCGTCGCCGCGGCCTTCCAGAACCGTGATGACGATGCCGTCGCCGATCATGATCTGTTCGCCCGGCTTGCGTGTAAGTACCAGCATCCTCTCAATCTACCCTTCAGCGCGGGGAGCGTCGGACGATTCCCGCCGGTTCTGCCATGTCGGAGCCGGCCCTGCCGGGCGCCCGTCGATCCAGCCCACGGGCAGTCCAAGACCGTTGACGGTTTCAGGTGACCCGGTCTCCGCGGCGCCGACCACCGCCACTGCGGTCACGTTGAGCTGGGCGGACAGCACGCCGACCCAGCGCGCCGTGTCCTCATGCTTGCGTCCGGCGTCGACCACTACCCAGACCTGGTCAGCGGAGAGCGCGGCCACGGACTGCACCCGGGCCAGGGCGTTGCGGGCTTTGCCGAGTCCGAACGCCACCAGGACGGTGCGCTCCGTCACCACCGCGTGGGCGCGCGCGGCTGTGGCGTTTTGGCGTCCCTCGACGTGCAGGTGGCCGTAGGCGGAGAGCTCGCCGGCGGTCCGCACATCGGCACCGCCGGCCGCCATGGACATAGCCAGGGCGGCGTCCATGGCGTCCTCCCCCAGCCCGATCAGGACCACGAGATCGCCGACGCCGGTCAACGGGGCAGGGGCGCCCGGCGCAGGGCCCGGCGCGCTGCCAGGCGCGGCGGTCGGCGCAGCAGTGGAGGCCAGCCGGCCGGCGGCGCTGGCGGGAGGTACGGCGGCGGGAGGTGCGGCGGCGGGGCCCGGATCGATGGGGGAGGCCGGGCGCCCGGGGTTGCCGACGGCGGCGGCCGTTTCCGCCGGGGTCCGGAGCCCGGCGCCGAGCTGTTCCAGAAGCTCGGAGAAGTCCCGCGACTCGGTGGATACACCGGCAGTTGCGGGCCGGTGCAGGCTGAGCTCAGCGGCGTCCGCCTCTTCCAGCAGTGCGGCGATGGCGGCGCCCTGAAGGTGATGGGACGGGAGGTGATGGGACGCGCCGGGAGCGGGCGGGGCCGTCGCCGGCCCTGCCGGGGCTCCGGTCTGGGCTGCCGGCGGGGCCGGTGTTACGGAGGCCGTCCCGGCGTCGGTCTCCCCCGCGGTCTCCCCCGCGGGCCCACCGGCGGGCCCACCGGCGGGACCACTGGCGGCCGTGCCCGGCTCGGCCCCGGCCAGGATGTCGGCGTCGGGCACTACCTCGCCGGTGACCACCTCGTGCTTGGACAGGATCTCGATCATGGCCTCGTAGCGGTCCTGGGCGAAGAGCCCGGCGATGCCTGGGCTGATGACGCGTTCGGCGGACACGATCCGGGCCGCGGGTCCGTACAGCTGTTCTGCCTTGCGGCGGATTTCCTCGAGCGAGGCTCCCTTAAGCCGATAGCGGTTCGGCATGGCGCACCACTCCTACTGTTTCGATCCGGACGTTGGCAGAGGTCACCTCGCGGTAGGACAGCACCGGCACGGACCCGGGCTGCGCACCGATGAGGCGGTGGATGGCGGGCCGGAGCGCCGGTGCGCACACGAGCACCGCCTGGCGGTTGGCGGCGGCCGCGGCGTCGACGGCGGAGCGCACTGAGCGCAGCACGGCGTCGAGCCTGTCCTGCCCCATGACGATCTGGCTGCCGCCTTCCGCGGGCCGCATGTCCTCGAGCATGTGTTGTTCCAGGACGGGGTCGATCATGATGACGTTGAGCACGTGGCCGTCCATGAACTTGGCCGTGAGCGCGGGTCCGAGGGCCTGCCGGGCGGCTTCCACGAGCGATTCCGGATCAGTGGAAATCTTGGCGCGGAGCGTGAGGGCCTCGTAGATCCGGGCGAGGTCGTTGATCGGCACCTGCTCATCCAGCAGGCCCTGCAGGACGCGCTGCAGCTCGGCGAGGGAGAGCAGGGCCGGGGTCAGTTCGTCGACGGCGGAGGGGCTTTGCTTGCGCACGCCCTCGGTCAGCACGCGGACGTCCTCGCGGGACAGCAGCCGGGCAGCGTTCGCCGCGACGATCGAGGACAGGTGGGTGACCAGGACGGAGACCCGGTCGATCACCGTGGCACCGGTCATTTCGGCATTGTGGCGCATTTCCCCGGGGATCCACTTTCCGGCGAGCCCAAACACGGGCTCGATCATCGCCGGGCCGGGGAGGGAGTCGAGGTTCTCGCCCAGGGCGAGCATTTGGCCGCTGGGGGCCGTGCCGCGGCCGGCTTCCACGCCGGCGATCCGGATGGCATAGGTGGCCGGCGGCAGGTCCACGCTGTCCCGCGTGCGCACAGGCGGGATGACGAGGCCCAGCTCCATGGCGATCTTGTGCCGGAGCGACCGGACCCGGGCCAGGAGGTCATCGGAGGCGCCGGAGACCATGTCCACGAGGTCCGGTGCCAGCAGGATCTCCACCGGGTGGATGCGCATGTCTTCCAGCAACTTCTCGTTGGGATCCTTTTCCGGGAAGTTCAGCGCGGTCGACTCAGCCTCCCGGGCTGTTTCCGCCAGCTGCTGGCTTGCCGCGGTCCGGCGGGAGGCGATGATCAGGCCGATTCCGACGACGACGAACGGGATGGGCGGCATGCCGGGGATCAGGGCCATGGCGAGGGCGGCGACGCCGGCGATCATGAGCGCATTCGGTGACTGCAGCAGCTGCGTGGAGGCCGTCCGGCCCATGTCCGACTCGGCATTGGACCGGGTCACGATCATGCCGGTGGAGACTGCCATGAGCAGCGCCGGGATCTGGGTGACGAGCCCGTCGCCCATGGTCAGCAGGCCGTAAGTGTTCAGGGCGTCGCCGATTTCCAGGCCGCGCTGGACCATGCCGATGGCGATGCCGCCGACGAAGTTGATGATGATAATGATGATGCCCGCGATGGCGTCACCCTTGACGAACTTCGACGCGCCGTCCATGGCACCGTAGAAGTCGGCCTCGGCAGAGACTTCGGCCCGCCGCTCCCGGGCCTGCGTGTCGGTGAGGAGCCCGGCGTTGAGATCGGCGTCGATCGCCATCTGCTTGCCGGGCATGGCATCGAGGGTAAAGCGCGCGCCCACCTCGGCCACCCGCTCGGCGCCCTTGGTGACCACGACGAACTGGATCACCACGAGGATGAGGAACACGACGGCGCCGATGATCATGGAGCCGCCGACCGTTACCTTGCCGAAGGCATCAATGACCTGCCCGGCGTACCCGTTGCCCAGGACCAGGCGGGTGGAGGCGACGTTGAGGCCGAGCCGGAACAGCGTGGCCACCAGCAGCAGGGACGGGAACACGGAGAAGTCCAGCGGCTTCTTGACGAACATGCTGGTGAGCAGGACCAGCAGTGCCAGCAGGATGTTGCAGACGATGAGGAAGTCGAGCAAGGGCGCGGGCACGGGAACCACCAGCAGGAGCACGATCCCCACGATGCCGATGGGCACCACCAGCCGGTTCAGCCTGTTGTTCATGGTGCGGTCCTTTCACAGACGCTGATTCCCAAAGTGTTCATCCCGCGCGGCACACTGTGTTTCGCACCGTGTTTCACGCTGTGTTTCGCACGTTGCGCAACGTGTCTCATACGGCCGCGGCCGTGCTGGTCATGCGGTGCATCCCGGCGCCGGCACCCCGGGCCTTGAGCGCCATGACGAACGCGAGGACGCCGGCCACCGCCCGGTAAAAGTCCACCGGGATCTCGTCCCCCAGCTCACAGGCCCCGTGCAGGGCCCTGGCCAACGGGATGTCCTGGACCATGGGCACGTTCTTCTCCTCGGCCTCTTCCCTGATCCTGGCAGCCACGTGGCCGGAGCCCTTGGCCACCACGCGGGGCGCGGACTTGCCGGGCTCGTACTTGAGCGCCACCGCCACGTGCGTGGGGTTGACCAGGACGACGTCGGCGTCTCCGATCGCCGCGATCATGCGGTTGCGGCTCATGGCCATTTGGCGCGCGCGGCGCTGGGACCGGATGAGCGGATCGCCCTCGCTGTTCTTGTTCTCGTCCTGGACTTCCTTCTTGGACATCCGCGTCTTCTTGCGGTTGCGCCGCATCACGACGAAGAAGTCCGCCGCGGCCAGCACGATTCCGGCGGCCACCGCGAACTGGACCAGGGCGGAAATGCCGCCGGCGGCAGCCTGCACCACGCCGGCGACCGGCAGCCCGCCGGCGGTCAGCAGCACCGGGACCAGCCCCTGCACCACGGAGTAGAGCACCAGCCCCACCACGCTGGCCTTCAGCAGCGCCTTGAGGCCGCCCCACACCGCCTGGGCGCCGAAGAGCCGCTTGATCCCGCCGAGCAGGTTGAAGTGTTCGAATTCGAGCCTGAATTTCTTCAGGTGGACACCGCCCTGGAGGGCGGAACCGGCGAGGACGGCGAGGAACACGACGATCAGCAGGGGTCCGATGATCCCGGCGATGGACGCGAACCCGTCTTCCAGCGCCCGGACGGCTTTGCCGGGATCCGGGGCGGACATGATCCCGCGGACGCTGAAGAGCTGGTCTGTGGCGGCGTTGGCGGCCCGGTTCACGGTGCTGGGCAGCATGAGCGCGGCGGCGCCGACGCCGAGCCACGCTGTGAGGTCCTGGGAACGGGACAGCTGGCCCTTGGAGCGGACGTCCCGCATCCGTTTGTCGGTAGCTTGCTCGGTCTTTTCCTGTGAATCCGCCATCAGCCCACCCCCAGCACGGCTTTGGCTGCCTGCCCGGCGAGGCTGGAAACGATCCGTGGCAGCGCCAGGAACATGAAGCCGGCCAGCATCAGGGTGAGCAGAATCTTGAGCGGGAAGCCGAGCGAGAAGGCGTTCAGCGCCGGCGCCACGCGGGTCAGCAGGCCGAGCCCGACGTCGGCAAGGAACAGGACCACCAGGAGGGGGCCGGCGATCTGCACGGCGGCGAGGAACATGCCGGACACTGCCGTGATGATGGCCTGCACCGGTTGGGCCAGGTCAATCCCCCCGGCCAGGGGCAGCGCGGCAAAGCTGCCGGTGAGGCCCGTGATGACCAGCTGGTAGCCGTCGGAGGCGAAGAGCAGGGCCAGCGCCGCCATTTGCAGGAGTCGGGTGAACTGTGCGCCGTTGACCATCATTTGGGGATCGTAGGCCTGCGCCATCTGGAATCCGCTGGACAGGTCGATCAGACTGCCGGCGGACTGGATGGCTGCGAAGATCACCAGGACCAGGAATCCCAGGACGAGCCCGGTGACGAGCTCCAAGACCACACCGGTGAGGAACGCGGCGGTGTCGCGGGGCGTGTAGCCGCCGACCATGCGCTGCGTCACCGCCAGTCCCAGCCCCAGCCCCAGCATGGCCTTGACGCGACCCGGAAAGGCCTGGTGCGAGAAGGGCGGTGCCACGATCAGGAAGGCGGTCATCCGGACCGTGGCCAGCAGCAGGACTTCCAGCCAGGTCGGGTCGATGGGGATGCCCACCTCACAGGCCTCCGAGCAGGGACGGGATCTTCGCGAAGAGGTCGTTAGTGAACGAGACCATCTCCGAAATCATCCAGTGTCCGCAGACGATCAGGGCCACGGCCACCGCGGCCGCCTTCGGCACGAAGGACAGGGTGGCTTCCTGCAGCTGCGTGATGGACTGCAGCAGGGAGATGGCCAGGCCCACCACCAGCGCCGTGACAAGCACCGGCGCGGCGAGCTTCGCGGCCACAATCATGGCCTGGAGGCAGATGTCCAGGACCGCGTTGGCGTTCATCCTGAACTCGCATAGCTCTGGACGAGCGCGGTGATGATCAGGCCCCAGCCGTCCACGAGCACGAACAGGAGGATCTTGAAGGGCAGCGAGATCATGACCGGCGGCAGCATCATCATGCCCATGGACATCAGGGCAGCGGACACCACGAGGTCGATCACGAGGAACGGGATGAAGATGACGAAGCCGATGATGAACGCGGCACGGAGTTCGGAGATCATGAACGCCGGGATGAGGGTCTGCAGCGGCACGGCCTCAGGAGTGGCCGGGTTCTCGGCCCCGGCGGCGCGGGACATCAGGGCGATGTCCTCTTCCCGCGTGTGGGCGAGCATGAAGTGCTGCAGCGGACCCGACGCGGCGCTGACCGCACCGTTGAAGTCCAGCTTGCCGTTGAGGTAGGGCTGGATTCCGAGGGTATTCATCTCGTTGATGACGGGCCACATCACAAAGATCGAGAGGAACAGGGCCAGCCCGGCCAGGACCTGGTTTGGCGGGATCGACGGCAGGGACAGCGCGTTGCGGGTCATTGCCAGGACCACAAAGATCTTGGTGAAGGACGTCATCATCAGCAGCAGCGAGGGCGCAACGGCCAGGAGCGTGATCCCGATCAGGGTCAGGACTGCGGTGGAGGGTTTGCCGTCCATCCCGTTGATCTGGATGTCGACGTTTCCGCCGCCGGGGTTGGCAGGGTCGGTCGGCGGCACCGGCGGCACCGGGTCGATGGGTGCGGCGTGGCCGGCCGGGGCGTTGAGCCACAGCAGGAGGACGGCAAACAGCACGACGGCGACCCCCAGGGCCAGGAGCCTGAGGGTTCTTGCGACAGCTGTTCGCGGACGGGTGGTGCCAGTGGCGAGCGGGAACATCAATTGCGGCGTCCGCTCCTGAGAGCGGCGGCAGCCTGCTTCCAGGTGGAGCCGGCCAGGATGGAGCCGTGCAGGGGCGGATGGCCCGAAGCGCCGCTGGCGCTGCCACGGCCGGCGGGGCCGCGGGCATGGGAGTTGCGGTGAAGGGAGCTGCGGCGGGACGGCGGCAGGTCCCGGACCCCGTCCGGGCCGTCGGCGGCGGCATCCGCGCCGTCGGCGCCGTCACGGGCGCGCCCGGCCGGCTGGCTGCTGAAGTGGTTGCCGGCGAGCGGGCTGGCCTCGGCCAGGACCCGGGCGAATTCCCCCAGGCCGCGGCTGATGCCGGGAACAGGGACTTCTTCGGGTTCGGGCGGGATGTCCCCAGTGTGCAGGACGTTGACGGCGTGCTCGGTGACGCCCAGGAGGAAGCGCTGCCCGGCGGCGTCGACCACCACCACGGAGGCTTTTTGTCCTAGGCTCTGCCGGCTGACGATGGTCAAGGCGCGGTCAGCCCGGCGCCGCCCGGCGCCTTGGCCCAGCCGGCGCTGGAGGAACCACATGAGGCCAAGCACCGCGCCCAGGGCCACGACTACCCGTAGCCCGAGGATCAGTGCGTCCATTCAGCTGAGCCCCTCGGCGACATCGAGGATCCGGGTGATCCGCACCGCGTAGTCCTGGTCGAGGACCACAACTTCGCCGTGCGCGATCAGGCGCCCGTTGAGCAGGACGTCGGCCGGGGCGCCGGCGGAGCGGTCCAGCTCGATGATCTTGCCCGGCTCCAGGGACAGCACGTCCCGGACCGACATCCGGGTGCGTCCGATCTCCACGGTCAGGGCCATTTCAATGTTGTTGATGCGGCCGAGCCGGCCGGCCACCGTGTCGCCGCCGGCGAACAAGTCCCCGCCGCGGTCCTGGCTGTTGCCGTGTTCGCGGAGCCGGACAGCAAACCAGGCGGCGGCGTTGCTGCCGTCGGAAAGTTCAAAGACAGCCGTGTCGGGGTCCGAGAGGAGCCCGGAGACGTCGGATTCCCGCAGGTCGGACAGGACACCGGCCCCGAAGACCGAGCTGGCGCTTTCCATCGCGGGGCGCAGGACGTCAGTCACGGAGACGTGTCCCAGCTGGGACCCGGCCCCGGCGGCCTCGTCAAGGAAGGTGCGGTCGCTGAGCATGAGGGCGAGGTCGGCGGTCACCGCGCCGACGAAGGTCGCCGTGACCGCTTGCCGGGCGTAGGCCGCCGCGGAGCGGGCGGGCACCAGGGCGACAACCTTCAGGGCCACCGGGCTCGGCAGCTCCTCGACGAGCCGTTCCGCCGACAATTCGTGCTTGGTCAGGGTGATGCTCATCGTTGGTTCTCCTCGATTGTGACAATTACTGCGGCCGCGCGGGAGCCGTTGCGGGCCGGGGCGGCGGTGGCCAGCCGGGTTCCGTCCAGGGTGAGGTCAAAGGGCCGGTTTTCCAGGTGCGGCAGGGTCAGGACGTCGCCGACGGCGAGTCCCAGGACCTGGCTTGGGGTGACGAACGACGTCGAGAGCCGTACCGACAGTTCCACCGGCACCTGCTCCAGCTGGGCGCTGACGCGCGCGGCGGCGTCGTCGCGGGAGTCGGTCGGGTTGACCTTCTTGAGCCGTCCCAGCAGGATGCCGGCCGGAACGGCCAGGGTGGCCGGGGCGTTGACGTCGCCGACGCTCATGGTGAAGGAGGCGACGATCATCAGTTCGCTCGGCGCGGCCGCCTGGGCGAACTGGGAGTTGTACTGGATCGTGTCCACCCGGACGGCCTCGCTGAGCAGCGGTCCCAGGGAGTAGCCGAGGTCTTCGAGGGCTTCGTCCATGAGGCCCTTGATCAGCGCCTGCTCGATCTGGGTGAACTTGCGGTCCGGCATGGGCGAATCGTTGGAGGCGCCGAGCATGCGGTTGACCCAGCCGAGGGCGGCCGGGCCGGGGAACTGCACCACGAGCTTGGAATCGTGGGCCTCGACGGTGCACAGGACCATGGCCGTGACGGCGGGCAGCGAGGCGGCGTACTCGTCGTAGCTGAGCATGCTGACATCTTCAAGGCGCACCACGGACTTGACGCGGACCTTGGCGGTGAGCTGCGTGCCCCACTGGCGGGCGAAGGTTTCGAAGGCGAGCTCCAGCACTCGGCTGTGTTCGCGGGCGAGCGTCGCGGGACGGCGGAAGTCATAGACGCTGACGGTCCGCTCCCGTGCCACTTCCCGCTCATCCAGAACACTCACGGTTGCCACTATCGGCCAGGGAACCCGAGGCGTAAGCAATCCGCCGCAGGCAATCCGCCGTAGGCAATAAGCAGCCTATTTCTGGCTCTGTTTCAATGCCTCCGGGATCAGCGCCCGGACGACGTCGGGCTTGTCGGAAAGGACCACGATGTCCACCCGGCGGTTCCGCTCCATGAGCGCCGGGGTGGAGTCGTCGTTGACCTGCCGGGCCGATCCGAACGCGACGGCGCCGATAGTGCCGGGGGCAATGCCGCCGTGGTCCACCATGTGCCGCAGGACGTTGACGGCGCGCGCCGAGGACAGTTCCCAGGTGGAGGGGTAGGCCGTGATGCCGTTCGCGGCGTGGCCCTCGACCATGATTTCCATGCGGGCCGGCTTCAGGACCGGGGAGATGACCTGCAGCACTCGGGTGGCCCGGGAGGTGAGCTCGGGCCGGTCGGGTTCGAAGAAGGCCTGTGATCCGACGAGTTTGACGGTCAGGCCGCGCTGGTCGATCTGGAACTCGACGTTCTCGCTCAGCCCGGCGGCTGCCAGCCCGGCCTGCATTTTCTTCTGCAGTTCCTTGAGTCGGTCCACTTCCTTGACCGCTTCAGCCATGTTTTTCTCGGGGGATGCGGTTGCCGCGCCCTTGACGGCGGCGAACGCCTCGAGGTTCTGGTCCACGAGTTCCGGCGGCACCACCGTGCCCGACGCCGTGTCCACGGTCTCCGACGCGACCGCGCCGAATCCGGTGGCCAGGGAGTTGCGGAGCTTTTCAAACTTGTTGGCGTCCACGGTGGACATCGCGAAGAGGACGATGAACATGCACATCAGCACGGTGACCATGTCCATGTAAGACGCCATCCAGCGTTCGTCGACGTGGTGTTCTTCCGGCTTCTTGCGCCCGCGCCGCCTGGGGCTCACGCGGCCTCGTCCATCCTGTCGGACTTGTCCGCGCCGGCGGCTTTCTTGCCGCCGCTGCCGGAGCTCTTGAGCTGGTGCTCCGGGACCATGGCGCGGAGCCGTTCGGCGAGCAGCAGCGGCTGGGCGCCGGACTGGACCGACAGCATGCCTTCCATGAGCAGCGTCATCCGTTCGATGTCCAGTTCCGAGAGCCGGGCCATCCGGGCGCTGAAGGGAAGCCAGATGAAGTTGGCGGAGAGCAGGCCCCACAGGGTGGCGACGAAGGCTGCCGCGATCATTGGGCCCAGGTGGTCCGGCGTGGAGAGGTTTTCCAGGACGTGGGTCAGGGACACCACGGTGCCGATGATGCCCACGGTGGGAGCGTAGCCGCCGAGGCTCGCGAAGAATTTGGAGTTGGCGTGGTCGCTGCGGGACTTCGAATCGATCTCGTCCTCCATCAGCATCCGGAGGTCCTCGGCGTCGGTGCCGTCGGCTATGTTCTGCAGGGCACGGGCCAGGAAGGGATCCTTGACGCTGGCCGCTTCCTCTTCCAGGGAGAGCAGGCCCTCACTGCGGGCCTTTTCGGCGAAGCGGACCATCTGGTCGATGCTTTCCTGCGGCTTGGCGGTCTTGCCGAGGAACATCTTGGGGAGGGCTTTGAAGGCTTGGACAACGTCCTTGAGGGTGTTTCCGGCGATCCCGACGGCGAGCGTGGCGCCGAAGACCAGGATCATGGGGGCGGGGAGGAGCAGCGCCGACAGGCTGGCGCCCTCGAGCGACACCATGGCGATAACGGAGCCAAAGGCGAGGAGCAGTCCGATGACTGTTGCGGGATCCATCGTTACTTTCTGGGTTGCGCGGGCGCCGTGGGGCCGGCGCCGTCGTCGTAGGGGTCGTCGTCCGGATCGTCGGTCCGGACCAGGCTTAGCGGATATCCGGTGATGGCCGGAAAGTCCCGGGCTTTGCTCAGGATGTAGGCCCGGTAGTCGGCGATGAGCTCGACCACTTCGGCGAGGCTTTCCAGCACCACGTAGGCGGCGCCGTCGAGCGTCACCAAATGCGTATCCGGGCTCTCGTGGATGCGCTCAATGAGGTCCGGATTGACCGCGAAGCGCGTTCCGTTGAGGCGTGTGACGACGATCATGGGCCGATTCTGCTCTGTGAGGGGAAGGGTGTTCTCCTCCGTACTGTCGGCAGGACCGGCCCCTTCGTTAGGCGCCTTGGTGACGTACCGGTTCCGCAGGGCGGCCAAGGTGGGCCAGAGTGCCCGTGCCAAGGCTGTTGCGCGGTATTAGGGTGGGAGCTGACGGGGCCACGCGGCCCGCCCCGTTGGACGCCTGCTCTGTTGCAGTTCGTCCCTTGCAAGTGGTCCAGTGCCAGGAAGCGACGGCCGTCCGCCTCATGAGGAAAGGCCAGCCATGGTGCCATTTCCGGCTCTGGAGCAGCCGTTGAACCCGTTTCCCCGCTACGAAGCCATGCGGCACAGTGAACCCGTTTTCCAGGATCAGGAGACCGGGGTGTGGCACGTGTTCCGCTACGACGACGTGCAGCGCGTCCTGTCCGAGCACGCCACGTTTTCTTCCCGGATCGGCGGGGACAACCCCTCCGAAACGGGCCAGCTCTTCGCCGCCAGCCTGATCAACACGGACCCGCCCAGGCACCGCCAGTTGCGTTCCCTGGTGTCCCAGGCGTTCACGCCACGGTCAGTGGAAGCGCTCGGCCCGCGCATCTCGGAACTCACTGACGAGTTGCTGGACCCGGTAGTCGGTGCCGGCGCCGCGGAGCTGATCGACCAGCTGGCCTATCCGTTGCCGGTCATCGTGATCGCGGAGCTGATGGGCATCCCGGCCGCGGACCGGGACCGATTCAAACAGTGGTCCGACGTGATCGTGAGCCAGACGCGCCCGGGCGCCGACGAGACCGGGCACATGGCCGCCCACCGGGAAATGGCGGAGTACTTCATGGGCATGATCGAGCAGCGGCGGCGCATGCCGGGCAATGACCTCATTAGCGGGCTCCTCGCGGCCGAGATCGACGGGCAGAGGCTCAGCGGCATCGAGTTGCTCGGATTCTGCGCCCTCCTGCTTGTTGCCGGCAACGAGACCACCACCAACCTGATCGGCAATGCTGTGCTGTGCTTCACCGAAGCGCCGGGCACAGCGGAGCGCCTGATCGCCGAGCCCGCCCTGCTCCCGCAGGCGATCGAAGAAGTGCTGCGGTACCGCTCCCCCGTCCAGTCCATGTACCGGATCTCCGCCGTCGACACGACGCTGCGCGGCCTGCCCATCCCTGCGGGGTCGCCGATCGTGGCCTGGATCGGCTCGGCGAACCGTGACAGTGAGCAGTTCCCGCACCCTGACGTGTTCGACGTCGGACGCTCACCGAACCGTCACCTCGCCTTCGGGCAGGGCGTCCACTTCTGCCTCGGCGCTCCCCTGGCCCGGCTCGAGGCCAAGATCGCGCTGCAGGCCGTGCTCTCCCGGTTGCCCGGACTGGCCGTGGATCCCGAGGCGCAGCTGGAACGGATGGAAAGCACGATCGTCTACGGAGTGAAACAGCTTCCCGTGTCCTGGCAGGCTGCCTGACGGCGAGCGCCGCCACCGCCACCGGCCCCGGCCCCATCCCGTTGCTTACTCCCGTTGCCCTATCAGTTGTGGCTGCTACGGGGTCCGAATGACAGCCGTTGACAGCCGTAAGTGATAGGGCAACGCGGGGGGGGCGGGGGCTGGAGGAGTTAGCGCTTCAGCTGGGTCAGTTCCTGCAGGACCTCATCCGACGTGGTGATGATGCGGGCGTTCGCCTGGAAGCCGCGCTGCGCAACGATCAGGTTGGTGAATTCCTGCGACAGGTCGACATTCGACATTTCCAGCGAGCCGCCGGTCAGGGTGCCGATGCCGGGGTCGCCCGCGGCACCGAGCTGCACGCCGCCGGAATTGCCGGTTGCCACGTAGGAGGAGCCGCCGGCCTTCTCCAGGCCAGCCGGGTTGGTGAACTTGGCGAGGGCGATCTTGGCCAGGACCTGCTTGATGCCGTTGCTGAACGATCCGATCAGAGAGCCGTCGTTGCCGAGTGTGTAGGACTCGAGCTTGCCCACGGCGGCGCCGTTCTGGCCGCTGACGGCCAGCGAGCTCATGGTGGCGTAGCCCGAGACCTTGGAGACGTCGATCGTGATGCCGTTAACAGCGATCGGGGCGCCAGCGTTCAGCTTCCCATTGGTGAACGTCAGGGAGCCCGCGGTTGTTGCGCCACCGTCGCTGGAAGCATCCCAGCCGGCCGCCGTTTTGGTGAACGTCAGCGTCAGGCTGCTTTCCTTCCCGTTGGCGTCGTAAACATTGACGACACGGTCCAGTTTGGTGCCGTTTGCGGTGTCGTTGGGCAGGTTTCCGTCCAGCGTCACCGTGTCCGTGGCCTTGGCCACCATGGTGTTGGGGTTCAGCGTGATGTCGCCGACGGGGCCACCCGCGTTGATGACGCCGTTGGTGGCGGTCCAACCCTGCAGGATGCCGCCGTCGGGGCTCACCAGCTGGTTAGCTGCGTCCGGGCTGAACGCGCCGGCCCGGGTGAAGAGCTGGCTGCCGCCCTTGCTTGTGACGAAGAAGCCGTCACCGGAAATCATCATGTCCGTGGCCCGGCCGGTGCTCTGCGAAGAGCCCTGGGCAAAGTTGGTGGTGACACCGGCAACCCGGACGCCCAGGCCGATCTGGGCGGGGTTGCTGCCGCCGGTCGCGGGCTGCGGGCCGGTGGCGCCCTGCTGCAGCTGGGACAGGGTGTCCTGGAACTGGGTGGAGGAAGCTTTGAAGCCGGCGGTGTTGACGTTGGCGATGTTGTTGCCGGTAACGTCCAGCATGGTCTGGTGGGCGCGAAGGCCCGAGATTCCGGAGTACAGCGAGCGGAGCATGGGAACTGCCTTTCTACGGGTGAAGAACTGGTTAGGAAGCGGCCGGAGCGGTGAGCCCGGTGATGGAGTCGAGGGGAACGGAGAGGTCGCCGATCTTGACGGTCGGAACGGCGCCGGCATAGGACACCGAGCCGGCGACGCCGGTGCCGGTCGTACCGTCGCTGAGGGTGTAGTCCACAGTGTGGCCGACCAGCTGCGCGGCCGCAGACCGCATCTGGAGGGAGAACGCCTCCTTGCTGTTCGTAGCCATTTCGGTCGTTTTCTCCATCATGGAGAGCTGGATGGTTTGGCTCATCATCTGGTTAGTGTCCATGGGCGCGCTCGGGTTTTGGTTCTTGAGCTGCGCCACGAGCAGGGACATGAACACGTTCGCATCCATGGTCTGCACGGGTGCCCGAACGGCAGAGGCCTGGGCGGCCGTCCCCGCCGCCGTTACCGGCTGGGATGCGATCGGCTGAATCGTCATAAGTCGCGTTCCTTCGTGTCAGACAAGAATGTCGAGGGTGGTCTGGGGGCCGTTCAATATCCTGGCGGTGCGTATGGCTTGACCATCGGCCAACGCGTCCCAGCGGTGTCCGGGCCGCGGCTCGGACGGTCCGTTTCGGCCGCCCGGGCCGGAGCCGCTACCGCCGGGGTCACGGCCGGCGGCGAACTGGGCGCCGGAGCCGGCCCGGTCCTGGCCGGTGCCGTTGTGGCCCCCGCTCTGTCCGGAGCCTCCGGGCCCGCTGTGATCGGACAGGTTAAGGCTGGCTCCGAATCCGGCGTCGTGGAGTTCCTTGCGGAGTTCGGGCAGGATGCCGCGGACCGCTTCACGTCCGGCGTCGCCCGGGGCGAAGAGCTCAATCCGGACGCCCGCGGCGTCGATCTGGGCCCGGACCGTCAGCGGGCCGAGATCTTCCGGGCTAACCTTGAGCGTCATGATGTGCTGGCCGTGGGGCGCCCCCACGAGCGTGAAGAGCGGTTTGGCCAGCTGAGGCTGGAGGGATGCCGCGAAATGGGGAGCCGGCGGGGACGCAGGCTGTGACGGCGGCTGGGCAGCGGGCTGGAACGCAGGCTGGGACACAGTTGCGGCGGCCGTCGGCGGCTGGGCGGGTATTACCGCCGGTGCCGGGCCTGGGTTGTCCGGATCGGACGGTGTCTCCGCGGCGTTGCCTACCGGCGCCGCGGCTGTGGCGCTGGCGGCTGTGGCGCTGGCGGCTGGGGCGGTCCGGGCTTGCCCGGACGCGGACGGTGCGACGGCGGTGACAGCGCCGGTGACAGCGGTGGCGCCTGTCCCGTTGGCCGCCGGTCCGGAGGCCGCTGCGGCGGTGCTCGCTGGCGAAGCCTCACGCGCAGAACCAAGTCCCGGCGCGGTCCTTGCCGCCGCCCCTGCCGGTGTTGCGGAGGCGGCGGGGGCGACCTGCACGGTGGCTGCCGGGGTTGCGCCGGCAGGTGCAACCCCGGGCGACCCGCTGGCCACCGCGGCGGAACCGGGCGCAGGAGTGGTCCCCGCCGTGCCGGCGAGGGTTCTGGCCTGCGGCACGGCCACAGCGGTGGCGGCCGCGGCGGCCGGTGTAGAAACCTGCCCAGCGACCGGGCCGCCAGCGGCTGCATCGGGCCCACCGGCAGCATTGACAAGGGCGTCCGCGCCCGCGGTCTGTGCGGCCGCGACGGCGGGCGACTCACCCTCCCGCACGATCCGATCCGGGACGGAGACCGGTGTCTGGCGCCGAGTGGCCGACAATCCCGTGGCCGCGATGGTTGGGCCCTGAGCGGCGGCAGCCGGCAACTCGGCGGGAAGACCGGCCGCGGTTACGGAGGCAGCGGCGGTCCGTGCCGGAGCAGGGAAACTATCGTGACGGTCCGACGCCGGCGCCACGGCCTGCGCTGACGCGCCGACCTGTGTGAAGGAAACAAACTGGGTGGAGGAGAACTGGGCCGGGGCGAGCTGGGTGGCGGCGAACTGGGCCGTGGCATTCTGCGCCGGCCCAAGGCTGGCGATGCCGGACGAAGCGGCGTCGGCAACCGCCAAAGGGTTCTCGACGGGGCCGGCCAGCGAAGCGCCGTCCGTGCCGTCGTCGCGCACCGGCAGTTCCGGCACCCCGTCGTCGGCCAGCGGTACGGCAGCGGCGGTTCCCGGCCCGGCAGCGGTGCCGTTGCCTGCTGCGCCCTGGACGTCGTTGAGGACGGCGTCGAAGGACGCGGTCTCCGGGCGTCCGTTCCCGGGCCGCGGCTCCGGTCCCTGCCGGGTTGCCCGGACCGGTGCGGCAGCTGCCGGCGCAGCCGCCAGATCCATCGACGCCGCTGCCTTCATGATGCCGTCCCTGCGGGAACGATGCGCCGGATGGAGGTCAGGTTGGACTGCTGCTCCCAGGCATCGCGGATCTGGATGGTCTTGCCGGGCACGGGAGCGTCGATCGCCTTGCCGTTGCCCAGGTAGATGGAAATGTGGTTGCCGCCGAAGCTCACCAGAAGGTCCCCGGGTTTCGCCTCGGCGAGGGAGGCTACCGGGGTGCCCTGGCGCATCTGGTCGCTCACCACGCGGGGAAGCTCCACACCGAGGTCTTTGAAGACCCGCTGGGTGAAGCCGGAGCAGTCCATGCCGGTGGCCGGATTCGTTCCGCCCCACACATAGGGAACACCGATGTACTTCTTGGCCACTGCCACCACGTCGTTGCCCGTCGCGGCACCGCCGGTGTGTACCCCTCCCGTTGCCTGGGCGCCGGTGAGCGCGGCGGTCCCGGTGAGCGGGGCGGTCCCGGCCGCCGTCGTGCCGCCAAGCCCCAGTGAGGTGCCGAGGCCCACGCTGTCCGTGAGGGAGGAGACATCCGTTGCGCCGCTGCCGCCCATTGCCGCGGCAAGTGCCTGCGTGAACGTGGCGGAGTCGCCTGTGCCCGTCGCGGTCGCGAGTGAGGTCGCCGCTGCAGCCTTGGCCGTGGCGGCGCTTGTTTCCGTGGCCGCGGGCCGGCTCAGTTCCGCGATCATCGACTGAATGCCCTGCATCCGGCTGATCGCCTCGGTCATGCTCATGGCTTCACCTGCTGCTCATCGCGGTGCCAGAGCGTCGAGGCGATCTCGTCCAGGGCCGACTGCTCGGCGCGCAGGTCCGCAGAGTGGACCTCGGCGTCGTGGCGGGCTTGCAGTTTTTCCAGCCCCACGGACCGCGTGCGGGCGGCGATGAACTCGGCGCGCGCCTTGGCTTCGTCAGCCTCGGCCAGATGCGTGAGGTTCTGCAGGTCCGCGAGCATGCTGTGCGAGGAAGACCGGGCGGCGGCCACGGCGCGCAAAGAGGCCGAGCTGGAGATGGGGTCATCCGTGGCCGCCAGCTCGCGGCGGGCTGCGGCTTCGCGGACCCGGACGGAGCTGGAACGTGAGCGGGCGCGCGCCAGCCCGGTTGCCGCCTGGTCCTGCTGGAGCTGGCGGAGGCGCAGGAGGCCAGCCAGAGAGAATTCGCGGTTCATGCTGCTGCTTCCAGGATCGAAGTGAGGTGGCCGAGCCGCTGCCAGGACTCGGGGTGGGCGGTGGATTCGTCCATCGGCTGCTGGAGGAAACCGCTGACGTCGTGCTCGTGGTTCAGCGCGGCGTCTACCAGCGGGTTGGTCCCGGCCTGGTAGGCGCCGACGTCGATCAGGTCCTGCGCCGCCCTGCGGGCCGCCAGGACCCGGCGGAGGGTGGCCGCGGACTCGAGGTGCGGCCGGGAATTGACCTTGGTGGCCACCCGGGACACGGATCCGAGCACGTCCACGGACGGGAAGTGCCCCGTGACGGCAAGCTTGCGGTCCAGGACCACGTGGCCGTCCAGGATGGAACGGGCGGCGTCGGCAATGGGCTCGTTGTGGTCGTCGCCGTCCACCAGCACGGTGTAAATGCCGGTGACAGAGCCGGTTTCTGCCGTGCCGGCGCGCTCCAGCAGCCGGGCCAGGATGGAAAACGTCGACGGCGGGTAGCCGCGGGTCGCCGGGGGCTCGCCGGCCGAGAGGCCGATCTCGCGTTGGGCCATGGCCACCCGGGTGAGGGAGTCCATCATGAGGACCACATCCTGGCCCTGGTCACGGAAGGACTCAGCGATCCGGGTGGCAGTGAAGGCTGCGCGCATGCGCATGAGGGCTGGCTCGTCGGAGGTGGCGACCACCACCACGGAGCGCGCCAGGCCGGCGGCGCCGAGGTCGTCCTCGAGGAACTCGCGGACTTCGCGGCCGCGTTCGCCGACGAGGGCGATCACCGAGATCTCAGCGTCCGTACCGCGGGCGATCATCGAGAGCAGGGAGGATTTGCCGACGCCCGAGCCGGCAAACAGGCCCATGCGCTGGCCCTTGCCGAGCGTCGTCATGGTGTCCAGGACGCGCACGCCGGTCTGCAGCGCGGTGTCGATGCGGGCGCGTTTCATGGCGTTCGGTGACTCGTTGTCGATCGGCACGCGCGGTCCGCTGAGCAGCGGGCCCTTGCCGTCGATCGGCCGTCCCAGGCCGTCAAGGACCCGGCCGAACAGGCCCCGCCCGGTGGGAACCAGCACCGCGCTGCCCTTGGCACGGACGGCGTCACCGGCAGCCACGCCGGCCAGCCGGCCCAGCGGCATGCAGCGCACGGAACCGTCCAGCGCCGCGACGACTTCGGCGTCGAGGCCCGGGTTCTCCCCCACGGTCACGAGGTCGCCCAGCGCGCAGTCCAGTCCTGACACTTCCAGGCCCAGCCCAATAACGGAGGTGACGACGCCGACCCTTTGCGGGGCAGCCGCGGCCAGCGCTGCGGCATAGTCGGCACCCTTCGGGCGCCATTCGGCGATCATGCCTGGCCCCGGTAAGCGCCACTGGTAAGCTCACCGGGAAATTCACCGCGAAATTCACCGGGAACTCCGGCGGCAACGCCGGCGGAAGCATCGGCGTCGGCCTGGCCGGTCTCGCCCAGCAGTGCAGCCCGGGCACGCCCGAGGGCGCCGCGAAGGCTGGCGTCGAACCAGCCATGCTGGTATTCGACCTTCGCGTCGCCGCGGCCCAGGGAGGCGTCAGCGATGAGCGGCAGCCCGGCGGGCTGTTCCTGCCCTTCCCCGCTGAGGACCTCGATGTCCGCCGGGTGGAGCCGGATCGCCAGCACCGTGGCTGCGTCGTTTCCGGAGAGGGCTCGGGCCAGGGCGGCGCGTGCGGTCCGCGTGCCTTCGGCCAGTTCGTAGCCGAGGATGGCCTCGGCCAGTTCCAGCGCCGTGCGGGCCAGGATTTCTTCGGCGTCCTGCAGGGCCTGCACGTTGCGGTGCGCGAAGTCCGTCCGTGCCACCGCGAGTGCGCGCACGGCACGGTCCAGGTCCTGCTGCCCGGCGGCCAGGGAAGCGGCTTGTTCGGCGGCCATCCGGTCCCGCCAGCGACGCTGTTCCTTCGCGGCGGCGCGCACACCGGCGGCGTAGCCTGCGGCGTGGCCCTCGGTGTAGCCGGCCTGTTCGGCCGCCGGGCCGCTCGCGCGCAGCGAGGGAAAGACGATCCGCGCCGGGGTGGTGCTGGCGGCAGCGGCGTTGTCAGTAGACATAGTCTTCTTCGTCCCCGCGCTGGATGGTGATCTGGCCTTCGGCCTCGAGCTCGCGGATGGACCGGACGACGGCGGCGCGGGCTTCTTCGATCTGCGAGGCACGCAGCGGCCCCAGGGCGGCGATCTCGGATTCAAGAATTTCCAGATTGCGCCCGGAGACGTTGGTGGTGATGGTTTCCAGGACCGGCTCGGAGGCGCCCTTCATGGCCATCGCCAGGACGGCCGCGTCGAGTCCGCGCAGCACCAGTTGCACGTCGCGGCGTTCCAGTTTCACGATGTCGTCGAACGTCACCATCTGGGCCCGGATCTCCACCGCGAGGTCGGGATCGAGCAGGTCCAGGCCGTCCAGCACGGACCGTTCCGTACCGGCGTCGGTCCGGTTGATGATCTCAAGCAGCGGCTGGATGCCGCCGACCACTTTTGAGGCCCCCTGGGACACGGCTGCGCCGCCGCGGAGTTTGAGGGTGTCGGCGACGATCCCGATCGCCTCGGGCGCGCCGGAGCCCATCGTGGCGATGCTGAGGGCGACGTCGGCCCGCAACGAGCCGGGCAACCCGGACATCACGGCCGAGGCCTTGCGCGGGCTGAGGTGGGCGAGCACCAGGGCGATGGTCTGCGGCAGTTCGCCGTCGATCAGGGCCAGGATCTGGACGGGTTCGATGTCTTCGAGGAACTCAAAGGACTTGCCGGCCATGTTGACCGTCAGGCGGTTCATGAGTCCGGCGGCCCTTTCCGAGCCGAAGGACGCTTCCAGGAGGCCCTCGGCGAGTTCCCGCCCGCCCCGGGCCTGGCGCTGGCTGGTCTGCGCGGCCTGATGGAAGTCCTTCATGATTTCCTCGGCGACGTCCGGGTCCACTTTCCGGAGCTTGACGATCTCGCCCGCGATTTCCTCCGCCTCGGTGTCGGTGAGCTGGGCCATGACCCTGGCGGCGTTCTCGGAGCTCATCTGCATCAGTACGACGGCGGCGCGCTGGGTTCCGGTGAGGACTGCATCTGCTGTTTTCATGCCGGCTGCCTGTCGTCCATGAGGCTGCGCAGGTAATCGGCGGCCCGCTCCGGGTTGGCGGCGACCATGCTGTCGATCTCCAGCCGGCGGCGCTCAATCTCCATCTGTTCGACCGTCGGGCCCGGAAGCGGTGGCAGGGCGGTGAGCGGGATTGCCGACGTCGCCGGCGCGGGCGGCAGGGCCACAACGGGCGGGGCCACCGGCATGATCTCCAGGTCCATGCGTTCGCCGAGGTCCACAGGCTCGCGCTTCTGGCGGCGCCGCAGGATGATCGTGACCACCAGGGCCAGGATCAGCAGGCCGAGCAGGATGCTGCCTGCGGTGACAAGGGTTCCGAAGAACGCGGCCTGCTTTTCGGCTTCAGCGTTGGCCTTGGCATCGGCGAGCGCTCTGGCGGCGTCGTCGGCGGCGGCGGTGCTGAACGGCACAACCTCAACCGTCACCACATCGCCGCGCGCGGTGTCGGCTCCGGCTGCGGAGGTGACGAGATTCTTCAGCGAAACGAGGTTCAGGCCGCCGGCGGCGGCCTGGCTGACGGCCACGGAGATGGTCTGCCGCTTGATGGCACCGGCCGGGATGACCCGGTCCTCGGTGACCTTGTTGACGGCGTTGTTCTTGGTCGCGGTGGAGGAATCGAAGTTGCCATTGCCACTCGTGCCGCTGGGCACAGCGATGTTGTCCGGGCCGAGGACGCCGGCGGCGCCTCCCCCGGTTCCGGTGTATTTCTCGGTCTTGGACGATTCACTCAGCGGCAGGGCGCCGGCGGTGTTGGAGAAAGTTTCGCTCTTCTGCTGTGCGGATTCGCCCGTCACGTCGGCGGCAACGGCGACCGTGGAGTTGCCCGGGCCCACCACGCGGTCCAGGACGGCCCGGACGGCGTCCGAGGTGCGCTGCTGGTAGTCGCTGGCCTGCTTGGTCGACGATCCGGCCGTCCCGCCGCCGACGGTGGAGAGCACGTTGCCCTGGGAATCGACCACGGAGACGTTGGCGGGCTTGAGGTTTTCGATGGCGGCAGAGGTGAGGTGGACGATCGCCTGCACCTTGTCACTGGACAGGGTGGCGCCGGCGTCGGTCTCGATAAACACCGAGGCGGTGGTGTCCGGGGCCTTGGACACAAACACTGTCTTCTCGGGGATGGCGAGCCGGACGGCGGCGGTTTTCACGCCGTCCATGGCGGAGATCGTGCTGGCAAGTTCGCCTTCGAGGGCGCGTTTGTACGTAACGGACTGTTGAAACTCCGAGGACGTCACGCCCATCTTGTCCAGCAGGGAGTACCCGGTGGCGGCGGCAGTCGGCAGGCCCGCGGCCGCGGCCTTAAGGCGCTCGTCGTAGACCTTGTCCTGTGGCACCAGGATGGTGGATCCGCCGTCGCTGAGCTCGTACGGAACGTTGTCCTTGCGGAGCTGTTCGACGATGCCGTTGGCGTCGGTGGTTTGCAGGCCGGAAAACAGGGGGGTGAGCACCGGGCGGGTGAGCCAGGCGGACAGGGCCACGATGCCCACCACCAGCAGGGCAGCGCCAAGCACGGCCAAGGTGCGCTGGCCGGCGGTGAAGCTCTTCAGGCTCGCGCCGAAGCGCTGGAAGAAAGCGGTTATCTGCGGAGGCATCAGGCCTGCATCCTCATGATCTCGTTGAAGGCGTCAACGCCCTTGTTGCGCACGGTGGCCATGAGCTCGAGTGTCACCTGGGCGCGGGTAGCGGCAAGCGTGGCGTTGTGGATGTCGTCCAGGTTGCCGGTCACGGCGGAGACTGCCAGCTGGTTCGACGTCGACTGCAGCTGCTGGAGGTTATCCACCGCGCCGGTGAGGGAGGTTGCAAAGGCGGAGCCGTCCGTGCCGGCAACGGGAGAAGTGCCGCCGACGTAGTTCGTCGGCAGGACACCCTGGACGGGGGCGATGGGGGCGACAGTCATTAGGAGCGTCCAATCTCAAGGGCAGCCATGTAAGTTTCGCGGGCGCGATCGACCACCTGCGCGTTGGCCTGGTATCCGCGCTGGGCGATGATGAGCGCACCCATCTGTTCGGCCATGTCGATGTCCGGGTACTTCACGTTGCCGTTGGCATCCGCCAGCGGGTGGTCCGGCTGGTAGACGATCCTGCCTTCGGCGTTGCCGAGCTGGGTGCTCTTGACGTACACGCCCGAGCCCTCCGAGCCCTCTGCTGCCTCGACGTACCGGGCCTGGAAGGCAGGGCCGGACGTGGCGGAGGCGTTGTTCATGTTGGCGAGGTTGTCCGAGACAGCATCGAGCCATTTGCGGTGGACGGTGAGGGCGGAACCGGCGATGCCGATCATGTCGAAAGTCATCAGCTGGTCCTCAGGGCGGAACGCACGGCGGTGAACTCGTTATTGACGGCGCGGGCGGCGAACTGGAAGCGCAGCACGGTGTCAATGTTGGACAGGGTTTCGGTGTCCAGGTTGACGTTGTTGCCGTTGAGCTGGGTGGGTTCCAGGGAATCCGCCGTGGTTGCCTGGACGCGGCCTTCCCCGGACTGCACCGACGCCGCGAGGGCGTCCTCAAAGCTGACGCGCTTCGCGTGGTAATTCGGCGTGTTGACGTTCGCGATATTGTTCGCGATGGTCCGCTGGCGCAATGCCAGCCCGTCCATGGCACTGGCCAAGGCGGCGGAAGTCACGGATTCGAGCACAGAGTCCTGCCTGGGAAAGGTGGGGGTGGCCGATCCGTGGCCGGTAAGCGAGCGATCCGTGCTCTTACAGTGGTTATCGGCACTGGTCAGCGCCGCGTTAGGCGAAAATGCAACAGTTCTTTCGAAGATTTGAGCTGAGGAAGTTTCAGCCGTTGACGTCGAGGTAGATGGCGGCGGACGACTCCCCCACACCGGGTACCGAGGACACTGCCTGCAGCTGACGGGCCACGTCCATCCGGGCTTCATCGAGCCGGTGGGCAACGCGCTCCTGGGCAGCGGCCAGGGCAGCCGCCCGGCGGCGAGCAGCCGCAGGCAGCGGTCCGGGCCGGGTGGGCGGCGTCCAGCGTTCCACGGGCAGCGGCGCCACGTGATTAGGAGATGCGGCGGACAGCGGGCCCAACGGATCCTTCAGGGTACGCTCCGCGGCCTGCACCGCCATTTCGAGCACATCCAGGATAGCCATCCAAGCTGCCAGGGCTGTGTCAACGGCCGCGGACTCGGTCAGGGTTGATGCGGTGTGGTTGTAACCGGCTCCCCCTAAGCCGATATCCCAGTCAGCCGGCTCAGCCAAAACCGAGGCTCCCGCCACCTGTTCCGGGCTGGGTGTTCCAGGCCCCGGCGGCCGAGAAGGCGGCGGGGGCTGCCGCGGGCAGCTTGGTCGGCGCCGCCACTGCTGGCACTGCAGCGGCGGCTTCATGCCAAGCCTGACGGAGAGGTTCCATTAGCTCGATCGCTTCACGGGTCAATGCCGGATTGCGCTGGATGTTGGCGTTAACCAGAGCAGTGTGGGTGTAGTTGTAAAGGCCCAGCAACCCGTCGGCGCCGTCCCAGGTGCCGAGCTTAAGTGAGGACGATAGCTCAGAGATGATGGCCTGAGCGTGCAAAAGGTTTTCCGAGGCGACTTGCCAGTTCCCGGCTTGCTGCGCGGTTTCGGCCCTTCCAAGGTCCAGCAGCAGCCGGTCGTAAAGCATGGTGAGCAGGCGCGCCGGCGGGGCTGAAAGGACAGAATCCGCCAGATACTGGTTCCGCTGAGCCGAACTGCCGTACGAGGTGGTGGTCATGCTTGGTTACTTCCTGAGGAGAGGCCGGAGAGCTGGGAGGTAAGCCACGACTGCTGCGCCTTCATGCCGCTGAGCGCCACCTCGAGGGCGGAATACGTGTGCTGGAGCGCTTCTTTTCGTGACGCCAGCCGGAGATCCCAATCGCTGATGCGGCCGTCCAAGTCCTTGACCTCGGACTGCTGGCCGGTGATCTTGGACGTCAGGGTGCCGTCGTACTTGTCAGAAGCCCGCGTAGCGGCGGCGGCAATCCGAGTGGCAATCTCCTGCACCTTGGCTCCGACTCCGGACGGGTCCGCGGCGAGGGCTGCAGCGAATTTCTTGTCGTCGAATTCCATGCTGCCGGTCTTGGTGATGCTTATGCCGATTTCCGAAGGAGAGCTCGGCGGGGTTCCAACGGGCAAGAACGCCGCGGACAGAATGGCCTGATTTACGGCCCGCACCGAGCTGTCGCCGGAGAAAATTCCGGCCGTAGTGGACGAGCCGCTGCCACTGACGGCGGTCTTGCTGGCCACGAGGGAGAAGATGCCGTTGGCACCGGCGATGAGGTCGGACGCCAGTTTTGTGATCGCCGCGTCATCGCGGGCCACCTTGAGCGTGACAGTTTGGTTCGACGCCTCGCTCACGGTCAGTGACGTGCCGGGCAAGACGTCGGCAAAGGTATTGGTCGAAGATTTAACTGTCAGGGCCGCGTCGGATCCAGCCCACAGGACCACCTCCGCGTCCTGGGCGTTCTTGGCGTTGGCGAACATGTTTGGCGGGTCCGAAATCGTGAATTCCCCGGCGCTGCCCGACTTCGTGGCGGTCAGCTGCAGGCGAAAGTTCCCTGAACCCACGGAGACCTTGCTGGCCGTGACGCCCGCACCGGCAGCGTTGACGGCTTTGATGACGTCGTCCAAGTTACTGGTTAACGGAGTGACGGTGAAGGATTGGCCGCCGCTGTTGATGGTCATGGTGGTGTAGGGCCAGCCCACCGCGCTATCTACCGTCCCGGACACCGCCACCTGGGTCTGCGCCAACTTCGCGACCTGGAAGTCTACTGATCCGGCTTGTGCGGCTGAAGTGGTTGTTACGGCGACTTTGTCGCTGCTCGTCGTTGCCGCGAACAGGTCCAAGGCCCCGGCCTTGGACGCGGCGCTCGCCTGCGTCGCCAAGGCAGCGACTTTACTGTTGAGCCCTTGGAGCGCAGACACCATGGACTGGATGCCCGCGGACTTGGATTTGAGCTGGGTCTGCGGGATGGCCTCGACTTGCATCAGCGAGTTGATCAACGAAGTGGTGTCAAGCCCGCTGGCCAATCCATCAAGGGCGATTCCCATGGCTGCTCCTCCTTGGTAGCTAGATGATCAGGTGCTGACTCGAAACTCGGGGACTGCGCGGAAGGGCCGGACGATGGATTACTCCTATCGTCCGGCCCTCACCGGTCCAAACAGTACTACCGGATGGTGGCCGGGAGCGGTTTAGCGCAGGAGCTGGAGAACGCCCTGGCCGGACTGGTTGGCCTGGGCAAGCATCGCAGTGCCGGCCTGGGACAGAATGCCGGCCTTGGTGTACTTGACCATTTCGGAAGCCATGTCGGTGTCCTGGATGCGGGACTGGGCCGCGGACAGGTTTTCCTTGGCGATCGCGACGGTCTTGCTGGCGGACTCGAGCCGGTTCTGCGTGGCGCCGAGGTCCGAACGGGATGCGGAGACCGCCTTCAGGGCAGCGTCGATCGTGGTGATCGTGCCCTGAGCATTAGCCGCGCTGGTCAGGTCGAAGGCGCCTGCAGCGTTGTTATTCGCGCCGGCCAGGGTGCCGAGGTCGGTCGGCATGTCGGCCAGGTTGATGGTGATCTGGTCGTCGGCGTTGCCATTGGCGCCCACCTGGATGACCATCGTGGCCGCGGAGCCGTCCAACAGAGCCTTATCGCCGAACTTGGTGTTGTCGGTGATGCGCTGCAGCTCCTGGCCGAGGGACTTGGCTTCGCCATTGATGGCGGAGATGGCGTCGGCGCTGTTCGCACCGTTGTTGCCCTGGACGGCGAGGTCACGCATGCGCTGCAGGATCGAGGTGACCTGGCCGAGGGCGCCATCGGCGGTCTGGATGACCGAGATGCCGTCCTGGGTGTTGCGGCCGGCCTGGTCCAGACCGGAGACCTGCGAGCCGAGGGCAGTGGCGATGGACATGCCGGCAGCGTCATCGGCTGCACGGTTGATCCGCAGGCCGGACGAAAGCTTTTCGAGCGACTTGGACAGGTCGTTCTGGGTGTTGTTCAGGTTGCGGAAGGCGTTGTTGGCGCCGAGGTTGGTGTTGATCTGCATACCCATGGTGAATTCCTCCGTGATTGGGATGTTAAGCGATGGCCCATCCGTGGGCCTTCGGAAGTAGCTATCGCCGTTTGATATGCACAGGTAAGCGGAATTCGGAAAATTTTTTCCTGACGCGTTCATCACGCCATGAGTCTTGTTGTCCGCCGTATTGCGGCTAACGAATCCCACACCCCGGCCGATAGTTTCTACGAGCCCAGCTGTTGGCTGCATCGTCCGCACGCTTGACCAGCCACACCGGCACCACCGCACCTGTCACCCGCTACATTCACACACATGAGGGAGCCGTCCAGACCATGGCCATCCACGAACTTTCAGCCCTGCTGTGGCGGGAGCGTGAACTCCTGGACGTTCTGACTTTCAAGCTTGAGGAAGAGCAACTGTTGCTGACCTCGGGCAAGTCCCGCTGGCTGCCCCACGGGACCAAGGAAGTGGAACAGGTGCTGGGGCACCTGGCCCAGGCGAGCCTGGCCCGTACCATCGAGGCCGCTGTCGTCGCCGAGGTCTGGGGACTTCCCACCGATGCCTCTCTGGCCGAGCTGGCCGCCGCCGCCCCGGAAGGAGCTTGGGCCGAGGTCCTCACCGCGCACCTGACGGCACTGACCCGCCAAACGGCGCTGATCAAGGAGCTGCGCGATTCCAACGAGCAGTACCTGCGCACTGCGGTCCGCTCCACTCAGGAGTCGCTTGCCGATCTAAACCCCGCGGCCGCCGCCGGCACTTACGATGCCCACGGCAAGACCGGGCAATCAGCCGGTTCCCGAATCTTCGACCAGCAATTCTAAGGAAGCGACCATGAGCACCTTTGGCGCCCTGAACACGGCCTACCGCGGACTTACTGCCGCCCAGCAGGGCATGAATGTGGCCGGCCAGAACATCGCCAACGCCGCCACCGAGGGATATACCCGTCAGCGTGTCGAGCAGTCCTCGCTGGCCGCGCCCGCGCGCGGGCTCTTCAGCGGCGGCCCGTTGCAGGCCGGTCAGGGTGTTTCGGTGGACGCCATTGCACGTCTCGGCAGCAGCTTCCTTGACGGCAGCGTCCGCTCGGCCGGAGCCCAGGCCGGCTACGCGAGTGTTCGTTCCTCGGCTCTGCAGGGCATCGAAGGCGTGCTTCAGGAGCCCGGCGAGAACGGTATCTCAACCGCGTTGCAGGGTTTTTGGTCCGCTTGGCAAGCCGCGGCCAACCAGCCCTCGGAGGACGGTCCGAAAGGGCTCCTGCTGAATGCCGCCAACTCCGTGACGGATAAGATCTCCTCCGCGTACCAGGCCCTCGACGCGCAATGGAGCAGGACCCGCGCCCAGGCCTCCGACAGTGTTGACGCCGTCAACGCGGCTGCCGCCCAGGTTGCTTCCTACAACACCACTATCCGTTCCACCGTCGCCGCCGGCGGATCGGCCAATGAGCTGATCGACGCCCGGGCCAAGCTCACGGAGAAGATCGCCAGCCTCGCCGGCGGCACTGTCCGCGAGCAACCCGACGGCACCGTGGACGTGCTCGTCGGCGGCAATGCCCTGGTTACGGGCGGCTCAGTGCGGACGCTCGCGCTCTCGGGCTCCTCATCGGATCGGATGGGGTCGCCTGTGCAACTTGAATGGACGGACCGGAGCGGTGTCGCCGTACCTGTCGACGGCGGCGAAATCGCTGGCGCCTTGTCCGTGTTGGCACCGGCGGCCACACCACCATCCACGCCCGGCTCCGGCGGCGCGATCGCCGAGGCCGCCGAGAATTACAACAACCTTGCCGTGGCCCTCGCAACGGCCGTGAACAAAGTGCACCAAGACGGAGTCACCGGCACCGGCGCCACGCGGATCAACTTCTTCACGGTTAGCGGCACCGGCCCCGCCGCGCTGAACATCAAGGGACCCGCAAACACCGCCGATGTCGCCCTCAAGGGCGCCAGCGGAGGCGCCCTGGATACCAGCATCGCGGACGAGATTTCGCAGCTCGGCACCGGACCGGCTTCACCGGACAAGGTCTGGTCAGGCATCGTCACAAGCATCGGCGTTCAGTCACGTGGCGCCCAGCAACATGAGTCCCTCACCGCAGCGGCGCAGGCATCGGCGTTGACCGGCCGCGCCTCGCAGGCCTCCGTGAGCCTGGACGAAGAGAACGTCAGCCTGCTGGCCAACCAGCACGCCTACCAAGCCGCGGCCCGCGTGATGACCGCCGTCGACGAGGCCCTTGACGTCCTGATCAACCGCACCGGATTGGTAGGAAGGTAGCCACATGCTGAACCGGGTAACAAACCTGACCATGAGCGCGAATGCCCAGCGGACACTGCAGACCCAGCAGTCCAGGCTGGCCGAGCTGCAGGAAAAGGCAACCTCACTCAACAAGATCTCCCGCCCGTCAGACGATCCTGCCGCGACGGCGCAGGCCCTCGAGACCCGGGGTCTGCTCGCGGCCAACGCCCAGTACGGCCGGAATATCGAGGACGGCAACACCTGGCTCACGGCTGCAGATTCTGCCCTTGAGCAGGCCACCAACGTCATGAACCGGATCAGGGACCTCACCGTGCTGGCCGGAAACGGTTCCCTGCCCCAGTCCGGCAAGGACGCCATCGCTGTCGAGATGGATGCCCTCAACCAGGATCTCGTTTCGATCGCCAACAGCAAGCATCTGGGCCGCAACATTTTCGCCGGCAGCTCGGATGCCGATCAGGCTTTCACCCCGGGTGCGCCCCGGGATCCGACCAACCCGGCCGACGCCGGCCAGCCGCCGAGTTTCAACGGGGCTGGTGTCAGCCCGGTCGAGAGGCGCGTCAGCGCCACCCAGACCGTTCGGGTCGACGCCGACGGCGGAGCGATCTTCGGGAGCGACGCCGGTTCCGTGTTCGCGGTCGTCAGCAACATCGCCGCGCAACTTCGGACCGGTGGGGTGATGACCTCGCAGCTGGCCGACGTCGACACTGCCTTTAAGAAAATCGTCAACGGGCGTGCTGAAATTGGAACACGCCAGGCGCAGCTGGAACGCGCCGGCAACGTCAACACCGAATTGGAGGCCAACTTGGATGCGCAGAAGACTGGCATAGAAAAGGCAGATCTCGGCAGCGTCATCATGGACCTGAAGCTTCAGGAAACCAACTACCAGGTGGCCCTCGCCGCGACGGCACGGGTGCTTCAGCCCACCCTGATGGACTTCCTGCGATGAGCACCCCGGTCATGGACACTCCCATCGCAAGCCTGCCCGTCACCTTCACCGCACCCATGCCCGGCTTCGAGGATCTGCACGACTTCTCGCTGCGCAGCATCGAAGGCGCGGCCGGCCTCTACGCGCTGGAGGCGGGTTCCACCGCGGTGCGGCTGTTCCTGGCCGATGCCGCCATGTTCGCGCCGAGCTACGCTCCGCCGATCCCGGCCGACTCGCTGGAGTCGCTAGATTTCAGCGAGCGCGAGGAGCCCCAAGTGCTGATTGTGGTCAGCCACGCCCCCGGCTCTACCACCGTCAACCTCATGGCGCCGATCATTCTCAACCGCCGCACGGGCCGCTGCACCCAGCTCGTCCTGGACGGCCGGGACTACCCGCTGCGGGCAGAGCTCAACTCGCTCTAGCCAACCCGCTCCGGGCCGAGCTCAGCTCGCTCTCGCCAACCCGCCGGGCAGGCGCGCAGCTCGGCCCTTCCACCCCGGCCATCACCAGAAGTGCGCCACGTCCACCACGAGTCGTGACCCGGCGCCCGGCCCGGACATGGTCAGGACCCGGAACGGCAGCCGCGCGCGGACTCCCAGGCCCAGGCTGCTGTAACCTTCGAAACTGCCCGCCCACGCCACCTGCCTGAACGTCTGGTAACCGGTCACGTCTGCCAGTTCCCTCTTGTTCGCCGGGTTGTAGGTGGGCTTGCCGGCGTCGTCATATGCAGGCGCGTTGACCGTGAGCTGAATGAAGGCCTGGCCCCGCAGCGGGACCGGCAGGCCGGACCCGTCCTGCACCACCTCGGGCACGTAGCGGATGGTGTAGCCGGCCACAGGGCCGTTGAGCTCAATGACCAGCCGGTCAAAACAGTAATGCTGACCGGACCGCACGTTGACCACCTTGGCCCGGCTCATGGCCGAATCCGTTTTGATCAGCGAACCCCAGACCTGTCCGCAGTACGGGTCCGCGGCGGCCGGCGCCGGCGCAAGCACCCCGAGACCGGCGGCCATCAGCACTGCCGCGAGCAAGGCGGGGATCTTCTTCAACTGGGCCTTTTTCAACGCGGCCACCCCCTGGTGCTGCCTGAGCCCTTGGGCTGGCTGAACTGTCAGCGCAGGTCAGACGCTTCCAGCGTAGGCGGCCCCGAACCGGCGGGCGAGGCCCTCAACCGTTTCGGCGCCCAACCGTTAATGTGGCCCGTTCCTGGTCACGGACGGATTTCACGCACAGATCTCGAGACCTTCCTTCACGAACAGATAACACGCCGGGCCGCGGGCCATGCCAGGAACGAAGAAGCGCCGGCACCCCAGGGGGTCCGGCGCTTCGTGCGGTTTGCTGTCTCATCGACCGCGGGACGTCGCCGGCTGCGGAAAGCAGCCGGAACGGGCGAAGCTTCTTAGCCTTCGCAGTCGCGGCAGTACTTCATGCCGTTCTTTTCAAGGGCGACCTGGGACCTGTGACGGACCAAGAAGCAGGAGGAGCAGGTGAATTCATCGGACTGCTCGGGAACAACAATGACCGTCAGCTCTTCGCCGGACAGATCCGCACCCGGAAGATCGATGCCTTCCGCGGTGTCGTTCTCATCGACGTCGATCACAGCAGTCTGCGCGCCGCCGCCTCGGGACGCCTGAAGGGCCTCCAGCGACTCAGCGGGAGATTCTTCCTCTGTCTTGCGTGGGGCGTCGTAATCGGTAGCCATATCGGGGTTCACTTTCGTTGCTACGCAGCGCCATTTCAGGCACCTCAGTGAAGCAGTTTAGGACATTTCGCGGGGAGTTGAGGAATAGTGTGGCCAATCAGACACAATGAGTCGGACGGGGCGCGGGAGGCGGCCCCCGGCCGAAGCTCCGGCCGCGCCCTTCGGGTGGGCAGTTCAGGCGACCGGCCAGACCACCAGCGTCTGCCACTTCGCCGGGTCGGGCTCGGCGCCGGGATCGGTGAGGTAGTACTCCCACATTGCTTCCCCCGGGCTCGCACCGTCCTGCCGCATCCGCGCCATGATCGCCCCGTAGGTCTGCTGCAGTGATTCGTAGGGCCCGATGTGCATCGCCTCGTAGGCCCGGCCTGCCGGAAGGGCCCCGGCGATGACCGCAGTGTCCGCGCTGCCCGGGTTCGTGAAAGGCGCGGCGAGGGGGAACCCCGCCTCGACGTCGACGACGTCGGTCGGCGTGCCTCGGTACAGCGCAAACGGGGGTCCGGCCAGCTGCACATGCTGCTCCTGCACCGCCCCCATGACGGCGCCGAAGGCACGGCCGAAAAAGTCCCGCAGCGCATTCATCGGGACAGTCTCACGCACCACTGCAGTGGGCTGTTCCTTGAGTTGGGCGGGCTTGATGTCCGGAGCCGCCCCCGGGTTTGTCTGAGTCATACGCCCAGCGTCTGCCGCGTCCAATCGGCGGTCTAGGGCCTTACGGCCCCCGCCCACGGAGGGGCCCGCAGCGTGTCCGGCCGCACGCGCCCTGACACGGCGCACGTATGGCCGCGGATAAATAAATGAACTTTATTCATATTAGGTATTGCCCCGCACCGCGATGAGCCCAATACTAAATGAACAACGTTCATTTATGTGACGCCCGTCTCACTGGAGTAGCCATGATCGAAATCACGTCCCTCGACACCCCGCCCTCCCTCGCCCGCACCGCACCGTCCAGCCGGCCGGCACTGCGTGTCGGCGTCGTGCAGCACCGCTGGCATCCTGACGCCGCGGCCCTGCACGCCGAACTGGACGAAGGCATCGGGCGGGCCGCCCGGTTGGGGGCCGACGTCGTCTTCCTGCCCGAGCTCACACTGTCCCGGTACCCCGCGGACACGCTGCCCGAAAACGACACCACCCGGGGCCGGTCCCCGCGCCCGCGGCCCTCGGACATCGCCGAGGACCTGTTCACCGGCCCCACGTTCGGCTTCGCGGCGGACGCGGCCCGCCGGCACGGAATCTGCGTCCACGCCTCGCTGTACCAGAAGGCGGAGAGCCCGGACGGTTCTGACGACGGCCTGGGCCTGAACACTGCCATCCTGGTATCCCCCGAAGGCGAACTGCTGGCCCGCACGCACAAGCTGCACATCCCCGTCACGGCCGGCTACTACGAGGACAAGTTCTTCCGGCAGGGCCCGGACGGCGACGACGCCTACGAGGTCCATTCCCCCGCCGAGCTCGGCGGTGCACGGTTGGGCATGCCCACCTGCTGGGATGAATGGTTCCCCGAGCTGGCGCGGATCTACTCCCTCGGCGGGGCAGAACTCCTGGTCTACCCCACCGCCATCGGCTCCGAGCCGGACCACCCGGGCTTTGACACCCAGCCGTTGTGGCAGCAGGTCATTGTGGGCAACGGCATTGCCAACGGGCTGTTCATGGTGGTCCCCAACCGCTGGGGCAGCGAAGGCACGCTGGACTTCTACGGCTCTTCCTTCATCTCCGATCCCTACGGCCGGATCCTCGCCCAGGCACCGCGGGACGAGTCGGCGGTGATTGTTGCGGACCTCGACCTCGACCAGCGCCGGGACTGGCTCACGCTCTTCCCCTTCCTGGCCACGCGCCGCCCGGACACCTACGCGCGGCTGACCGAACCCGTACGACCCGACGCCCCGCTCGGCCTCAACGCGTATGAGGCCACGGCACTGCGGACCACGGCGCAGAAGGCCACAGCATGAGCGCCTGGCGGATGCCGTCCGAAACGGCACGCCAGGACCGCGTCTGGATGGCGTTCCCCACCGGCGGCTACACGCTGGGCGAAACAGAGGCAGAAGCCCACGCCGCCCGCTCCGTCTGGGCCGCCGTCGCGAACGCCGTCGTGGAATTCGAACCGGTCACCATGCTGGTGGCGCCGGCGGATGTAGGGACCGCTGCCCGCTACCTCCGCCCCGACATCGAGGTGGTCACCGCCGCCTTGAACGACGCCTGGATGCGGGACATCGGCCCCACGTTCGTGCTGGACGACGGCGGCCGGCTCGGCGCCGTGGACTGGGTGTTCAATGGCTGGGGCGGCCAGGACTGGGCCGCCTGGGACAAGGACTCGCTCGTGGCAGCCGCCGTCGCGGCACGCTCGGGGGCCAGCCACCTCGTCTCGCCGCTGGTGAACGAGGGCGGCGGCATCCACGTCGACGGCGAAGGCACAGTCCTCGTCACCGAGACGGTGCAGCTGGATCCGGGCCGGAACCCGGGGCTCAGCAAGGCCGACGTCGAGGCCGAACTGGCCCGGACCCTGGGCACCACCCACGTCGTCTGGCTTCCGCGCGGTCTGACCCGGGATTCGGAACGGTTCGGCACTAGGGGCCACGTCGACATCGTCGCGGCCATCCCGTCCCCGGGCACCGTGCTGGTCCATTCCCAGCAGAATCCGGCACATCCCGATTTCGAGGTCAGCAGGAGCATCATCAGCCACCTCGCCACCACCCGGGACGCGGCCGGCCGCGAATGGAACATCATCGAAGTCCCAGCCCCGGAAACCCTGACGGATGAGGAAGGCTTCGTCGACTACAGCTACATCAACCACCTGGTGGTCAACGGCGGCGTCATCGCCTGCACGTTCGGCGACCCGATGGACGAAAAAGCCCTGCGCATCCTCAGCGACGCCTACCCCGGCCGCAAGGTGGTGGGCATCGACGCCCGCGAGCTCTTCGCCCGCGGCGGCGGCATCCACTGCATCACCCAACAGCAACCGTCCGCCTCCCGGAATCTCCCAGAATAAAGGTCAGCCATGAGTCAAACTATCGGCCGTGAAGACGGCACCATCACGCACGACGCCGTCGATCCGGCCGGTTCCAAGCACGGCATCACGGGCAAGGGGCTCAAGGGCGGCCAGCTTGGCCTGCTCGCCGTTGTGGTCCTGGGCATCTCTTCCGTGGCGCCCGCCTACAGCCTCACCAGCTCGCTGGGACCGGCCGTTGGCGCCGTGGGCGTGCAGCTGCCGGCGATCTTCATCGTCGCGTTCATCCCCATGATCCTGGTGGCGTTCGCCTACCGCGAGCTCAACGCCGATTCCCCGGACAGCGGTACCACCTTCACGTGGGCCACGAAGGCGTTCGGCCCGTTTGTCGGCTGGATGGGCGGCTGGGGGCTGCTGGCCGCCAACATCATCGTCCTGTCCAATCTGGCCGGCGTCGCGGTGGACTTCTTCTATCTCTTCCTGGCCCAGGTGTTCAACAACCCCGAACTCGCGGACCTGACCTCGAACACGGCCGTGAACATCGTTACCTGCCTGGTATTCGTGGCATTGGCCGTCTGGGTCAGCTACCGCGGCCTGCACGCCACCAAGCTCGTGCAGTACAGTATGGTCGGCTTCCAGGTGCTGGTCCTGGGCGTCTTCATCGTCATGGCGCTCACCCACGCAGCGTCCGGTGACGCAGGCACCTCCCTCGCGTTCAGCTGGGACTGGTTTAACCCCGCCAAGATCGAGAGCTTCGAGCAGTTCACCGCCGGCATGTCACTGGCCGTCTTCGTCTACTGGGGCTGGGACGTGTGCCTCACCGTGAACGAGGAAACGAAGGGCGGCCGGGGCACCGCGGGCAAAGCGGGGACGACGACGGCGGTCGCCGTTCTGGCCCTCTACCTCGCCGTGATCGTGGCCACCATGATGGTGGCCGGCACAGGTGCCGACGGCATTGGCCTGAATAACCCGGACAACCAGGCGAACGTCTTTGCCGCGCTCGCCTCGCCCGTCATGGGTCCGCTGGCCATCCTGATGTCCCTGGCCGTGCTCTCCGGCACCGCGTCCTCCCTGCAGTCCACCATGGCCTCCCCCGCCCGCAGCCTGCTGGCGATGGGGCACTACGGGGCGCTGCCGCCGCGCTTCGCATCTGTCAGCAAGCGCTTCGGGTCCCCGGGCTACGCCACGGTGATCGCGGGCCTGCTGTCCGGCGGCTTCTACGCCGTCATGAAGGTGGTCAGCGAAAACGTCCTTAACGACACCATCATGGCCCTGGGCCTGATGATCTGCTTCTACTACGCCCTCACGGCCTTCGCCTGCACGTGGTACTTCCGGCACAGCCTGTTCTCCAGCGTCCGCAACTTCTTCATGCGGCTGCTGTTCCCGGCCCTGGGCGGCCTGGTCCTCACCGTGGTCTTCTTCCAGACCGCTGTGGACAGCTGGGCGCCGGAGTTCGGCAGCGGCTCCGAGGTCTTCGGCGTGGGCCTGGTGTTCATCCTGGGCATCGGCATCCTGGCCCTTGGCGTTGTGGTCATGCTCGTGACCGCGAAATTGCATCCGGGCTTCTTCCGGGGCGAGACCATCCGGAAGGACACGCCCGCCCTGGTGGTTCCGGAGTAGCCGCCGGACTCATCGACCCGTACGGCCCCGCTCCCCGGACTCCAGGAGCGGGGCCGTACGTCTTTCGCGCCTCTACGGCGCCGGGTTCAGCAAGGATTGCCCGCGCTGCCGCCGCCATCCGGGGCGGCTGGGGCTGGTCACGGCTGCGAGTTGAAGACGTCGGGCCCAAAAGCGTCGACTCCGGGCGCACCGGCATATCCGAGGCGTGGCAGCGAGAAAATGTCTTCGATCGTGGCCAGAAGGCTGTAATGGCTGTACGTCTTGTCCGATGTTGTGCCGCCCCGGACGAAGGGGGAGAGCACCACGGCACCGACGCGGCCCCCGGCCGTTCCTCCGGGAACGCCCTTTGGGCCTTGTCTGGCCCCCTCAGCTTCGTCAAAGGTAATGACAAGCATCCCGTCCTGCTTATAGGCAGGGGAGTCCAGAATCGCGGGGATCTGTTTCTGCAACCAGACGTTGGAACTGACCAGGCCTCCCTCCCTGCCGTCCGCGCAGGGACTGTCATGCCCGTCATTGCATAAGTTGGGGCTGATGTAGGAAAGGTTCGGGGTGGTCGCTGCGGACTTAAGATCGCCCGCAAGTTCAGTGAAGTCGACCACGTTCTTCTGACAATCCGGAGAAGACGTGATCGCCGCGAAGTACACAAAGGGATTGTGCCGGGTCGCGTATTGATCATCCGGTGAGGCGTCCTGGTTATCGTCCTCGGCCCCGGCCTCAGGGTGCCGGCATGGACTCTTCATCCCCTCCATGTAGCCCTTCCAAGTTTTACCGGCCGCACTGAGCTGCCCCGCGACGGTCGGCACCGACGCGGGATAGACGCAGCCGGTACCTTCCACCTGCCCCAGCCCGGCGGTGCCCGCTGGCACGAACGGGACATATGTGCCGCAATCTTCCCGGGTCATGGGGTTGGAGGCCTGCCCCGAAATCTGCGCGATGTAATTGGGAGCGGAGTGATGGGCGATTGCGTAGTACTTGGAAAGCAACACGCCCTTGGAGCGAAGCGTCTCAGACAGGTAGGGAGCGTCCGAGTCAGCGCCCCAGGCCGCGTCGAATCCTTGATTCTCGAGATTGATCACAAACACGTGCCCCGGGCGGTCCGCGCGGGCGCCCGTCGCGGGCGCCTGACTGCCGACGGCTGACCCTGGCTGGCAGCCCGAAACTGCCAGGACTGTTGCCGCTGCCAGCACCAACAGGCCGGCAGCGCCCCGACCGATGGTTCCTTTCGATTTTCCGGGGTTCATGCGCATCCCGCTTTCTTGTTGCGCGTGGAGCAGGGGCGGCCCGATACCCTTCGGTCACGGCCCTGCTCTCGAGACCGACAAGTCGCTGGAACCAGCATAGGTCTCCGGCTCAGAGATGTCCCTCCCCCGAACACCTTGTTAAGCTCCCTGGTTGGCGCCGCGACGCCGGGAATGACCGGTTCAACAGCTTCGGTGCCGAAGAGGGCCGGCCGGTATCGCCGCCCATCCCGGGGCGCTTTTGGGCCTGGTTCCGTCCCCTGCGCCCGCTGATCGCGGCGTGTTCGTGTCAAAGCGCCCCCGGACAGCACGCCGCGGCCAAACTCAGCAGTGGCGCGCGCAGTATCCGTGCATGAAAAACCCCTCCATCTCGGGCAAAATGGCCGGGATGGAGGGGTTTGTGGGGCCCCTGTCGGATTCGAACCGACGCCCCCCCGCTTTATGACCAGGTGCTATTGACTGCCCGGACTCGGCCCGTTCAGGCCCGCATTTGCGTGGTTTTGCGAACAATGGCAAGCAACGAATAGTCACCCGTTGGTGCTGATTGGGGTGAGTAAAGGGTGAGTCGGTTGCAATCGCCTCACCTGGGCGACTCTCCCGCCGCCCGCAGATTACGAAGGGCCCATTATCGGCAGTGAAAACCAGCTGCAATCAGGTGATTCTCGCTGACGTTGTTGAGGTCTCCGTGGGCCACAGCGCCGCGGTTGATTCTATGGGATTCGGTGAGGCCGACCTTGGCCTTGAACCCAGAGTCCGCGCCGTGGAGGTATCGCTCGAAACGGGACTATGTCCGGGAGCAGTTCCCGATGTTCTGCCAGCGCCGCTCTGAATGCATGCACTGCAACGCAGCATCGGTGAGGTTATTGGCATCGAGGGCCGGGATCAGCAGGACGGCTCGCTGGTCCCGGCCCTCATGTGCCCGTTCCTTGGGGAGCTCGGCAGTGGTGTTGCGGGGTTTTAGGCCCAGCGGAGGACGAGCGGATCATGCCGTTTGGCAAGTTCGATGAGCTGGGAACGCGTGCCCGGATGAAGCTCCCCGATCGGCGCCCTGGTTTTGTCGCTGTCGATGAGGTTTCCCTCCTTCATCAGCACTTTTGTCGCCCGCAGTCCGCACTGGCGGTTTTCGAAGTGGATGAACGGGAGCAGCTCTTCCCAGTGGCTGACCGCTTCATCTCGTTTGCCGTCATGGAAATCCCTGACGATCTGGCCCAGCTCATCCGGGACCATGCAGCTGCTCATCGTGCCTTGGGCTCCGGCCTCGAGGTCGGGGATGAGAGTGATGGCTTCCTCTCCGTCGAAAGGACCGGGCAGGTCGTTGCCCGCTGCCGATATCAGGGCGCGTAGTTTGTCCGCCGCCTGCGGCGTTTCTATTTTGGCGTACTTGATCTGGGGGATCTCCCTGGCCAGGTGTGCCAGCAGCGGTACGGATAGCGCCGTGGGGCTCATCGGTGCATCCTGGATCATGATGTCGATTTCCACGCCGTCGGAGACGCGGCGGAAGTATTCCAGGATTGCCTCGTCATCGACCTTCATGGTGGCGCCGAAGAAGGGCGGCATGAGCATGACGAGGGAGGCGCCCATTTCCTGGGCTTGGAGGCTGCGGTCACGGGCGATGCGGGAGCTGAAGTGGCTGGTTGTGACGCATACGGGGAGCCTGCCGGCGGCTTGGTCCAGGGTCGCCGCCAGGACGAGCTCACGCTCTTGGTCCGTCAGGGAAAACTGTTCGGAGTAGTTGGCGAGGATGCAGACAGCGTCGGAGCCGCCGTCCACAAGGTAGTCCACGACCCGGCGCTGACCTTCGAGGTCGAGTTCCTCGTTGTCGGTGAATATGGTGGGCGCTACTGGCATTACGCCCTTGATGACGCTCATAGTGTGACGTTTTCCTTGCTCTTGAGTGTCATTGTCATGGCCGGGCCAGTGCGGGCACCGGTTCCGTTTCGTAGTCTTCGGCGTCAACGTCCCGGCCGTGCGGATCCCATTTGTTGACGAGGATGACCAAGATGGCAATTGCCGGGACGACGGCGAGGACGAGCAGCGCCTTGGTGCCCCAGGCCGCGGTGGCCAACGGCCAGAACACTAGCCCGGCGATGGCTCCAAGGCGGATACCGATCTGTGTGAAGCCGGTTCCGGCGCCGCGCAGCGACGTGGGGTAGGACATGGTCGCCATCGTCATGCCTTGAGCGCCGGGGCCGGCAGCGTGGCAGAAGATCAGCAGGCCAATGACGAGGGCACCCACCCAAGACCAAATTCCCTCGACGTTGCTGAGATTGCCGGCGATGATCATGCAGAGGAAGGTGCCGCAGAAACCGTATAGCGACAGTTTGCGTGGCCCAATCTTGCCGGACAGCTTGGCTCCCAGGAAGCCACCGGTCACACCGAAGCAAAGGTTGAGGATGAGGGACGAAATAATGTTCGTCATGACGTTCTGGGTGTGCAGCATAGCCAGCACAATTTGCCCGACAAAGAAGCCGACAGCGTAGTACTCCATAGCCTGGCCCGCGTTGATGACGCCGGCCAGGACCGTGCGCGCCCGGTACCTCCGGCCGACGAGCTTGCCCCACGCCTGGGTCAGGGTCATCTGGAACTGCTTGCGCTCGGCGCGCGGATCAACAGCGTCGGGGGCGACTTCAGCATCAATACTGTAGGTCCCTTTGAGGATCTTTGCGGCTTCGTGGAGTCCGAGGTTCTGCGCGGCCCATGAAGGTGATTCCGCCATATACTTCTGGCGGAAGACCATGATCAGGATGGCTGGTACAGCGCCGAAGCCGACGACGATCCGCCACATCTGGTTTTCGCCCCAGTTCATGGACTGGAACAGGAAGTACACGGGGATCAGCAGGGCAAAGGTCGAGGCGACGGCCACGTACCACATGGGCTGCCACAAGGAGACGGTGCCACCTTTCTTCTTACGTGAGGCATATTCAGCCAGGAAACTGAATGCCACCGGGAAGTCGACGCCGATGCCGACGCCCATGATGAACCGAGCGATGATGAGGGTCCAAACGTCCGGCGCAAGGGAGCAGGCGATTGCAGCCACGACGAAGAAGACCATGTCGGCCATAAAGACCTTGAACCGGCCGAGCTTGTCAACGAAGTATCCGCCGAAGACGGATCCGACCAGCGCACCGACCATGATCGAAGCAGAGACAAAAGCGAGCATGCCGGGCGTCAGGTGGAAATCTTTGGCGATGTAGGGCATTCCAAAGGCCACTGAGGTGAAGTCGTAGGCGTCGAGGAAAATGCCGCCCAGGGCAATCAAAGTGATAGCGAAGGACTTACCCGTCCGGAGCCGACCGCTATTGATCAGTTCCGTCACATCTTGGGCCGAGCGCAGGACAATTTTTTTACCCGCCTGCACGGGAGAAACCGGACCGTCTGTCATTGACGTATTCCTTTCGTGGACACACTACTTTGTGTGTTCTAAATTTCGAACGTTGATCGAAGTGATGGCAAAGCTGCGATCAGGTCATGGTGACTGGGATCACCCGGAAGTCTAAGGATGTGCAGGGGCGTCCGTCAAGCGGCCTGCCGATTTCGCCAAAATAGAAGCGAATTAGTCTCAGCTCCACGACTAGGGCCTTGGTTGCACTGTTCTAGAAATAGGACGCTAAACTAAATTTCGAACAACGAAGGAGTTGCATCCAATGAGCGATCGTCAAATACCCAAATGGTCTGAACTGCGCGAACTTCTACAGTTCCGCAGGCTCGAACTGGACCCGGTCGAGCGCAGGCTCGCCCAAGCATTCACCATTGCGGACCTCCGCGAAGGCGCCAGAAAAACCACGCCGCGAGCGGTGTTCAACTACACGGACGGTGCGGCCGAAGAGGAAATCACAATCGCCCGCTGCCGGCAGGCTTTCCGGGACATCGAATTCGTGCCCTCGGTTCTTCGCGACGTCTCGAGCCCTGATCCGACCACCCAGCTCTTCGGCAGGCCGTTGGCCTTCCCGCTCGTGCTCGCGCCGACGGGTTACACACGCATGATGCACAATGACGGCGAAAAGGCCGTGGCCCGGGTGGCTGCCCGGTACAACGTGCCGTACACCCTCTCCACCGTGGGAACGACAACGGTGGAGGATCTCGCCGAAGCCGCCCCCGACGGGAACAACTGGTTCCAGCTGTATGTGGCAAAGGACCGGGCGAAAACAGTCGAACTCATCGATCGGGTCATCGCGAGCGGCTACAAGGTGCTCATGGTGACTGTTGACACCCAAGTCGGAGGCTCAAGGGTGCGGGAACTCCGCGATGGGCTCACGATTCCGCCGGCACTTTCCGTCAAGACCTTTGCCGACATGGCGACCCACCCGAGCTGGTGGTTCGACAAGCTGACCACCCCGCCGATCGAGTTCGCCTCGCTCCGAGGATTCTCGGGTAACTCCGCGGAAGTCGCGGATCAGATATTCGACCCTGGGCTCACCTTCGAGGACATCGCCTGGCTTCGCAAAGTGTGGCCCCACAAACTCCTGATCAAGGGCATTCAAAGCGTGGCTGATGCCGAACATGTCGTGGAGCTTGGCTGCGACGGCGTCGTACTCTCCAACCACGGCGGGCGTCAGCTGGATCGGTCCCCGACGGTACTGCGCATTCTTCCGGTTGTCCGGGAGCGGCTGGGCTCCGATCCTGTCGTGCTGATCGACAGCGGCGTGATGTCCGGAAGCGACATACTGGCGGCCGTCGGCCTGGGCGCGGACGCGGCAATGGTCGGCCGGGCGTACCTGTACGGCCTGATGGCCGGAGGGGAACGAGGGGTGTCCCGCGCTCTGGAGATCCTCCGGGGCCAGTACGTCAGGTCCATGCAGCTGCTGGGGGTAAAGTCAACCGCAGGCGTGACCCGAGAACATGTCTCGTTTGTGGACTAACTTCGGTGCCGCCCACCGGCGTCGCGGTTCAGGTTCAGAGGAAACCAAGCTCCGCGCTGAACCGGCCCGCGCCCTCGGAAGCAAAGGCCGCCCACTCCGCGGGGGAACGCTGGTTCCAGCGCATGTCCGGGACCGAGATGCTGAGCGCGGCCACCACCGTTCCGCTGTGGTCCCGGATGGGGGCCGCCACGCAGGAGACGTCCGGGTTGGACTCCCCGGCTTCGAAGGCCACATCCGCGGCGCGGATCTGGTCAAGTTGATTCGCCAGCACGTGCGGCTCGGTGATGCTGCGGGCGGTGAGCTTGGCCAGGCCCTTGCGCAGCAGGCGGCTGCGGTCGGCTTCCGACAGATGTGCCAGCAGGACTTTGCCCACGGCCGTGCAGCTGGCGGGAACCCGCCCGCCCATCCGGGAGACCATCCGCACGGACTGGGTGCTGTCGACCTTGCAGACGTAGACGACGTCGGGTCCTTCAAGAATCCCGACATGCACCGTTTCATCGCACTGCCGGGCGACCGACTCCGCGACTCGCAGGCCAACGGAATGCAGGTCCAGCCGTTCGGCGAAGGCGTTGCCGAGCCGGAAGACGCTGAGCCCCAGGTGGTAGGTGGCGGTGGTGTCGTCCCGGCGGAGGTACCTACGCTCGGCCAGCGTAGTGAGGAGCTCGTGGACGGTGGTCCGGGGAAGCCCGGTCCGCTGAACGACTTCCGGAGCCGTCAATCCATGGCGGGCATCGAGAAAGAGTTCCAGAACATCGAGACTCCGAAGGACAGCGGGAGTCAGACGTGCCACAGCAATACCCTCTCTAGGCAACGGATTTTCCAGGACCGAAAGTCCATCCTACAGTGCGGGTTCGAAATTTCGCACAATGAACGCAAGCCGCCGCCACAAGCGGCTACGCAGAAGCTTGATACCCAGCCCGAAGCAGTCGATCCAAGGGGCGCAGGCCCCGGAAGGAATAGAGCCATGATCACAACACTCGAGCAGACCAACGACCAGATCGTAGCCGCTCACAACGCCTATGAGCAGGCCAAGGAGATCTCCCCACGCCAGCGGGCGGGCTGGTTGGCGGAAATGGCCTCCGCATTGGAAGCCAACGCTGACGAGTTGGTCGCCTTGGGGCGGCAGGAGACGCATCTTGACGAGGGCCGTCTCCGTTTCGAGCTGCGGCGGTCCGTATTCCAACTTCGGTTGTTCATGGATGAAATCATCCAGGGTGCACACCTTGACGCCACCATCGACCACGCCGATCCGTCATGGGGTATGGGTCCGAGACCCGACATTCGGCGATTCTCCGTCCCGCTCGGCGTCGTGGGCGTTTTTGGTGCCTCCAACTTCCCCTTCGCTTTCAGTGTGATGGGCGGGGACAGCGCTTCGGCGCTTGCGGCAGGATGTGCAGTAGTGCACAAGATCCATGAGGGGCACCTGCAGTTGGCTGTCCGGACCGGGGCGGTAGTTGAGGAAGCCCTCAAAAAAGGCGGGGCGCCTGCAGGTCTTTTCTCTACCGTCATAGGCCGCCAGGCGGCTGAAGCACTGGTTGACCATCCGCTGGTGAAGGCCATCGGGTTCACAGGCTCAACATCGGGCGGGCGTGCGCTTTTTGACCGGGCCTCCCGGCGTCCCACTCCCATTCCGTTCTACGGCGAACTCGGTAGCATCAATCCGGTCTTTGTCACCCAGCAGGCGTGGGGCGCACGGCGTGAGCAGATCCTGACGGGCTACGCCGCATCGTTCACCATGGGTATGGGCCAGTTCTGCACGAAGCCCGGCCTGCTGTTCGCCCCGATCGACGACGCCGACGACATTGCGGAGGTCCTCCACCAGGAGCTCGGCACAAAGCAGGTCAGCCCCCTGCTCAGCCCTAAGCTGCGGGAGGGATTCGACAAGGCGCTGAATGCCGTGCGTTCGACCCCGGGCGTTAACGTGCTGGTCGCCGGGGATGACTCTGAGGCGCCCCGGCCCACCGTACTTGTGACGACAGCGGACGAAGTCCGGCAACGGCCCGAAATCTTGGAGCAGGAGATGTTCGGGCCCGCGACGCTTGTGATCCGTTACAGCCCGGGGACCGATCTGGCTGAGCTTGCAGCCTCGCTGGACGGGCAGCTTACGGCCACCGTTCAGGCCGAACCCGAGGAGGACGTCAACGAATTGCTCGCAGTGCTGCGGGAGCGGTCCGGGCGCTTGCTCTGGAACGCCTGGCCCACCGGCGTGACCGTATCGTATGCGCAGCACCACGGCGGCCCCTACCCCGCTACCACGGCCACCACAACATCCGTCGGCACGGCAGCGATCGGTCGCTTTATGCGCCCCGTCGCTTACGATTCCTTCCCGGCCTCGCAGCTACCCGAACCGCTGCGGGACGACAATCCCTGGCGAATTCGCCGGCGGGTCGACGGCGTCTGGGAGTCCAGCGCTGAAAGCGAGGCAAGCAAATGAGCCACGCATCGTCGCAGCAGATCCTTCCCGTTGACGCGGAGGACGCGCTCCTCATCGGCCGGGTGTGGGACCCGGCCACTCAGGGCCCGCGGGTGGTTAGCGTCCGGGGGGAAGAGGTTTTCGATCTGACCCCCGAGGTCCGTACCGTTGCTGAACTCATGGAACATGAGAACCCGGCAGACAGGGCGCTCCTCGGAATGGGCACCCCGCGCTGGAAACTGGCGGAAATCGTGGCGGCATCCGTCCACAAGGACCGCAACCGGCCCCATCTGCTGGCACCCATCGATCTTCAGGTGATCAAGGCCTGCGGAGTGACGTTTGTTGAGAGCATGATCGAAAGGGTCATCGAAGAGCGGTGTGGCGGTGACTTCAACCGGGCCGCAGAAGTCCGTAAAACTGTCGCGGACGTCCTTGGGGGCAGCCTGAGCTCCCTCCGCCCGGGATCCGAACAGGCACAGGAGGCCAAGAAAGTACTGACGGCCCAGGGCATGTGGTCACAGTATCTGGAGGTCGGCCTCGGCCCGGACCCTGAGGTATTCACAAAAGCCCCCGTACTCTCCTCCGTTGGGTACGGAAACGGCATAGACATTCCCGGCTTTTCCTCCTGGAACAATCCGGAGCCCGAGCTGGTGCTCGTCCTCGACTCCGCCGGCCGGGTCATGGGCGCAACCCTGGGGAACGACGTGAATCTCCGGGATGTGGAGGGTCGCAGCGCCCTGCTGCTCGGCATGGCCAAGGACAACAACGCCTCCTGCGCCATAGGCCCATTTATCCGGCTATTCCACAACGACTTCACGCTGGAGTCCCTCCGCACGGAAGAAATCGAGCTCACGGTAGAAGGTCAGGACGGCTACCGGATGGAAGGCAGGAACAGTCTTGCCCGCATCAGCCGTCCCTTCGAGGAACTGATCAATGCAGCGCGCGGCAGGCACCATCAGTACCCGGACGGGTTCGCGCTCTTTACAGGAACGCTCTTCGCCCCCACCCAGGACCGCGACGCCGAAGGCCTAGGCTTCACGCACAAGGACGGTGATCTTGTCACGATCAGCAGCCCGCGGCTCGGCTCGCTCGTCAACCGGACCGAGCAAACTGAACAAATGCAACCCTGGACCTTCGGGATCACGGCCCTATTTGCTTACCTCGAGAGCATGAGGCCCGAGACCGCGTCACTGCAGCTGAAGTAGACGCGGGCGCCATGAAACGCAGCATCCCGCCAGTTCGGAAGTCAAATAAAAATCGCGTCCGCCCGTTAAATGGACCAGAGAGAAGATAATCGTGCCTTCCATCATTTCCATCCATACCCAGGACGTACGCTTCCCCACGTCCCTAGAGCTCGATGGCTCTGACGCCGTCAACGTTGACCCCGATTAATCGGCCGCCTACGCAGTCATCCGCACCGATGCGGGTGACGAGGGCCACGGCTTCGTCTTCAGCTGCGGCCGCGGCCGCGGCAACGAAATCCTCACCCACGCGATCGACGCCTATGCCAAGCTGCTCCTCGGCCGCGATATCGATGAACTCATCTACGACCTCGGCGGTGCCTCCAAGCGCCTCATCCATGATTCGCAGCTGCGCTGGCTGGGTCCGGAAAAGGGCGCGACGCAGATGGCCTGTGGTGCGCTCGTTAGTGCTCTCTGGGACATCCGCGCGCGGCGCGAAAAGAAGCCCCTGTGGCTCCTGCTTAGTGAAATGCCCGCCCGGGAGATCGTCGACGTCGTCGACTTCACCCACATCCGCGATGCCTTGAGCCCGGAGCAGGCGCTGGACATCCTGCTGGCCGGCGAGGACGGCAAAGCCGCCCGCATCGCGGCCCTCAGGGTGAACGGCTTTCCGGCGTACACGACGTCGCCAGGCTGGCTCGGGTACAGCGACGAGAAGCTAGTTCGGCTCAGCAAGGAAGCGGCTGCCGACGGGTTCTCCATGATCAAGCTCAAGGTGGACGGCGACATCAACGATGACCGCCGCCGGATGGCCCTGGCACGGCAGGCGGTCGGCGACCTGCCCATTGCTATCGACGCCAACCAGCGCTGGGAAGTCTCCGAAGCCATCGAGTGGGTCAACCAGCTCGCCGAGTTCAACCCCTACTGGGTTGAGGAGCCCACCAGCCGGAAATGTCCCGTTCACGGCATGGCAGATTCTAGCCACGTAGGGCAGAGACAATCCGGCTAACCAGGAACAACGCGTAGCAGCTAAAGGCGGAACGGCCGACACCAGGTGGTTGTGCCCCGAAGCATGACCGGCCGAACCCGCTGGGACGCCGAACGTGGCTCATCGCAGCCGGCGCGGGCGGGGCCGGCCGCCGCGGCCACGCACTCGGCTACGGGCTCCAGGCCGGGCTGCCCCTGCTGTACCAACGGTTCGGCCTCCCCCGCCCTGAACACTCACCCCAACGTCGGGCACGGCGCAGGACAGCCACAACGGAGCAGTCCGAATCGTCTGGTGCGCCGGCATGTAGTTGGCCCACACCGGCCAGGACCCGGGACAGTGAACTCCTTGGACTGGCACGGATAAGTACGACGATGCCGCTGACGGCCCTGCTAAATATCAGGAATCCAGTCCGGCAACTGGGAGTCGGACCTTCAGCGGACGAGGCCCGCGACGAGATTGATCGCTGTGGCCAGCACGATGGCTCCCAGCACGTAGGAAAGCAGGGCCTGGCGCAGGGCGGCATACCGTATGGCGTCGGTGGTCAGGTCGGTGTCGGAAACCTGAAATGTCATGCCGATGGTGAAGGAGAGGTACGCGAAGTCCGCGTACCTGGGCGGATTTTTCTTGTTGAAGTCCACTCCATCATTTGCCCGGTAGTAAAGGGTGGCATAGCGGAGTGTGAAAAGGGTGTGGACCAGGAGCCAAGAGAGGGCGACGCTGCCCAGAGCAACGCCAATGATGACCGATTTCGTTCCCCCTTCGGCGGAACCGGCATCCAGCAGGATGAGTGCGACGCCGCCGAAGCTGCCCATCGTGGCCGCCAGGACGAGAATATCGGAGGCGAACCGGCCGGGATCCTCGCGGAGTGCGTGGGCAGAGGTCTCCGACGCATCGAGGCGCCCTATCACGGACCACACCCAAACCAGGTAGATCAGCGACGCGGCCGCCCACCCGATGGCCGGGGCGTAGGCCCAGGAGCCCAAGAGCCCCACGGCAACGGCCACGGCCAGCCCTCCGCCTGCCATGACCGCCAGCCGAACCCGGGTGCTGTTGACGGGGGGCTGAAACTATGGTTACTCACGACCTGCGCGTCTCCGAATCCCTCAGGCGCACTCGATGACCCTTCGCATGCCTCCATTATCGGGGCACTTCAGCCCGCGGTGCTTGGAAAAACCGGGGAGCTGCTGGACATGGATCCCACGTCGTGACAGGAAGCAGGGAAGTCGCGGCGCCGTTTCCCCACCCCCAAGAACGGACAGCAGACGGAAGCGACGCCGCGGTTATTCATTCCCCGGCTTCGCTGTCTCGAAGGGTGACCCGGACACGACAGAAGTCAAGACCGATGAGTAACATTCTGCCCCGCGCCGGGGTCGACGTTCCCGAACCCGTCCGCCGGTTCGACGGCGTCCTGGAAATCCGTGTCCCCGTACCCGAGCAGGGATCCCCCGAGACACAGAAGGTGCCTATCGCTGGGACCTAGACCCGGAACCCACCATTCATGGCGGCCTTCACCCGGCGGTTTCCCGCACGCATGCGTGGCTACCTTGACGATCTCGAACAACGCAACGGAACCCCCTACCTGGAACTCGTGGCCATCACCCTCGCCAGAGTGCATTCCAAGTCCCTCGCTGCCCTGGCCACCGGAGCCGACACTATTGGGCTTCTCGATGCCGCAGAAATGGAGGCTCTGGAGCCCTGTAGGTTCCGCCATGCAGAAGGTGTTCAGGTGGACATCAGCGGCACAATTGAAGTCCTGGACGGACGCTGCGAACACGACTGATTGTGTCACTTTACCGCGCCGGCGGTAAGCCGATCCTCCAACGGACATTTTTGCGGGCGCAAGGGCTCGGACACGGCGTGCCCCAGGGTTAGGAGCAAAGACAGGCGTGGCTAGGGCAGCCGGTCCAGCCTTAGGAGTGTCTGCGGGGTGTGCCAGAGGACATTTTTCATCCATTGGCTTCCGAGTCCCCAGCCTTCGAGTACCTGAATCTGGTGGCTGTAGGAGTAGGGAATCGAAGGGAAATCCGTGCCGAAGACGACTTTGTGTGACAGTCCGGCAAGGGTGTCCTGGTATCCGGGCGGAATCGGGGCGACCTGTTCCATATAGGAGGTGCCGACCATTGTGGTGTCGAGGTAGACGTGAGGATTGTTTGCTGCAAGGTCGGCGTACTCCTGGTACTCCGGCAGGCCTGCGTGCGCGATGATGAGCACCAACGAGGGGTACCTTTTGATGAGTTCGCGGATGGGTTCGGGTCCGGTGTACTCTCCGGGGTGCGGACCGTTGCCGCAGTGGATAACGACCGGTGTAGCGGAGTCCTCGATGAGCTCCCAGGCGGGTGCAAGCTGAGGGTCCAAAGGTGAGAATCCTCCCACCTGAATGTGTACCTTGAAGATTCGAGCGCCTTGTTTCAAGCTGTGCGCGACGACGGTTTCCACGCCTGGCTCTGGGTAGAAAGTGGCAGAGTGGATGGCGTCAGCATGGGTCGAGGCGAATGCTGTTGAGTAGTCGTTGAGCCACTGCGCCATGCCGGGGCGGTGTGCATAGTTCAGCGTGGTGAATGCCTTCACTCCCATGTCTCGCAGCGTTCGCACCCGCTCCTCTTCCGAGTCCCGGTAGGTGATGGGCCAGGGCGGAGCCCCGCTGTCCGCAACGCGGTCAAAGAACACCCACACCTTCTCCAGCACCGTGAAAGGCATGAAATGCACATGCAGATCAATAATCCCCGGCAAGCCCAGGGAGTCGAGGTACGGGCGGACCTCCGCGTCTGAACGCGGTACAGGTGTTATAGCCAAGACGAATCTCCTACGTTCCACATCTCGTCAGCACTGGAGCATTGTCAACCCGATGAAGCTCGCCAGGGCAAGAGCCCTCCTGCGCAGGCGTGACAGACCTATTGCCCTGCTAAGCATATGCAGTGCCCTGCCAAGTACATGTGTAGAGAGCCGCTGCCATCGCTCAGGGCAGGCCGGGGCCATAGGAAATGGCGTGTCGATGTCCTTGACGATCGTCACGCCGCTCTGGACGAGGTAGAACATCTCGCGCCACAGCGCATCCTTGAAACGGCTGGCGACGTGGCACAGCGGACCGGGACGGGCTCGGCAGACAGCCGGGTACACAGGGGGTCCTGTGTACCCGGCCGAGGTCCGGATCCACCCGCGGGCGGATCCGGAGGCGGCTTACGCCGCCAGCGGCATCGCCTCATGGCGGGCCTCGACGACCAGCGACTGCCCGTCGACCGAGACGGCCACCTGGCCGCCGGACTGAAGGTCCGACGCCACGAACAGATCCGCGATCCGGTCGTCCAGCTCGCGCTGGATCACGCGGCGCATCGGCCGGGCTCCGTATTAGGGCTCGTAGCCGCGTTCGGCGATCCAGTCGACAGCCGCTTCGCTGACCTCGAGAGCGATGCCCTGGGACTGCAGGCGGGCTTCCGTCTGGTTCAGCATCAGCCGAACGATCCGGCGCAGCTGCCCCTGGTCCAGCTTGCGGAACAGGACGATCTCGTCGATGCGGTTGAGGAACTCCGGCCGCATCGTCTCCCGCAGCCGGCCCAGCACCCGATCCCGCAGCGCCTTCTCCGAGCCGAAGCCGTGGCCCTCGTCGGTCTTGGATACAAAAGCCATCGCGCCGCCCTTGCTGGCCAGGAACTCCGAGCCGAGGTTGGAGGTCATGATGATCACCGTGTTGCGGCCCACTTGGCCGTTTCTAAGCCACCGAACCGAGTAAAGCCGACGGCCCGCAGGGCTCCGGCGCTAACGACAAAACGTCCTTTATCGGCGCCAAGAAGCGGCGACAGGAGTGCCCGGCAATAGTGAGTCCTGGCCGTCAGTAGAGGACGCCTCGGACCAGTTCATGAATGGCACGCCCACACACGTGGACGGCCCTCCTGTCGCTTGCTCCACGAGGCGCATTTGACGTTTCCGCTTCCGCGCCTCAACATAAATGAATGGCATTCAATAGACGGCAGCACCCCCGCCGTCTGCCCAAGCCGGCGGTGCCCCGTACTTAGGAAAACGTTGTCCCCACCCGGACGTCGTTTCCATGCCGGTTCCGGTTCCAGCTGCTGCAACCCTGATGATCCTGGCGGAATGCCGCGCCGCTGGACCTGGCTGCTGGGGGCTTTTGCGCTCCGACTCCTTACCTGCCGCGGTGGGACGCCCGGGGCCTGGATGAGTTACACAGCTGGCGCCTGCCGCGCCATGTGCTGAAGCGGAACGAACCCTTCGACACTTGAATTCAATCGAACCAGCTGCACGTACGGTCAGTTGCCCGCCAGGGATTCCTTTGAACCCCACCAAACAGTCGACACGAGAAAGTCAGTCCCACATGCAAACAACTATCGACCTTCCCATCACGGTCACCGCAACCGACCGTTCCAGCATGGAACGCCAACTCGACGCCGCCGTCGAGGCCGCCTTGTCTCAAGCAATGCACGAAGGGCGACAGGGAATCCTGGTCACCCAACACGACCATGCCTCCTTCACAGTCGATCTCAGCGATGCAGTCCCGTTCGGGCTGACCCGCGAACATCAGGAATGGTAAAACACCGCCGACTGGGCTGACTTCTGAACGCTTGGAACGGCCAGCGCAACCGTCCGCGCACCCGAGGCGCGCCGTTTCCCGCCTACCGGGATCTAGGGCAAACCTGTGCACAGGTCAGCAGAGGGCGTGCCGCTCGAAGTAGCAGCGGACACTTCCGCGCACTATCAGTTGCCCTCGCTAGGAACGCACTAAGAGACCTGCGCCTGGAAGTCATGACGTCAACGTAGACCACTCGGGCATCGCGACTGCCAACGGGAAACCAGATGTACGCTCAGATCTTTTCGGGCTCCCGCAGGGTGAGGATTTCGGCTCCGTCGTGGGTGATGGCGATCGTGTGCTCGCTGTGTGCTGTCCTGCTCCCTGTCGCACTTCGGAGCGTCCACCCGTCGGCGTCGGTGATGAGTTCAGCAGTGTCGGCCATGACCCATGGCTCCAGCGCGAGCAGCAGCCCGGGTCGCAGTTTGTATCCTCGTCCGGGCCGTCCGGTGTTTGGAACGTGCGGGTCTTGGTGCATGGTCGATCCGATGCCATGACCCCCGAACTCCGTGTTGATCGGGTACCCCGCCTCCCTGAGGACGGAGCCGATGGCATGGGAGATGTCGCCGATGCGGGCTCCGGGTCCGGCAGCTGCTATCCCTGCGCTCAATGCGCGCTCGGTCGCGCTGATCATCGCCACGCTTTCCGGGGGCTTTGAGTCGCCCACGAGGAAGCTGATGGCAGAGTCCGCCGCGACTCCTCCGTTGGCGACAGCGAGGTCGAGTGTCAGCAGGTCCCCGTCGGCAAGCGTGTAGTCGTATGGCAGTCCGTGGAGCACGGCGTCATTAACGGCCGTGCAGATGTAATGTCCGAACGGCCCGCGCCCGAAGGATGGCTCGTAGTCCACGTAACAGGACAGGGCTCCAGCCTCCACGATCATGGTCTGGGCCCACCGGTCGATGTCCAGGAGGTTCGTGCCGACAGTACTGCGGCTCTTCAGTGTCTGCAGGATGTCAGCGACCAGGGCGCCAGTCTCTTTTGCTCGGGCCAGTTCGGCGGGGTTCAGGATCTCAATCATCCAATAACTATACCGGCCATATTATCCCGGTATAATCGGAGCTATGGTCAGATTGCCGCTCACATTCGAAGAGGTTGAGCGCGGACAGCGCCTCGGCGCCCTGTTGCGTCGCGCCCGGGGCGAGCGCTCTATGCTCGACATCGCGCTGGATGCGCGCGTCTCACCGGAGACCCTCCGGAAGATCGAGACGGGCCGCGTAGCGACCCCCGCCTTCCCGACCATCGCCGCGATCGCCGATGTCCTGGGGCTCTCCCTCGATGTGGTGTGGGCCGAGATCAATCAGCCCGAACGCGGCGTTGAACTGACCAGTTCCGATCACAAGCCAAGTGAGCGGTTAGCGTCGTAAGTCTCAATCCCGTAGTTGCGCCGGAGGCTTCGAGCAGAGAGAAAGCACGGGCGCGGGCGCTCACCCAATGCCCGGTTAGTGCAACTAGCACCGCCGCTCCGCACCAAGTTGAAAAACATCGGGGCACCCCGTTACGGATTGGCAGCTTAACAAAAGGGCCGTTTGGAATTCGATCATTGTTTAGGTGTCATGGGCGGAAATCACCTGAAGGTCTTCAGGCACGGTTGTCAGTGCCAAGATAGCCATATGACCCCGCGCCTCTTCGACCTCAGCTCCACCTGGCACCTTCCCGCCACCCCCGCAGCCGATTGGGCGGTCATCGCAGACATCGATATGAGCTGGCCCCACTGGTGGCCGCATTGCGGTTTCGCCGACCCTCATTGCTCGAACCATGGGAGCGGAAACGGCCGCATACCAGGCCGGCCACTCCAAGGTGTCGATGACGCGGAAGCACTACGCCGAGGAGTACAAGGAGGCGATCGACACGAGGGCGGTGCTGAGCGCGTTCGATGCAGCCAATCCGGAAGCGGAACCGCCCGTAGGAGTTAAGTCCGCCCCCGAACTCAATGTTGATAAGGATGAGTAAAGGGTGAGGCCACGGCCAAAAGTGCAAAGGGCCCCGACCTGTGGTAATAAAACCACAGGTCAGGGCATTCGAAGGGCCCCCTGTCGGATTCGAACCGACGACCCCCGCTTTACAAGAGCGGTGCTCTGGCCAACTGAGCTAAGGAGGCATTCCTGTGCCGCCAGGTACCCGTCCGCAAAAGGGCCGGCGCCTAGGCGCTAGATAAGGTTAGCCCACGGATGCCCGGTGGTAAAAACGGTGGCAAGAGCGCAGGCGGCTCAGCAACAGGAAGGCCCGGCCCGGAGTAAACCGGGCCGGGCCTTGAACAGCGTCCCTCAACAGCCTCCGGGAGTTGGACGGTTACTTCTTGGCGTCGACCGCGGCCTGCAGGTACTGATCGAACGGGGTCTTGGCGCTGTCGCCCGTGCCCCACTGCTTTCCTTCGACGAACACGGTGGGCGTGCCGGTCACGCCGATCACCGCGGCCTCCTGGGTGGTGTGCTTAACCCACGGGCGGTACGTCTTGTCATCCACGCACTGGTCGATGCTCTTGGCCCCGACGTCGGTGGCCATCTTCTTCAACTCGGTGTCGGACAGGCCCGCACTGCCTTCGGCCGGCTGCTTCGCGAACAGCAGGTCGACGAAGTCCGAGTACTTCTCCGGGGATTCATTCACCACGCAGGCTGCGGCGTTGGCCGCGCGCGAGGAGTAGTTGGTGGTGGACCGGCTGTCCAGGAATCCGAGCGGGCGGTATTCCACCGTGATCTTGCCGTCATTGCGCAGCTTGGTGAGGGTCTCGTTGTACTTCGCCTCGAAGTCCTTGCAGACGGGGCAGATGAAGTCGATATAGAGGACCACCTTGACCGGTTTGCCGGCCTCGGCCTCGGCGCCCGGTGCCGTGACCGGAGACGGCGGCGTGGCCGGCGCGGACGGCAGATCGGACAGCTTCACGGTTGCGGGATCGGTCTTGGCAACCCCAGTGTTCGCCAGCAGGGTGACGCCGCCGTGGACGTTGCCGTTGGCCGGGGTGGGCCCCTCGTCGGCCACCGGGGCGTTGTTCTTGATGTTGGAAGTGACAACCAACGCCACGATCACGATGATGGCGACGACGGCGGCAACAATTCCCCAGCCGATCAGCAGCTTATTGCGCTTCTCTTTTTTCAGCTGCGCCTCGCGGATCTCACGGGCTTTCTCGCGCGCCGCGGCAGTGCGCTCTGCCTTAGACTGTCGGGGTTCGTTTGCGGGGCTCATTGGTTCCTCGGGTCGTACGGCCAGGGACGGTCCACTCAGTGGCAACTTCATCATTTTAGGGGAGAAACCCGAGAACTTGCGCTTTCAAGTTTCCCTTCCGCCTGCCCAACGGACGAATAGCCCGGAAGATTCCGTGCGGCTAGGGTTGATGGAGAGCCACGAGCGACCCCAGGGGGCACCAATGGAAGCACCGGAAAGCGCCGACCATAGCGCGAAACACACCACCAAAGCAGGGCATACAGCGTCTGCCAGTGCGAAGAACAGTGACGCCAAAGGCACCGACGCGGCGGGCCATTTCGACTTCATCGTAGTGTCCAACCGGCTGCCCGTTGACCGCTGCTCCGCCGATGAGGCCGGCTGCGAGGACGGCTGGCGCCGCTCCCCCGGCGGACTCGTGACGGCCCTGGCTCCCATGATGACCAAGACCGACGGCGCCTGGGTGGGATGGCACGGGGCACCAGACGAGACCGTCGAGCCCTTCAGCCACGGCGGCATCGACCTCATCCCGGTCCAGCTGAGCACGAACGACATTGAATTGTTCTACGAGGGCTTCTCGAACGCCACCCTGTGGCCGCTGTACCACGACGTCATCGCCCCGCCGGAGTTCCACCGTGCCTGGTGGGACTCCTACCGGAGGGTCAACAGGCGGTTCGCGGACGCCGTCGTCCAGCACGCGGCCGAGGGCGCCACCGTCTGGGTGCAGGACTACCAGCTCCAGCTGGTCCCGAAAATGCTCCGGGAGGCTCGGCCGGACCTGAAGATCGGATTCTTCAACCACATCCCGTTCCCGCCGCCCGAAATCTTCGCGCAGCTCCCGTGGCGCCGAGCGATCATCGACGGCCTGCTGGGCGCGGACCTCGTGGGCTTCCAGCGCAGCAGCGACGCCGGGAACTTCATGCGCTCGGCCCGCCGCTTCCTGGGCGCCAGCGTCAAGCAGCAGCAGGTCCATGTGAAGGGCAACGACGGCGACACCACCCACATCGCCCGGGCCCAGGCGTTCCCCATTTCCATCGACGTCAAGCAGATCACCGAGCTGGCGCAGAGGCCGGACGTCGTTGAGCGGGCGCAGCAGATCCGCCGGGACCTCGGCAACCCCAAGACCATCCTGCTCGGCGTCGACCGGCTCGACTACACAAAGGGCATCCGGCACCGGCTCAAGGCCTACGAGGAACTGCTCCAGGACGGCAAGGTGACGGTGGAGGATGCGTCCCTGATCCAGGTGGCAAGCCCCAGCCGGGAACGCGTGGAACAGTACCGCCTGCTCCGTGAGGAGGTCGAGGGCACCGTGGGCCACATCAATGGCACCTACGACACCATGCAGAACACGGCCGTCCGTTACCTGCACCACAGCTACCCCATCGAGGAGATGGTGTCCCTATATCTGGCCGCGGACGTCATGCTGGTCACAGCCTTGCGCGACGGCATGAACCTCGTGGCCAAGGAATACGTCACGGCCCGGACGAATAACGACGGCGCGTTGGTACTGAGTGAGTTTGCCGGCGCCGCCGACCAGCTCAAGCAGGCCATGCTGATGAACCCGCACGACATCGACGGCCTCAAGGACACCATCATGAAGGCCGTCAATATGCAGCCGGCCGAGGCATCCCGCCGCATGCGGGCCATGCGCAAGCAGATCCTGGACCACGACGTCGACCTCTGGTCTTCCGACTTCCTGAAAGCCCTCGCCGAAAAGGTTGTACGCGATGACTCCTGACGCCACCGGCACCAACAATTCAGGCGCCAACGATTCAGGCACGGCCCCGCTCTCACTCCGCCCTGAACTGCTGGCTGCGGTGCGTCGTGTCGCCGGCACCGAGCACCTGCTCGTGGCGATGGACTTCGACGGGACCATGGCGCCGCTCGTGGACCACGCGGCCGACTCCCGTGCGCTCCCGCGCTCGGCGGCCGCCTTCGCGGGACTGGCGGAACTTCCACGGACGACGACGGCCCTCATCTCCGGCCGCGCGCTGGACAGCCTGCGCGCCGTCGCCTTCCCGCCGGAGAACACGCTGCTGATCGGCAGCCACGGCGCCGAGGTCTGGATGGGGCCGGGCTCCTCGCAGCTGCTGCTCGACGACGCCCAGCGGGAACTGTTGGCCGACGTCCGCAAGGAGCTTGAGGAGATCGCGGAGCAGGCACCCGGGACCCTTCTGGAGGACAAGCCGGCCGGCGTCGTCCTGCACACGCGGCTCGCGGCCGCCGATGTCGCTGAGGACGCTGTCGCCGCGGCGCGGGCAGTCCTGCAGGACCGTAGCGGCGTGTTCTTGAAGACCGGACACCGGGTCCTGGAAACGTCCGTGGTCAACGCTTCCAAGGGAGAGGGCATTGCCTTCCTGCGGCAGGCGGCCGGAGCCACAGCCGTGGTCTTCGCCGGAGACGACACCACCGACGAGGACGCCCTGGCCAGCCTCGTCCCGGGCGATCTCGGCGTAAAAGTGGGGCTCGATTTCACCCAGGCCGAGTTCCGGGTGGAGGCGCCGGTCCACATCTGCGAACTGCTCGAAGCCCTCCTGAGGGAGCGGACACGCGCAGTCGGGAACTAAGAGGTCGGGCACCGAGAAACGCCGGGAAAAGCAGCCGCCGCGGCGCCCGAGTGGGCAGCATCACCTGTGACATCCGTAACATTCTGGCCCAATTGCCACAAATCTGACATACTCTGTTTGTGATGTGGCGCACAACTACCGTGCGGCGTCATTGGATACTCCTCGGCTTCGGCCGAGGAGTATGCGCATGAGAAACCCAAAATTGAATTAACAACTGCATAAAATGACCATTCACTACGGATCGTCCGGCACGTACCTGCCGGTGAAGGGATTGATAACTGTGGCTACAGTTACTTTTGATAACGCAACACGTCTGTACCCGGGCACCGAAAAGCCCGCTGTCGACAAGCTCAACATCGACATCGCCGATGGCGAATTCCTGGTCCTCGTTGGACCCTCCGGCTGCGGAAAGTCGACCTCCCTGCGCATGCTTGCAGGTCTTGAGGATGTCAACTCCGGCCGCATCCTCATTGGCGATCGTGACGTCACCGACGTTCCGCCGAAGGACCGCGACATCGCCATGGTGTTCCAGAACTACGCCCTGTACCCGCACATGACCGTGGCGGACAACATGGGCTTCGCGCTGAAGATCGCCGGCGTCAGCAAGGAAGAGCGCGCCGAGCGCGTCCGTGAAGCTGCCAAGCTCCTCGACCTCGAGCCGTACCTCGACCGCAAGCCGAAAGCACTCTCCGGCGGCCAGCGCCAGCGTGTGGCCATGGGCCGCGCAATCGTGCGTAACCCGCAGGTCTTCCTCATGGACGAGCCGCTGTCCAACCTTGATGCCAAGCTGCGCGTGCAGACCCGCACCCAGATCGCGTCCCTGACCCGCCGCCTTGGCGTCACCACGGTCTACGTGACCCACGACCAGGTCGAGGCCATGACCATGGGCGACCGCGTCGCGGTGCTGAAGGACGGCCTGCTGATGCAGGTCGACACCCCGCGCAACCTCTACGACCGGCCGAAGAACGTCTTCGTGGCCGGCTTCATCGGCTCCCCCGCCATGAACTTGCTCGAACTCCCGGTTGTCGACGGCGGCGTGCAGTTCGGCGGAACCGTTTACCCGGTTCCGCGCGACGTCCTCGAAGAGGCCCACGGCCAGACCGTGACCCTCGGTTCCCGCCCGGAAGACCTTGAGACTGTTGCCCAGGGCGAAGGTCTCCAGGTTGAGGTCGACGTCGTCGAAGAACTCGGCGCCGACGCCTACGTCTACGGCCACACCACGCTGGACGGCCAGAGCCACGACATCGTGGCCCGCGTTGACGGCCGCCGCCCCCCGATGAAGGGTGAGTCCATCTGGGTCCGCCCGCAGTCGGGCCACGTGCACCTGTTCGACACCAAGACCGGCCTGCGCCTCGGCGACTAACCCACGGTGCAACCGACGGCGGTCCTCCCCAGTGGAGGGCCGCCGTCGGGCTTTAACTGCTCCGCTTTAGGCGGGACCTGCAAAATACGGAAGAATTGACTCATGACCGAGGAAACCCCATGACCGAGGAATACAGTGCCCAGTGGCACGACGAGCCCACTGACTACGGTCAGATCGGAAAATTACCCCGGTACGAAGCCGCCAGCGCCAATGACGAAAAGGCCTCGATGGCGTCCAGTTCGCTGAGCATCACGGCCGCCGCCACCGAGCCCGAGCTCCTGGACCTGCCCTGGCACATTGCCCTCGAGGACTGGCCGGCAGAGTATTTGGCAGCGCTCCCCCGCGGCATCTCGCGGCACATCGTGCGCTTCGCCCACCTCGGCGGTTCCGTCATCGCCATCAAGGAAACCTCGGAGCACGTGGCCCGCCACGAGTACCACATGCTGCGCAAGCTGGCCCGGCTGGACGTTCCCGGCGTGGAGCCGGTGGCCGTCATCACCGGACGCACCACCCCTGACGGCCGGCCACTGAACCCCGTGCTGGTCACCCGGCACCTGAAGTTCTCCATGCCCTACCGCGCGCTCTTCTCCCAGATGCTGCGCAAGGACACCCTGACCCGGCTCATCGACGCCCAGGCGCTGCTGCTGGTCCGGCTGCACCTGATCGGCTTCTACTGGGGCGACGTCTCGCTCTCCAACACCTTGTTCCGCCGCGACGCCGGCGCCTTCGCCGCCTACCTCGTAGATGCCGAGACCGGTGAGTTGTATCCGGATTTGTCCACCGGCCAGCGCGAGTACGACCTCGAAATCGCCCGCGTCAACATCGCCGGGGAACTCATGGACCTGCTCGACGGCGGCCTGATCGAGGAGAAGGTGGACCCGGTAGCCACCAGCGAGCTGATCATGGACAGCTACCGGCGGCTGTGGACCGAGCTGACGGCGAAGGAGTCGTTTGAGATTGGGGAACGCTGGCGCGTGGCCGCCCGCATCCGGCGGCTCAACGAGCTGGGTTTCGACGTCGAGGAATACGCGATCAAGACCACGCAGAACGGCTCCACCATCCAGCTCCAGCCCAAGGTCGTCGACGCCGGGCATCACCAGCGCCGGCTGCTGCGCCTGACCGGCCTGGACGCCCAGGAAAACCAGGCCCGCCGGCTCCTGAACGATATGGACTCCTTCCGGGCGGACAACAACCCGGGCATGGACGAGGAATACAGCGCGCACCTTTGGGTCAGCCAGATCTTCGAACCGATTGTGCGGGCCATCCCCCGCGATCTCTCCGGCAAGCTCGAACCGGCCGAGGCGGTACACGAGGTCCTGGAGCACCGCTGGTACATGTCCGAGAAAGAGAACCGGCACATCCCCCTGGCCGAGGCCGTCCAGTCGTACATTGACAACGAGCTCCGCCACCGCCGGGATGAGGCTGCCATCATGCTCAACCCGGACACTGGGTTGCTCAAGATCCTCGAGGTGGAGACTGAGGAATCACGCTACGGCGGCGACGAATCGATCGACGAATACCCCGACTCCGACGACTGAGCTTCGCGCCGGGCGCGTTGTGGCACGCCTGGTCTAAATCGCTTCAGCTAAATCGCCTTGCCGGGGTTCAGGATCCCGGCCGGGTCGAACAGCTCCTTGATCCGGCGCTGCAGTTCACGCACCGGTTCCTTCTGCTCCAGGCCCAGCCAACGCAGCTTGTACTGGCCGATCCCGTGTTCACCCGTGATGGTGCCACCCATGGCCAGTGCCACGGCAATGGACCTGTCCAGGGCGGCGCCGAGGCGCTCCATGGCATCGGGGTCCACGGCATTGTCCACCCGGTCGATCCAGAACGTGGGGTGCAGGTTTCCGTCGCCGGCATGGGCCACGACCTTTAGCTGGACCCGGTGCTCCGCCGCCATTGCCTCGAGCTCGGCCACGTAATCCACCAGCCGCGAACGCGGCACGGCCACGTCCTCGCCCACCCGGTATTCGTCGTCCACCTCGGTGCCGCGGCTGTTGCGGCGCAGCTCGACCAGCTGCTCTGCCTCAGCGTTGGCCTCCATGGTCACCACCGCTCCCCCGGCCGCCAGGACCGGTCGGATGGCCGCGGCCTCCGCTGCCGCGCCGAAGCCGTCGGTCTGGATCAGCAGCAGGGACGCCCCGCGCGCGGCCAGGTCCGAGCCGTGGACGTCGTCGAGCTGGGCGAGCGAGCCGCCGTCGAGCAGTTCCATGATGGCCGGCTGCACGCGGGCCTGGCCGACCGCGAGGACGCCGGCCGCGGCGCTGCGGAAATCCGGGTAGAAGGCGGCGATGGTGTGCACTTCTCGCGGCAGGTACTTCAGCCGCACGGTGACACCGACCACGATCCCCAGGGTTCCCTCCGAGCCGACGAACAGCCCGGTGAGGTCGTAGCCGGCGACGCCCTTGAAGGTCTGGTGACCGGTGTGGATGAGGGAACCGTCCGCGAGCACGACGTCGAGGGCCAGGACCGATTCCCGGGTCACCCCGTACTTCGCGCAGCGCAGGCCGCCCGCATTAGTGGCCACATTGCCGCCGACGGTCGACATCTTGAAGCTTGCAGGATCCGGGGCGAACATCAGCCCGTGCACGGCCGCGGCCGCGTTGAGGTCAGCGTTGATGACGCCGGGCTCCACGACGGCGGTCTCGTCATCCGGGTTGAGGTCCAGGATGCGGTTCATCCCCTCGAGCGTGAGCACCACGCAGCCCTCGCTCGCGTGGGCGCCCCCGGAGACTCCGGTGCCGGCCCCCCGCGCCACGAGCGCGACGCCGCGGGCGGCGCAGGCACGCACCGTTGCCTGCACATCGGCCACCGATTCGGCCCGGACCACGGCCAGCGGGAGCTGAAAATCCAGCACGGGAGCCTGGTCCACGGCATAGGCGGCCCGTGTGGCGGCGTCCGCGGCAATTTTCGCCGCGCCAAGGGAAGAGGTCAGCTCATCGATGATGCTGCGCATGCGATCTCCAGTTCGCTCGAATTCGAATCCCAGTCTAAGGGTGTGTGTCGGCGGTAATGCGGCTCATGGTTGTAAGCGCTTCCAACTACCGTGGGGCTCGTCCATTCAACGGTCGAAAGTCCCTCTAGAAAAATGACTGGAAGCGTTTTCACATTTTTGTCTCGGAGCCTTACGATGGCCATCATGTCCGTTGATTCAGTTCTTTTCTCCCCCGCCGAGCTGGCCGGCCCCCTGACCGGTCCGCTGACGCCGGTGCACGCCGCAGACCACATTCCCGGATGGTGGCGTACTGCCGTGATTTACCAGGTCTACCCGCGTTCGTTCCGGGACCTGAACGGCGACGGCATCGGCGATCTCGCCGGGATTACCGCCGAACTGCCGCGCCTTGCCGAACTGGACATCGACGCCGTCTGGCTGTCCCCGTTCTACCGCTCTCCGCAGCGTGACGCCGGCTACGACGTCAGTGACTACTGCGATGTCGACCCCCTGTTCGGCACGCTGGACGATTTCGCCGCCATGATGGCCGAGGCCACCCGGCTGGGGCTGCGGATGATCGTGGACCTCGTGCCCAACCACTGCTCGGACCAGCACCCGGCCTTCCAGGCCGCCCTGACCGCGCCCGCCGGCAGCCCGGAGCGGGACATGTTCATCTTCCGCGACGGCCGTGGAGCATTCGGTGAGGAACCGCCGAACAACTGGCAGTCCCACTTTGGCGGTTCCGCATGGACCCGGATCACCGAACCGGACGGCGCCCCGGGCCAGTGGTACCTGCACCTCTTCGACTCCTCCCAGCCCGATTTCAACTGGGACAACCGCGCCGTCCATGACGAATTCGAGCGGGTCCTGCGCTTTTGGCTGGACCGCGGCGTCTCCGGTTTCCGGGTTGACGTGGCGCACGCCCTCGTGAAGGCCCCCGGCCTGCCTGAGTGGGGCGGCCGCGCCGACGGCAGCAGCTCCGACGGCTTCCCCGGACGCGACGCTCCGATGTTTGGCCAGCCTGCCCTCCATGACATCTACCGCCAGTGGCGGCGGATTCTCGCCGAGTATGGCCCCGACCGGATTCTCTGTGCCGAGGCAAACGTTGACCCGCTCCCCCGGCTCGCCGACTGGGTCCGCCCGGACGAAATGCACCAAGCCTTCAACTTCCCTTACCTCCACGCGGGCCTGGACGTGCACCGCATGCGCCACGTCATCACCGAGGCACTGACGTCGCTGGACGCCGTCGCCGCTCCCAGCACCTGGGTGCTTTCCAACCACGACGTCGTCCGCCACGCCACCCGTTTCGGGTACAACGGCCAGGCGCCGCGCGACGGTGACGGAATCGGCATCTTGGATCCGCAGCCGGACGAGGACCTCGGACGATCCCGGGCGGCAGCGGCATCCATGTTCATGCTGGGGCTGCCAGGCGGGGCTTACCTCTACCAGGGTGAAGAACTCGGCCTCCCGGACGGGATCGACATCCCGGGCACCCAGCGCCAGGACCCCACTTTCGCCCGCACCGGCGGCGCGCGGCTGGGCCGCGACGGCTGCCGCGTCCCGCTGCCCTGGCGGGCCGGGGGACCCAACGCCGGATTCGGCCATGGGCAGGACCCCTGGCTGCCGCAGCCGGAAAGTTTCGCGCGGCTGGCACGGGATGTGCAGGCCGCTTCGGCGTCGTCGCACCTGAGCCTGTACAAGCGCATGCTGGAGCTGCGCCGCCGGCTGGACCTTGGCCGCGGCTCACTGTCCTGGTACGAGGACCTTTGCACGGACACGAGCCTTGCCTTCCTCAACGGCTCCACGCTGGTGCTGCTGAATGTGGGGTCCGAGCCCCTGCAACTGCCCGCCGGGCGCGTGCTGCTGCGCAGTTCAACGCCCCCTGAGGCAGGCTACGGCGCCGGGGACATGGACAGCGCCGGCGATCCGTTAAGCTCAGGTGAAACTGTTTGGCTGGAAATCTACATCGAGGACACGGAGGGCTAGGCATGCCCGGCATCAAGGACGTCGCGGAACGGGCCGGCCTCTCCATCGCTACCGTTTCGCGTGCCTTGAGCGGCAAGGGCAATGTCTCCCCGCGCAGCAGGGAGCGTGCCCGGACCGCCGCCGCCGAGCTCGGTTTCGTCGTGTCGTACCAGGCCTCCAGCCTGGCCTCCGGGCGGAACCACAACGTCGGCCTTGTTGTCCCTTCGATCCACCGGTGGTTTTTTTCCTCGGTGGTCGAAGGTGTCTCGGCCACCCTGCTGGATGCCGGCTACGACCTCACGCTGTACAACGTCAGCGAGGGCCGGGAGCGCCGCCACAGCGTGCTGAACGACTTCCTCCTGCGCAAACGCGTGGATGCCGTGATCGCCGTGTCCCTGGAGCTCTCCGCGGCCGAGATCGACCAGCTGCTGGCCATCCACCGTCCGATCGTGGGGATCGGCGGCCCGCTGCCTGGGGCCTCGACCATCCGCATCGATGACTCCGGCATCGCGGCGGCCGCCGCCCGCCACCTGATCCAGCTTGGTCACAGCAAAATCGCCCACATGACCGGTGATGCCGCCTATGAGCAGGACTTCCGCCTTCCCGGGACGCGCCAGGCGGGCTTCAAGAAGGCCATGCACGACGCCGGGCTGGCGGTCCGGCCGGAGTGGCAGGTCTCAGCCGATTTCACGATCCAGGGCGCCTATGCCAACGCCCGTAAGCTGCTCGGCAACTCACCGGAGCGTCCCACGGCCGTCTTTGCCGCCTCCGACGAGATGGCCATTGGCACGATCCTCGCTGCCCGGGATTTCGGCCTGCGCGTGCCGCAGGACCTCTCCGTCATCGGCATCGACGGCCATGAGCTTGGTGAGGTCTTCGGGCTGACCACGTTCGATCAGGACGCGAGGGGCCAGGGCGCGCTGGCCGTGCGGCGTTTGTTGGCCAGGCTCGATGGCGCAGGAGACACGGCGGCCGCGCACACCGAATACTCCACGCGCTTTGTCATCCGGTCCAGCACCGCTGTTCCGCCCGTGGACCAAGGACCGATCCGCTAGTTGCCGGCTATTTTCTCCGTGGCGGCGTTCCTGCCCAGTTCCTCGCTCCATTGCCTGGCCGTCTGCCCAGAACGGCCCGGAAAGCCGGGGAGGCCCCGCAGGTTCCGCGCCCCGGTCCTCCAAGCAACTGGGAAGCAACGCCTCGATGCAGCCAACAGGCCAAGCAAGCTCAGGCGCCGGGGCCGCCCATGAACCGAACAAACCGGTCCAGGACGCCGGGCCAGCCGGCGGCGTAGTCGGCCCGGGTCGCTGTGGGGTCCTCGGCCCCTTCCCAGCCGCTGTGAACCAGACGGAGCTCTGTTCCCTCGGCTACCGCCCTAAAGGCCACCCGGAGCTCAGTGGACCACATGGCAGTGGTACCAGGGTGCCAGCTGGCGTGGAAAGACAGTGGGGGCTGCCAGTCGTCAATGGATCCCCACACGGCGGTCCGGCCATCTTCAGCGGTCTCCATAATCAGGTTCTCCTCGAACTCCACGTAGGAGCCGACACCATAGACGCTGTGGTCCTCAAGCGGCCACCAGAGATGCGTATGTTCGGTGAATCCCACAAAGGCCCGGGCGACGGCCCCAGGGACCACAACGCTGACGACGACGGGCTCAAGCTCGTCCGCCGGATCAGGTTCCGGTGCGCCCGCCGGAGCATGGCTGAAGAGGTTGTCCATGGGCAACAACTCTACCTGCGCGGGCGGCTCCCGTTTGCTGGGACAGGATCTGCCAAGCCTCGGTCACTACGACACGGAAATCAATTCCCCCCCAACAACGAAGAGCCCGTTTCAGTGCTTTCTGCTTTCTGCTTTATGCCCAGGCTCCCGTAACGCGGTAGTAACGCTCGCGCTAGTAGCATCCCACCATTGGGGACAGCTGACTGATCGGGGGGATAGCAGTGAAGAACAACATGCCCAATTCGGGCGGATGTTCGGCGGAGACGCGAGAGCGCGACGGAAGGGCGGGGTGGGGTCCCGGCATAGGCGGTGGCGGCGGCGGTTCAAGCGGAGATGCGGTTCGTCAGTGGGTGATCGACTCTTTCAGCCAGGTCCCCGGTCGGCAAGCGTGGCCAGATCCCGGCCATGACCCGTGCCATAACGGACGACGCTCCTCTCGATGCTAGTGAGCGGTCTGCGCTCGTGGTGCGGATGCAGGCAGAGCCAAATGAGATAGCAACGCAACAACCTCAAGCCTTTGGCAAGGTACGCGAGGACCTAAAGCTGGTGACGCTGGATGTCCTCATCGAGAATTTCAGTAAGAGCCTGACGGGAAATGGCGCCAAGAATGAGGACGCCTGGCAGCAATTCTTCAAAGCCAACACATTCGCCTTGAAGCAGATTTTCGCTGCGCCCGTGGCCTTCTATGGGGAGCAGGTGCATGTACGATCACCGGACATGAAGGGTGCCGGCGGCCAAATCGCTGACTTTGTGTTGTTCAATACCTTGACCCGCAGCATGGTCCTTGTTGAGATCAAGACGCCATCGGCGGCGCTTGTCGCCAAAAATAAGTACCGCGGCGCATCCAGCGCGGAGGTCTACCCTCCCGACAAAGAGCTGTCCGGGGCCATTGCACAGCTCCAAGCACAGATGGAATCCGCCCGCACCGACTTTGATCAAATCGTCCGCCGCACTCCCGGGGCCGGCCCGCTCGATACAAAGGTCGTTACGGGAGCCGTAATAGCAGGAACACTCGGTTCCATGGACCAACTCCGGAAGGATTCCTTTGTGCGTTATCGCAACGGGCTCCATGGAATCGAGGTCATCACGTTCGATGAGGTGCTGGATCGGCTCCTCGCGCTGCAGACAATGCTCAAGGAAAGCGGCTATTCGTGGTTCGTGGGGAGTGTGAATCCCGGATGAGTGCCATGTCGCCGTCAGGGCGGCACTGGTAATGAGGATGAGGGAGCATCCCGGCAGGAACGCGCATGAGGTCAGGGCCGTCCGGCGGTCCTGGCGGGGTGTTCGTCGTTAAATGCGGGAGGACCCCCAACGTGGTTGGGGGTCCTCGACCTGAATGGTTGTCCGGCGGTGACCTACTCTCCCACACCCTCCCGGGTGCAGTACCATCGGCGCTGTGGGTCTTAGCTTCCGGGTTCGGGATGGGACCGGGCGTTTCCCCCACGCTATGACCGCCGTAACCCTGTGTCCGCACCCGCCGGCGCCCTGAGGGCGTGGGGGTGGGAAAACTATGGTGGTTACAACATGTGTGGTGTTGTTATGTTGTTGTGGTGTGTTCCTCAAGCAACGGGTTTGTTGTCTGGGAACCACATAGTGGACGCAAGCAGTCTTGTTTCTTTGTACC
>NZ_FNGC01000019.1 GCF_900102785.1 Arthrobacter sp. ok362
ACCGGCATCGAACTCCAGGTCATCATGACCGACCGCACCCTGTTCCAGGGCGACAGCGAACCCGCCCGGATCCCCGGCTACGGCATCGTCCCCGCAGCCTGGGCGAGAACCCTCCTCACCACCGGCACGGCACCCGGAACCACAAACACCACCGGACGCGGTACCGGCCCGGACGGACCCGAGGTCAACGGTGCCAGCAAGGGAAGCCCCGCTGCCCGCCACGGAACAGCCCCGCCGGGCATGGCCCCGGACGATGCCGCGTTCGGCGTCTGGCTCCGCCGGCTCTACACCCACCCCGCCGCCGGCGACCTCGTCGCCATGGACTCCCGCGCCCGGATCTTCCCCGCCGGCCTGCGCCGTTTCATCCAGGCCCGCGACGACACCTGCCGCACCCCCTACTGCGACGCCCCCATCCGCCACCTGGACCACATCGTGCCGCGACACGGCGGCGGGAGCACCAGCCAGAGCAACGGCGCAGGACTCTGCGAAGCCTGCAACTACACCAAGGAAACCCCCGGCTGGACCGCCATCCCACGCCCAGGACCACGGCACACCATCGAACTCACCACCCCCACCGGCCACACCTACCACTCCACCGCGCCACCCCTCCCGGGAACGCTGTTGTCAGGAGCAGCTTCCAAGGGCCATCTGCCCACGGGGGATCCGGTTTCCGGACCAACCCCTCTTGACCCACATGCGTTTGGAACGGATTGGCCGGGATCCCGGCACCGACGCCAGCTCCGCCACCGTGCGAAGACCCTCAAGAGCGGCAAGCGCCTTCCAGTGGAGGTGGCATAGGCCCTGACAGGTGCGGTTGGAGAGTGCCGGACCAGCCGAGCCTACAAACACAGGCCCGAGACGAAAACACGAATGCCGCCGTCGAGTCTTACAACTCGACGGCGGCACGTTATCGCCAGGCGGTTTCCCGAAGTCCAGAACCCCGTGGCTAGACCCTCAGGGCCACAATCTTCAGGACAACCGGGCGGGCAGCGTCTTGGGCTTGAAGGAGGGCCGGGTGGCCTCGTACGCCGTGATGTCTTCTTCGTGCTGAAGGGTCAGCCCGATGTCGTCCAGGCCTTCCAGGAGGCGCCAGCGCGTGTAGTCGTCAATCTCGAACGGCGCCACGATGTTGCCGCATTGCACGGTCTTGGAGACCAGATCCACCGTAACCTCGGTGCCGGGTGCGTTCTCGAGCTCTTTCCAGATGAGCTCGATGTCGTCCTGGGCGACCTCGGCGGCGAGCAGGCCCTGCTTGCCGGAGTTGCCGCGGAAGATGTCCGCGAAGCGCGAGGACAGCACGGTCTTGAAGCCGTAGTCCTTCAACGCCCAGACGGCGTGCTCGCGGGACGAGCCGGTGCCGAAGTCGGGCCCGGCCACCAGAACGGATCCGGCATTGAATGGCGCCTGGTTCAGGATGAAGGCCGGGTCTTTGCGCCACGCGGCGAAGAGCGCGTCCTCAAAGCCTGTGCGGGTGATGCGCTTGAGGTACACGGCGGGGATGATCTGGTCCGTGTCGACGTTGCTCTGGCGCAGCGGGACACCGATGCCGGTGTGGGTGGTGAACTTTTCCATTGCGGATCCTTCGGGACTGTATGGATCGGGGCTGTGCGGATCGGGGCTATGTGGATCGGGCCTGAGCCAGGCTTGAGATCCGGGCGGAGTGCGGCCGGAGGCTACGTGGCAGAAACTACGCGGCGTCGACTCGGACCGCCGCCGACTCCGGAACGGGGTCCAGATCCGACGGCGAGCTCAGGGTGCCGCGGACCGCCGTCGCCGCCGCGACTACCGGCGAGACGAGGTGGGTGCGGCCACCCTTGCCTTGACGCCCCTCGAAGTTGCGGTTGGACGTCGAGGCGCAGCGCTCCCCCTCTTCCAGCTGGTCCGGGTTCATGCCCAGGCACATGGAGCAGCCGGCAAAGCGCCACTCGGCCCCGAAGTCCTTGAAGACCTTGTCCAGGCCTTCGGCTTCAGCCTCGAGCCGAACGCGGGCGGAGCCGGGCACCACCAGCATGCGTACAGCCGGGTCCTTGGTCCGGCCACGGACGATGTCAGCGGCGGCCCGGAGGTCCTCCATCCGGGAGTTCGTGCAGGAGCCCAGGAACACCGTGTCCACCCGGATGTCTTTCATCGGGGTGCCGGCTTCGAGCCCCATGTACTGCAGGGCGCGTTCGGCGGCGGCCTTGGCGTTTTCATCGCCGAAGTCATCCGGCGATGGCACCTTGGCGGACAGCGACACCCCCTGGCCCGGGTTGGTTCCCCACGTCACGAACGGCTCCAGGGTGTCGGTGTCGAGGTCCACCTCGACGTCGAACGCCGCGCCGTCGTCGGTGCTCAGCGTGTTCCAGTATTCGACGGCGGCATCCCATTCGTCGCCCTCGGGCGCATGCGGGCGGCCGTACATGTAGTCGTAGGTGGTCTGGTCCGGAGCCACCAGCCCGGCGCGGGCGCCGGCCTCGATGGACATGTTGCAGATGGTCATCCGGGCTTCCATCGACAGCGCACGGATGGCGGAGCCGCGGTACTCGAGCACGTAGCCCTGCCCGCCGCCGGTGCCGATCTTGGCGATAACGGCCAAGATGATGTCCTTGGCGCTCACGCCCGGGCGCAGAGTGCCTTCGACATTGATGGCCATGGTCTTGAACGGCTTCAGGGACAGCGTCTGGGTGGCCATGACGTGCTCCACCTCGGAGGTGCCGATGCCCATGGCGAGCGCCCCGAAGGCGCCGTGCGTTGACGTGTGCGAGTCGCCGCAGACCACGGTCATGCCGGGCTGGGTGAGGCCCAGCTGGGGGCCCACCACGTGGACGATTCCCTGCTCGGCGTCGCCGAGTGAGTGCAGCCGGACGCCGAACTCCTGGCAGTTGTTGCGCAGGGTCTGGATCTGGGTGCGGCTGGTGAGATCGGCAATTGGCTTGTCGATGTCCAGCGTGGGAGTGTTGTGGTCCTCGGTGGCGATCGTGAGGTCCGGCCGGCGCAGCTTGCGGCCGGCGAGGCGGAGGCCTTCAAATGCCTGCGGCGACGTCACCTCGTGCACCAGATGGAGGTCGATGAAAAGGAGATCCGGCTGGGCGTTGGCTCCTTCGCCGTCCCCCTTGCGCACTACGTGCGCGTCCCAGACTTTCTCGGCCAGTGTCTTTGCCACGGCCTGCTCCCTTCACTGCGGTAAGTAATGTGCGTTCCTGCGGACTATTGCTTCCACTGAACCAGCACAGCCAAGTAATACGCCAGCGCGTTGACTTGCATCTCAGATAATGAGACGGCAATATCATTACATGGACAATTCTAGTGGAGTCGGTGTCATCGATAAAGCGGCCCATGTGCTTGACGCACTTGAGGCCGGCCCCACCACCCTGGCGCAGCTGGTGGCGGCCACAGGGCTGGCCCGGCCCACCGTTCACCGGCTGGCTCTCGCCCTGGTGCACCACAGGCTCGTGAGCCGCGACATCCAGGGCCGCTTCGTGCTCGGGAGCCGCCTGGTGGAACTGGCCTCGGCTGCCGGCGAGGACCGCCTCATCGCCTCCGCCGGCCCCGTGCTCATGCAGCTGCGCGACGCCACCGGCGAGAGCGCCCAGATCTTCCGCCGCCAGGGCGACTGGCGCGTCTGCGTGGCCTCCGCCGAACGTCCCATCGGCCTGCGCGACACGATCCCCGTGGGCACCCAACTGTCGATGAAGGCCGGCTCCGCCGCCCAGGTGCTGCTGGCGTGGGAGGACCACGACCGTCTCCTGGAGGGCCTCCAGTCCGCCCGCTTCACCCCGACTGTCCTGGCGGGAGTTCGACGCCGGGGCTGGGGACAGAGCCTGGGTGAACGCGAGCCGGGGGTCGCCTCCGTTTCGGCCCCGGTCCGTGGGCCGTCCGGCCGCGTGATTGCCGCCGTGTCCATCTCCGGCCCGATTGAGCGCCTGACCCGCCAGCCGGGGCGGTTGCACGCTGAGGTGGTCTGCAACGCCGGGCGTGTCCTGACGGAGGCGCTGCGCAAGACCAACGACTGAGTATGCTGTGCCCATGAATAGCTATGCGGTGTTCCTGCGGGGCATCAACGTGGGCGGCATCAATATCAAGATGGCCGATCTCAAGAGCGCACTGAAGTCGCGGCCGTTTTCGGGTGTCAAGACCCTGCTGGCCAGCGGCAACGTCGTGCTGGCCAGCGAGCTGGATCCTATTGGCATCAAAAACGATTTCGAGGCGTGCCTGAGGGAAACCTTCGGCTACGACGCCTGGGTCGTGGTGCTGACCGCGGGCCGCGTGGCAGCACTGGTCGACGCCTGCCCCTACCCGGCCGACGACGCGTCCACCCATACGTACCTGACGCTCGCTTCCGACGAGGCGGTGCTCTCGGAACTCTTCGAGGCAGGCAGCGCCCTGGACGGGTCCGAGCTCACCCGGCTGGGCCCGGAAGCCCTGGCCTGGCTCGCGCCCGCCGGCGGAACCCTGGACAGCCCGTTCAGCAAGCTCTCCTCGAAGGCGAAGTACAAGGCCGCCACCACCACCCGCAACCTGCGCACCATGATCAAGGTCCGCGACACGGCGCTCCGGAGCTCAGGCTTTAGCGATGACGGAAGCAATGGCTGAGGTACCCTCTTGCAGCCAGTCAAACCGCTCACCCAGATACTAGCTACTGGCGAACTTGTAGCCCTTCATGAGGAACGGATAACTGACGGGCGTACCCACCGAAGATGACGCTACGTCCCCATATTTGACCCCACCCGCCAAATCAATGCCCACTACTCCGTTGAATCCGGTCCTGTGACCAATGACCGGCGAGAACGCAGTCATACCGGTGTATCCTCCCGTGCTCAGTCGTACGGGCGTCGTTGAGACCTTTCCGGTCGATGTCCGGGCGTAGCGGTAGAGGGATCCGTTGTCGTTCACAATCAAGGCGGCAGCTGTCGAACGCGAAGGTACCAGCATGACCATCTGCTTGCGTTTCCACCCTGAGCCGATCGCGACCGGCGTCCCCAGCTTCCCCGTCGACAGAACAGGCCAAGCCTGAAGCGCTCCACTGATGTTCTCTGACGCCACCACAGACAGGGTCGAACCCCACTTGCCGATCGCCATCTTCCGGTCCAGCCAGCCGCTGACTCCCACGACGATGCCGGGAGCGAACCCGCCCTCCGGCAGGCCCTTGTGCACCTGCAGCGTCCCGTCACCGTGGCTGGTAATCACATCAAGAATGCCGTCACCGTTCCAGTCCGCGACATGGCAGGATCGGACATACGTACCAAAGCCTGAGTCGGCCCGCATCGGCGGCGCAAACTTCCCGCCTCCGAGGGACCGCGCCACATAAAGCCAACCGTCGGTTCCGACGGTGACGAGATCTGCCGCTGAGCGGATTGACGGCTTTTGCACAGTACTGACCTCAACGACATCCGTGCCATTCTCAGCCAGATACAGCTTTCCCTTGCTCGAAACCACCATGTTTGAATAGCTTCCGCGCAGGATTTCTTTCTTGGTCCGCGACTCCATGTCCAAAACCGTCACGGTCCCGCCGGCCTCATGCAAAATCGATCTCACGCTGGGGAGGTAACTGATGCTGCTCGTCTTATAGCCGGCAGGAGCGGCGCGGTTAAGGAGCTTGTATGCAGACACCACGCTGCCACTGGACTTATTCAGCCGGATCACACCGTTATTGGTGCTGACGTAAAGGACGCCGGAAACCAAAATCGGGCTGTTGACCTCGACTTCGCCGGTCAGCGCCCGCTTCCAAACGAGCTGCTTCAGCCGGGCATTCCAGGCAAACACATGCGCCGGCTTAGTGTCGTTAGCAGATCCGTAACCGCCCTTAATTCCGGTAGTGCCGTAGACGATGTCGCCCTCGCCAACAAGGCCGAGGACGGATTGTCCCAGTACTGGTCCACTGACCACGCTGATATCAGAATTGTTCAGGGGGTTGATGCTCACAAGGGCACCCGTGTTGTGACCGTACTCCGCAACGGTTCCAGCGACCACCCGGCCACCCGCGCGTGCCCAGGCGAACGGCCGGGACTGCAGGTACTTCTCACAGAGCTCGATGAGGCTGGTTACGCTCTTGGTCTGGGGATTGAATCTGAACAGTCGGCCGCCACCGTATGAACCCACGTAGATACTTGTCGCGTCGTACTGGAACATTCCCTCGATTTGGGCGATGCCTGTTTCAGTGGGCGAGCGCCATGTTGCCCGCGTGCCAAGGTCCACGGATCCAATACCGTCTCCCATAAATGCGCCCAAATACATGACGGTCCCGGACGCGGCCGGCAGCAGCGTCTGAATCTGGAAAGGACTTGTGGCAAACGCAATGGGTACCGTCTGGGTGATCACTTTTCCGGCAACTGAGACCTTGACGTACTTGTTGTTTTTTCCGTCCCCACAGAGGAGATTCACCGACGTGGCTCCATTGATGGTTTCCACGTTCAGTGCACGGGGAGTGTCAGGGACCAGGCAGACGGTTTCCGCGGCCATGGTCTTGGGATTGATCTTCATCAGTTTGTGCGTTCCCACCGTGTTCCAAACGGCATAGATGTCGCCACTGGCGCCCAACCCTGCAGAGACACGGCCAGCCGGTGCCCAAGCCCAAGGAAGCGTCTTCCACGCCCCGGCCGCTATGTCGTAGGCCTTGAACGTCAGGGTGCCGTCGGCGCCGTCGAAGTAGACGAAGAGCCAACCGGAGTGCGCTGAGATGCTACGGACAAAGCCCTTCGCCACTGCACTCGGAAGCGCGATTTCCCGCAATATCGTTGGACTGTCGGTGTGCCAGGTGACGATGCGCGGATTCTGAGCGCCGGTTCCGGCATAGACGTTGTCGCGGGCGTCGACAGCCAGGCTGCGGACATACTGCGCGTCGGCGTGCACCCGCGGTGTGTGGATGGTTGCGCCCGTTGCAGGATCGAAACGGGTGGCGCTACCCGCGGGATAGTTGCCGCACCAAACCCTGTTCTTCGAATCGGTTGCCCGGGCAAAAGAAACGTTTGTCGTGCCGGCCGCCGCAGCGAAGCCATTCGTCACCGTCCCCGTCAGGCTAACCTTTTTGACCGTGGCGCCGAAAGCAAGAATGGAGTTCGAGACGGGCTCGTAACTGACGTTGCCCGCGCCTCCTCCGCCCTCGGGGAAGGGAGTGGCTGACATCTCCCGTTTCCCGGTGGCAACATCGAAGACCTGCACCTGCTCGACAAGCCCGTGGCAGCCGGCAGCCAGCTTGAGGACGCCCACCTTGTTGCGGAAGAAGACGGCGCTTGGATCCGGGACGCTGCTGAAGACATTCTTATACCGGTTCACCACGGCCGACGGCTCGGTGCCTACGGTGGTCAACACAACGTCAGTGCCGTTCAATGACTCCAAGGAATTGGCAGGCGCAGTCGCCGGAGTGGCGGCCATGGCAGCTGTGGTGGTGGCGGAGGACAGCACCACCCCGGCCCCCAAACTAACGGCCATGGACAATACGCTTCTTCGCCCGATGATTTTAGGGAGCTGTGTCACTAATATTGCCTGTCTTCGTTGGGGCCCGGTTCACCAATAGCTTCACCCAATGGATTCCCATTTAGAGGCCATGAAATCTGTTTTGAGAGTAAATTTCTGGTTGACCTATCGGTCCCTGATTTGGACGCACTTCATTCAGCAAAACGTATCACCGCTCCCGCGCTGAAATTCGGCAGATGACAGCTACTTTGTCCAAGGTTTTCCGCAGAAGTTTCCGCAGTCAGCTAGTGGGCAGCTGCTCCAGCAGCACATGGGGAAGGAGGGCTCTCCGTGGTTGCCCAGACACAAGGCCTACACCACGACTCGAAACTTGTGCCCCACTACCAAAGTCCACGACGACGAGGCGAGACAGTAGGGCGACCCAACTCGTGTATGGCTCCCTAGCCGCTGGCAAACTTGTAAGACTTCATCCCAAAAGCGTAGCTAAGGGGTATTCCCACCGAGTTGGGCGCGACATCGGTATATTTGACCGCGCCCGATGCATCGATCCCCGCAATGCCGTTGTGGTCTGTTTTGTGCCCGACTATGGGCGAGAATGCAGTCATATACGAGAATCCACCCGCGCTCAAACGTACGGGCGCCGTCGAAATTTTTCCGCCCGCACCTCTGGAGTAACGGTATAGGGAACCGTTTTCGTTCACGATTAAGGCGGATGCCAGGGTCCTTGATGGTACAAGCATCACCATTTGCTTGTTTCTCCAGCCTGAGCCGATTGACACCGGTTTCCCGACTGCCCCCGACGCCAATACTGGCCACGCAAGCAGTTGCCCGCTGCTGTTGTCCGCGGAGACAACGGTCAGTTCCGCCCCCCAGATACCGACTGCCAGTTGTCGGTTGTGCCAGCCGCTCGCCGCTAGCCGTGTCGGGACGGCGAAGCCGCCTTCGCGCAGTCCTCGGTGCAGATGAAGGGTCCCGTCATCGTTACTAGTTAGCACGTCAAGAACCCCGTCTCCGTTCCAGTCCACCGCATGGCATGAGCGGACAAGAGAACCGAAGCCTGATGCAGCGCGGATAGGCTTTGCATATTTTCCGCTTCCAACTGACCGTGCAACGTATAGCCAGCCATCGGCCCCGACAGTGACGAGGTCGGCGGCAGTGTGGATGGTTGGCTTCTGGACTGCATCGATCTCGACGATGTTTGTGCCGTCCTCCACGAAATACAGCCTGCCCCTGCTTGTAGCCACCATGTCCGAATAGGTGCCCCGCAGTATCTCCTTCCGGGTCCGCGACTCCATGTCGAGAACGGTTGCCGTCCCTCCGCTGAAGTGCACGATGGAATTGCATTGAGGAAGATAAGTGATCTCACTCGTCTTGTAGCCAGGAGCAGGACTCCTGTTCAGGAGCTTGTAAGTGAAGACAAGGCTTCCAGTAGCCTTGTTAAGCCTGATGACACCGTTATTTGTGCTCACGTACAAGATGCCGCGAACCACGAGCGGGCTGTTTAGCTCAACTTCCCCCGGCAGTGGCTTCTTCCAAACGAGGCGATTCTGCCGGACATTCCAGGCAAAAACGTGCGCTGGCTTGGTGTCGTCCACCGAACCGTAGCCACCCTTGATCCCGGTAGTCCCATAGACGATGTCACCTTCCCCTACAAGGCCCAGGACCGACTGACCCGGGATGGGGCCGCTGATCACAGTGATATCGGAATTATTCAGGGGATTGATTATTGCCATGGCGCCGGTGTTATACCCGTACTCTGCGACGGTGCCCGCGACCACTTTGCCGGCGGCTTGGGTCCAGGCAAACGGACGGGACTGCAAATGTACATCGCGTAGTTCTATGAGCCTTATGACGCTCCTAGTTCGCGGATTGAACCTGAAGAGACGCCCTCGAGTGTACGACCCCACGTAAATAGTTGAGTCGTCGTAGTGGTACATCCCCTCGATTTGGGCAATTCCGGTATCGGTAGCAGAACGCCAGGTTGCCCGCGACACCAGGTCCACCGATGCGATCCCGTCACCCATGTATGCGCCCAGATACATGGTGGTCCCGGATGCGGAAGCTGCGAGCGCCTGCACTCTAAGCGGCGTGTCGGCCAGGCCAAAGTGGACGGTCTGGACAATTCTTTTCCCTGTAACTGAGACCTTCACGTAGTCGTGTTGCTGCCCCACCCCGCACAGAACGTTTAATATTGTGTCTCCGCTCGACATTTCGATGCTCATGGCACGGGGAGCACCTGGAACGACGCACACGGCCTCGGCCGCCATGCTTCTGGCGTCGATTCGGATCAATTCGAAGACGCCGGCCGTGTTCCGGATGGCATAGATGTCGCCGCCGGCGGGCAACGCCGCGGAGAGGCGCATCGCGGGCGACCAAGTCCACGGCAGTGTTTTCCAAGTCGCGGTTTCTAAGTCGTACACTCGGAATAATTCTTTGCTGCCTGCACCTTCGTAGTGCACGAAGAGAACGCCCGGATGGGCCGCAATGTGAAATACAAAGCCTTTCGCGGCAGCACCCGGGATCGCGATTTCACGCAATTTCATTGGGCTGTCCGTGTGCCACGTCACGATTCGAGGATTCAGCACGCCGGTCCCCGCATAGACGTTGTCCCTGGTATCGATGGCCAGGCATCGAACATACTGTACCCCCGCATGCACGCGAGGCGTATGGATCGTCTGTCGCGTGGACGGGTCGAACCGGGTTGCGCTCCCAAGCGGATAGTTTCCGCTCCAGATCCTGCCCTTCGAATCGACCGCCGGAGCAAAGGCAACACTGGTGGTACCTGGTGCGCCGCCGTAAGCGTCGGATACCAGTCCCGCCAGGCTCACACGTTTAGCCATTGCCGAGGGGCCAAAGGCGAACAATGCCCCTGTCGACGGCTCATACACAACCCGGACAGCACCCCCTCCTGCTCCCGGGAAGGGGGTTGAGGAGAGCTCAAGTTTCCCGGTGGACGCATCGATGACTTGAACTTGTCCCGCCAGTCCACGGCAGGCGGCCACGAGCTTGAGGGCGCCGGCTCTGTTCCGGAAGAAGAGTGCGGTGGGATTCGGTCCGCTCCTAAAAACATTTGCATAACGGCGCAGGACCGCTGAAGGCTCAGTGCCGACTATAGACAGCGGAACTTCCGTGCCATTGATCGCGTCCAGCGAGTTGGCCGGAACGCTTGCGGTGGTTGTGTTGTTTCCGACCGATAGTGCCGCGCCCGCCCCGACGGCCGCGGCCAGGGATAGAAAGCTGCGGCGCCCTACTACGCTGGGTGGATACATCACGGATAGTCCGTCCTCGTTAAGGAACTACCGGTTGTTTCCTTAACGAAGCTAACGCGAGGGGCTTGGGAAATCCTTTAGACGTTCTCTTCCCGCTTCCGCCTCGCTTACATCACATGACAGCAAGCAATGCGAAAACCCATCGAGGGTAGCGACGGTTCCGCTTCGGAAGAGTCCGCGCCGGCACCTCGACGTGCGAGGTCGGCTTCCGGCCCGAAAATGAACGACGCCGTCCGGGTCACCCCGAACTCCGCCACGGCGGCGACAACGAAGTGAGCAGCTCTGGGGCGCCTCCCCGGCCCCGATCCGAAGCAGTCATGAACGGCGCCAGGGCGCGCCCAGGACAATCCTGAAGGGGCACCCCGCCGGCGATAATGACGGTCTGCGGTGGCCAGCCCCCCGACCAGCGTCACATCTGGGACATAAGACGAACAGCCAGCGCGGTATGCCGAATCCACCGATGCAAGTCAGCGGCACCAGCCCTACACAATGTTGAACGGCGTCGACACTCCGTCTGACTCCCGCAGTGGACGAGATGGCCGCCAGCTGGTCGTGGCCCTAGTGGACGGCGCCACAGATATCGGCCTGAAAGCGTCAGGTGCCCGATCCGGTGTCGCATCCGCAGTCCCAAACAGCAATATCCGTGTGGTCCCAATGCGTGGCAGCCGGCTGGACGAGACCCTCCACCACGAGCGGGACACTGGCCCGACGGCCGGTACTAAGCTGCTGCGGTCATTTCGGGCAGCGGAATTAGTGGATTCTTCTACGCTGCCAAGGCTGGCCGTTGATAACAATAGTGGATTTCGTTGGGCCGACGGTAACCGAGCGCGGAGTGACGGCGCCGGTTGTTCTAAAGCCCCTCGATGTAGCGAATGACGTCGCTCCGGGCTTGTGATTTAGTCGCGTAAACGGTCCAATACACACGCTCGTTTTTCAGGGCTGAGAAGAACGATTCGGCAACGATCTTGTACCAGCATTATCCGGCTAATAGCCCGGAATGCCGGGGATTGGCCGGTTAAGGATCTAGCTGCTTCGGCTGGTCAGTTTCTGGAGTTGTTCTTCGTGGCGCCGCACGCTTGTGGCGAGGATGTCGAGTGCGGTGGGGAGGGTGGCGATCTCTTCGGTGAGGCCGTTGAGGGTGCCGCTGGCGGCTGCGCGGTGGCGGTTCTCCTCGATGGTGGCTCGGATCATGGGGTCCCGGTAGAGGGTGGTGCGGCCCAGGCCTGTGTGGGCGGCAACGGCGGCGAAAGTCACTGCCTGTCCTTTCCGGAGGAGCTCGGTGCAGGCGCGCTCGACGCGGTTGGGGGTGCTCGTGTTCGTCATCCCGCGGTGGCCTCGTTGATCAGTCTGTTGAGTCGTCTGATGAGCTGTTTGTGTCGTTCGGCTTCGGCGATCCAGCCTCGTTGTTCGGCGTCGCGTGCGAGTGCGTCGGCATCAACTCTTTGTGCGGCAAGGATCGGCAGTGAACTGGGCTCAGCGTGGAAGCCGGGGCCGTGCTCACAAATATTTGCATAGGCGCAGGCGCCCTGGGCGGGTGCCCGTAGGCAGAACCCTCCGGCCATGCGGGACTTCAGCAGCGGTGTCCTTCCAGTCCTTTCCGCCGGTGATGTCTCTCAGCGGCAGGCTGGTCCTGCCGGTCGCGGGTGTGAGTGCCTGTTGTTTGGCCAGATCAAGGGCCCGTTCGTACTCTGTGCGCACGGTATCGTCGAAAAGCCGTCCGTAGCGCAGGCTCATCTCTGCGGACATGTGACCGGGCAGCGCCATCAAGGCCTGCAGCGAGACACCGGCGTTGACCAAGGCGGTGGCGTAGGTATGCCGTAGCTGGTGCGGGGTGATGTGTTCGAGCCTGGCGAGACCGGCGGCGCGGTCGAGTTCGACGCGGACGGTTTGTTGCCCGAGCCGCCGTCCGTGGTCAGTGAACAGGAACTGGGCCGGGCGTCGGTAACGCGGGTGTGGCAGCGGCCGTCCGTGCGATCTGGTGTGGGTTATGTGGTCGATCAGCTCCAGGATCTCTGCATCGAGGGGGACCATCCGCTCGGTGTCCAGTTTGCCGAGGGGGACCTTCAGCCAACTGCCGTGGCCGGAGACTTCGTGGACGCAGTCCAGTTCAAGGTCGAGCAGTTCTCCGATACGCAGCCCGCAGGAACGTTGCAGGCGCAGGGCGGCCGCGGCCAATTCGTTTCCCGGGGAATCGGTCAGGGCCTGGGTGAGGCGCCGGTCGACGTCAACGGGCAGGTAACGAGGCAGCGTTTGCGGGAGCCTGGGGATGTCCTCGCGGAAGAGAAGCTTGCGCCGTGGCGCTTAGGGCCAGTCCCACTCGGTGATGTCGGTCAGGAACCCCATCAGCGCGAGCACCCGCCGGGACCGGTCGGCCACGGTGATGCTCTCACCGTTTTTGGTGTTGACGGCATCGACCATGCTGCTCAGATAAGGCTCGATTTCCTTGCGTCGATCGAGGGCAGCGACGGAGTCCAAACTGATCCAAATAAATGGTTGGGCCCTACAAGTTGTAAGTGTTCGGTGGCCAGTTCAAACAGGTTTCTTATCAGACCTTTGCGAATACTCCGGTGGAGGTATCTGGTTCCTCCACCGGATAGCCGGACGTCAGGACAGGCCGAGTTCTTCCCATGGCCCAGGAGCAGGTTCACGAGCCAACTCCGCCTTGCCGCCCATGTGCATCAAGGGCCCCCTCAGCATGCGCACGGTGCGGAGGTTGCGGACCTTCGCCGCGTTCGGGTGCAGGACGATGTCAACGCCCTTCCGTAGGGCCACTTGGTCAACGCCCCAGTTGAGGTACCACTCGGTCTGTTTAGGGAACGTCAAGACTGTGCGTATGTAGGAAGCCACGTAGCCCAGGAACCGTCGGCCGAGGTCGCTGTTCGAGAAGTACATGGTTCCGGCTGCAACGTCCCACGGTCGTGTGCCGGGACCGTAGTGTTCAGTGATCCATTCATCGGTTGAGCCGGAAATATAGCCGGCGTCAGCTTCCCCGATGGCTTCGAGTGTGTCCGCCCATGGCTGGTTGACAACCATATCCACGTCACTGATAACGAGCGGCTTGTTGTAGTGCCGCATTATTGCCGGGGCGACGAGGAACCGCAGCGTCGTGTAGTAGGGAACGCTAGTGAGCGATTCATCGCGGTATTCGAAGCTGAATCGGACCATCACGTCCTCCCGGTTTGCCCAGCCTTCCAGAATCGTGAGCGTGTCGCCCGAGGGGTTACAGACGTGGACGTGCACGATGACATGCGCCGGCCCTGACCGAAGCGACGAGTAGATGCACATATTGCCGTACTTCTTGAAATAAGAATCGTCACACCCGAGAAGGTGCACCAGGGAAGCGCGATCGAGAGATGGGTCTAGGTCCGGCAGCGTGATGCTTTTTGGGCTGTCGTGCAGGCCCTCAATCGCTTTGCTGAAGGCGTGCGACCTCCATGTGAAGACTCCGTTGTTGTAGTGGATGTTGCGCTGGCCATGTCTTTGCAGCAGCCGCGCAGCCTGGAGGTAGAAGCCGTCAGCCTCCGCGATCTCTTGCCGCCCGAAGTGGTTGTGGCCCAGATTGGTGTTCGACCAGCTCCGCTCGCCATTCAGCGCAATATCAGCAAGGCAAACGGACCGGCTGGATTGGTTGTGCTCCAGAGCATCCCCGAGGAGATCAAAGCGCTTGCTATAGGCCGAGTCCTGTTCAGTGTGTGTGGCGGGGACCTTGGCTGTGAGGAGCGGGATGGAAAGGCTCTTCATTACGCTCTTTCGGAATGCCTCGCCGACCTGAGAGGCTCGCAGGTCATCAATGGAACCGAGCTTCGACGGGTTCCGCTTCATCCACACGAGGGCCGAGAGGGCCAGAATGCGCAATTGGCTGGCGCGCGTGAGCGCATCGACAGCGGAGGCATCCAGCTCTGAAGCTACCACGGCGGATAGTTCAACATGTTCCGGTCGCCACTCTTGAACACGGACCTCTCGACGCCGCACGAGCGTGGAGCCGCTGAAGCCAGCCGTGACTTCGTCGACGTAATCGCCGTCGACGTCGAGGACGGCCCCGTAGAAGAGCCCGCTTTCAAGGAACACAACATCCGAGTGCAGCAGGCCATCAAGACCTGGGGTCACCGGGTGGACACCGCTTTGCGTTTTACTGAGAACGCGCCCGTCCTTCTTGAACTGGACAGTGAGGCTAGAGGGGTCTGCGATCCGCGGCGTAGCACCGAAGTAATACAAGCAACGCAGGTGTGGGACGTAGAGCGCGTCGTGTATCCGAATTGGCGGTGTCATCGAGGGGCCTCCATGGGCGCACGTAGGGACACTTCACGCGTCCGGAAAGCAGCTTTGTGTATCAGCTTAGTTCAGGCGGATACCTGACGATCACGACGAAGTAGCCCTGCCGCCCCCATCTTCCCTCGGGAGGGTGGGGGCGTTTCGTGTCCAGCTAGAGTTCTTTTGGCTCGGAGGGGTCTGGGCCACCGATCTATCGAGGCCGGTGCGGCATCCGGAACAGACTCCGACGAACAGGTGGGGACAGTCCAACCGGACGAAGCCCTCCCCAAAGGGCCACGTAATTCTCATGGCCTATGTATAGCATTCAAATGCGAACAGTGCGTGGCCGGCTGCTGGCCCTGAGCCGTCGAGTCATTCCGGGGCCCTTCCGGCGTCCAGATACGAAGTGGCCATGGCATCGTTCGCTCTCGACGGGTCCACTTATGAGTACCTACGACCGGATCCCGGGCACCCAGCGGACGAGACTCGATCATGGGAGTACGGGAATTACCCGAAGGTCATGGCGAGCGTGCCGTTGGCCGGCGGCGCCACGGGGGACGTCTACGCGGTCGCCGAACGCTGGAACCACTCCTATGTGTTCGTGGCCTGGGGCGATGACGGCGACCACAAGCACTTGGTATGATCCCCGCCGGCAACGTCGGCCGCGTCACCGATTGCAAACGGGACATCGAAGAATACCGCCGCTGCCCGCGAAGCTGCGCGCGATCCGCAGAGGCAGCCGGCTCCCCGGATCCTTCCTGCCTAGTCTTAGTCGGGAGTCAGCGAATGCCGGGGTAGCGGATATTTCCCTGAACGAGTGCGTTGGTTGACGACCGGATCAGGACTCCTGCACCGCCGCCATAGATTCGGTTGTTCCGAACCTTCGGGGACGTAGCCCACATCACGTGGATGTTGACCGCGGTTTTCGCGTCCTTCTGCCGCAAGATGTTGTCGCGTATGTCGATGCCGCGAAGGCGTGTCGCGGAGACGCCGCTCACGGTGATGCCGGTGCCGATCAGGTTGGGGTTTATTTTGTTGCCGATGACGTTTGCGTATTCGGACCGGATGATGTCGATTGCCGGGCCGGGGTTTGCCGGGGGCCTCGCCAGATCGAAGTTGAGGGTGTTTCGCTCGACGACGACGTTCGATGCCTGAACCTTGATGAAGCGTCGGGAGACGTTACGGATCTGGTTATCGCTAATTGACACCTTGCCCGATTTGAATGGGTACGTGCCGTCATAGAAGAGCACATGGATTGCATCGCCTTCCTCGCCAGTAATGTTCTCGATGCGGTTGCCGGAGATGACTGAATTGGCGGTTGCTGCGGTGCGAGCGTTGAGTCCGATGCCTCGGGAGAACCCGGGGCCGTTACCTCTCGTCTTGTCCCCGACACTGACGACATTGCGGACAACATTGTTGCGAACAATGATGCCGCCGGTGGTGGTGGCGTCGATTGCGCGAGCAGATTGTGTTGCTGACCGGAAGTTCTCATATCGGCCGTTCTCGACCGCGGCCGCTGCGCCGGTAACTTTCAGTCCGAAGGCTGCCCTGTTGTTGCCGTCGATGTAGGCGCGGATGTCGGCCTTCTTACCTGTCACAGTGAGCGCGGTGATGTTCGGCCCGTCAGCAAGGATTTTCGCGTTTGCGGTGTAGAAGTGCCTATCGTTGCCCGCCAGGGTGAGGCCCTTAACGATGCGGTATGTACCGTTTGCGAGTCGAATGCCGCCTGCATTGAGCCACATCTGGACGGCAATGGTGTCGTCAGTTACCCCGTCGCCCTTAGCGTTGAAAGGCGCGAGCTTCGGGTTCAGGGCGACGGCGTTTCTTGAGGGCAGGGCCAACTCTCCGATGCTGAGCTTCTGGGCGAACTCAGCGCTCAACGCTGTCCGAGTCCCGTCGTTCCGGAACTCCGGCGGACCGGGCTCTGTTTTCTCAAGCGGCTGACATCCGGTAAGGAGCAGGCCCAGACACGCGGTCAGGACGACGGCTGCACCCCTTACCCCTCGCGTCGATGATTTGGCGGCCACGGCGACTCCAATCCGCAAAGAGAATTCACGAATACGCGCCCAGCCCGTCCCATAAGTATCGTCAGGAATGCACCCGAGGGAAACCCCGGAATTTGGCTTGATTAGTCCGCCAGTGCGACCAGCGGCAAGTGCCTTCTTCAACCATCCCATGTAGGCGGCCTAGCCAGGCGCATCGGCCGCCGCGGCGCCTGAGGCTTTCGTCAGGCGTGCGTAAATGCGCAGGGTGGATGTGAATCCTCGTGCCCTAGACGGGCTTGCACCACGTGGACGGTAGGCCAGCGTCAAGCAGGGAGTTTTGTGGGCGAGGATCTCGAGATCCACGGCTTCCGGTCCAGACTGCCATCCTCCAACAGCTCGGCAGTGAGCGGCCGCCAGGCCCCTTCGCCGTTGGGCCGCTGGAAAACGAAGTCGACGTTCAACCCCCGCCCCGGTCGGCTGGCGACGGCCCCGCGTCCTATCTGGTGACGGGTTCGCGGTCAGGGTTCGGCCCACGGCAGCGGTGCCGGTAATGACTGGCCTGGGCGCGGTCAGGACGTTTCTCGCTACAGGGGCCGTTGGGCGGCTGGTGTTGGCCGCGACGTTGTAGCCGACCTTGCGGGCAGTAGTTTTGACGGTGATGGTCTTCCCGAGGTCGGCAGCGGTCAATTTGTACGTTGTGATGGTCGCACCGGCGATGGCCACCCCGGTCGGGACGTTGGTCAGACTCCTATCAGGACATGGCGGCCGGCCCGGTCACGCCTCGTAACGTGAGGCGGGCCGGTCGGCAGGTCGCATTGAAGACAACGGGCCGCACGCGGCCGGTGTCAGAAGGGCCGTGGGCCAGACCGACAGCCCCGGGACATATTCTGCCCGGGGAGCCAGATCGGACGCCATGCCGTGCTTCGGGCCAGACCTCCGGACCCTCACAGATCAATTTTGAAGGGCCGGATTGCCCGCGGCTTCCGCAACTTCCAGAACTACGGAATCAGGACCCTACTCGCCGCCGGAGGCCACCGCCCGTACCGGGAGAAATCACCCAACCACGCTTAGAGACGAACAGGCCCTATTGCCTTGGCAGCTCCGGACGCCTCAGCGCGCCTAGCCGCCCGAGTGCTGGTGGAAGGAAATCGAACTTCTCATCGTCACCGAAGCAACGACGGCGAAGGTGGAAAAGAACAGTACGGCCATTAAGCTTCTAAAACGTGCTGGTAGGGGATTCGTCGGTAGCAGGAACAACACGCTCCGCATTATGCCCAGAAGCGCCGCCAGAACAGTGGCCTGCAACATCCGCCGTGGAGCGGAAATGATCACGAACCACCGAGAGCTCAGCGATTACGATGGCGAATTCGACCGAGAAGGCTCACGCTGTCTGAATAGATGACGTCGGCGTGACAGTATAGCCCTCGCTGGACAGCGATACATCCTCTGCCCAACCATGTCCCGCCATCGAAAGGCGCAGTAGCTTGCTAGTTCGCTCCACAGCGGAGCAAACTATCCAATTCAAATCGGTGCTACTTGTTGTTTGGATCAGAGTGCTGAATCGGACGGACGGGCCTCGAAGTTCAAAAGTAATTTCCGGCGTCTCATACATGTTCCGATAATCATCACTACGCCACCCTGACATCGGTTCTGTTTGGCCATATGCCAAGTTGACTCGAGGGTTGTTCCCGAGCGCCGTGAACAGCATTGTGTTGCCCCGATCCGTCCGCACGCTGCAGGTCCCGGCCGCGGGATTTGCTTCGGTCACGGCGCCGGGGGGCAACTGCCAGCGCTGCAGCGTTGGGGAGTCCTCGGCGCCGCTTATACGGTCATCAACCAGGATATAGCCGCGCTTCAGCGAGTGGAGTAGCGTTCGATGCCAAACGATCCCCTTCAGCCCGCGAACTTGCACCGTGGCCATGACGTGATCTTCGCTTATCCGATGCGCAATCATGGGCGACTCTGCACTGGGGTAGTATGCCCGTCCGGGAACGTCAACGACATTGTGGGAGCTACGTCCCCGGAAGAACAGCCGCTCCGCTCCTGCTTCATATGCATATAAGCCTGAGTCGCACAGTAGCCTCTCGCCGTGTGCATCGAACGTTATCGAGCCAGCATCTTCGTGACCATGGACCGCGGTGGATCGCCCCGGTCCGAACCGTAAAGTTAGATAACTCGTTGCGGGCGTCTCGTGCCATGTGTCCCAGCTACTTCGCGCGAACAGATAGCCGGCTTCGTAAAGTGCGACGCGCTCCTCGGGCGCATTGCTCTTATTCTTGACCCATTCCGTCGGAGTTCCGCTTACTATCGGGGCCCGATGGAGAAGAGTATCTCCAATCAGCGCATAGTGAGTCGACGGCGACGTAGCGTGGGCCATGAAGGTCGGCATCCGATCCAAGACGGATTCAATGGCTACAGGTAGAGCCACTCCAGCGGCCTTCAGCCTCCTTGCCGCTTCCTCGTACCACCGATAGTTTCTGTATTGATAATCGATGGAACCTTCTCTGGAGACGCCTTGATCATCGATGGCTTGCTTGAACATGGACAAGATTCGCTGAGTCGCTAATTCAAGCCAGTCATTTCGTTCGAGAAACTGGGCAACCACAATCAGCCCCATATCTTGGTGCAGGCTGTGGTTCCCTTTCCCTTCATAATTTGCGGCATCCGCGAGGTGTTCCCCATGAACTACAAGACTGTTAACAAGCCAATCCGCGGGCCCAAATACAGTCAAAGCTTGTATCAAGACGATGGCTCTGACTCCAACGGCCATGTCGAACCAGGCGTAGTCAGACTCTGGGGTATCGACGGAATTCTTTTCAATCCAGTCTTTCAAAACACGCTCGTATAGCGCGATACCCAATTCGGAATCGATTTCCGAACTGTACTCCCTCAGGTTGTCCAACCACAGGAGCGTATGATACTGAAATCTCCAGTTAGCGTCGTCCAGTGGATCGGCGGACCATGAAAAATCAGGACCGACTCTCTGGGCCGCATGAGGGGGCAACGTAAGCATGCCATCGAGCAACTGCTCAAGGTGGATACTTCCGGAAACTTTCTTGCTCGCGGCCGTCGCATACGTTTCAAAAAGCTGTCCGCTGAGATCAGATATGTCTTTCATAGTTTTGAATTGCAAATCCTCTAGTACCGGTTATGGTCGGGCGAACAAATGTCTGCTGCCGGCTACCGGCCATCCAGCAGACGCCAGATTACTGAATACGCGTTAGCAGGTTTCGCGCAAATTCGCTGCTAACTACGGCTGGGGCAAGCCGTTCCATATGCGTCGCAAGTGACCGTTTGACGGACTCATTGCCAATCAGACCCACCGAGGCGACCATAGCCCGGGCGAAGGCGTCGGCCGAATCGTCCTCCACGAACACGGTAGAGCCGGCGTCGAGTCCCTCGCGAAAAGTCGGAGTATCGGCCGCAACCACCGGAAGGTCAAAGGTACCGTAGAGGAGAGCGGCACCGCTATTGAGCGTGCGCTCATAGTTCACGAGTCCCACGTCGGCCGCTCGCAGGAAGTACTGCGCCCTGTCATTCGGGATCTTGTTGCTCTCTATCAAGATGCTTGAATTAACAAGGGCACGATTTATGAATTCCCTGACAGCGGAGCTGTCATCCGCACTCCCCGCGACGAGGACCCGAAAGCGAAATTCAGGAGAGGCGGCAGCCATGATGTCCACGGCGTCGAGAAGCCGATCCAGCCCTTTATAGGACTTCAACGCGCCAAATAGAAGAAACACGACCTCGTCTGGGCCCAGGCCCAGCATCGCTCGGGCTTCTTCCCTGGTTATGACGTCAACATACGCGCCCTTGTAGCTCGGGTGCGGGGCTACAAGAATTTTCTCGCGGTCTAGTTTGACGTAACCGTCCATGGCGTCGACGGTGCTGGCTGACATTACGTGCACGATATTGGCTGCGTCGGCAATACGCTGCTGGATTTCAAGCTCGACGTCGACGTGAACAGCGTCATGCGGATAGACATTGTGAACTGTCCAGATTACGTTCACGCCGTTGTCTCGTAGTTGTTCCAGCCGAGCCGCCATTCCGATTCCAACAGTACGCGCACGTTCCTCCTCGGCGGCTCCCAGCGTCATCCAAGAGTTCCAGTGAAGATGTAGCGAAGTGGTGGAAGCCATCCTTCGGAAATCCAAGAGACCACGAAATTTCTCAGGTTTCAGAATCGGTGCTACGGCTATGCCGTGTCCGCCGAAATGCCGATAGAGCAGCGCCTGATAGGGATTCATACGAGCTACAGGAGTGTAGCCCAACAAATGCGGTTTTTCCTCACCGTTTGCGAGGGAAGAATAGGCGGCGAGCAGTTCGGACGCCGGGGACTGCGGACTCGCAGTGAAACTTCGGTATTCAATCTTCACTTGATTGGAGCCCCTTCGAACAATCCTGCAAATTCGTCGACGTAGCGTTCACCGTTACTGTCCCAGGTCCTAGAAGTCCTCACCCATTCGAGGCCCGCAGACGCCATGCGCCTGCACTCGTCAGGGTCTTCAAACAGATCAAGAAGCAATCCTGCCAACGCGCTTGCCTGGCCCGCGGCGAACGTAGTTCCTCGCAATGGTGGATCGACGATTTCGACCAGAGCGGGCAAATCACTAGTGACAATGGGTTTGCATAGAGCCATGGCCTCAAAGGGCTTTAAGGGAGTCACATAGGTGGCTGCGCGCTCGGGGATTCGTGGCACTACGAAGATGTCGATTAGCGAGTAGTAGTCGGGTATGGCTTTGTGGTCCACAGATCCAGTGAATATGACGCGGTCCGAGACACCCAAGTCAGCCGCCAGTTGCACAAGCGAGTCCTTCCGAGGGCCCCCTCCAACTAAAACGCACCGAGCCTCAGAACCGGCGTCTTTGAGGAGTCGACATGCTTGGATAAGGGTCTCTTGAGACTCCCGATAGTGGTCCATATTGGAGACATATCCGAAAGTGGGATGGCTATCAATCCCGTGATGATTGGCCAGCTCATTCGAACGTTCCCGAGGAGTAAAAGCTTCAGTATCGACTGCATTAGGGATAATACCAATCTTGTCAGCTGGTATGCCGCGGCTAATCAGTTCGTCCTTCATTGCTTCGCCAATGGTTAGCACGCGATCAGCACGGTGCATACACATCTCTTCGACCCACATACGGCGGGAAAATGTTTCCCCTTGAGACTCCCACTCCAAGTCGCCCGTCCAATTTCCTTCGAAGAATGAACGAACCTCGTAGACCAAGGGCAGCCCGGTCTTCTCTTGGAGAGCCAGACCGACGAGCGCCGTGTCGTAGCCTCTACGGCCAGAGCTAGCGTGTATGACCGACGGGCGGTACTTAAGGACTTCCTCATAGGCGAGTTGAGCAAACATTTGCAGGAATTCGTCAACTGGCATGCCCGCGTAGTCAATGTCGCCAACGTCAAGCCGGACGTGCCGAATGCCGTCGACGTCCTGAGTCGTTCCGAACGGGCCGCTGTTGAGTATTCGCGGGAAACCGGGTTCCGTGACAACGATGGGCTCGAGCCCTGCCTTGGCCTCGGCTAAGAAATTACTATGGCTGCGGGACGTGAATCCATTCGAAAGATATGGCCGACTTTCTTTGACGAGATGTAAAATCCGCCCCGCGACGGGATCCTCGATCGGAATACGGCGACCAGGGATGGATGGCGTCCATCCGGAGATCTCTCGCAATCTTCCCTCAAGCCTTCGAACTCCTCTCGGGTCGACGTTTCGATCCAACCGTGCCGATTCATAAGTGAGCAAAAGTGCGTCGCTGATTTCACCCCTCTTGCCTTGGAGATCCCTCAGTGCACGTACGAAGGAGGCGTTTTCCTTTAGCCTTTTCCTTAGCGCCGTCGCCCAAACGAAAGCCCTATCGTAGTTTTTCTCCGCCATGTAGTGCGTCAACGCGTTCAGCCCACCGAACCGTGAAGTCAACTGCACTATCTTCGTGTCTTGCGAGGAACCCGCGGCTTTCGAATCCGGAAGTGCCGAGATTGCTGCAACATTGGACTTATGGAGCCTCAAAAGCCTTGAAATGTCAGCGTGAGCCTTGTCGAGCTCCTCCATCGCGACTTCCAACATCTCCGAGTCTGAAATGATCCGAGAGTGAGTGTTCATTTGATGGTTCCATCAGCCTTCCGACTATTGTGTGCGGGGTACGCGGGATTCCTGCCGACGAGGCGAACGTACGAGTGGCTACACAGGCGTCAAGACGCGATTCTTATGCATCCATTCCGGGCAAAAACCAGCCTTCATCCTGGAACGGTCACTGACCCCTGCCCAATCTTGCCCGACAAGGTGCCGAGACACACAATCGCATGCAGGACTGCTACAGGTTGGTCTGCGGTCACGATGCGCTCCACTCGATCAAGAAGTAGTCTATTGCCGCCGGCTACTCAACGCCCCACTTCGAACTGCGAGTGTCACCTTCTCGTATTCCGCCCAACGAAAAACGACCCCGGGCTAGTGCCCGGGGCCGTTCTATCTGTGACCCCAGCGGGATTCGAACCCGCGTTACCGCCGTGAGAGGGCAGCGTACTAGGCCGCTATACGATGGGGCCGCGTACTCTCCAGAACAGCACTTCTGCCGTTCACGCTAAGCGATTATTTCATACACTCAGCAAGTGTTTCAAATCGGCTAACCGACCCGAAACCCCTGATCAGCCGCGGAACGCCGCGGACTTTCAGAGCTGGGATACCAGGACTCGAACCTAGAATGACGGTACCAGAAACCGTAGTGTTGCCAATTACACCATATCCCAATGGCACTTTCGGTCCGGATGTTTAGGCCTAAACCTTCGCTCCCGGCGCCTCAGCACGAGTAATTACTTTACCCGAGAGTTTTCACTTCCACAAATCGGGCCGGCAGTGCCGGGATCGAGCTGCACGGGCGGCCCCAGTGCCACCTCGGCGGCCGCAAACCCCGGGCCAGCCCTTGCCAATCCAGCGGAAACACGTTTACGCTCGATAAGTTACCAACGAGTAACCACCCCTCCCCCACTCCGCTGCGGGCAGCTTTGCGATCATTTTCCGATGTTAGCTGCATCACATCACCTTGGGTGGCCGGCGGCGGAGCCGCTGCCGGCGAGAACGTCGAGAGGAATCACCTGTGCCACAGAGTCGTGCCGCCGCCAGCAAGACCCGGACCCGAGCGCAGCAATTCGCCATCGCTACCCTGGCGCTGCTGCTCATTGCCCTGCTGGGGTTCTATACCCTCGTGACAGGCCGCATCACTGACGGTTCAGCGAAGCTCAAGGACGGGGCCGCCCAGGCTTCCGCCGGAGCCGGCCAACTGGAGGACGGCGCCGGGAAACTCGCCAACGGCGCTGGCCTGGCCGATACCGGCGCCGGCAAACTTTCCGTCGGGGCGGAAAAGATCTACTCGGGCATCAACAGCCAGCTGGCACCCGGAGCGGACAAGCTCCAGGCAGGCGCCGGGGAATTGGCCCAAGGCGCCGTCAAGATCGAAACCGATGTCAACAGCAAGCTTGCCCCAGGCGTCTACAAAGTCGACGACGGTGCGCAGAAGCTCGCGGCGGGGGCCGTGCAGCTGTCCGCCGCGCTGACTCCGACGCCGGCGGGCAACGCCGAGAACAACCTCGCAGACGGCGCCACCCAGCTGGACGGTGGCGCCGCCCAACTGGCCGCGGGAACCGTAGCACTGGCAGGCGGCACCGACCAGCTCAAGGGCTATCGCGGCGCCAACGCCAATCCGGAAGCCGGGACCGGGACGGCGGCCCTGGCTCAAGCCATGGAACTACTGCAGGCCGCGGCGAATGATCCGGTCCAGGGCCTCGTTCCGCTTTCAGTGGTGAAGGACAAGATCGCGAAGATCACCGCGGGCGCGCACAAGCTGGACGCCGGCGCCAGCCAGCTGCGGGCCGGTGCCCAGCGGCTGCAGGACGGCGCGGGCCAGATGCACGCGGGAACGGGCAAGCTCACGGCCGGATTCGCCACGCTGGCCGGAAAACTCAACAGCCAGGACCCCGCCAGCCCGGGCGTAGTGCTCGGCACCAGGCTCCTGGCCGACGGCACCTCCAAAATCCGTGTCGGGATGGACGGCGTCCCCGGCGATCCCGAGCACCCGGGCCTGCTCAAGGCCGCCGCCCGGATGACTGCGGGCAGCTCGCGGCTGGCAGACGGAACCATGGCGCTGAACGCCGGCATCAAGGGCAGTCCCGGCGATCCGGCCAACCCCGGCCTGCTGGGCGGCTCCAGGGCCCTGGCTTCCGGGGCCTCAGAACTTTCGGCCGGCAACACCAAGCTGGCGTCCGGCTCCTCACAGCTGGCCACGGGCGCGGACAAGCTCGCGGACGGCAACGCCAGGATCGCCGACGGCACCGGCACGCTGTATTCCGGAGCAGCCGCGGTGTCGCCCACCAGCATGCTCCGGCAGTCCGACGCCGCCACGGCCCTCGGACTCGTCGCAGTGCTGGCCCTTGGCTCCGTTGGCGCCTTCCTGGTGTTGCGGAAGAAGCAGGTCGACCCCCGGTAGTTTCTGGCGCCGGTTCCTGCGAACCCGCTACGCCAGCAGGTCCAGCAGGGAGCCGACCTCGCGCCCCACGAAGCCCGGGGCCGGCTCCCCGCCGCGGTTCAGCCAGACACCGAGGAGGCCGGCCGCCGTCGAGCCTTCCGCGTCGAGGAGCCGGTTGTCCCCGACGTACAGCGTTTGGCCGGGGCCGGTACCGATCCGCCGGACACCCTCGAGGTAGATGGCCGGGTCCGGTTTTGCGACGCCGACGGTATCGGTGCCCACCAGAACGGTTATCCGTGCCAGCCCGGCCGCGTCCAGCTTCACGCGCTGGTAGTCGTGGACGTTGTTGCTCACGGCCCCGTAGGGAATGCCGGCGGCGTCCAGGGCGTCCAGCAGCGGACCGACGTCGTCGAACGCGCGGATGTAGCCGTGTTGGCGGCTCGCGTAGGAACTCACCCAGTGGTGGGCCTGTTCGCCGTCGGCAAGTTCGACGCCGAAGTACCCCAGCGCCGCCCGGCCGCGGAGCAGCCGCTGCTCATTGAAGGTCAGCTCGCCGGCCAGGTAGCGGTCGTAGAAGTGGGTGGTCTCGCGGGTGAAGATCCGCCCGAACCTCTCCCACCCGGCCTCGTCCAGGCCGGGCAGGAGGTGCTCGCTGACGTCGCGGAGGGCCGCCGTCATGGCGAATTCGAGGTCCACCAGGGTGTCATCGATGTCGAACAAGACCCCATGAACAGCGCCCGCGGCCAGGCCCGCCGCCAGCATGTCAGCCGCGGAAGGCACGGAGGCGGGCCAGGGATGAATCCTTGCCCAGGATGACCATGGATTCGAACAGCGGCGGGGAGATCCGCCGGCCCGAGACGGCCGTGCGGACCGGGCCGAAGGCCAGGCGCGGCTTGACGCCGAGGCCTTCCACGAGGGCCTCCTTCAAGGCAGCCTGGATGTTCTCGGCCGTCCAGTCGGCGACGGGCTCCAGCGCGGACAGGGCGGCGTCGAGCACCTCGGTGAGGTTTTCCGGCAGGCCCTTGCGGGCGTCATCGGCGACGTCGATCGCGTCATCGGCCTTGAACAGGAACGCGAGCATTTCGGGGGCCTCGCCCAGCAGCGAGATGCGCTCCTGGATCAGCGGGGCGGCCTCGGCCAGGATCTCCTCCTCGCGGGCCGTGAGGCTCTTCCCGACCAGGCCGGCGGCCTGCAGGTAGGGCACCAGGCGGCCGCGGAAGTCCTCAGCGCCGAGCATGCGGATGTGGGTGCCGTTGATGGCTTCGGCCTTCTTGATGTCGAAGCGGGCCGGGTTGGCCAGCACATCGTTGACGTCGAAGTGCTCGATCAGCTGCTCCACGGTGAAGATGTCCTCGTCGGCGGAGAGGCTCCAGCCGAGCAGGGACAGGTAGTTGAGCAGGCCTTCGGGGATGAATCCGCGGTCCCGGAGCAGGAACAGGTTGGACTGGGGGTCGCGCTTGGAGAGCTTCTTGTTGCCCTCGCCCATGACGTACGGCAGGTGGCCGAAGACCGGCATGTAGCTGGCGACGCCGATGTCCATGAGGGCGCGGATCAGCACCACCTGGCGGGGCGTGGAGGAGAGCAGGTCCTCGCCGCGGAGCACGTGCGTGATCCCCATGAAGGCGTCGTCCACCGGGTTGACCAGGGTGTAGAGCGGGGAGCCGTCGGCGCGGACAATGACGTAGTCCGGGATGCTGCCGGCCTTGAACGTGATCTCGCCGCGGACCATGTCCGTGAACGTGACGTCCTCGTCGGGCATGCGGACGCGCAGGACGGGCTGGCGGCCCTCGGCCTTGAAGGCGGCGAGCTGGTCCCCGGAGAGCTCCCGGTCGAAGTTGTCGTAGCCCAGCTTGGGGTCGCGGCCGGCCGCGCGGTGGCGGGCCTCGACTTCGTCCGGCGAGGAGTAGCACTCATAGGCGTAGCCGGCGTCGATCAGCTTGGCCACAACGTCCTTGTAGAGGTCCAGCCGCTGCGACTGGCGGTAGGGCTCGTGCGGGCCGCCGACTTCCACGCCTTCTTCCCAGGTGATGCCGAGCCATTTGAGGGCTTCAAGCAGCTGCTGGTAGCTCTCCTCCGAGTCGCGGGCCGCGTCCGTGTCCTCGATCCGGAACACAAAAGTGCCCTTGGTGTGCCGGGCGTGGGCCCAGTTGAACAGGGCGGTGCGGATCAGGCCGACGTGCGGTGTGCCCGTGGGCGACGGGCAGAACCGGACACGGACCGGGGTGTCAGCGGTGACTTCACCGGTGGAGGCAGCAAGGGCGGAGCTGGAAACGGCGTCGGACGCGGAAGCAGTAGTCATAGTGGTACCAACATTACCAATCTCTCCCATCGCCACTCGCCCGGAATGCCGCTACGAAAAAGGACAGCCGCACCGTGGATCTGAACTGGTCAATCCACGGTGCGGCTGTCCACAATCGGCGTTGCTTCTTCGGATTCTTCGGAGCGAAGGCGGTCAGCGGCGGACCACAGGGTTGGAGAGGCGTCCGATGCCCTCGATCTCGACCTCAAAGCGGTCGCCGGCCTGCACCGAGCCGACGCCGGCCGGGGTACCGGTCATGATGACGTCGCCGGGCAGCAGGGTGAAGGCCTGCGAGACGATGGAGACGAGCTCCCGGACGCCGCGGATCATCTGGTTGGTGCTGCCGTCCTGGCGCAGTTCGCCATTGAGGCGGCCCTGGATCTGCAGGTCCTCGGTGTCGAGCTCGGTCTCGATCCACGGCCCCAGCGGGGCCGAGGTGTCGAAGCCCTTGGCCCGGGCCCACTGCAGGTCCGTCTTCTGGACGTCGCGGGCGGTGAGGTCGTTGCCGCAGGTGTAGCCGAAGATCACGTCGTCCACCCGGTCCTCGGGGACGTCCTTGCAGATCCGGCCGATGACGACGCACAGCTCGGCTTCGAAGGAGACGTCCTCGGAGAACTCCGGCAGGACAATGGGATCGTTGGGCCCGATCACGGAGGTGTTGGGCTTGAGGAACAGCAAGGGCTGCGCCGGGACCTCGTTGCCGAGTTCCCGGGCGTGCTCCGCGAAGTTGCGGCCAACGCCGATGACCTTGCTCCGCGGGATGATCGGCGCCAGCAGGCGGACGTCTTCCAGCTTGTGCTTCATGGGGGTTCGTTCCACGCCGTGGAAGAACGGGTCACCCTTAATGACAGTGACTTCCTCACTGCCGGGCTCACCGTCCACGATGCCGTAGAGGGGATCAGAATCGACTACAAACCGGGCGATACGCATGGTGCCTAGCCTACCGTCCCGTCGGCCGGCTCCTGGTTCAGCGGCGCCCGGCGGCCACCAGCGACGATCAGCGGCGCCCCCTGTTCAAGTAGTCAAGCGCTGCGCAGGTAGTCCAGCTGCGCCGCCACCGAGAGCTCCGCGGCACGGCGGACGGAGGGATCGACGTCGGCGTACACGGCGTCCGTGACGGCTCGGACATCGGCGTCAGCGCCGGCGTCCTCACCCAGTGCCGCGAGTGCGGCCCGGATCTGCTCGAGGCGGCCCTGCCGGTGGTCCCGGTAGGCGCGGGCGACGGCGTCCAGTGCCGGCAGCACCGGGCCGTGGGCCGGCAGGACAGTGGCCGGCCCCAGTCCCTCCAGCCGGTCCAGCGATTCGAGGTAGTCGCGGAGGGTGCCGTCGGGGTAGTCCAGCACGGTGGTTCCGGAGCCCAGAATCGTGTCCCCGGTCAGCACCGAGCCGTGCGGGCCGTCCTGCGGCAGGTGGAAGCACAGCGAATCCGCGGTGTGGCCCGGCGTCGCCAAAACCCTGATCTCCGTTCCGGCTGCCCGGATCGTTTCGCCGTCCTGCAGCGGCGGTGCGCCATGGCAGTGCGCGGGATCCGCGGCCCGGACAGGTGCGCCTGTGAGCTCCGAAAACCTCGCGGCGGCCGCGGTGTGGTCGGCGTGCCGGTGCGTGATCAGGATGAGTTCGACCGGCCCGTCGCCGGCCAGCGCCTGCAGGTGCGGTTCGTCGAGGGGTCCGGGGTCGACAGCGACCCTGCCCGCCGCCCCCGGGCCGGCAATGAGATAGGAGTTGGTTCCGTCCAGGCTCATGGGGCCCGGGTTCGGGGCGAGGCGGAACCGGGTCAGCTCGCTGCTGCGGAGAATGTCGCGGGATTTCTCGGTGGTCACGGTCCCATCCTTGCACTGATCCCCATCCTTGCGCTGGACTCCCTGCGGCCGCAGACGCCGACGGCGGCCGCCACCGGAAGGTGGGGACCGCCGTCGTACCGGAGGTTCCGGTTCTATATGCCTTGGTGTTAGGCGAGGCGGGTCAGCCAGCCGTGGGTGTCCTCCACGGTGCCGGTCTGGATCCCGAGCAGCTGGGCGCGGATGGCCAGGGTGGTCTCCCCCGCCGTGGCGTCTTCGGAGCCGATGAACTCGGTGGCGTCCTTGAGCACGCCGATCGGGGTGATGACCGCGGCGGTGCCGCAGGCGAAGACCTCGGCAATTTCGCCGGAGGCAACGCCGTCGCGCCACTCATCCAGGGTGATCTTGCGCTCGGTGACTTCCCGGCCCATGTCCCGGGCCACCTGCATCACCGACATCCTGGTCACGCCCTCGAGGATCGTGCCGGACAGCGCCGGGGTGACCAGCGAGCCGTCCTTCATCACGAAGAACACGTTCATGCCGCCGAGTTCCTCGACGGCGTTGTCGTTGAACTGGTCCAGGAACAGGACCTGCTTGCAGCCGTGCGCCTCGGCCTCCTGCTGGGCGATCAGCGAGGCGGCGTAGTTGCCGCCGCACTTGGCGGCGCCTGTTCCGCCGCGGCCGGCGCGGGCGTATTCACGCGAAATCCAGATGGAGACGGGCTTGAGCTCGCCGCCGAAGTAGTTGCCGGCCGGGGAGGCGATCACGCGGAAGGAGACCTCGCGCGCTGCCCGGACGCCCAGGAACGCCTCGGTGGCGATCATGAAGGGCCGCAGGTACAGGGCTTCGCCGTCGCCGGAAGGCACCCAGCCCTTGTCCGCCGCGACGAGTTCGCGGATGGCGCCGAGGAAGTACTCTTCCGGGAGTTCGGGCAGGGCCAGGCGCCGGGCGGACTTGTTCAGCCGGGCAGCGTTGGCCTCGGGGCGGAACGTCCAGATCGAGCCGTCGGCGTGGCGGTAGGCCTTGAGGCCCTCGAAGATCTCCTGGCCGTAGTGCAGCACTGCGGCGGACGGGTCCAGGGAAATGGGTCCGTAGGGCTCCACCCGCGCGTCGTGCCAGCCGCCGTTGCCCTCGGTGTCGACGCTGTAGTCGACAATCGCGGTGTGGTCGGTGAAATAGTCTCCAAATCCCGGGTTCGCCAGGATGGCTGCACGCTCTTCAGCAGACTTCGGGGTCTCCGAGTGGTGCTGGGTGAATTCGACGCCATGGGCAGTCTGAGTCATGGTTCCTCCACGATCGGCTGCCTGGCGCGGGAACGTGGTTCACCGGCGGACCACGGCAGCATATTGGTGATTCGAAACAAGCTTACGCCGGTTGGCAGCGGGGTTTTGCGGCACCTGCAGTGCAGGAAATACGGCCACGGCCTACAGCGCCGCCGCGATGGCGTCGCCCACCGCGCTGGTGGTGCGCAAGGCGCCATCGCGGGCCTCGACGTCGGCCGTCACAGCCGCTTCGATCTTCCGGGCGGCGCCAGTGAAGCCGAGGTGGTCGAGCAGGAGCGCCGAGGAGAGGATAGCCGCGGTGGGGTCGGCCTTCTGCTGGCCGGCAATGTCCGGGGCGGACCCGTGGACCGGTTCGAACATGGACGGCGCGGTGCGGTCCATGTTGAGGTTGGCAGAGGCGGCGAGGCCGATCCCGCCGGTCACGGCTGCCGCGAGGTCGGTGATGATGTCGCCGAACAGGTTGTCGGTGACGATCACGTCGAAGCGGGCCGGATCGGTGACCATGAAAATCGTGGCGGCGTCGACATGGAGGTAGTCGTGCGTGACGTCGGGGAACTCCTGGGCCACGGCTTCGACCGTGCGCTTCCAGAGCTGGCCGGCGAAGACCAGGACGTTGTGCTTGTGCACCAACGTGAGCTTCTTGCGGGGGCGGTCGTTGGCCCGGCGGAACGCATCGCGGACCACGCGCTCCACGCCGTGGGCCGTGTTCAGGGACACCTCGGTGGCCACCTCGTGCGGGGTGCCGGCGCGCAGCGTGCCGCCGTTGCCCACGTAGGGGCCTTCGGTGCCCTCGCGGACCACAATGAAATCGATCTCGCCGGGGTTGGCGAGCGGACTGCCGACGCCGGCGTACAGGCGGGAGGGCCGCAGGTTGACGAAGTGGTCCAGGCTGAAGCGCAGCTTGAGCAGGAGCTCGCGCTCGATGATGCCGGAGGGGATCCGGGTATCGCCGGGGGCCGCCCCGACGGCGCCGAACAAGATGGCGTCGCGCGTGCGAAGATCGGCGAGGGTGGCCGCGGGCAGGGTCTCCCCCGTCTCGAGCCAGTGCTCGGCACCGAGCTTGTAGTGGGTCTGCCGGAGCACGATCCCCTCGGCGGCCGCGGCCTTCTCAAGGACCTTCAGGGCCTCGGCCGTGACCTCCGGACCAATGCCGTCGCCCGGGATGACTGCCAGATCAATCGTGGATGCGCTCATGTTTTCAGCGTAGCCAAGTGATCCACATTCTGGTCAAGTCGTCTCACTATTCAAACATCCCGGGCGGGCGGCACGGGCTCAGGCCTCGGCGGGTTCCTCGTACTTCGGGAACGCCGGGGCCGGGGCGGGCAGTTCCGTGCCGGCAACGATCGGCGTCCCAAGGGCCGTGAACTGCCGCGCCGCGCCCTCTGGCTGGCCGAGCGTGTGCAGGATCGCCGCCGTCGCCGTCGGCATCACCGGCTGGGCCAGGATCGCGACGATCCGCAGCACCTCAAGCGTCACGTAGAGCACCGTGTTCATGCGTTCGACGTCGGTCTTGCGCAGCACCCACGGGGCCTGCTCGGCGAAGTAGGCGTTGGTGTCCCCCAGGACACCCCAGATCCCCTCCAGTGCGCGGCTGAACTCCTGCTTCTCAAACGCGGCCCGGGCGGCGTCCAGCAGTCCGTTGGCCTGGCCGAGCAGCGCGGTGTCCTCGGCGGAGAATGCGCCGGGCGCCGGCACGCGGCCCCCGCAGTTCTTGGCCACCATGGACAGCGACCGCTGGGCCAGGTTGCCGAAGTTGTTGGCGAGGTCGGAGTTCATCCTGCCCACAATTGCCTCGTGGTTGTAGTTCCCGTCCGCCCCGAAGGGGACCTCGCGCAGGAAGAAGTAGCGCACTTGGTCAAGGCCGTACTGGGCCACGAAGTCCTCCGGCGCCACCACGTTGCCCAGCGACTTGGACATCTTGACGCCGTTGTTCTGCAGGAAGCCGTGGATCATGATCCGCTTGGGCAGCTCAAGCCCTGCACTCATGAGGAACGCCGGCCAGTAGATGGCGTGGAAGCGGGAGATGTCCTTGCCGATCACGTGGACGTCGGCGGGCCAGAACTTCTTAAAGGATTCCGAGTCGACGTCCGGGTAGCCGACCCCGGTCAGGTAGTTGGTCAGCGCGTCGACCCACACGTACATGACGTGCTTGTCGTTGCCGGGCACCGGAACGCCCCAATCGAACGTGGTGCGACTGATGGACAGGTCCTCCAGCCCGCGCCTGACGAAGCTGATGACCTCGTTGAAGCGGGACTGCGGGGCACCGAATTCGGGGTGGGCCTCGTAGAGCGCCAGCAGCTTGTCCTGATAGGCGGAGAGCCGGAAGAAGTAGCTCTCCTCCGCCGTCCAGGTGACCTCGGTGTCCGATTCGCGCGAGTAGCGGATGCCGTCGTCCTTGACCACGGTCTCGTCCTCAACGTAAAACGCCTCGTCGCGGACCGAATACCAGCCTTCGTACTTGGACAGGTAGATGTCCCCGTTGGCCTCCATCTTCTTCCAGATGGCCTGCGACGCCGCGTAGTGGTCGGCGTCCGTGGTGCGGATGAAGCGGTCGTACGAGACGCCCAGGGCGCCGTGCGCGCCCTTGTAGATCTCGGCGTTCCGGTCCACCAGTTCCTTGGGCGTGACGGCTTCCTTCTCGGCGGCCTGGGCGATCTTCATGCCGTGCTCGTCCGTTCCGGTCAGGAAGAAGACGTCGTACCCGTCCAGGCGCTTGAAGCGGGCCATCGCGTCGGTGGCGATGTACTCGTACGCATGGCCGATGTGCGGCACCCCGTTGGGGTACGTGATGGCCGTGGTGATGTAGAACGGGGTCTTGTCAGTTGAAGTCACGGTCTAAATCTAGATCAGTTCTGTGAGGGTATCGCTCTGGCGGACCAGTTCGTGGTCATGTGAAGCCACCAGCACGGCAATGCCGTCCGAGGTCGTGTCCTTGAGGATGCTGATGATGCGGTTGGCCGCGGCACGGTCCAGGCTGGCCGTGGGCTCGTCGACCACCAGGACGCGGGTGCCGAGGATCAGCGCCCGGGCGATCGCCACCCGCTGGCGTTCACCGCCGGAGAGCTGCGCCGGGCGGTGGCGCATGCGCCGGCCCAGCCCGACGAGGTCCAGGAGGTCCTTGGCCATGTCGCGGCGCTTCTCAACCTCGCCGTCGGGCACGGCCGGCAGCAGGACGTTCTCGAGCGCGCTCATCCCGTCGATCAGGGCACCGCCCTGGTCAACGTAGCCGATCAGGGCACGGCGGCGGTCGGCGATCTCGTCGTCGCCCATGGTCTCGAGCGAGTCGCCTTCCCAGAACACCCGGCCCGAGGTCGGCAGGGTCAGCCCCGCGCCGACTGTCAGGATGCTGGTCTTGCCCGAGCCGGAGCGGCCGGCGACGCAGTGCATTTCGCCGGCGTGCAGCGTCATGTTGAAGTCGTCCACGACGTTGACGGCCTCGGCACCGCCCTTGCCGCCGCCGTAGTGGATGGTGATGTTGCTCAGTTCCAGCGGCGTGGCGTGGTCCGCGGCCTTCACGATCGTGTTGGCGCGGGTCTTGTGCGCACCGCGGCGGGTGCTGGCGGTCATCCGGTCGTGTGCCTCCCGGTCAAGGTTCAGCTCGTTAGTCATTGGACCACTTTCGTTGCAATCGGAATCCAGCAAAGTACAGCTACGAGACCGGCAATTGCGGCCCACAGCGCGGCATAGGGGGCGAGGAGGAGGCCGATGCCGAGGGCGCCCACAACGCCGAGGGGCAGCGCGACGGTTCCCACCATGGCGTTTTCAAAAAGGCGGACCTGGCCCAGCATGTCCGGGTTCCAGCCCATGGCCCGCAACGTGCCGAGGTACTGGCGCTTGGCCTGCAGCTCGAAGCGCCCGGTGACCATGGTCAGCAGCAGCCCGACGGCAACGCCGGACACGCCCAGGATGATGCTCGGGAGCGCGATGCTGGCCGCGGCCAGCCCGCTGAGGGCGCTGGCGCCGGCGGCCCGGGGAATGTCGATCAGCAGGGCAACCAGTCCGCCGACGGCCGCGGCGAAGACACCGACTGCAACGGCCAGCGAGATGGTGTTGAACTTGTTGGAGCTCAACTGCCGGTTGGCAAAGGTCAGCGGCGAATCGATCGCCATGAGCCGTTCATCGTGTTGCGGCTCCTGGTCCACTACCTCGCGGTGGCGCAGCTGCTGCGCCGCGACGAACGCCGCACCCGCGTACAGCACCAGGACCGACGCCGAGACCACCGCAGTCGCGGTGCTCCAGGTGATCAGGCTCAGGGCGGTGCCGACGACCGCCAGCAACGCGGCGCCGACGCCGAACTCGGCCAGCACCCAGGAGCGGATCCTGCGCTGGGTCCAGCCCATGGCACGCAGGGTTCCGGCCTCGCTGCGCCGTTTGCGGATGTAGCTGACGGTGGAGGCGCCGGTCAGGAGGGCGGCGCCGCAGAGGGTCAGGAACAGCAGGGTCAGGTTCGTGGCGGTCAGGGAGCCGGAAACGGCGTCCGCGGCGTCCTGGCGGACCCACGACTGCTGCACGGTGCCCAGCGGCGATTCCTTGCCGGCGCCGTCCTTGGAATAGCCGGGAACGGCGATGTTGGCGTCTTCGCGGGCCGAACCGGCCACAACGGTGGCCTGTAGGCCCATGTCGCGGATCTCGTTGGCAAGCTTCTCCACCTCAGGCTGCGCCTGCTTCCAGCTGCCCGGAACGTTGGCGCGGACCCGGACGGCGTCGATCACGGAGGCGTTCTGCTCATAGCCGCGGGCGGCCGCGAGGCCGTAGTAGTCGGTGATGGCGCCGGCGGACTGGCTGACCAGTCCCGTGGCGCTCAGCGAGGGCTTGAGTTCGGTGTTGACGTCCGTGCCGGACGCATCCTTGGTCAGGGTGAACGGCGCGGGGTCGTAGCCGCCCAGGGGCAGCCGGTTGACGTCACCGGCCGCGTCCTTGACGTTTGCGGCGTCGAACGTGCCGTAAACCATGGCCAGCGGCGTGGCCAGCTTCTTGCCGGTTTCGAGGTTCTGCCGGTAGGAGCGCTCGTCCACCGGATCGCGCTGGGTCTGGTCGACGGCGGCGCCGTTGGCGGCCTTGTCCGGCAGCCGGTTCACGGTGACCCAGTCACCGGGCGTGGCGCTCTTGTCCACGGCCCCGTTGGCGGCGGTTTCGCCGTCCTTGTACGCCGGGGCGGCGGCAAAGTTGGTGCTCCAGGTGGCGGGGTTGTAGAGGCCCTGGCTGAAGGACCCGGTGTCACCCATGAGCTGCGAGAGGTCCTTGGACCCCGGCCAGGCGAGGGCGAACGGGGACTTCGAAACGAACGGCAGGTAATCCTTGTCCAGCGAGCGGGTCACGGTGCCGACGTCCTTGGTGACGTTGCCGGAGCCGTCGATTTCCTCGATCTTGACCGAGTACTTCAGGTCCACGGCGGTGCCTGAGCGCACGATCAGCGGGATGGCCTGCGAATCGGCGGTGAGCTGGCCGTCGCGCTTGGCCTGCTGGTACTGGGTCATCAGCGGTGCCCAGTACTTGAGCTTGACGCCGAGGAAGTCCGGGCCTTCCTTGAGTTCGTCCATGGAGATGCCGTTGGTGAAGAGACTCTCGAAGTGCCGGCCGATCGCTCCGGCGTTGCGGGCGTCCGCGGGCGGGGCCTTCTCCAGCGGGGCCAGGAAGTCACCGGCCGTGCCGAGCAGCGCGCGTTCGGAGACGGGGTCGACGGCGACGACGGACTCGGTCACCTGCGGCGCCATGGGCAGGGAAACGGAGAGGTTGAAGAGATTGTGCTCGGAGCCGCCGGCCGGGGCGGGGAACTTGATGCCCGTCTCGCCGTCCGGGCCCTGGATGCGGACGTTCTTGCCGCCGGCGACTTCCTCTTCGACGAGCTTCGCCTTGCCGAGGGAGCCCTCTGCCGTGGTCTTGAACAGGGTCTGGTCGGAGTGGCCGTCGGAGCTGACGGCGCTGGCGGTGAGACGGTATTTCTTCGGTGTGTCGCTCAGCACCGATTCCGCGGCCGGCCACTTGCTCGGGTCCGTGGCGGTCGGGTCGCCGGAAGTGCCCGCGAGGCCCGCGTTGAAGCCAAGGTAGTCGGTGGCGTCAAGCCGCGGCGATTCCAGGTTCTGCGTCACGCGCGAGACCAGGCTGATGGGCGCGGCCACCGAGGTGCCGGAGAGCTTGCGGATCGAATCCAGCTGCTCGAAGCTGATGCCGCCCTGGCCGGTGGCGATGTCCGGCTGCATCAGGCCGCCGTTATCATCGGCCTTGGCCTGAACCAGGACGTCATAGAGCCCCCGGGAGTTTTGGTCCACGGTCCTGTTCAGTGCCGCCTGGGACTGACCCTGGACGAGCACGGACAGGCACATGGCCACGATCAAAATGGACGCGGTCAACAGAAGCACTCTGCTTCTGATGAACCTCTGGACGGCGTTCATTGGGCTCCTGAAAGCTGGATTGCGTGCGCACGCCGCAGTTCATTTCCTGCGGAAGTGAGGGCGTCCCGTGACGGGCGTGCAAAAGTAAAGGCCGGTCTGCCGGCCAAGACCCGAAATTCGGTCGTAGCCATTGTACGCAGACCGGCCGCCCGCTCGTGGCCGCCGGCGGCGGACATGCCGCCGCCGGCGCCCCTGCGGGGAGGATTTCAGTCCTCGAGGTCAACCTCACGGACCATGTCAGCGCCGATCCCGGCCTTGATCGCGTCAAGGACCTGCTGGGGAACGGAGCTGTCGATGGTCAGCAGGGCCAGCACCTGGCCGCCCTCTGTCTGGCGTGCCACCTGCATGCCGGCGATGTTGATGTTGTTCATGCCCAGGATGTGGCCGATCGTGCCGATCACGCCGGGGCGGTCCGAGTAGGAAACCACCACGAGGTGTTCGCTGATCGGGATCTCCACCTCGTAGCCGTTGACGCCGACCAGTTTTTGGATCTGCTTCGGGCCCGTCAGCGTTCCGGCGACGGAGATCTGGCTACCGTCGCTGAGGGCGCCGCGAAGGGTCAGTACGTTGCGGTACGACTCGGTGTCCGGCGTCGTGATGAGGCGGACGTTGATGCCGCGCTGCTCAGCGATCACGGGGGCGTTGACGTAGGAGACCTGCTCGGTCACGACGTCGGCGAAGATGCCCTTGAGCGCCGCGAGTTCCAGGACCTTGACATCGAGCGAGGAGATCTCGCCTGCCACCTCGACGTCGAACTGCGTGAGGGAGGCATGGGTCAGCGCGGTGAAGATGCGGCCCAGCTTTTCCACCAGCGGGATGCCCGGGCGGACGTCCGGGGCGATGACGCCGCCGGCGACGTTGACGGCGTCGGGGACCAGTTCGCCGGCGAGTGCCAGGCGGACGGACTTGGCGACGGAAACGCCGGCCTTCTCCTGGGCCTCGTCGGTGGAGGCGCCCAGGTGCGGGGTCACCACGACGTTGTCGAGTTTGAAGAACGGCAGGTCGGTGCTGGGTTCCTTGGAGAAGACGTCGACGGCGGCGCCGGCGATGTCACCGGCCTGCAGCGCGGTGTAGAGGGCTTCCTCGTCCACCAGGCCGCCGCGGGCGACGTTGACGACGTACGCCGTGCCCTTCATCTTCTTGAAGGCGTCGGCGCCGAGCATGCCGACGGTTTCCGGGGTCTTGGGCATGTGGATGGTGATGAAGTCCGACTGTGCGAGGAGCTCGTCGAGCGTCACCAGCTGGACTCCGAGCTGGGCGGCCCGGGCGGAGGTGATGTAGGGGTCGTACGCGAGGATCTTGGTGTCGAAGCCCTTCAGGCGGGCCGCGACCAGGGCGCCGATCCGGCCCAGGCCGATGATGCCGATATTCTTCTCAAAGAGCTCGATGCCGGTGTACTTGGAGCGCTTCCACTCCCCGTCCTTAAGGGCGGAGCTGGCCTGCGGGATGTGGCGGGCAAGGCTGAGGATGTGGCCGACGGTCAGTTCGGCGGCGGAGACGATGTTCGAGGTCGGCGCGTTGACCACCATGACGCCGGCCTGCGTGGCCGCCTTGATGTCCACGTTGTCCAGGCCGACGCCCGCGCGGGCGATCACCTTGAGGTTCTTCGCGGCGGCGATGGCCTCGGCGTCCAACTGGGTGGCGGAGCGGACCAGGATCGCGTCGACGTCGGCGATCGCGGAGAGCAGCTGGGAACGGTCGGAGCCGTCAGTCTGGCGGATTTCAAAGTCCGGGCCGAGGGCCTCGACTGTGGCGGGTGAAAGTTCCTCAGCGAGGAGTACGACAGGTTTGGTGCTTGTCACCGGTGACCTCTTTAGCTCTCTTGTGTATCTGGTGGGGATTTTGGTGAATCGGGTGGTGCTGGTGATGCGCGTGGTGCTGGACAGCAGGGAAGCCGGACCCCAGGTCATGGTGTCCGGCTCCCCTGCCGGGCAATGCCTAGCGGGCGACTGAGCCTTCGGTGTAGTCGTCCTCGTTCTTGATCCAGGAGAACAGCTTGCGCAGTTCGCGGCCGGTGGCCTCGATCGGGTGGTCCTCACCCTTCTTGCGCAGTGCCTTGAACTCCGGCGCGCCGGCGTCCTGGTCATCGATGAAGCGCTTGGCGAAGGTGCCGTCCTGGATGTCCGCCAGGACAGCCTTCATGTTTTCCTTCACCTGCGGGGTGATGACGCGCGGGCCGGAGACGTAGTCGCCGTATTCCGCGGTGTCGGAGACGCTCCAGCGCTGCTTGGCGATGCCGCCTTCGACCATGAGGTCCACGATCAGCTTGAGCTCGTGCAGCACCTCGAAGTAGGCGACCTCGGGCTTGTAACCGGCTTCGGTCAGGGTCTCAAAGCCGTACTGGATCAGCTGCGAGGCGCCGCCGCAGAGGACAGCCTGCTCGCCGAAGAGGTCGGTTTCGGTCTCTTCGGTGAAGGTGGTCTCGATGACGCCCGCACGGGTGCCGCCGATGGCCTTGGCGTAGGACAGGGCCAGTTCCTTGGCCTTGCCGGACGGGTTCTGCTCGACGGCGATCAGGTCCGGCACGCCGCGGCCGGCTTCGAACTCGCGGCGCACGATGTGGCCCGGGCCCTTGGGGGCAACGAGGGCGACGTCGACGTCGGCCGGGGGCTGGATGTAGCCGTAACGGATGTTGAAGCCGTGGCCGAAGAACAGGGCGTCGCCCGGCTGCAGGTTCGGGGCGATGTCCTCGGCGTAGACGTGGCGCTGGACCTGGTCCGGGGTCAGGACCATGATGAGGTCGGCCTCGGCGACGGCGTCGGCGACGTTCAGGACCCGCAGGCCTTCGGCCTCGGCCTTGGCGCGGGACTTCGAGCCTTCCTTCAGGCCGACGCGGACGTCAACGCCGGAATCGCGCAGGCTGAGGGCGTGGGCGTGGCCCTGGGAGCCGTAACCGATGACGGCGACGGTGCGGCCCTGGATGATCGACAGGTCGGCGTCGTCGTCGTAAAACATTTCAGTCACTGGGGTGTCTCCTTTTGAGTGGATTTCTTCGTAGATATTGTCTGGGGGGTGCTGCGGTACAACGGGGCGCCTGCGCTTACGCTGTGTCTTACGCGGTATTAAGCGCTGCGGAGGGCCCTGTCACTCATGGAGCGGGATCCCCGCCCAACGGCCAAGGTGCCGGACTGCACGATTTCGCGGATGCCGAAAGGCTCCAGCACTGACAACAGTGCCGTGAGCTTCTCGGGGTGGCCCGTTGCCTCAATGACCACCGACTCTGTGGAGACGTCGACCACTGAAGCGCGGAACAGGTCTGCAGCCTGGGTGACCTGCAGGCGTGTCGCGGCATCCGCACGTACCTTGACCAGGATGTGGTCGCGCTGTACGGAAGATTCTGAGGTGAGCTCGACGATCTTGATCACGTTGACCAGCTTGTTCAGCTGCTTCGTGACCTGTTCGATCAGCTCGCCATCGGCGTCGACCACCACGGTCATCCGGGACATGCCCGGAACCTCGGTGGGGCCGACGGCCAGGGAATTGATGTTGAAGGCCCGGCGGGCGAAGAGGCTGGCGACGCGGGTCAGCACACCGGGCTTGTCTTCGACCAGAACGGACAATGTGTGGCGGGTCATGTTCAGTCCTCCTCTTCCCATTCCGGGGTCATGTTCCGGGCAACCTGGATTTGGTCGTTGCTGACCCCGGCGGGGACCATCGGCCAAACCATCGAGTTGGGGCTTACGACGAAGTCGATGACCACCGGGCGGTCATTGATCTCCAGTGCCTTCTGGATGGTGGCGTCGATGTCTTCGTCGCGTTCGCACCGGAAGGCGGCGCAGCCGTAGGCATCCGCCAGCTTGACGAAGTCCGGGATGCGGACCGTGTCGTGTCCGGTGTTGAGGTCGGTATTGGAGTAGCGGCCCTCGTAGAAGAGGGTCTGCCACTGCCGGACCATGCCGAGGGAGGAGTTGTTAATGATGGCGACCTTGATGGGGATCTTGTTAATCGCACAGGTCGCCAGTTCCTGGTTGGTCATCTGGAAGCAACCGTCGCCGTCGATGGCCCAGACCACGCGGTCCGGTTCGCCCACCTTGGCGCCCATGGCCGCCGGCACGGCGTAGCCCATGGTGCCGGCGCCGCCGGAGTTGAGCCAGGCGTGCGGGCGTTCGTACTTGATGAACTGCGAGGCCCACATCTGGTGCTGTCCGACGCCGGCGACATAGACGGCCTCGGGTCCGGTCAGGGCGCCGATGCGTTCGATGACGCGCTGGGGCGCGCTGAGCCCGTCCTCGGGCTCAGTCCAGCCCAGCGGGTAGGTTTCCTTGAGGTTGTTAAGGAAGGCCCACCAGGTGGTCAGATCCGGGGTGCCGAAGGCCTCGAACTGCAGGCGCAGGGCCTCGGTCAGCTCCGGGATGATTTCCTTGACCGAGCCAACGATCGGGACGTCGGCCGTGCGGTTCTTGGAGATTTCCGCCGGATCGATGTCTGCGTGGATGACCTTGGCGTTCGGGGCAAAGGACTTCAGAATGCCGGTCACGCGGTCATCGAACCGGGCGCCGAGGGTGATCAGCAGGTCGGACTGCTGCAGGGCGGTCACGGCGGAAACCGTGCCGTGCATGCCCGGCATGCCCACGTGCTGCGGGTGCGAGTCCGGGAACACGCCCCGGGCCATCAGGGTGGTCACCACGGGAGCGCCGGTCAGCTCAGCGAGTTCGCGCAGTTCGGCCGAGGCGTGGGCCTTGACCACTCCGCCGCCGACGTAAAGCACGGGCTTGCTGGCACCGGAAATGAGCCGGGCGGCCTCGCGGACCTGCTTGCTGTGGCCGCGCACCACCGGCCGGTAGCCCGGGAGATCGATCTTGGGCGGCCAGGAGAACGTCATCTGGCCCTGCTGGGCGTCCTTGGCGACGTCAACGAGGACCGGGCCCGGGCGTCCGGTGGAGGCCAGGTGGAAGGCCTCGGCCATCACATGCGGGATGTCGTTGGGGTCGGTGACCAGGAAGGAGTGCTTCGTGATCGGCATGGTGATCCCGACGATGTCCGCTTCCTGGAAGGCGTCGGTGCCGATCACCCCGCTGGAGACCTGGCCGGTGATGGCCACTATCGGCACGGAGTCCATGTGGGCATCCATGATGGCGGTAACGAGGTTGGTGGCACCGGGGCCCGAGGTGGCGATGCAGACGCCAACCCGTCCGGTGACCATGGCGTAGCCTTGCGCGGCGTGGCCGGCTCCCTGTTCGTGACGGACCAAAACGTGGTTCATTTTGGAGGCCATCAAGGGGTCGTAGGTGGGCAGGATCGCGCCACCGGGCAAACCGAAAATGTCCTGGACGCCGAGTTCTTCGAGCGAGCGGACAATTGCTTGCGAACCGGTCATGACCGTCGGGGGTACGACGTTGTTCGGTCCGAGGACAGGAGAGACGGCAGCAGAGTCGACGCCGGCGTCAGCCGGACGATCGACGCGTTCCGGAGCCTTGTGGGCTCCAGTGGACTTGGTGGCCATCAGCGAGGGGCTGATCGGCGATCCTTTGCTCATCGGACTCTTCCTTTGTGGATCTTCGGTGATCGTGGAATTACGGTGTGGTGCTGGTGGTGCGGCTGGTGGTGCGGGAAATAAAAAAACCCCTCAGCCGGCGGGCTCTTCGAGGGGTTGCGCGTGACGGTTCGTTACCAGTGAAGGCTATTGAGCCACGCGCTTGGTAAGTACGACGGAAACATCTGCAGTGCTCTCGACTGCAGTGGCTCCGGCGGTAACGATCTCGATCATGCGTTCAGTTTTCCCTCTGAGTGAGACAGGTGTCAACGAGCCCGGCCCCCGTCTCACTATCTGGACAACTCTGTCCACGTACTGATCTTCTCAATCCCCTTGGCGACTCTTCCGCATTGGCGGCCGGGCTTAATAAGCGCAACGCCGAGGGCCCCGGAGTGGACGGCGTTCAGCGCCGTCCACTCCGGGTAGGCGTTACGCGTCAGCCGCAGTAGGCGCCGGTGGAGGCGCTGTGGACGAGCTTGGCGTATTTGGCGAGGACGCCCTTGGTGAACTTGGCCGGGAGCGGCTCCCAGCCGACCTTGCGGGCCTCAAGCTCGGAGTCTTCGACCAGGAGGTCGAAGGTGCGGGCCGCGATGTCCACGCGGATCCGGTCACCGTCCTTGACGAACGCGATGGGGCCGCCGTCGACGGCTTCCGGCGCGACGTGGCCGATGCACAGGCCGGTGGTTCCGCCGGAGAACCGTCCGTCGGTCAGCAGCAGGACGTCCTTGCCCAGGCCTGCGCCCTTGATGGCGCCGGTGATGGCGAGCATCTCCCGCATACCGGGGCCGCCCTTCGGACCCTCGTAGCGGATCACCACGACGTCGCCCTTGTGGATCTCGCCCTTGTCCAGGGCGTCCAGTGCGCCCTGTTCCCGCTCGAACACGCGGGCCGTGCCCTCGAAGACGTCGGCATCGAAGCCGGCGCTCTTGACGACGGCGCCTTCCGGGGCCATCGAGCCGTGAAGGATGGTGATGCCGCCGGTCTTGTGGATCGGGTTGTCCAGTGCACGCAGGATCTTGCCGTCCAGGTCCGGCGGGTTGATCGCGGCGAGGTTCTCCGCCACGGTCTTGCCGGTGACGGTGAGGCAGTCGCCGTGCAGCAGGCCGGCGTCGAGCAGGGCCTTCATGATCACCGGCACGCCGCCGATCTTGTCGACGTCGGTCATCACGTAACGGCCGAACGGCTTAAGGTCGCCCAGGTGCGGAATCTTGTCGCCGATCCGGTTGAAGTCTTCCAGCGTCAGCTCCACCTCGGCTTCGCGGGCGATCGCGAGCAGGTGCAGCACGGCGTTGGTGGAACCGCCGAAGGCCATGGTGACGGCAATCGCGTTCTCGAACGCCTTGCGCGTCATGATGTCCCGGGCCGTGATGCCCAGACGCAGGAGGTTCACCACGGCTTCGCCGGACTTGTGCGCAAAGGCATCGCGTCGACGATCCGCGGATGGCGGTGCGGCGGAGCCGGGCAGGGACATGCCCAGGGCCTCGCCGATGCAGGCCATGGTGTTGGCCGTGTACATGCCGCCGCAGGCGCCTTCGCCCGGGCAGATTGCTTTTTCGATGCGGTCCAGGTCCTCGCGGCTCATCTTGCCGGCCGCGCACGCACCGACGGCTTCGAACGCGTCGATGAGGGTGACTTCCTTTTCGGAGCCGTCCTCAAGCTTGACCCAGCCGGGCATGATGGAGCCGGCATAAAGGAACACGGAGGCCAGGTCCAGGCGGGCCGCGGCCATCAGCATGCCGGGCAGCGACTTGTCACAACCGGCCAGGAGCACGGAGCCGTCGATCCGTTCGGCCTGCATGACCGTCTCGACCGAGTCGGCAATGACTTCGCGGGACACCAGGGAGAAGTGCATGCCCTCATGGCCCATGGAGATGCCGTCGGAGACCGAGATGGTGCCGAACTGCATGGGGAACCCGCCGCCGGCGTGGACGCCTTCCTTGGCGCCCTGGGCCAGCCGGTTCAACGAAAGGTTGCAGGGGGTGATCTCGTTCCACGAGCTCGCCACGCCGATCTGCGGCTTGGCGAAATCGTCGTCGCCCATGCCGACCGCCCGGAACATGCCGCGCGCGGGGGCGGCGTGGATTCCATCGGTAACGACCCGGCTGCGGGGCTTGATGTCCGGCTTGGTGTCTGCTGCTGTTTGGGTGTCCTGACTCATGGCTCAAAGTCTAGGGCTCCCCCGCAGACGCCAACGACCCAACAGCGGAGCGTTAAGCGGAAAACCGGGAATATTTCGATCAAATAGTGGACTCTCGTCTCACATCTTGAACTTGCCGGCCGTTTTTCCTCAGGCCCGGTGAGCCTCGTCACGCAGCTCCGGGGCTTCGGCGACACCTTGGGCCTCGGCCTTGAGCATCGCCAGGACCTGCTGGATGGTGGTCCGGGCCGCGACGTCCGGACGGGCCAGCGCAACGATGCTCCGGCTCGCCTTCACGCCCTCGAGCGGGCGCAGGACGAACCCCCGGCCCTGGTTGCTGACCGCCGTGTACCGCGGCAGCAGGCTCAGCCCATGTCCGGCGCTGACCAGGGCTTCCAGCACCCGCAGATCCGGGAACTGCTGGGCACGGACGGCTTGCGAGTCGGCCCGCACCTCGATCTGGCGCAGCACGGTGTCGAACGGAAAGCCCTCGGGAACTCCCATCCACGGGAAGCCGACAACGTCCTCGGCGCACAGCGTGGCCTTGCCGGCCAGAGCGTGCCCTGCCGGCAAGGCCACATCCAGCGGTTCGTCCAGCAACGGCACCACCGTCAGGCCCTGGCCGCCGAAGACTTCCGGACCATCCACACTGTGCGCCAGGACGATGTCGTAGTCCGCGGTCAGCCCGGCAAAACCGGCAACCCCCGGGTCCTCGAAATGCGCTTCGAACCGCAGCCCTTCGACGGCTTTGACCCGGTGGAGCATGCCCGGAAGGAACATCTCCGCGGCGCTGGGAAAGAAGGCCGCCACCACCCGGGTCTGCCAGCCGCGCCGGTACGTGTCGATCGTTGATTCTGCCCGCGCCATGGCCGTCGACACGTCGGCGGCGGCGCCGGCCATGGCCAGCCCGGCCTCGGTAAGCCGCACTCCCCTGCCGGACTTCTCCACCAGCACTACGCCCAGTTCCTCCTGCAGGGTCTTCAGCTGCTGCGACACGGCCGACGGTGTGACCTTCATGGCCTCGGCAGTGGCGCCTACGGTCCCGCGGCCGGCGAGTTCGCGCAGAATCTGCAGTCGCTTGAAATCCATGAGGCGAGGCTACACGCCGGGCGGGGTTTGATTTGGGTTCGGGCCGCATCACCGGGCCGTCTATGCGTTCCAGGGATCCCCGGTCTTGGCCGCCGGGAGGCTGGACAGCCGGCTTCGCCCGGACGTAACGTCAAGCATCGGCAACCCATGCCTCCTGGACTGAAAGGCTCTGCTATGGACTGGATAGTCTGGCTCGTCGTCATCATCGTGGTGGTAGCTGTGATCTGGTGGCTGCTTAACCGCAACAAGAGCCGCACGGGCGCAGATTCCGCGTCCGAGGCAGGCACCGGCACAGGCACTTCTGCCGACACTTCTGCCAGTCCGACGGCGGCAGCCGGTCCGACGGTGGCAGCCGGCTCGACGGTGGCAGCCGGCTCGACGGCGGCAACCCCCGTGGCGGCCGAGCCCCCAGCGGCCACAGCCGCTCCGACGATCGAGCCGGCAGCGGCGGCGGCTCCCGAAGCAGCAGGTACCTCGGGCAACGCCGAATGGGAGACCCAGTGGTCCGAGACTGCCCCGCCGGCGGACACGCATGCTCCAGCGGCCCATATTGATCCGGCGCACGGCGCACACGCTGCGGCGGCGGAACCTGGTGCGGCTGCGGAACCACCAGCAGCGGCGGGCCATCCGCTCCACCATCCCGAATACACCGAGCCTCACGCGCCGACTCTGCCTGGAGCGGAATCGGCAGCTGCGGAACCGGTCGAAGACGCAGGCACCGGCACTGGCACTGGCACCGGCACTGGCACTGGCACTGGCACTGGCACTGGCACTGGCACGACGATGCCTGCCGCGGCCGCCCCCGGGTCGCAGCCCGCGCCGGACGCTGAGGCGGAAACGATGCAGACGGCAGCCTCGGCCGGGACAGCCGGGGCCTTCGCAAGCCACGCTGCCGAGCCCAGCGGCCATCTGGCCACCGAGCAGCCCTACGGCGAGGGGTCAGCGGCTCCGGCAGCCGACGGAAGCGGCCCTGTTGGTTTCACCGTCAAGGGCAACGCCTCGTCGATGATCTACCACGACGAGACCAGCCCTGCGTATGAAGAAACCCGGGCAGAGGTGTGGTTTGCCTCCGCAGCGCACGCCGAAGCAGCCGGGTTCCGGCCGCCGCGCCGGACGCGGCAGTAACTGGCGGCTCAGTCCGGCGTCCCAGCTCATCCCGTCCTTTGATGCTCCCCCGCTTCTTTCGCAGGCGCTTCTTTGGCAGGCGCCCTTTAAGCAGGGCGGTCCGGGTCACCGCCCTGGCCGTTGTGCTGTTGTTCTTGGGTGCCTGTACCGGCGGCGGGCCAACCTCGCCCGTGGTCCAGTCGGGAGACGGCACCTCGGCCGGCTCCGGCCCGGCAGGCCCGGCGGCCACACCGCGTGAGCCGACTGTTGCGGGCCGGATAGACGGACTGCAACTGCCGTGGTCCACGGTTTACCTGCCCGATGGCACCGCGGTCGTCTCCGAGCGCGACACCGCACTGCTCAGGACCATCAAGGGCGGCCAGCTGGGGACGCTCGGCAAAGTGCCCGGCGTCGTTCCCGGCGGAGAAGGTGGCCTTCTGGGTCTTGCCCTCTCCCCCAACTTTGCGGCGGACCGGTACCTCTACGCCTACTTCACCGCGGCGGCGGACAACAGAATCGCCCGCATGCGGCTGGAAGAGCGCGGCGGCCGGCTGGAGCTCGGCACCCTGCAACCCGTTTTCACGGGGATTCCAAAGGCCGGCACGCATAACGGCGGACGGATCCGCTTTGGGCCCGACGGTTTCCTGTATGTGGGAACGGGCGACTCGCAGCGCCGCGAACAGCCGCAGGACAGCAAGGCCCTCGGCGGAAAGATCCTCCGCCTCACCGCGGACGGCCGGCCGGCGCCGGGAAACCCGTTCGGCGAGAACCCGGTCTACAGCCTTGGCCACCGGAACGTCCAGGGGCTGGCCTGGGACGGTGCGGGCCGGCTGTGGGCCAGCGAATTCGGCCCCGACGTCAACGACGAGCTCAACCTGATCGTGCCCGGCGGCAACTACGGCTGGCCGGACGTAACAGGCGCCCCGCACCGTTCCGGCTTTCTGGACGCCAAAGTGGTGTGGCCGTCGACGGCGGAGTCGTCCCCCAGCGGACTGGAAATTGTCGGCAGCACCGCCTATCTGGGCGCCCTGCGCGGTCAAAGACTCTGGGTTGTTCCCCTCAGGGGCGAATTCGCCGAAGAACCTGTGAGCTATTTCACGGGAAAGTACGGACGGGTGCGCAACGTTTCACTGGCTCCTGACGGCCGGCTATGGCTCCTCAGCAACGGCCAAAACCCTGATTTCGCGCTGATTTTGGACCTTCATGGCTAGCCGCCACCGCCCCGCACCCCTCGATTTCACACGACAGCCAATCTCGTGTAGAGTTTCATGTCGTTGCGGAGAACAACGAGGGAAATAAAAAGCCCCGATGAACGAAAACAACAGATGCACCTCTAGCTCAACTGGCAGAGCAATTGACTCTTAATCAATGGGTTCCGGGTTCGAGTCCCGGGGGGTGCACCACAGAAACCCCGTCTTTACTGGCCAAAAGCCATGAAGGCGGGGTTTCTTTTTGCCGCTATCCCTCCGAGGGCATATTTATGGGCTATTTATTCTGGCCAGCCCTCCGGCGGCAGGAGCCCAGGCGCCCACGTTCAGATAGCATCGTCTCGTGGCTGAGCGAACCGGTCGAGGGCCGCTGGTGTCCGGTGAGCATATCCGGGCGGTCCGCACACATCTACTGAGTACCTATGGCCGAATGAAAGCTGTCTCCATGAAGAAGTTCCTCCCTCTCTCCGTGGCGCTGGGCGCTGTTGCCTTGTCCGTCTCCGGATGTTCAACCGCCACCCCTGGCCCAGGCACAGCCGTTCCGACTCCGAGCGCGACCTCATCCGCCGCAGCCGCGACTCCGACCACCGGCTGGGAGCTGAACACCAAGGGCGGTGCCGAACGGATCAGGGCCGCCGGCCTGCCGGTCCTCAACATGGAAGGGGCAGCCGAGCACTTCCACGCCCATCTGGACGTTTTCGTGGACGGCAACCCCGTCGCTGTCCCGGCGGACATCGGCTTCAGCTTCACCGCGACCGGGCAGCCGAACGGCATCTCGGCGTTGCACACCCACGACGAGTCGGGCATCATCCACATTGAGGCGCCGGTCGCCGGCGCCACCTATACGCTTGGCCAGCTTCTCACCGAATGGGGCGTTCTGGACGGCACCGACAAGCCCGGCACCGCGCATTCAGGCGTATCGGACTGGTCCGTCGTCGTGAACGGCGCGAAGCAGGACGGGCGCGCCCAGGCTGTCATCCTGAAAGCCCATGACGAGATCGTCCTGTTCCATGGGACGGCGCCGGAGCCGCTGCCCACGGCGTTCAAGTTCCCGGCCGGTCTCTAAGCCCCGGGCCGTTTAGGCGAGGTTGAACTCCACCCCGGCGCGGGAGAAGCTGGCGTGCCAGTCCGCTTGGGCCACTACTGCTGCCGGCGGCTGCTCAGTCGCGCCTCCATGCAAACAGACCGGCGGCGCTATGCAAGCAGGCGCACCGGACTTGAAATCCTGACCGTAAGCATGCTTAGGATAGGCATGGCCGTAGAGATCGGCCGCCAAACCAGAGGAGGAAACACCATGGGACTAGGCGACAAGATTGAGAACGCTGCCGAGAAGGCCGGCGGTAAAGGCAAGGAAGCTGCCGGGAAAGCCACGGGCGACGAAAGTCTGCAGGCTGAGGGGCAAGCTGACCAGGCCAAAGGTGACTTGAAGCAGGCCGGCGAGAAGGTCAAGGACGCCTTCAAGAAGGACTGACCTGAACACAGGCGAAGGGCGCATCTCCGATACGGGGTGCGCCCTTCGTTATGAGCGGACGAGCCGACGACGACAGTCCTCACGGGGCTGCGTCCGGCACGTCCGGCTCTGCTGTGCGGGCCAGGAATCTGCCAGCCCGATGGAAGTCGCGGACAGTGAACACCTCCCCAATCAACCAGATAGCCGTGCCAGCAGCCATGAGCCATGAGACTAACCCGGTTCCTCGTAGGACTTGGGGAATGTATATGAGCGGGAGCACGGGTATCCAGATGAGCTGTGTGGCGAGATTCTTTCGCAGTTGCACGGCCGCGGCCCGCGAGACGACAAGCTGGTCCGGGTCGGCGGGTGTCTTCCCGAGAATCTGGCGGCGGATGCCTTTTCGCTCTTCGTCCTCCAGCGAGAGCAGCACATCGATCCTGCCTGGCTCCGCTGCGGGCGCGATTTTCTTCGCGTTGTAGACGAGCCCCCCGGTCGCGACGCCCAACACTGCCAGGGAGCACCCGAACACCAGGAATGACGGCCAGTCCGCCGGATCGCCTCCAAATGCCAAGATCCCGAAGATGGTCCCCGTCCCGACAAGGATGATCACGCCGGCAGGGAAATACCGCGTGTAGTAGGTCTTCAGGGCACTCCCCAGGCCGAGGTCTGCAACGCCCTGCGCTCTTCGCGTGGCCGTGGCCCAGCGAGCGTCTGACTTAGGCATGAGATCGTCGATTCCGCTCATCGTCCTCTTCCCCATAGGCGCAATGATCCTGCGCCTGATCATCGACTACGTTTGACGCCCAGTGCAATAAGGTCGCGCTAATCGCGGGTGGGTGGATGCGTGGGGCCCGGCCTTTTCCCTAGAGCATGAAGCCCGAACGGGTTAGGGTGGCGGCAATAGTCAACTATTGGATCGGGGACCAATGAAGTTCTGGCGTTCCATGATGGCCCTGCCGCGGCTGGACACCGTATGACCGGTGACTCCGGGGAAGGCTGGCAGCGATTGCTGCGGCGCACATCCCTCTCCACCGGGCTCCTTGCCCAGTTCCCGGAGGAAGAGTCGTTGTGGCGGGACAAGAGAGGCCCGGTGAGGGGTGCCGTAGACGGCATCCTTGGTTTATCCGTGGCGCGGACGATTACGCGGTCGTGATGACATCGAGACGGCTTGGCACGTTCCTTCTCTGCGTGGGTGCCTTCGAGGCCCTTATCGGCACCATCATGGCCATTCAGATTCCACCAGCCCGCCTCGGCGTCTCGCCATACGTGCTCGTGTTTTGCGGCCTCGTCTTGATGTTTGGCGGGTACTACACCGGGAAGCGCGAGAGCGGGAACTGACAAGCCGCCAGGCCTTTGTGGGCTCCAGCGGAAGGACCACGACACCTGGAAGGCGCATGGGCCACGGGGCGCCGGGTAGCGAGATCGACCCACTTCAGCTATTCGGAGTGGCAGCGCTATCCCATAGACACAATAGGTAGTAGCCTCTCAATTACGCCGACGGTGGCCAAAAACTTGGGGGAAAACATGAGCGATTCGAACGACCTGCGCAACGGAACGATGCCAATGGATGGCCCGGCCGAGTCGACGGGTGCCGCCTTCCATCTGCAACAAGGCCGGAAGTACCGGCGCACCTCCATCATCATCGGCGTCGTTGGGCTGTTCCTGTTCGGTATCGCGGCGGGCGTCGTGGCGTTCATCTTTGCCCGGCGGGCCGAAGCGGCGGGCGTCAAGGCCACCGCAGGAAAAGTCCTGGGCGTGCTGGACATCATCGGCGGCATCGTCGTCATCGCGCTCTACTTCGCCAACAGGTAACGTGGGATCCGGACTCCGGCGTCGAGTTCCGGTCCAGCTCACCACCGTTTATCAGGACAGGATCGCCAGCATCAGAACCTTGACCGAGGAACTGCACCTGCGAGTGTGGGGTGACGACCCAGGCCGGTCCGCCCTGAATAGAGGACGGCGATGATGCAGTCCCGGGGAGCCGGAGCGCGTTTGGCTCGCAGCATGAAGCGCCGGGGGTTACTTCTAATCATGCTTGGCATGCTGACCGTTGTACTGACCGTGGCTGTGATCCGCGGATCCGGCAGCACTGCCTGCCCGGCGACCGGCTACGCCTACACGGGCGATGTGGAACTGGTCTTCCCGCAAGAGCCGGTGTCGGTTGCAGCCTGCTTCGGGGAGGGCTGTACTCCGGCCCCGGTAACCAGGAGCACCGACGGCAGGTGGCTGGTGCCCCAGTCGGTGCCGTATCTGGTGCCGCCCATCAGTGTCACCTCGGTCTATGTGGACGCGGTGGACACCTCAGGTGCCCGTGTTGCGGGCGAGCTGCCGATCGAAACGGAACCGACCGGGGAACATCCGGACGGCCCCGAATGCGGCGGACCCTTCCGGTTCAAGCCAGTGAAGGTGGCGTCCTAGCGACGAGCGGCTGGTTTCCCGAAGCACCACAGGGGGTTTCCACGACCCGACCGGTGCCTGGACGGGGGCGGTCGCGGGGCTAAAGCTTACTGTTCAGTGAGGCTGCTGAGCGGGCGGCCCGGCCGTCACTCAGCCATAAGCCCGCCTCCACCACCGCCGCGTATGAAGGACCCCCGACTCTCGGTTAATCCTCGGGGTCCCCTTACGCAACTCGCTCATCGGAAAGACCATGCCAACTAGCGCTGCGAAAAGTGCGCCAAATAGCTTTGCGATTCACACGCTGACGCCGTCGGGAACAGCCTGAGAGCAAATGTGAAACCTGCCGTGAACAGCCGACGAAGACGAGTTGAACGACGGCGTGTGCGTGCTGGCGCCGTATTCTGACGTCATAGTGTCGGCATCATGACCACCCCCAATCATCACTTCCGCAGTGCTGCCATCACCGCACTGGCTTTGTCCCTCCCGGTTGCTTTCCTTGCCCCCGCCGGCGCCTCCACAGCCGCGCCCGGAACCCCAATAAAGATGGCAGCCGTCACCCCGGCGCCCTCCCCCAAGCTGGGCCTCGGTGCTTCAGACCTGCCCGAGACCCGCACCGTGACCACGCTGGCCCCCGGCCTGACCCGGACATCCATCACCCGCGGAACACCCAACCAGGACTTCTCCTGGACCGCCGAAGTGGCCCTGCCGTCAACGTCACCGGACCCCGACGCTCCGGCTTCGGCACTCTCCGATGAGGCACATGCGCGAGCCGTCGCCGACAAACTTCAGGCAGTTGGACTAACCGCCCGCGTCGAGCACGTCCAGTCCCCCCAGCTGGCCGACGCAGGAGGAGACCTCGGCTACCGGGTTCGGGTAGGACAGTTCCCGGCCAAAGCCGACGGCGCCACCACCATTGCCCGGATCAAGGCGGCCGGCTACGCATCGTCGGTGATCTACACGGGCTGGGACGGTGACCAGGGCACCAGCGAGATCACCCGTGGCCCCTGGAAGCTCGAAGTTCTCACCATTGACCCGAAAAAATTCCGCGGAGACCTCACCTCCTCCTTCGGACCGAACCTTCAGGACCGGGAAACGGCCAGCCAGCTGGGCGCCGCAGCGGGAGCGCTGGCAGCCGTGAACGGCGGCTTCTTCGTGATGGACCCGAATGCCGGAGCCCCGGGCGACCCGGCCGGAACGGCTGTTCATGACGGCAAGGTCCTCAGCGAACCTGTCGGAGACCGGCCGTCCCTGGTCATCGGCCCCAAGAATGACACCTCCATCCAGCGGTTGCACTGGGACGGTTCCGTGACTGCGCCCGGGAACGCCGGGAAGCTGGCGTTGGACGGCGTGAACCGCGTGCCGGGCCTCATCCGCAACTGCGGCGGCGCGGACGACACACCGACCTCCCTGCCGATGCACGACTTCACCTGCACCGACGCGGACGAGATCGTGGCCTTCACTCCCGAATTCGGCACCTCCACACCGTCCGGCCCGGGCCTGGAAGCCATCCTTGACGCCCACGGCAGGGTCACGGCCGTCAACACCTCCCGCGGCACCACCGTCCCGGCCGGCGGTCACACCCTGCAGGCCATCGGAGCGGACGTCAACAAACTCGCCGCCCTGGCCAAACCCGGTTCCAAACTGACGGTCGACACGGACCTCCTCAATGAGAGCGGAAAGCCCTTGAAGGCCAGCGCCACCACCGACGTCGTCAACGGCGGACCCACCCTTGTCGAAAACGGCAAGATCAACGTGACCGCCAAGCGTGACGGCATGGTCCACACCGGCGACAGCAACAGCTTCTTCTACGGCTGGGTGCACAAGCGCAACCCGCGCACCATTGCCGGTATCGACGCGCAGGGCCGCACCCTCCTGGTCACCGCAGACGGACGCCAGACAACTTCCCTTGGCCTGAGCATCAAGGAAGCCGCAGACGTTGCACGTTCCCTCGGAATGGTCAACGCGATCAACCTGGATGGCGGCGGGTCCACCACCATGGTCGAGAACGGCCAGGTCATGAACTCCCCCTCCGACGCCACCGGTGAACGCCCGGTCGGAGACGCCCTGCTCCTCATGCCCGGCCGCAAAGGCTAAAGTCCGCGTCAGCCTCGAAGCCACAGCGTGCCAAGGAACAAGTGATCCGGGTCGGTGTTCTGGCCTCAATGGTGGACTATTGCGCCTCGCACGCGCCGCCGACCGGGAGCTGCAGCCGGTAGTCGTCCCGCTGCTTCCGCACGAACTTCACGAAGTACGTCACCGCGACCACCAACACGATGGCATGGAAGGCTAAGTGGATCCAGTCCCATTGTTCGGTGCGTAACGCCGGTACCAACGCGCGTGTCAGTGAAACGGCAGCCGCCACACCTACGGCGGCCAGAACCGGGAGCGGGAGCGGTATGCGCTCTCGTTGCGGAGAGGCCATGGGCTTACCCTAGCAACCCCGATATGAAGAGCCTGGCCGCCGTCGTGCGTTCGTTGCGCGCCTGGACATACCACAAGACTGTCGCGCAAACAGCCCATGTCACCGCGCTGGTGAGCGCTTAATCCAGCGGGTGCCCCCAGCTGACGAAGAGTGCTACCCCCGCCACCCACACGGCAGGGAGGACAACCACCAGCACCACTTTGCGGTGGGCAGTTATCCACTTCCTCATGCCGGTCATCGCCCGAAAACCGTCGACACGAAATGATCGGTGGTGGCCATCACCTCTTTCGCTGCCGCAGCCAGAGTATGATCCCGGTGCCGCTAATAATCACGAAGAAAATACCTGACACGGCAAGCCCCCAAGCGGGGTCCCCTCCGCCGGCATTTGGCAATGCTGAAGCACCGGGGTCAAAGCCACCGCCGGAAAAGTCTTGGGCGTGCTGGACATCGTCGGCGGCATCATCGCCATCGCGATCTTCGCCAGCAACAGGTAGCAGGCAGTCCGGGCATCGGCGTCAGGCACCGGACGGGAATGGGGAACCGATGAGGCTTCAGGGCTCGCCCGGGTCAACACCCGCAGCCCCGTTCCGGCCATGCCGCCGCGGGCAAGCTGAAGCTGACAGCCAACCGCAGGGACCGCTACTACAATTGGCCGGTCCCTGCGCTTTGTTCCGGCCCGGCTGACGCCCGGCCCCCGACAGAAAGACCCCATGACGACCACATCTGACCACGCCGTTCCGGCCCAGGTTGACCTGAAACAGGCCGCAACCCCGGACCGCAAACCCCTGGTCCGCTGGCTGCTCGCCAACCAGGTCGCACCCGCCGGCCCCGAAGCCGAGGAAGACCACAAGCCCAACGCCTGGTGGAAGGTCATGTGCCTGACCGGCGTCGACTATTTCTCCACCCTGTCCTACCTTCCCGGCATCGCGGCCCTCGCCGCCGGCGCACTGTCCCCGCTGGCGACCCTGCTGATCGTGGCCCTGACCCTGCTGGGCATGCTGCCGATGTACCGCCGGGTCGCCCAGGAAAGCCCGCACGGGCAGGGCTCGGTGGCCATGCTGGAGAAACTGCTGCCGTTCTGGCGCGGCAAGTTCTTCGTCCTGCTGCTGCTCGGGTTCGTTGCGACCTCGTGGATCATCACCATCACCCTCTCCGGCGCCGATGCCACGGTGCACCTGCTGGAGAATCCGATGATCCCGGAAGGCCTGAAAGGCAGCGCCGTCATCATCACGGTGATCCTGCTGCTGATCCTTGGCGGAGTGTTCCTGCTCGGCTTCAACGAGGCCGTCGGCGTCGCCATCCCGCTCGTGGCCGTCTACCTGCTGTTGAACGCCGCCGTCGTCGCCGCCGGGTTCGTACACGTCCTCTCCGACCCGACACTGATCGCCGGATGGCAGGACCGGCTGCTGGCCAGCGCCGGCGGCGGACCGATGGATTTGATCGGCCCGGCCGTCATCGCCTTCCCGCTGCTGGTCCTCGGGCTCTCCGGGTTCGAGACCGGCGTGTCGATGATGCCGCTAATCAAGGCGACCGGGAACAGCCCGGAGGAGCTCATGGCCTCCCGGGTCAAGAACACCCGCAAGCTGCTCACCACCGCGGCGGCCATCATGAGCGTCTACCTGATGTCCACCAGCTTCCTCACCACGGTCATGATCCCGGCCAAGGAGTTCCAGGAGGGCGGACAGGCCAACGGCCGCGCCCTGGCGTTCCTCGCCCACGACCTGTTCGGCGCCGGGTTCGGGACCGTCTACGACCTTTCCAGCGCCCTGATCCTCTGGTTCGCCGGCGCCTCGGCCATGGCCGGACTGATCAACATTGTGCCCCGCTACCTGCCGGCCTACGGCATGGCACCGGAATGGGGCCGGGCCGTCCGTCCGGTCGTGATCGTCTACACCGTGCTGAGCGTCGGCATCACCATCGCCTTCAAGGCCGACGTCAACGCCCAGGCCGGTGCCTACGCCACCGGCATCCTGGCCATGATGGTCTCCGGTGCGGTCGCCGTGACCGTCTCCGCGATCCGCCGGCACAGCCGCGCCGGGACCATCGGCTTCGGCGCGCTGACGCTGGTCCTGCTCTACGCACTGGGCGCCAACGTCATCGAAAAGCCCGACGGGATCGCGATCTCGGCGTTCTTCATCGCCGGCATCATCGTCGTCTCGCTGATCTCCCGGGTGAAGCGCACCACCGAATTGCGGCTGGAAACCATCGAGTTCGACGAAGCGGCCCGCCAGTTCATCACCGACTCGATCGCCTTCGACGGGCAGCTGAACGTGATCTCCAACAAGCGCCAGGCCGGCGACAAGGCCGAATACGCCGACAAGGAGTTCGAACAGCGCGGCCTGAACCCGGTCCCGGGCCCGGCGGACGTCATCTTCCTGGAAGTGGAAATCTCCGACCCGTCGGCGTTCAGCCACACGCTCCGGGTCGAAGGCGTCGAGGTGGACGGCTACCGGGTCCTGCGGGTGAAGTCTCCGGCGGTGCCGAACGCGATCGCCGCGGTCCTGCTGGCCATGCGCGACTCGACCGGCATAAAGCCGCAGTGCTACTTCGGGTGGTCCGAGGGCAATCCCGTCGGCCACCTCATGCGGTACCTGTTCCTGGGCGAGGGCGACACTGCCCCGCTCGTGCGTGAAATCCTCCGCGAGGTAGAACACGACCCTGGCCGCCGGCCGGGCATCCACGTAGGCTAAGGCGCGACGCACTGACCACAGCAACGAAAACAGCCCCGTCGGGAACTCTCCGGGCGGGGCTGTTGACGTGCTGGGTCGGCGTTGACGTGCCGGGTCAGCGGCAGTCGTGATCCTGTGTGATGGCTTCTATTTACCGCTGTGTTGATACGTGATTGCATGACACATCATCGGTTTGCGGAAGGGTAGTCTCATGCCAGACTCGGTCGGGGCGGTATCGGTCGTGAGCACAGGTGTTGTGGAGATCCGAAGGCAGCATGTCGAATCGGACGGAAGCCCGCTGCTATGGTGGCTGCTCACCGCCCGGGACTGGTCAGGTCCCCGCCCGATCAACGTCTACGTCATTGAACACGAGCAAGGACTCGTGCTTTTCGACACCGGCCAGGACCGGGCATCCGTCACCGACCGCAGCTACTTCCCCGGCGGCATCCCCGGCTTCCTCTACCGAAGGCTCGCGCGCGTCGCGATCGGCGAGCAGGAAACTCTCACCCAACGTCTAGCCGACATTGGCTACGACATCGCGGAGGTCCGTTGGGCCGTCCTGTCACACCTGCATCAAGACCACATCGGCGGCCTGCGCGAACTAAAGCATGCCCAGATCATGGCCTCGGCCGCCGAGTGGGCATTGCTTAACCGTCCGGACGCGGCGCTCCAGGGGTTGATGCGCCGCCACATCGACCTGCCTGGCCTTTCCTGGGACCTGCTGCAATTCCCTTCGGGACAAGGCGAGCCGTTCGGACAGTTCAGCAGTACTTATGACCTGTTCGGAGACGGCTCCCTGGTTCTGGTCCCAACGCCGGGTCACACGCCGGGGTCCATTTCCCTCCTGGTCCGCCGCGATGGAAAGCCGCCGCTACTCATGGTCGGGGACGTCAGCTATGAGCAAGACCTTCTGCGCCGCGAACGGATTCCCGGCATCGGCAAAAGGAAGGCCCTGCTGGCCACCACCCGGGCAATCAACGCCCTCCGGACCGCATATCCCGATCTGGTCATCCTGCCAGCCCACGACCCCGGGGCTGCCGACCGCCTCACCGCCGCCGGCTGGGCCGCCCAGATTCGTTAACCGGATGCGCATCGCCGAGGCGTAGCCTCCCGAACAAACCAATAGGTAGAGACCCTCAATTGCGCCGACGGATGGCCAAAAAATCGGGAGCCCCACCGGGCCCGGGTTCCGGGCCGGCCTGCGGCGTAACCCTACGATGGTGAGGATGAACTCCATGCGGAAGGCCTGTTACGCATCGGCCGTGGTCCTGGTGCTCGGGGCATCGCCGCTCGTCTTGGCGTTGCCCGCAGCGGCCGATCATTGCGGGCCGGCCGGCCTCCTCCCGTCGAAATTCTGCCCGGCCCCGCCGACGCCGGGGCCGTCCACCTCCCCTACCCCCAGCCCGACTGTCCCGGGCAACCCCGCAGAGCCGCCATCCGGGGCGCCGCCCAAGGCGCCTCCGCAAGCGCCATCCCAAAGGCCGTCGCCAACGCCGTCCCAGGGGCAGCCCGCCCAGCCCGCGCAGGTCACGGCGCCCCCGACGTCGGGCCCTGTTCCAACATCGGACCAAGACAACGCTGCCCAACCGGCCACGGAGTCTGTTCCGCCTACTGTCACGACGGGGACCTCCGCGCCTCCAGCAGCGGATGCGGGTCAGGACCCGGAACCCTCAACGGGGCAGCCGCTGGGCGGCGCCGCCGGCCAAGGTGATTCAGGACCGGACGGGCAGTTCGGCGTCGCCGGATCCCTGCTGGCCATAAGTGGCCTCCTCATCGGGCTCTCCGCAGCAATTGGCCTCCGCCGGCCGGCCCAACACTGAAACGGCCGCCGAACCGTCACATTCACTGTGGGGTTCAGCGGCCGCTGAGTCACCTCGTGTCCTCATACCTTCTCGCGGGGCCGGTCAACTACGGTCTCCGGCTCTTCGACTGTGAACTCCTTGCTGCGGCGCGGGAAGCCCCAGAACCTGCCTTCCTTTGCCTCCACCCGGGGCTCCGGGCGTTCCTCAGTTTCCCGCGCGGCATCCTTGCTGGTATCCCGGCGGAAATCTTTGTTGTACTGGTAGCACATCACTGACCTCCTTGATGGTGATTGCCCTTTAATCGTCCCTCCGAAGCGGCGGCGCGTCGATACTCCGCGGCTGCCCTTTTCCGCCTAATCGGCGTACGACATGCCGGTCCAAGGGTTTCACTGCGAGCTGTCCGTCGACGCAAGGCGGTCTTCCCGCCCCCACGGGCCGCGGCTAGACTCTGTCCACGACAACACCGGTCACCGCCGCTGACCGCCACTCCCCTGTTATCACAGCGGCCCATGTACTCTGCCTTAGAACCAGAGAGTGCGCGCCACGCCCCGCAAAGGATGTACAGCCATGACCGTCCCGCCCAACGCTTCAGCCCCTGGCCCTGGCTGGTATCCCGACCCTGCAGGCTCGGGCCGGCTTCAGTGGTGGAACGGTTCGGCATGGACCGGACAGTTCAGCGCGCCCCCGTTCCAGGCAGCGCCGGCCCCACACCCGGTGGCACCGCGCAGGCGCATCAGTGACCGGACACCGGTCTACAACCCGTACATCTGGACGATCGTGGCCCTGCCGCTCGTGCCGCTCATCCTGCTCATGTTCTGGAACCCGGTGCTCCGGCTGCGCACCATAGGCACGCGGCAGGTCCAGACAATTGATCCGGCGTCGATCTTCACGGCGCCTTATTTCCTCCTGGTATCCATCAGCTTCGTGGTCTACGGAGTGTCCGCACTCCTGGCGTACCTGGACTGGGACCGGCTGCGCAAGGACGGCGTGGTCCGGCCGTTCCACTGGGCGTGGGTGTTCCTCAGCCGGGAACTCTACGTGATTGGCCGCTCCGTGATCGTCCACGGGGTGGCCCCGCGGCGCGGGCTCGCCCCGGTGTGGGCCACGATCGGCGTCACCCTGCTCGTGGTGGTGCTCACGGGCCTCAAGATGTCCGCCATCGTGGCCACCCTGGCGAACCAGGCCGCGACGATATAAGTCGCTCCAAGAGGCGAATTGCAGCCCCTCGAGCCGCCGGCTAATTTAGCGGGGCGGCCTCGGCGGTGACGCCCGACCCGGCAGCGACGCCCGGCGCCGCAGCGGCGCCCGGCTCGGCGCCCGTGACGATGGCCTTGGCCTCCGGGGACGTGGACTTGGTTGCCAGCACTCTGACCACGGACTGGAGCTCCTGGCGCAGCAGGTCCGGGTCAATGGGCGTCGCGGCGAGCACAGAGCGTTCCATGTCGGCGGCCGCGGTGACGGCTTGGCGCCCCTGGTCAGTCAGCGACACCACCTGGCTGCGCCTGTCCGAGGTGCTGCGCTGCCGCGAAATGTGGCCGTGCGCTTCCAGACGGCTCAGTGTCTTGCCCATGGTCTGGGCCTGGACCCGGACGAGTTGGGCCAATTGGGCTTGCGTCATAGGCCCATTCGCCGAGAGCACTTCCATGGCGATCACCCCGGCATGGGTAAGGCCAATGGCCCCCAATTTTTCGTTCCAGGAGTGTTCTACAAGACGTGCTGCCGTGGACAATAGGCGGCCCGTGGGCCAGCGATCCATATCAGGCATACCCATGAGTATAGCGAGCAGTGGATTCGTCCGGCGCCGATCGCGTCACTACGCTGGATAGACACCCCACTTCGCGCCACACCTCACCAAGGAGACACCCGTGCCTGAGCGACTCACCGCCGGTGCCACAGCACCGGATTTCACCCTCAAGAACGCCGAAGGACAGGACGTCAGCCTGCGCGATTTCCGGGGCCGGAAGACCGTGATCTACTTCTACCCGGCGGCTTCCACACCCGGATGCACCAAGGAGGCCTGCGATTTCCGGGATTCCCTGGGCGCGCTTCAGGCCGCAGGTTATGACGTGGTGGGCATTTCCCCTGACCCTGTCGGGAAACTTGCGGCGTTCGCGGCCGCCGAAGGGCTGACCTTCCCGCTGCTCTCCGACGAGGACCACTCCGTCGCCGAGGCTTATGCGGCCTGGGGCGAAAAGAAAAACTACGGCAAGACCTACGAAGGCCTCATCCGCTCCACCATCGTTGTCGACGCCGACGGCCAAGTCGCCGTCGCGCAGTACAACGTCCGGGCCACCGGGCATGTCGCCAAACTTCGCCGGGACCTGAAACTCGACGCCTGATAGGTACAATGGTGCCTGGCGACCGCCACCGGGGTTCTTATCCCGGGACGACGACGGCGCCGCGCGCGAGTGGTGAAATTGGCAGACACGCAGGATTTAGGTTCCTGTGCCTTCGGGCGTGGGGGTTCAAGTCCCCCCTTGCGCACAGAGAGAACCCCGGTCTTCGGACCGGGGTTCTCGTCGTTTCCAACAGTTTTTAGCGGTTTTTAGCGGTTTTTCAGCGGTTTTTCAGCGGTTTTGAACAGGTCAAAAAGAATTTCACGTCCGCACCCATCCGTTTCCTGCGAGCAGCCGAATACCCAGTGAGACACCAACCAAGGGTCGGTGTCCGACAGTCGGGAAAGGCCGCAGCGGCAACGTTCGCCGCAGGCAACCATCGGCACAACAAAGGAGAAACCGAAATGCAGAACATCAAGCGCACCACGTTCGCCGTTGCAGGTATCGCAGCTGCCGCCATGCTCAGCCTCACTGCCTGCGGCGGATCCAGCACCACCGCTTCGTCGGCCCCCGCCTCCGCGGCACCGTCGAAATCCAGCATGGCACCGTCCCCGTCCATGAGCGCCTCAGCCGCAGCCATGGATCCGGCTGCCAACCTTGTCGGCTCCGGCTGCGCAGCCTACGCCGCCAAAGTTCCGAGCGGTGCGGGCTCCGTCTCGGGCATGGCACTTGACCCGGTAGCCACCGCGGCTTCCAACAACCCCATTCTCACCACCCTGACCGCCGCCGTTTCCGGCAAGCTCAACCCCAAGGTCAATCTGGTGGACACGCTCAACAGCAGCGAATTTACCGTCTTCGCACCGACCGATGACGCCTTCAAGAAGATCGACCCGGCTACGATCGCGGCCCTGAAGACGGACGATGCCACGCTGAGCAAGATCCTGACCTACCACGTGGTCCCCGGCAAGATCACCCCGGACCAGATCGTCGGCACCCACAAGACGGTTGAGGGCGGTTCGGTCACGGTCACCGGCACCAAGGACGCCCTCAAGGTTGACGGCGCCAACGTTGTCTGCGGCGGCGTCCAGACCGCCAACGCCACTGTCTACATGGTCGACTCAGTTCTGATGCCCAAGTAGGCAGCACAAGCCCTCCTGCCGCGGCTCCAGCCTGACTCCCTGGACCATTAGGAGAAGCGAAGGCCCGCACCACCAGGTGCGGGCCCTCGCTTTTGTGACAGGAACCGCCGGTGGCCGACGGCCGGCGACGGTGTGCCACAAGAGCTGGCGGACCCGGCCGTCAACTAGACTGGGGCTGTTCCGCAGCCGGCGGACCATCCAGTTTCCAGAGGTGATTCTCGAGTGCCCAGCAGTACAGTGCCCAGCAGGACAGTGCGGCGGATTGCCGCCAGCATCGGGGCCGCTCTCCTTGTGCTGCCGCTCGCGTCCTGCACGGGCAGCCTCGGCCCGGCACCCAGTTCTGCAACCGCCTCTTCCACCTCCAGCGCGGCACCTACCGCTGTCTTCACCTTCGGCACCGGCTCGGAGCCGCTGGGGCTCGACCCTGCCCTGGTCTCCGACGTCGAGTCCTACCGCGTCACCCGGCAGGTCCTGGAAGGCCTTGTGGGCGTGGACCAGACCACCGGCGAGCCCACACCGCTGCTGGCCACCGAGTGGTCTCAGACCGATGAGGGACGGACCTACGAGTTCAAGCTGCGCGCGAACGTCAAGTTCCAAGATGGGACGCCCTTTGATGCCGCCGCGGTCTGCACCAACTTCAACCGCTGGTTCCACTTCTCGCAGGCCCTCCGCAAACAGGCCTCGGGCACCACATTCAAGGGTGTGTTCAAGGCCCACGCGGACCAGGCCCCGTTGTCCATCTACAAGAGCTGCAAAGCCGTGGCGCCGGACAACGTGCGGATCGGCCTCAGCCAGCCCTTCACAGGATTTCTCCAGGCCCTCACCCTCCCGGCCTTCGCGATCTCTTCGCCCAAGGCCCTCGCCGCGGAGCACGCGGACGACCTGAACCAGAGCCGGGGCGGGCAGCCAGTATCCGCCTACGGCCTCCACCCGGTGGGCACCGGACCGTATGTCTTCGGCTCCTGGGACTCGGGCAGCGTCACCCTGGCCAGCAACAAGGACTATTGGGGCGACAAAGGACAGATCGGGACCATCAAGTTCGTGACCTACGATCAGCCGCAGACCCGGATGCAGGCACTCCTGGAAGGCAAGATCGACGGCTACGACGCGGTCACCGTGGGAAACTTCGATCAACTGGTCAAGAGCGGAAAGCAGATCATCCAGCGGGACCCCTTCTCCGTGATGTACCTGGGCATGAACCAGGAAGTCCCTATCCTGCAGAACCTCAAAGTGCGCCAGGCGATCGAGATGGGGCTGGACAAGGACACGCTGATCCGCCGGTTCTTCATCGACAACACAGCCCAGGCATCCCAATTCATTCCGCCCAAGCTCAGCGGCTTCAACAACAACGCCCCTGCGCTCGGCTACAACCCGGGCAAGGCCAAGGAACTCCTGGCCGAGGCCGGCTACAAGGGTGAGCAGCTGAAGTTCTACTACCCGCTCAACGTCACCCGGCCCTACCTCCCGACGCCGGAAAAGGTGTACGCCGAAATCAGCCGGCAACTGACCGCCATCGGGCTCAACATCAAGCCTGTGCCCGTGGACTGGGCAGACGGCTACCTGCAGAAGGTCACCTCCCCGGGCGACCACGCCCTGCACCTGCTCGGCTGGAACGGCTCGTATTCGGACCCTGACAATTTCGTGGGCCCGCTCTTCGGCGAGAACACCGGCGAATTCGGCTACCAGGATCCCCAGGTCTTCTCCAAGATCGCCCGGGCCCGGGGCTTGCCGGATGGCACGGACCGCACTTCGCAGTACCAGACCATCAATGCGCAGATCGCGGCCACCGTGCCCGCGGTTCCCATTGCCTTCCCGATCTCGGCACTGGCGCTCTCGGACCGGGTCCTGAAGTACCCTGCGTCGCCGGTGCTTAATGAAGTTTTCACAAATGTCGAGCTAAAGCCTTGACGCCCGGGGCCAATTTCAGTTAGTGGGCGGTGCGGGATATTCTGTGACTGCCAGAGCCGCTGCTATCGGAGACTGATTGTGACTTTCATTTCCAAGACCCAACATGCCGACGTCGTCCTGATTGGCGGCGGCATCATGAGCGCCACTCTCGGTGCTTTCATCAAGCAGCTTGAGCCGAACTGGACCATCTCCCTGTTCGAGAAGCTCGACGAACCAGGACTGGAAAGCTCCGGCCCATGGAACAACGCCGGCACCGGACACGCGGCCCTGTGTGAGCTTAATTACTCCCCCGCAGCCAAAGACGGCTCGGTGGACCCCGGCAAGGCCCTGAACATCAACGAGCAGTTCCAGCTGTCCCGCCAGTTCTGGTCCCACCTCGTCTCGAATTCCCTGATCGGCTCCCCCAAGGGCTTCATCAACACCGTTCCGCACATGAGCTTCGTGATCGGCGAGGACCACACCAAGTTCCTCCGCACCCGCTACGAGGCCCTCAAGCCGAACCCGCTGTTCCGCTCGATGGAGTACTCCGAGGACCACGCCCAGATCGCCAAGTGGGCCCCGCTGATCGTCAAGGGCCGCGACCCCAAGCAGCGGGTCGCGGCAACCCGCGCCGCCGAGGGCACCGACGTCGATTTCGGCGCCCTGACCCGCGAGCTGACCACGTACCTGGGCAACAACGGCGTGGAGATCAACTACGGCCACAACGTCAGCGACATCAAGCGCGCGTCCGGCGGCGGCTGGGATCTGTCGCTGAAGCACGCCGAAAGCGGCGAGCACGGCTCCATCCACGCGAAATTCGTCTTTGTCGGTGCCGGTGGCGGCGCCCTGCACCTGCTGCAGGCCTCCGGCATCCCGGAAAGCAAGGGGTTTGGCGGCTTCCCGGTCTCCGGCCAGTTCTTCCGCTGCACCGACGAGGCCCTCGCGGCCCAGCACAGCGCGAAGGTCTACGGCCAAGCATCCGTCGGCGCCCCGCCCATGTCCGTGCCGCACCTGGATACGCGCTACGTCAACGGCAAGCGCTCCCTGCTGTTCGGCCCCTACGCCGGCTTCTCCACGAACTTCCTCAAGAACGGCTCCTACCTGGACCTGCCGCTGTCCATCCGCCCCTCCAACATCATCCCGATGCTGGCCGTGGCCAAGGACAACATGGACCTCACCGCCTACCTGATCAAGGAAGTCGCCAAGCGCCACGGCGACAAGGTCGAGGCCCTGCGGGAGTACTACCCCGAGGCCCAGGACGGCGACTGGGAGCTCATCACCGCCGGCCAGCGGGTCCAGATCATCAAGAAGGACCCGAAGAAGGGCGGCGTGCTGCAGTTCGGCACCGAGGTCATTGCCGGACGTGACGGCACCATCGGCGCCCTCCTCGGCGCCTCCCCGGGCGCGTCCACGGCCGTGCCGATCATGATCGAGCTGCTCCAGAAGTCCTTCCCCAAGAACTTCAAGGGCTGGCAGTCCAAGCTCAAGGACATGATGCCTGGCTACGGCGTCAAGCTCAACGACAACCCTGAGCTCGCCGCACAGCTGGAGGCCCAGACGGCCAAGACGCTGCAACTCGAACAGGTCACCGCCCGCAACTAAGCCGGGGCCGGATCACAGCTGGTTTACACTGCTGGTTTGGGATCGCTGCAACTCATTGACGTCCCCGTTTGCAGTATGTTTTCGACCCACCAGGAGACCATGAGATGTTCCGGCTCGCAAAGCTCTCGCTCGCCAACCGGGCCCTGATCGCGCTGATCACCGTGTTCGCGTCGGTATTCGGCGTGATCACGATGTCCTCGCTGAAGCAGGAGCTGATCCCGTCCATCGAGTTCCCGCAGATCACGGTCATCTCCTCCATGCCCGGCGCGTCGCCGGAAGTCGTCGACAAGCAGATAAGCGCCCCGCTGGAAACGGCGCTCAACGGCGTCGAGGGCCTGGAGTCGACGTCGTCGACGTCGCGCAACGGCGTCTCCCAGATCACCCTGGCGTTCACTTACGGCACCAACCTGGACCGGGCCCGGAACCAGATCGACCGCGCAATCTCCAACGCCAAGCAGGCGCTACCGAAAGACGTCCAGCCGCAGGCGATCGCCGGGAGCATCAGCGACTTCCCGATCGTGTTCCTGGCCGTGTCCTCGGATAAACCCCTCAGCGAACTGAACGCCGACCTTGCCCGGCTCAGTGTCCCCCGGCTGCAAAAGCTCGACGGCGTGAGGGGCGCCGACGTCACCGGCGGCGCCACCGAGCACATCCAGATCCTACCGCGGCCCCAGGACCTGGCGGCGTCGGGTGCGAGCATCCAGTCCATCAGTGAGGCGCTGAAGAACAACGGCGCGCTGGTTCCGGCCGGCACCATCGAAGAACAGGGCAAGACCCTCTCGCTGCAGATCGGCAGCCCGGTGGATTCCCTCGACGCCATCAAGGCCCTCCCCCTGGGCGCGGCCCGCGATGCGGCGACGATCGGCAGTGTGGCGGATGTCAGCCTGGTCGAGGACGCCCGCACCTCCATCACGCGAACGAACGGCAAGGAAACCCTCGCTCTGTCCGTGACCAAGAAGCCCGAGGGTGACACCGTCGCGATCTCCCACGCGGTCAAGGACGCCATCCCCCAGCTCGAGGCAGAGCTTGGCTCCAACGCCAAGTTCACCCCGGTCTTCGATCAGGCGCCGTTCATCGAGAAGTCCATCAAGGACCTCACCACCGAGGGCCTGCTGGGCCTGGGCTTCGCCGTCGCCGTCATCCTGGTGTTCCTCATGTCCGTGCGCTCCACCTTGGTGACTGCCGTGTCCATCCCGCTGTCCCTGTTGATCACGTTCATCGGGCTCTCGGCCACCGGCTACTCGCTCAATATCCTGACTCTGGGCGCGCTCACCATCGCGATCGGCCGCGTGGTGGACGACTCGATCGTGGTCATCGAAAACATCAAGCGGCATCTGAGCTACGGTGAAACCAAGATCACGGCGATCCTGACCTCTGTCCGCGAAGTAGCCGGCGCCATCACGGCCTCCACCCTGACCACCGTGGCCGTCTTCCTGCCGATCGCCTTCGTCGGCGATCTGGCCGGGGAGCTGTTCCGGCCGTTCGCCCTGACAGTGACCATCGCCCTGCTCTCATCGCTGCTGGTTTCGCTGACCATCGTGCCGGTGCTGGCGTACTGGTTCCTGCGCACGCCCGCCGACTCCGCTGTCGGTGTGCGTTCCGCTGGTTCTGCCGCCGGCATTGCCGCCAAGGCGCATGCAGCCGAGCAGCGCACGCTCCTGCAGCGCGGCTACCTGCCCGTCCTCGCCGGTACCCAGCGGCACCCGGTCCTCACGCTGATCGCCGCGGCACTGGTGCTCGGCGGAACCGTGGCGATGTCCCCGCTGCTCGCCACCGATCTGCTCGGCCGTTCCGGCGAGAACAGCATGACCGTCCGGCAGGCCATGCCGGCGGGCACCAGCCTGGCCGAGGCCAGCGCATCGGCGATCCGGGTCGAAGGTGTCCTGCGCGGCATTGACGGGATCAAGGACGTCCAGTCCACCACCGGCAACGCCCAGACCGGTTTCTCGGCCCTGCTCTCGTCCGGCGCATCGAATTCGACGTTTACGGTGGTGACGGACGAGAAGGCCAACCAGGGCAAGCTCCAGGACACTGTCCGCGGCGAGCTCGCCCAACTCGGCGACGCCGGCAAGATCACCGTCGGTTCCCAGCAGGGCGGCTTCGGCACGTCGTCGACCGTGGATATCACCCTCAAGGCGGCCACGACCGCTGACCTGCGGACCGCCAGTGACGCGATGGTCAAGGCCATGGACGGGGTCCCGGGCAGCAGCGAGGTGGCCACCAACCTGGCCGCCAGCCAACCGGTGGTCCAGGTCAAGGTGGACCGGGCCAAGGCCGTCGCGGCCGGCCTGAACGAGGAGCGCGTGGCCGGGGTCCTGGCCGCCACGATCAGCCCGATTCCAGCGGGGACAGTCCGCATCGACACCAACGACTTCCCGGTCCGGATCGGCAAGGGCACCCGCTTCACGAGTATCGCCGCAGTCCGGGAGATCCCACTCCCGACGGCGGCCGGCACCGTCCCGCTGGGCAGCATCGCCTCCGTGGAACAGGTCGACGTGCCTGTCTCCATCACCGCCAGCAACGGCCAGCGCACCGCCCGGGTCTCGGTGACGCCGTCGGGTGCCAACCTCGGCGCGGTCAGCACCGAAGTGCAGAACCGCCTCAAGTCAGTCCAGCTGCCGCCGGGGGTCACCGCCACAATCGGAGGCGCTACGACGCAGCAGGCCGATTCGTTCCGGCAGTTGGGCCTCGCGCTGCTGGCCGCAGTCGCGATCGTCTACGTGATCATGGTGGCTGCGTTCAAATCCCTCATCCAGCCGCTGATCCTGCTGGTGTCCATCCCGTTCGCGGCGACAGGAGCCATCGCCCTGCTCGTGGTGACCGGGGTGCCGCTGGGACTGCCGTCGCTGATCGGCATGCTGATGCTCGTGGGCATCGTGGTGACCAACGCGATTGTGCTGATCGACCTCATCAACCAGTACCGCCAACCCCGCAACGGGGAGCCCGGGATGGGCGTGGCGGACGCCATCACGCATGGTGCCCGCCAGCGCCTGCGCCCCATCCTCATGACGGCCCTCGCCACGGTGTTCGCCCTGACGCCCATGGCACTGGGCCTGACCGGCGGTGGCGGCTTCATCTCCCAGCCGCTGGCAATCGTGGTGATCGGCGGCCTGATCTCCTCCACCGCCCTGACGCTCATCCTTGTTCCAGTTCTTTACCGGCTCGTGGAAGGACGCCGGGAGCGGAAGGCCCTGCAGAAGTCCCTGCCCCGCGGGCGTCATTCCGGGCCGGCCAGCGTGGCCGAGGACTTCCCGGATGACTTCCCCGAAGACGTTGCCCTGCCAACCGGTCCGCACTAAGAAGGACTCGGCAGCCCGGCCTTGGCCCGCGATGCCTTGGGTGTGCTGTGGGTTCCGGGCGTCCTGTGGGTTCCGTGGGTTCCCTTGGAGAGCCTCAGCAGCCCGACGGGCGCCGCGGCAGTGCCCCGGTGACGGGGCCCGCCATGGCGGTGGCCACCGGAGGCCAATGCTGTGACGGGTGGGGGCGCAATGGGGGCCAGCACCTCGCGCGCCGGGTTCCCCGAATAGGTTGCATTCTCCGGGACATCTTCGCCTTTCATCAGCAGAGCGTCGGACCCGAGCGTCGAGCCATCGTGCATTGTCGCCCCGTAATTGATGAAGGTTTCCACGCCGAGGGAGCACCGGTTGCCGATCACAATGTGGCCGGACTTGAACGTCCCGTCCTCCATGGAGTGCCCCTGAATGTGAACTCCCTCGTTGAACGTACAGTCATCGCCAATCGTGACCAGGGTCTTTTCCGGCATGTTCATGCCGCCGTCGTAGAGCCGCTTGCCCACCTTGACGCCCATCATTCGCCAGATCAGGGGCTTGAAGGGGGTCCCGTTGAGCGGCGCCACGGCCAGAAGTTTCCAGAGACGTTCATGCCGCCAGAAGTAGGGATCGTAGATGGAGCAGTATTGCGGCTTCAAATGACGGAAGCCCATCACCGAACGCTCCACCAAAATGCTGAATAGCACGCGGAACACCACCAGGGCGAGCATTGCCCCGGCTACTGCCAGCACGCCGAGGAAGCTGTGGGCCGACACTGCAACTGCGCCAGCGAGCGTGGCAGCTAGCAGGTTAACCCAGCGCACGGCGACGAAGAGCACCATGCTCACTATGTTGTGCCGGTTCTTGGCCGGGAGGAGCCGGTTCATGGCGTCCGCGATCTTGAGTTCGTCAAACTCGGCGTCACGCTGAACGGAGCGGGGAATCTCGAATGCGGGCGAGCCCAGCAGCCCGACGTCCCTCCGGAGCGGGCCGTCGATCGGAATCATCACTTTCGTGGCCAGGAGGCAGTTCTCGCCCGCGCGCGCGCCAATCGGAAAGGTGATGCTGTTTCCCAGGAAGTTGTGGCCGGCGATATGTACCCGTGAGAGGCGGAAGGACGTGCTCGTGTAATCAGCGTTCATCACGTTCAGGCCGTCCGACACCATGGTTCCTGTCCCTACCGAGGAGAGGAAGGGCGACTCGTGGGCCAGCGTGGGGCCGAAGTTTGATCCTGTCTGCTCCACTTTGCCCAGGTCCCAACCGAGTGCCCGCAAGTAGTGCACGATGTAGGAGCTGTCGCCGAAGATGTCCTTGTACAACCTGACGTTCGAGAGGCGGACGATCAGCCGATGGATCGAAAAGTGCCAGCCGTAGAGCGGATAGACCACCTCAGGTTTGAGGAAACGGTTCAGCAAACGCGGAACGCAGACGACGCCGACCAGACCGGTGATCAGTCCGCCAATGAACACCACGAGTGTCACGGCAATCACATCGACGAAGAACGTGTAGGCGCCCAACTGCAGGTGGTCGGTGGCCAGGTAGCCCGGCAGGAACGTGGCCAGGCCGAGGATGGCCGCCGGGACGACCAGGACCAGACGGTTGAACAACTGGAGCAGGCTATAGGTGACCCGCCGGCGGGTGCTGCACTGGGCGGCCGGGACGCGCCGGTAATTGGCGCTGGCCCGTACGGCAGGGGAACCGTGCCACACCTCTCCCTGGGGCACGGCCTGGGACGGCTGAAGCGATGACGCATGTCCGAGCTGGCTGTCGTCGCCCATCGCCGTACCAACGTCCAGGGTGCATCTCTCGGAGACGAGGACGTTCCTGCCCAGCGTCACCGGGCCCATCTCGATGTTCCCCGCGTGCGCCCGGTAGCACAGGATCCAGGTGTCTTTGTGGATGACGGTATTGTCTCCAATGGTCAGCAGGTCCGGGCACCCGGGCACGTGGCGATCGAAAATGACGACCCCCTTGCCGATCTTTGCGCCCAGGAGCCGAAGGTACACCACATAGATCGGCGAACCGACGAACAGCGCGAGTGGATTTGCCCTCGTCAGTGTCTTGACCACCCAAAAGCGGAGATAGGCCACGCTCCATATCCGGATGCTGCCCGGCTTCCACCGCCCGACGAGGACCCATTTGGCGATGATTGGGGTCACAGACAGGACCACGAACACGGCGGCGCCGAAACCCATGGTGCGAAGCCACATGTCCAGGAGGGTGGTTCCCCCCAGCGTCCATTCATAGCCAAATATCAGGATCCACGCGGTGTACATCGTGTAGCTAAGGAAAACCAGCAATTGGATGACACCGCAGAAAGCGTATTGGAAGGAGCTCACCGGGCGCGCCGGTGCCGCGGGCGCGGGCGCGGGGCCGGACTCCGGCAGGACCGGGCTGTTGACAGATTCACTGTGCCTGGCCTCGAGGCACGCGGCCAGCTGCCGTACCGTCGGGTTTTCGTAGATGTCCTGCATGGCTGCCGGCGGCAGTGCGGTTTCTTTCCTAATCCGGGCGCAGAAGCGTGCCATCATCAACGAGTCCCCGCCCAGGTCGTTGAAGAAATGGGCATCGGTAGACACCTTGTCAAGACTCAGCACGGAGCCAAGCTGCACCGCCAGGGCCTCTTCGGCGGCGGTCTTTGGGGCGGTAAACGACCCAGCGGCCGCCCCGCTGATCCTGTGCTCCGGACGGGGCAGCCGTTTCCGGTCCACCTTGTCACTGGCCATCATGGGCAGGGCGTCCAGCTCTTCGAAATAGGCGGGAACCATGTACCCGGGAAGCCTGGTGCGCAGCATCTGGTGGAGGTCGTGGGCGTCCACGCCCACGGCGCCCTGGCGCAGGGTGTAGTAGGCGGCCAGTTCCACAGTCCCGGGTTCCGGTTCGTAGGTCTGCACGGCCGCCTGCGCGATTCCGGGGAGCTGCAGGAGGACGGATTCTATTTCGCTCAGTTCGATACGGTAACCGCGTATTTTGACCTGGGTGTCGATCCGGCCGAAGTATTCGAGTTGCCCGTCCTCGTTCACCCGTCCAAGATCCCCGGTGCGATAGATCCGGCCGGAGGGATTGTTCTCGATTCCGAGGAAGTCCGGGACAAAGGCGCGGTCCGTCAGGTCCTGACGGTTCACGTACCCGCGCGCCAGGCCCACCCCTGCGAGGCCGATCTCCCCCGTTTCACCGCGCGGCAGGGCCCGAAGCTCAGCGGGATCCACGATGACCGCCGCGTAGGTGGGCAAGGGCACACCGAGGGACACTGGCTGGTCCGGGTCCAAGACCGACCATGTGGCAGTCACAGTCGCTTCGGTCGGGCCGTAGACGTTCAGGAAGCGGCGGCCGGGGCGGTGCCAGCGCATGACGAGATCCTTGGGGCAAGCCTCTCCGGAGACCAGCAGGAACCGCAAACCGGGCAGATCGTCGTCAAGGGTGGCCAGCAGCGTCGGTACGCAGCAAAGAGCCGTGATCCGTTTTTCCTGCAGGTACTCCGCGAGTTCGGCGCCCAACATGCTGGACCGGCCTGGCTTGGGCACCAGGGTGGCCCCGACCATCCAGGCGACCCAGATTTCCTCCACCGAAAAATCGAAGGCGATCGTCATGCCTTGGTACACGCGGTCCGTGGACTCAATCCCGTAGATGGCGGAGGCCACCCGGACGAAATTGCAGATGCTTGCCTGCTCCACCGCCACGCCCTTCGGCCGGCCGGTCGAACCGGAGGTGTAGATGATGTATGCCAGCTCATCCTTCGTCCCGCCATGGTCCGCACCGCTCAGGCGAGCGGTGTCCTTGGCGTCGATCTGCGCCTCCACATCATCAAGGCACACCGTCACAGCGGCCACTTCAGGTACCCGATCCCTCAGATGTGACAGTGACAGGATCATCGCTGCGTTGGCGTCTTCGACGATGTATTGCAGGCGATCAGGGGGAAACCCGGGGTCCAGGGGAACATAGGCCGCGTGGATCTTCAGGACGGCAAGCATCGCCACGTAGGCCCGCCACGGCTGGTCGAACAGCAACGCGATGCGGTCACCCGGCCGGGCACCGCACACCAGCAGATGCCGCGCCAGCTGGTTCGCCCGTTCGTCCAGCTCCGTGTACGTCAGGACGACGTCCCCTGCATCCACGGCAACCTGGGCGCCCATCCCCCGTTCCCGCAATTGGTCACAGCTGTCCTCAAAAAGTTGGTCCAACCGCTCGCCCCGACGCCAGCGCGCGGCCTGATCGGGCGCGGCCGAGGTCAGAACAGCTCCCCCTTCCGAACCGCCAATCATCGACATTTTTCCCCGCAACTCGGGGGGTCTGGTGAGGCCGTTGCCGATCCTCGCGGTCTTGCCCATCCTTTAGCTCCTTCGCTAGACGTGACGCGCCACGGCCCTGTCGCCCCGCGGGACAGGGGTAATATCCTGGCCAGAAATCACAGCCCACGTCTCGACCGGGGGGCCACCAGCGGGCATGAGGTGGTCCTCATGGCCCGCCATCGCTTCCTCGTGCGCCGGGGCCATGCCGAATGCCCGCCGGACAGAGCGCTCGGCATCCGCGAGCCGGTCGGCGTGCGTGACGGCTCCAACGGACGTCTCGGATATGTCGACGAGATCGAGGTCCACATCGGCGTCTGACAGGGCCTTGAGGAAGGTGCAGAAAATTTCCGGGGAAGAGCGCATACCCAGCCCGGTGATGGACACCCTGCCCACTTCGCTGTCGTGCTGCAAACCCTGAAAACCAATTGTTCCTTTTTCAGCATCCAGCACCGCCAGGGCGGTGCCCGCGTGGGCAGCCGGCACGATCAGGGCAACGTCGGAACGCCTCGTGCCCGGGCCGGCCGTATTCTGCACAATTGCCTGGACGTGCGCTCCCGAAAGCGAGAGGACGTGCAAGATGCGCGCCATGCTGTCCGGCTGGTCCGGAATTCCAACAACTGTGATTTTCGAAGCCGAGTTGACCCCGGCCACTCCAGTCACCTCGGGTTGCTCCCTTGCAGGCTGGAGGAGTGGATGACGGTCAAGGCCAGGCAGGATCAACGTCCCTGGCTCCGGCACGAAGGAAGACCTCACATGGATCGGAATACCGAACCGGCGGGCATATTCGACACACCGCAGGTGCAATACCTTGCACCCGGAGGCCGCGAACTCAAGCATTTCCTCGCTCGAGAGGACATCAATCTTTCGCGCTGCCGGGACAACCCGCGGGTCCGCGGTGTAGACGCCGTCGACGTCCGTATATATTTCGCAAATATCGGCCCCGAGGGCTGCGGCCAGTGCGACCGCGGTGAGATCCGAGCCGCCGCGACCGAGGGTGGTGACCCTGTTCCGCTTCTGCGTCCTGCCCTGGAATCCTGCAACGATAGGCACTTCACCACGGATCAAACTACTGCGGATGCGGTCCGGCCTGACATCGGTAATGTGTGCTTTGCCGTGGATGCTGTCGGTAATGAGGCCGGCGGCACTGCCGGTAAACGTGCGGGGCAGCTGGCCAAGATCCGCCAGTGCGATCGCCAAGAGTGCCGAGGACACAAGTTCGCCGATGCTCAGAAGGGCGTCGAGGTCCCCGGGAAGCGGTCGAGCGGAAACTTCCGAAGCGAGGTCGCAGAGTTCATCGGTGGTGTCCCCCATGGCGGACACCACCGCCACGACGCGATAGCCGTTGGTCCGCGTTTTGGCTATCCGCTCGGCCGCCCGAAGGATACCCGCGGCATCGGCCAGGGATGAACCACCAAACTTTTGTACAATGACACTTCCCGGGCGAACGGCCCGGTCGGTATCCGCTAGATCATTTTCGTTAAGAGCCGTTTCTTTGCGGGTACCCATTTCTCTCCCCGAAATCTACTTCGATTCTTGCAAGCCGTGCTGGCCCGTGGGGGCCGTCTCTGCCCTCTGTTCGGATGCTCAAATGGTTGATCCCAAGGCGACCGGCTCTCCGGTTACAGTCACTGCGGCCGCAGCGAGAATATCGAGTCCCTTCTGCAGATCTTCGGGGCTGATAGTCAGCGCGGGCATCGCCTTGACCACCTCACCTTCCGGGCCGGAGGTTTCCACCAGCAGGCCCCGGGCGAACGATTCAGCCGCAATCTTCCCCGCCGTCTGAGGGTCGGGGTAGTAAACACCCGCGAGCAGTCCCCGGCCACGGACCGTGGCGCCTTCGACGCCCGCTGCGATCTGTGTAAGCCCCTCGTGCAGCAGCGAAATGAGCCCTGCGACCTTCGACTGGAATCTGTCGTTCTGCCAGTAGTTTTCCAGGGCAGCTGTACCGGTGACGAACGCCGGGTTGTGCCCCCGGAATGTTCCGTTGTGCTCGCCAGGCTTCCAGATGTCCAGCCCGGGTTTGAACAGGGTCAGTGCCATAGGCAGTCCAAAGCCCGAGATGGATTTCGAGAGGCAGACGATATCGGGAGTGATGCCGGCCTCCTCAAAACTGAAGAATGTCCCGGTGCGTCCGCATCCGGCCTGAACGTCATCAACGATGAGCAGGATGTCGTGTTGGCGGCAGAGCTCCGCAAGGCCTTGTAGCCAGGACGCCCGGGCGGCCCTGAGCCCACCCTCGCCCTGGACAGTTTCCACGATCACCGCAGCGGGCTTATCGATTCCTGAGCCCCTGTCCTCCAAGGCCTGCCGGAGCCACAGGAAGTCCGGTACCTGACCGTTGAAAAAGCCGTCATAGGGCATGCTGGATGCGTTCGTCAGCGGAACGCCGGCGCCTTGCCGTTTCATTGAATTGCCCGTAACCGACAGTGATCCCAGGGTCATGCCGTGAAATGCGTTGGTGAAGCTCAGGACATGCTGCCTGCCGGTAACCTTCCGGGCGAGCTTCAGGGCCGCCTCCACGGAGTTTGTTCCCGTCGGACCGGGGAACATGACTTTGTAGTCCAAATTCCGCGGTTTGAGGATCAGCTCCCGGAAAGTTTCCAGGAAGCGCCGCTTGGCGGGCGTCTTCATATCGAGCGAATGAACGATTGAGCCCGAGAGAAGGTAGTCGACCAGCGGCCGCAACAGCACCGGGTTGTTGTGCCCGTAGTTCAGCGCTCCGGCGCCGGAAAAGAAATCCAGATATTCCCTGCCGTCTTCACTGTAGACGCTGCTGCCGGCCGCACGCTCAAACACGGTGTCCCAACTGCGGCAGTAGCTGCGGACCTCAGATTCCAAAGTTTCGAAGATATCCATCTGTAGATGTCCCCCGTAGTTCCGACTAGCGAAGTTCCCGAGCGTAGACACAGCCCAGGCCTTCCCGATGACGGGCTTGGAAGGGGGGACAGCGCAGCATCTGTGGCGCACCGACCGTTGCTTTCACGGGCCCGTATTTACTTACGTATCGAGGTTTTCTATACGTGAACTGGGCAGATCACTTGCACTGCCCGAATGCTTATCCGTTTCTCATCGTAATCTCAGCCAAATCACAGCACCTGAGTAGCGGGTACCTGTTTTTTCCTCTCAAACGGCTGATTAACTACCCGAAATCAGGAGAGGTCCAACGACTCTGGCGGCGCCTGGAAAAATGCACCGGCGCGGGGCTTCAGTTGGACGTGGACGCCGACGCTCTGGACGCCGGCTCGCAGGCGAATGGGAGAGCGAATGGGCGGTGAACGGGAGGGCGAATGGGAGGCGGTGTTTAGCTCTGCCGGCCCATTGCGTAGGCCACGGTGGCGTAGGCCAGGGCGCCCGACATTTCCTGGAGCAGTTCCTGGTTGGTGTTGGCGATGGTGTCGCAGGCCTCGTGGTAGCAGGGATCAAGGACCTTGCCGGCCGTCCCGCCAAAGGATTGCGCCTGGGCCTGGGTCTTCCTCCCCACATCGCCGGTGAACAGCCCGCCGCCGGGAATGCCGGCCGAGAGGAAGGCGTCGTAGTCGGAGCCGCCGTCAAAGGGCGTGCTCTCGGCGGGCAGCGCGTTCTCCTGGAAGTAGCGGAACAGGATGTCCTCGATCGCCTTGGACCCGGCCGGGCCGGCGTGGCCGAAATCCGACCCGTCCCCGTCATGCACGGACCGCACACCGTTGGGCGAGGCCGCCATGTCCACGTTCAGGTTCGCCGCGGTCTGGCCGATCTCGGCCTGGCTGAGTTCGTCGACGTAGTGCTGGGACCCGTAGAGGCCGTCCTCCTCGCCGCCCCAGAACGCGAACC
>NZ_FNGC01000020.1 GCF_900102785.1 Arthrobacter sp. ok362
CCGAAATCCGCGCCGTCCCCGTCATGCACGGACCGCACACCGTTGGGCGAGGCCGCCATGTCCACGTTCAGGTTCGCCGCGGTCTGGCCGATCTCGGCCTGGCTGAGTTCGTCGACGTAGTGCTGGGACCCGTAGAGGCCGTCCTCCTCGCCGCCCCAGAACGCGAACCGGACCCGGTTGGCCGGGGTGATCCCGGCCTCCTTCATCCACCGTGCGGTCTCCAGGACCGCCGCCACCCCGCTGCCGTTGTCGTTGATGCCCGGGCCCTCCTTCACGGAGTCCAGGTGCGCGCCCACCACCACGGTGTGCCCGGCATCGCCGCCGGTGTCGGCGAGGATGTTGAAGGACTCCACCCGCGGCTTCTTCCGGCCGCCCCTGAACGTGAAGGTCTGCCGCACCGGTGCATACCCGGCTGCGCGCAGCTGCGCCTCGACGTAGCGGGCCGATTCCTCATACCCGGAAGTCCCCGAAGCGCGGTTTCCGCCGTTGGCATCGGCCACGCGCTGCAGCGCCTGCATGTGCCCCACCATGCCCCTGGACTTGAACGCCGCCAGCACCGCCCGCGCGTCCACCGCGCTGACAGGCGTTACCTGGGGCACCGAAGCGCTGGGAATGGCGGGCTTGGCAGATTTGCCCGCCGCGGCACTGGAGGGCGAATCGGGCCGGGAGTCGGGCGGCGAACCGGACGGGGTCCCGGGGGTACAGGCCGAGGTCGAGAGCAGAACGAGGGCGAGGACCGAGGGAAGTAGGTGCTTTCGCAGGGTGATCATGTCGGGCAACCCATCAGTAGTCGGAACAAGTTCGCTTGCCCTCAGGTCGAAAGGCAAGACGCTCGCCACTGACGCTCCAGTAAGTCGCGGCCGTCATCGCCCGGCAAATACTCCTATCAGGTGGAAACCATTGTCAGTCCTTCGGCTGCATCTGCCATAGGCTCCGAAGCTGTGAATATCCTGAGGAAATCGCGGGTGGGCCCGTCCGTGCCCGGGATGCGGTTCGGAATCTGCTCGAGGCCTCCCTGACGGCGGGACAGGCCCTCCTCCGGCGTTCAGGGATGGACATAAGCCCACTGTGTCCATCCCTGCGCCGCCCCGAGGGACATGTCCATTCCGCGAGGGGGACATGTCCAATCGAGCGCAACCAGCCACAGGTTGCGGTCCGCCACGCGCACCGAGCCACAAAGCCCTGGCTTGGCGGGGCCAGCCCTAGAATGGTCACGATGATGCCAGGACATATTGCAGCTGCTGATGGAAAGAACGTGCTGAGCGTCAGCGCGGGCATCATCACATCGGTCTGGCAGCCCGGCTCGTTTGTTGATGTCCATGACGCCAGGGACGCCATGCAGGCCGTAGCGCAGATCAGCGGCGGAACCCCGATGCCGATGCTCTCCGAAATGACGGATGTGGAGATCAGCGCGGCCGCCAGGTATGAGTTCGCGCAGACAACAGGGGTTCTGGCGATCGCCGTGCTTGGATCCAGCACCGTGGATCGCGTGATTGCGGCGGCAATGAGCCGGCACACCGCCTACCCCCACGAGTTCTTCACTTCCAGGAACGACGCCATGGCCTGGCTGAACAACTTCACCGCCAACGGCGGCCAGCCCGGTGGATACGCGGACGGCATTTCCGCCCTGGCCTGACAGTTCCGGCCTGCTCCCTGCGGTTAGGCCTTGTCCACCGTAGTCGCTGCCTCGGCCTCCTTGACCTGCCGGTTGGTCGCGGCCCAGCTGGCCAGCAGCCGCAGCGCGTCCTCCGACGCGGAGCCGGGCTCGGCGTTGTAGACCAGCAGGGACAGCCCGGCGTCGGCCGAGACATCCAAAGCTTCGAACATCAGGTGGAGCTCCCCGACCACCGGGTGGTGGAAGTGCTTGAGCCCCGTATAGTGCTGGCGCACGTTGTGCGCGGCCCACAGGGTGCGGAATTCCTCGCTACGGGTCGATAGCTCGCCGACCAGGTCGGTCAGCCCCCGGTCGAAGGGGTCCCTGCCGGCCTCGGTGCGCAGGATCGCGACGGTGTCGTTCGCCGCACGCTCCCAGTCCGGGTAGAAGCTGCGCGAGCGGCCGTCCAGGAAGATGAAGCGGGCATGGTTAGCCGGGCGGCCCGGTCCCACATACATGTCCGAATACAGGGCATAGCCCAGCGGGTTGGCGGCAATGATGTCCATGCGTCCATTCCGGACAAAGGCGGGCGCGTTGGTGATTGCGTTCAGCGTCAGCTGAACGCTCCGTCGGACGGACTCCGCGGGACGGGGACGACGGCGGGTCCGGCTGCCCGGGGCCGCCGCCCGGGCCAAGTCGAAGAGGTGGGCGCGTTCGGCGTCGTCGAGCTGCAGAGCTCTTGCCACCGCATCCAGCACACCTTCCGAAACGCCGGACAGGATTCCCCGCTCCAGCCGGGTGTAATACTCGACGCTGACGCCGGCCAGCATCGCGACTTCCCCGCGACGCAGCCCCGGCACCCGGCGCTTGGCGCCGTAGACCGGCAGCCCCGACTGCTCGGGGGTGATCTTGGCCCGGCGCGAGGCAAGGAATTCGCGGGTCGCGTCTCGATTGTCCATGCCATCAACGTTAGGCCGTACGGCCCCCTGAGGGAGACCCTGCCAGTACCCCTATCAGCAGTGACTCCCTCAGCGCTGCGAAGAAGGGTTTGATGGATGGTGTTCCGTTGAACAACCCCCAACGATCAACAAGCAGGAGATTCATTGCCTACCGTCAACGCTTACGCCTCACCTTCCGCGACCGAGCCGCTCGCCCTCACCACCATCGAGCGCCGCGGCGTGGGCCCGCACGATGTCCTGATCGAGATCAAATTCGCCGGGATCTGCCATTCGGACATCCACACCGTCCGCGGCGACTGGGGTCCGCAGACGTATCCACTGGTCCCTGGCCATGAAATCGCCGGGATCGTCACCAAGATCGGCTCCGCCGTGACCAAGCACACGGTCGGCGACCGCGTCGGCGTCGGCTGCATGGTCAACTCCTGCGGCGAGTGCGTGAACTGCCAGGCCGGCGAGGAGCAGTACTGCCTGGCCGGAAACACCGGCACCTACGGCGCCGTCGACCGTGACGGCACCATCACCCAGGGCGGCTACTCCACCCACGTGGTGGTGGCCGAAGACTTCGTGGTCACCATCCCCGAGGGCATCGAGCTCGACGTCGCCGCGCCGCTGCTGTGCGCCGGTATCACCACCTACTCGCCGCTGAACCACTGGGGCGCAGGCCCCGGCAAAAAGGTCGCGATCGTTGGCCTGGGCGGCCTGGGCCACATGGCAGTCAAGATCGCCCACGCCATGGGCGCCGACGTCACCGTCCTGTCCCAGTCGCTGAAGAAGCAGGAAGACGGGCTTCGCCTGGGCGCGGACCACTACTACGCCACGAGCGACGAAAACACGTTCACTGAACTCGCCGGCACCTTTGACCTGATCATCAACACGGTCAGTGCCGCGATCGACATCAGCGCCTACCTGCAGCTGCTGTCCCTCGACGGCGCCCTGGTCAACGTCGGCGCGCCCGCGGAACCACTCCCGGTGAATGTGTTCTCCCTGATCACGGGGCGCCGCTCCTTCGCCGGTTCGGCCATCGGCGGCATCCGCGAAACCCAGGAAATGCTCAACTTCTGCGCTGAGCACGGCCTGGGCGCCGAGATCGAGGTTATCCCGGCAGCGAAGATCAACGACGCCTACGAGCGCGTCCTGGCCTCCGACGTCCGCTACCGCTTCGTGATTGACACCGCGACCCTGAACTAGGAAGCCGAACCGGGCCCCGGGCCAGGGACGCGGCCTCGCGCCAGCCCATTAACGCGCAGACAAACACATGGCACTGGCACGGCGCCGCGCCGGACCAGTTCATGACCCACCTCGCGATGTGGGAAGCCCCGGCCGAGGGCGCGGAGTCCGAGTGGGGTGACCTCGTCACCGACGAGGAATACAACGGCACCAAGTAACACAACTGAGCTAAAACCGCCGGCGCTGCCCGGGCGGGCCCCTGTGAGGGGACGGGCCCGCCCGGCATGCCAGGTGGCGCTTGCCATGAAGCCGCTGGCCCCGAAGCCGCTTGCCCTGAAGCCGCTGGCACCGAATCGGTGCCCGGCTAGGACCCCGGCGCGGCCGGAACGAGCCAGAAGCCGGCAACTTCGCCGGCGGCGGGGTCGGCGCCGGGACGGAATCCCTGAATCTGGACTGGTCCGGCCCTCAGGTCGACCCGCGTTGTTGCAGCTGCTCCGCAGTCGAGGTTCATCTCCGCTCTGCCGCCGCCCCGGAGGCCGTCCTGGGACACCGTCAGGAACGCGTTCGGTGCGCCGGTGCAGGCTGCGGTGAGCGTGTAGGTTCCCTTCGGCACCGCTGCGGTCGAGTAGCGGAAGCCGCTGCCGCCAATCCCGCCCGTTCCGCCGAGGACGAGCCCGTCAGGCCGGGTGCCGAGGACGGCTCCGAGGTCATCCAGGTTGCGCTGCTCCGCGGTGGCGACTCCCGGGTCCACCGGTGGCGACAGCGAACGCGCCGGCCGGCCAGTCCTGGTGGGCGCCGCCGTCGGATCTGTTACGTCATCGGGGTATTCGCACCCGGCCAGGCCCGCAGCCGTGCCAGCCATAGCCAACAGCAGCGCGGTGCCGCGCATCCAGTGTCTTCCCCGGTGGAGTGACTTGCTCAGTGACATGCCCCGAGCCTACTGGCAGAGCTGCGGGCACCCACGCGTCGCCGCTGGTGCGCCGCGCAGGCAGGCAAACGGTACGCCCTGGCGGCGCCCGCCGTCGGCTGTTGCCGCCGGTCAGGGTCGACTACTGCTGCTGAACCGGCTATTGGTGAACTGGCTATTGCTGAACGGAGAAGACTGCAGCGAAGTAGATCGTGGATGCGAGGGCCAGGGCAGCGATGCCGTAGCCGATCACGAGCGCGGTGAGCGCCAGCCCGCGTCCCCGCTCGCCGCGTGCCTTAATCTGGCCGAGCGATGCATGGCCGGCTCCGACGGCAAAGACGGCGAGAACTGCCATGCCGGCGAGAACTGCCATGCCGGCCACTGCAGCCAAGGCCAGCGACACAATGGCCAGTCGGTTATAGTGCGTGCTCTGACGCATTTGAAGCTCAGACAATCCCACGCGTCCCCTTTTCTCACGTAGCTGGGACGAGTCTAGTCCTACGGTTCACCGCCGCGGGGGATCCCTCAGAACGCGGCCCGGTGTTCGTGTTCTATTGCCCCGGGGGCCGGTACGACGGCGTCTTCGTGGACGCCTCGTCGAGATCCTCCGCTGTCATGAGCGGTTTCAGGTGCAGGTTCACGGCACCGGTGGAATTGATCATCAGCGACAGCGCGACGGCGTTGGCCTGATCGGGGATATCGAAGACCCCCACGACGTCGGTCTCCCCGAAGGCGTAGTAAAAGCTATCGAGTGAGCCGCCCACCGATTTAAGGGCCTCGACCACCGCGTCACGCCGCTTGGTGCCGCCCTCACGCATGAGGCCCTTGATTCCGTCGCCAACGTAGTTCGCTTCGAAAAGATATTTGCTCATCGTTTTTCCTATCCTGTGACGCCCAGGACATCGGCCTCCCAAGCCTGCCCGCTCCCATTATTGGAAGGTCCGGGGCTGGTCCCCAGAGTGGGGCCTGCCCACATGCTAGGCCTTCCACTTCACCCATACAACGGTCTGTTGGTGGGCCCCGAGCGCGCCCGTCGGGCAATCCGGCCCTACCGCCGGCCGGAGGACTGGAACATAATCGCCGTATCAACCCCGTACGGACCATGGAGGCGATCGACGTGTCTGTCTATACGCTCGGAATCTGGCTGGTGCATCCCGGCCGCGAGAACGATTTTGTGCAGGCCTGGCGGGACCTGGCCAGGAAAACGAAGGAGGATTTTCCCAATGCCAAAGCCGTGTTGATGCACGACCACGACGTCAAGAACCGGTTTATCAGCACCGGTCCCTGGGAATCCTTGGAACAGATTGAGCAGTGGCGGGACTCTGCCTTGTTCAAGCAGAGCGTCGAGGCAATGAAAGACATGCTGGAACATTTCGAGTCGCGCACCCTGGACGAGGCGGCCAGCATCGGCTGGGATGCCGCCGACATGTGACATTCACGGGAAACGGGCAGCCGCCGGCCGATCGGCGGCGCACGTTCCCGCAGATTACTCGGCCTGCAGCGCCTCGAAAACGGCGGTCAGCAGGACATCGTTCCGGCCCCAGACGGGATCGAAGATTTCCACGTACCAGGCATCCGCCAGGACGAGCGCCAATGTCTCGTTGGTCTCGGCCGCCCAGTCCCTGAGCTGGTCTTCCCCAACCGGCCCTTCGCTGCTTCCGAGCACGGTCACGACGTCGTCATCCTGGACGGTCACCGGGATAGAGGCGCTGCTCGTCTCACCGGGGGCGTGCGCGACCGTCACCAGTCCGGTCCGGGTGGACAGCGCCAGAAGCGCCGACGCTGTCTCCGGGCTGCAGAAGGCCGTCACGTAGGCGCGCTGCGCGACGCCCCCGGCCTGAACGCCCGGCTGCGATTCCTTGGTGAAGAGCCCGTTGCGGTTGAGCCGGGCGAGCTCTCCGGCGAGGGTTGTGGTCTCGTCGTCGAACCCGGGCGAGAAGACTCCCGGCTGGTACTCGCTGTGGCCCTCCAGCCAGCGGGCGGTCAGCTCGCCGGCCGCGGGGATGGTGGCTGCCTGCCGCCAGACTTCGCGGTCCGCGAGAAGCCGGCCGAAGCTGTCCCTTTCCGTGGTGAACCTGACTTCTGACATTCTCAGGCCTCCTTTGCTGTGGACTGCGGGGTGGGATGCGGGGTGGGGTGCGTCTGCGGGGCATGGTGCTGCAGGAGGAGGGACAACCGTTCGCAGCTGACCCGGAGCGCCTCCAGTTCACGCCGGCTGTAGTCCTCGATGATCGCATTGATGCGCTCGGCGAGGTGCTCGTCGTCGACCTCGAACTCGTGGGTCAGTGTGACCACGGAGAGCCCGTCCGCCGGCCGGATCTCCCAGGCGCCGCCGAGCTCCCGGAGCGGGGGTTCGAGGTCCAGCTGGTGGAACTGGGCGCGGTGGCTGGCGGCATCAAAGACACGCCAGCAGTGGCTTGAACTGAGCGAGCCGTTGGAAACCACCGACGTGCGGAGCTCGTGTGCGGCGTCGTCGCCGCTGACGCGCTCCGAGTACACCGTCAAGCCGTCGAGGTAGGGCCAGTGTGAGGCGTCCCGCAGCATGCTGAAGACAAGGTCCGCCGGGGCGTTGATGCCGAGCCGGTGCGTGGTCCGGTGTGTCCTCTGGTGCGTGCTCACTGACAAGTTCACCCCTCCTGTATCGTGCTGTCACCCTGCAGGTCTTCTATGCAGGCTAGGCCAGTTGCGGGCCGCCGTGAACAATTTCTTCCCGCCACGTCACGCAGGGCAATCTTCGGTAACTCTCGGCGTTCAGGCCGCGTCCGCGGACGACCCGGAAACCATCGGACCGCTGGCCTTCACCAAGGACCTGCCGGCCCGGTCACGCCGGGGGCCATCCCGGCGATAGAGTGCAGAACAGGCCGGCGCGACTTCCGCGCCGTGCCGGTATCGCCTCAGCCGCGGCGCATTCGCGGCGCCGAAGTACCCGGGAGCAATTCGTGCGGCATGGATCCAAGCCCACCATCCGCGACGTCGCGGAGACGGCCGGGGTGTCCCTGACCACGGTCTCCTACGTGCTCTCCGGCCGCTCCGGCGGCACTACCCGGATCAGTCAGGCCACCCAGGACCGGGTGCACTCCGCGGTCCGCGAACTTGGCTACGTGGCTAACCGTGCCGCCCGGGGAATGCGCCGGGGCCGGACGGAGCTGGTGGCCGTTGCCGTCGCGGACCTCGAGGAGCCGCGGGACAGGGCCATCGCCACGGTGCTGGCCGGGATCCTGCCGGAGCGCGGCTACCAGGCAGTCATCCTGCTGGGCGGGGGCTGGCGGCAGTTCATGCTCTCCGGCGGCGCCGACGGCGTGATCCACACCTGCGCGCCGGATACCTCCGACGATTCCGGGACAACGGTGGAGCTCGCCGGCCGCGGCGTGGCCCAGGTGCTCATTGCGGACGGCGCCGGGGGCGGCCGCCTCGGTGTTCAGGGCGGATACGATGTGGTCCCCGCCGGAACGGACACCCCCGAGGTCCTGGCCGAGCGCGCCGTGGCGGCACTGCTCGCCCGGCTCCGTAGCTAGTTCCCCGCTTAGGCCTTCAGCGCGGCGGCCTCCGGTGCTGTGTCTTGCGTTGCGGTTTCCCGCGTTGCGGTTTCCCGCAGGGGGCGCCGGGCCAGCCACGCGGCCACGATCGCGCCGGAGACGTTGTGCCACAGGGAGAAGACGGCAGACGGCAGCGCGGCCAGCGCGCTGAAGTGCGCCGTAGCGAGGGTGGCGGCCAGGCCGGAATTCTGCATCCCGACTTCAAAGGCGAGTGCCCTGCGCGCCTTGTCATCCAGCCGCCCCAGCTTGCCGGCCAGGTAGCCCAGGCCCAGTCCGAAGCCGTTGTGCAGCACCACGGCGAGGAACACGATTCCGCCCGCGGCGACGATCTTGCTGGCGCTGCCGGCCACCACGATCGCCACGATCAGGGAAATTACGACGGCGGAGGCCCACGGCAGCGCTGGGAGGACCTTGGCCACGAGCTTGCGGAGGAACAGGCGGGCCAGCAGGCCCGCGATGACGGGCAGGAGGACGGTCTTGACGATGTCCTGGACCATGCCGCCGGCGTCGATACTCAGGTACGAGCCGGCCAGGAACAGCACCAGCAGCGGGGTCACGATCGGGGCGATCAGGGTGGACACGGAAGCGACGGCTACGGACAGGGCGACGTCACCCTTGGCGAGGAACGCCATCACGTTGGAGGCGGTTCCCGACGGCGCGCAGCCCACCAGGATCAGGCCCACCGCAAGCTCCGGCTCGAGGTGGAGGGCGACGGCGATCAGCCAGCCAGCCCCCGGCATGATGACGTAGTGCGCCACGATGCCCAGGGCCACCGCCCAGGGACGCTTGGCCACCGAGGCGAAATCGGGCGGGGTCAGCGTCAGGCCCATGCAGAACATGATGATGCCCAGCAGGAAGGGCACGCTGGGCGCGAGAGGCTTGAACGCCCCAGGGAGCAGGAAACCGGCGAGCCCGGCCGCCACAACGAGGATCGGGAAGACCGTCACCGCGATGCGGGCGATCTTTGCCTCGGCGGCGAGGGCGGGATTGGCCGGGACATCAGCGGCAGCGCCCGCGTCCGGGGCATGATTCGGGGTTTTAGTTGCCTCAAGCATCCAAGAATGGTGCCACCGCGGTCCGCAGAGTGGCTACTTCGTGACCACCTGTCGGACAAATATGTCAGATTTTTGGGCACCGGCGCCGGGTTCCCGTGCCCCGCATCCGGGTCCGGGGTCCGGATCCCGAGTTCGCGGGAGCGCTGCCAAGTCGCCGGAACGTTACGGCGATCTCGCAAGTTTCCAGCGAGTTCGGGTGTGGAGCGCGGCGGCCAGCGGGGCGCCTCCGCGACCGCCGCTTTGGATGCCATCACGGAGAAGTACCGACGGCACGGCAAGAGCGTCGACGTCGTGGGCCTGAACGAGGCCAGCGCCCTGCTGCGCGAACGTCTGGCCGGCAAGCTCTGCGCCGCAAACTAGTCGGCATGGCATCCTCCCCGGGCCGGTATTAGGTCACGCGTTTGGGTCTTTTTGTTTTGCCCTGGTGCGGCCTACCGTGGAACGACGGAGCCGCCCGTCCGGGGTGGCCGGAGCATGGAGGAAATCCAATGACGACGCACGTAGCGGACTGCAGCGTGAGCAATTGCTCGTTCAACGATCACTCCAACTGCAACGCGGCGGCCATTACCGTCGGCGGAGCTGAAGACCATGCCTCCTGCGCCACCTTCGTCGATATCGGTGTGCACGGTGGGCTCCCCAAGGTGCTGGCCGACGTCGGCGCCTGCCAGCGTTCCGAATGCGCCCACAACGACCATCTGATGTGCAAGGCGCCCGAAGTGCACGTGGGCCCGGGGGTCGACAACGCTGATTGCCTCACCTACGCCCACAGGTAAGCGGCGTGTAAGCCGCGTGCGGTGTCCGCGTCCATCGAGCAAAGGATTATCACCCACTTCCACTGGCCCCGCTGGATCTCATCGCCGCCGTCCTGGGGGACGGCTGATGAGGTGGTCCGGGCGACGGATTTGAACCCTGTCACCCGTTCTGGTGCGGCTGCCGGGCGGGCCTGGCACCAGGCTGCCCCGGTGCCCGCAACGCGCCCTGTTCTTTCAGGGCGGCGGGATCTAGTCTGGAGTCTCCTTCCGTTTTGAGGCCAGTCTTTAGGGGCAGTCCATGACTATTCCGCCGCAACGAGAACCCGAGCCGTTTCCGCCTGACCCCGGGCCGGGCCCCGCCTCTCCGGATCCGACGTCCCCGGTGCCTGAGCCGGGGTCCCCGGACCCGACGTTTCCGGGGCCCGGCCCGGTGCCAGATCCCGGGCCGAGGCCGTCCGGCCCGGACCCCACGCGCAGCTAGCAAGCCCCGACTGTCCGGACTTTCGCCCGGTCTCATGCGCTGCGCCTCTGGCGACCGGCCACCTGATTCCGGCCCAACCGAGCGCTGCGGCTTGTCCAGGGCTCACGCCGCCCTACTGGGTCGGTTCCTTCTTTGAGGGTCGGGTTCCCAGGAGCATGTTCAGGCCCCATCCGGCGGCGGTAATGAGGAGGACCGCTCCTGCGATCGAGAGCAGTTGGATCGGGGTGGTCAGGATGCCGAGGCTGACGATAAGGGTCGTTGCTCCGGCCGGAGGGTGCGGCATTCGGATCCATGTGAGGGCGAGTGTCGTCAGCGCTACCGAGAGCGCTCCTGCGAGAACATGCGTGGGGGTCAGTCCGCCGACGGGCGCAGAGGTATGGTTCTGGAGGCCGAAGCCGTACAGGCACAGGATGCCGGCGAGTAGTCCGACGCCGTGTCCCACGATCGTGTTTCCCGGCCGGGACGCGGGCTGTTCGGGGGATTCGAAGAAGAGCATGACTGTCGGTCCCAGGCTGGGGAAGAGCCAGGGCAGATGGAGCAGAAGTCCGACGGTACCGCTGAGGGCCAGAACCACAAGGGACAGGACGGCGGCGTAGATTCCGGCTCCCAGGGTTTTCTGGCCCTTTTTGAGGCGGTCCAAGACGGAAGGTTTCATGCTTTGCTCCGCTTCTTTGGGGGTCCTTAACGCGCCGCTACCGATGCCTTCGGGGCGGCCTGCTTCATCCGAGTCTTGAGCCAGCGTAGTTGGACAGCGGTTTCGGCATCACATTTCTCCACCACTGCCAGCAGTTCGTGGTCGCGCAGGGCAGATCCGGCCTGCTTGATTATGGTCCAGGTGACGTCAACGAGGCTGGCCAGCAGGTAGAGGTCCTCCAGATCGCGCAGCAGCCCGACCCGCCCGCTGCGAGTTTCCGATAGCCCCTCGGCGTGAAGCCGCATCGGTTCGTTGTCCGAGGTGTCTCGCCGTATCGCTGCAGGACCGGCAGGAGCAGTTCGCGGTGGCCGGTCGCACTGGCCGGCTAGTCTGAGGCAGAGGAAGTCGACATCTGGCTGCGCGCCGTGGCCGCCCGCGACCTGACGGAAGGAGTCAGCCCGCGTTTGTTCGGCCTGATGGAGCATGCCGAGACAGATGCGAAGGTTCATGGCCTGCCTTCCTTTCCGGGCCGGATGGCTTCGGGAACCGGGGCGGCGCTGCAGCGTCGGTGATTTTCTCGACGGCCATGGCGGCATTCTCCCTGCCAGTTGGCAAACAGTCCTTGTGGTTCGAGGCGGCCGTGGTTGACCGGATCCCCGGCATGATCACGGGTGCCCACCATGGCACCGTCCTTGACGGCGATGTCACAGGCGCAGCCATTGCCGCACAGTACACACGCGGACTGCCCCCAGCGGTCCACCGTGTCTTCAGCGCCGCCGCCGTCGAGCGCCTGATCCACACGGACCGGCCACAGGCCGGGCATACGGCGTTCTTGTCCCCCGGATATTGGCTATCCGGTCAACCATGACCAACCTCCTTCACGAGCCCACGGCGGGTGTTCGTACCAACGACATTTCAGCAACTGCGCTTCCGGTCAGCCACGGCCCATTCCGGAAGAGGGATCCACATCGGACTCGGACGGATCAGCCCGCAGGTCGTCAGGGTCCGGATCAGGCAGTCCGCCAGGTCCGGGAACGTCGCGCGACGGCGCGAACGTGTTGGAGTCCGGTGCCTCGCCCGCATCGCCGGACCCTCGCGCCGCGCCGGCGTCTCCGAATGCGCCATTGCCGCGGACGGTGCTCCCGTTCCTCCCGTCTGCCGCCGCCTGGCCGGGTAACTCGTCGGTACCGCGCGGCTCATCCGCAGCGTTTGATCCCTCACTGATGGAGGAGTGGACCTTGATTTCTTCCTCAGGGGCACCAGGATCCGGAACATGGCCGTCGTCCGTCGGCTCTGATAGTCCGCCCAGATCCTCCATGGCATTCTTCGCCGTTTTAGCAATGCTGTCGCCAAGTCCCATGAGCTTGCTCCTTCATTCCATCGATTCCGCTGTCATGCGTAGTTCTGACAAACACAGAATTATCAGCATGCTTACAACTAGTCCATAGCCCGCGAGTCCTGGAGTCTGAATCAGAGCACCTACCGTCCTGAAAGCGATCTGGAACACCCCAGGCCTAGAACCTGGTGGGTGAGCCGGCGGGAGGCGCCCCTCCCGCCGGGGATCAGATGAGCGGAGATCAGGGATCCGCCGGCACCAGTGGACTCGTTTGCTGACGGAGCCCGCCAGCCATTGTTTAATAAGCAGGCTTATGGTTTTCTACTGCTTAGGTCTTGCCGCAGGCTTTGAACGACTCCGGTTCAGAGGAATGAACGACTATGGCAGAACCCCAGCGCCCGCCATCCTGTATGCCGTATGTCCCGGCCGAGTCCGGGCAGCCCGCGGCGACGGGGCGGGCTTCAACAGGTCAGATCCGGGAGGCATTTGAAACCCGGCTGGTCCTTGACCATCTGGAACTGGCGGAAGCCTTGGCCTTTCGCTTCACAGGGCGTGGTCGGGAACACGATGATCTGAACCAGGTTGCTTATCTGGGACTGATCAAAGCCGCGCGGCGATTTGACGCGGCCAGGGGAGAAAGCTTCGCGGCCTACGCTGCCCCCACGGTGACGGGCGAGCTCAAGCGGTATCTGCGCGACCGTTGCTGGGTGGTCAGGCCGCCGCGGAGGATCCAGGACCTGCGAACGGAAATACTGCGGTCCGAACCGGAGCTGACCCAGGCCCTGGGACATCGGCCGAGTCCCGGTGAACTGGCTCAGCAACTCGGGGTCCCCGTCTCAGCCGTACAGGAGGCGTTGGCCGCGGCGTCGAGCATGCGTCCGGATTCACTCGACGTCGTGGACGATCACGACGGCGGTCACAGGGCGGAGGCACTGGCCTCGCGGGAACTGCCGCTGGAACGACTGGAGGAACTCCTGTGCCTTAACCAGGCCATCGGCGAGTTGTCCGGGCAGGAACGCGAACTGCTGTACCACCGCTATTTCTGCGAAGAAAGCCAGGCCGAACTTGGAAGGCGCTTCGGCGTCTCACAAATGCAGGTCTCGCGACGGCTGTCCAAGGTGCTGATGCGACTGCAGCAACTGCTCGCCGAAGCCGACTCTCAGAGCAATCCCAGAACTCGGACGGCGTCCGGGACCTCTTGAACCCGGACACCCAGCAGGGCCGGATCCCGGTCCCCGCGACGGGACCACCGGCGATTCGGGCAGAAGGGCCGGTAAGCCCCCGGCGTCGCCGTCTCAATGGTGGGGAGAATCCGCGCCGGCAGGCAGGCAGGAAGGCGGGGGCAGGGCAGGCAGGCGCGGGGCACGGGCTAGCCCTGTGTGAGCCGGTACCGCTCGATCTGCTTGAGCCGCCGGAGCAGGCTGTCGCGCCGGGGGTGCGGGACGGCGTCGGCCGGCTCGGCGGTGAGCTCGATGTGTTCGGTGCCGTACTGCCACAGCAGCAGGTCATCGAGGAGCCGGTCCGGGCCGGGGGAGTAGCGGTGGTCCAGGGCCTTGCGGACCTCGGTGATCCGGTTGGCGCTGAGCAGCCCGGCGAGCTGCATGGTCTGATTGAGGCCGTGGGCGGCCATGAGCTCCGCTGCCCAGCCCCAGTCGTCGTCGACCTTCCGGTCCACGTGCGGCAGCAGGGTCCGCCAGACGTCGCGGATACGGTTGGGCGTCAGCGGCGCGGCGCCCTCGCCGTCCACATCCCAGAAACCGCGGACCTCCTCGTAGCGCTCATGCAGGTCCGAGAACGCGCTCTCCACGGTCTCCAGCATGGCGGCCGTGGCGGTGAACTGGCGGTCGAAGTGCGGGGTCCAGGCCCGCGGGTCCTCGGCCTTGAAACGGATGTCGTGCTCGATCTCGCTCCATGCGTGCGCGAACACTGTGCGGATCTGGCACTCGAAGAAGTAGCTGCCGTTCGGCGGGACGTCCGGGTTGAAGGCCAGCTGGTAGTCCTTGACGGCCTCGTTCTGGATGGTCCGCAGGATCAGGTGCCGGCTGGAGTAGCCGTAGGTGCCGGACTCGATCGAGCCGATGTCCTTTTCGCGGTCCCCCCGGCAGTCAAAGAGCTGGCGCTGGCGCTTGATCAGATTGGCCACCACCGCGTTTTCCGCCGGCAGCTTGGTGATCACGCGGATGCCCACCATGTCGTTCAGGGTCCGGAACGGGTCCGGGAACTTCAACACCAGTGGACCGCCCGGTTCCAGCGGTTCTTCCGTCCGGGAAATCTTCTCGCGGAAGGATTCAACGGTCTTGGTGCGGCCGGTGACGAACAACGGCGTGACCTCGGTGTCCTTGAGCATGGTCCGCAGCGTGAGCAGGACCTCCCGGGTGACCAGCTTCAGGGCAGGCCGGACCCGCTCGTACAGTTCCACGTTCTCCTGCACGGAATCGCGCAGGCTCAAGTCCAAACGGTCCCAGTTGCTCGCCATGGATCCAGCTTACGGCGCACCCCCGACGGCGGCCCGCAGGCTCTCCCGCAGCCGCCGCCATCCGGCGGTGTGCAAGGGCGGCGTGCAGGGCCCGCCTCCGCCGTGCCGCTTGGCGCCCACTGTAGGCTCAGCACATGGCTGATATGCGGCGGCGGGCTTTGCTCGCGGCCGCAGCGACGGTGACACTGGGGGCAGTCTCCGCCGTCTGTTCACCGGGCCCCGAGGAGGACGCAGTGAAGAGGCAGAAGTACCAATATGGCGAGGACCCCAGCCAGTGGGGCGAGCTCTTCCTCCCGGAGGTGGCCGCGCCCAAGGGTGTGGTGGTGGTGATCCATGGCGGGTACTGGCGTTCGCAGTACGGCGCAGAACTGGGGGAGCCCCTGGCCAAGGACCTCGCCGCGCACGGCATGGCAGCCTGGAATCTGGAGTACCGGCGCGCCGGCAACGGGGGAGGCTGGCCCAACACCTTTGCCGACGTCCTGGCCGGAATCGACAAGCTCGGGGAAGTCGCAGACGAGCACGGGCTCGGGCTGGACCGCGTGGTGGCCCTGGGCCACTCGGCCGGCGGTCACTTAGCGGTCTGGGCGGCGGGACGCAGCCGGCTCGCCGGGCTCGGCGCCCCGGACGCGGACCGTCAGCTCACTCGCCGTGGCGACCACGACGGCGCGGTGCAGCTTACCGGCGTCGTCAGCCAGTCGGGGGTACTGGACCTTGCAGCCGCCGAGCGGCTCAACCTGAGCAACGGCGCCGTCAGCAACTTCCTGGGCGGCTCGTCGGAGAAATATCCCAAACGGCATAAATATGCGGACCCCATGAGCGCGGTGCCGCTCTGCGTGCCTGTATACGCCGTCCACAGTACGGAGGACGACGACGTGCCTGCCAGCCAGTCCGAGACCTATGCCGCAGCGGCCAAGGCGGCCGGTGCGCCGGTCCAGCTGCTGAAGGTCCCGGGCGACCACTTTGCGCTCATTGACCCGAAGTCGCTGGCCTACCGGAAATGCCGTGAACTCGTGCAGCAGCTGCTGGTCTGAAATCCGGCCGGACCCGCGGCCGGCCACGCACCCGCCGGGCTGCCGGCCAGGCACCCGCCGGGCGTCGCCGTGGCCGGCGAATGCCAATAGACTGGACCCCAGGTGCGCCGGGAAGTCTGGTCGGCATGATTCCGTCGACCCCACTTTGAGGACTCCATGAGCGCCCTGCCACCGCCCACACCACCTCGCCTCACCATTTTCGGCCGGGGCAGCTACGCCGAGGCCCTGCGAATCGGCGAAATCCTCCGCAAGGAAACCGTAGGCGGCGCGCTGCTGGTCACCGCGGCGGCAGTGGCCCTGATCTGGGCCAACTCCGCGGCCTCGGAGAGTTACTTCGCCCTGCGCGACTTCACCATCGGCTACGAGCCCTGGCATCTTGACCTGAGCCTGGGCGCATGGGCCGCCGACGGCCTGCTGGCCATATTCTTCTTCCTGGTCGGGCTCGAACTCAAGCGCGAATTCGTCGCGGGCGACCTGCGCCAGCTGAACAAATCCGTGGTCCCGGTGGCCGCCGCCGTGGGCGGCGTGGCCCTTCCCGCGCTCATCTACGCGGCAGTCAACCTCAGTGGCCCCGACGCCCTGCGGGGCTGGGCGATCCCCACCGCCACTGACATCGCCTTCGCACTCGCGGTGCTGGCGATCATCGGTTCCCACCTTCCCAGTGCGCTGCGGATCTTCCTGCTCACCCTCGCCGTCGTGGACGACCTTCTGGCCATCACCATCATTGCGATCTTCTACACGAGCGAGCTGCATCCCGTGCCGCTCCTGCTGGCCCTGCTCCCGCTCGGCCTGTATACGTTCCTGGTACAGAAATACCGCCGGTTCTTCGGCCTGCACGCGCTGGCCGCGTGGGTGATCCTGCTGCCGCTCGGCGCCGCCACGTGGGCGCTCGTCCACGCCTCAGGCATCCACGCCACCGTGGCCGGGGTCCTGCTGGGCTTTGCGGTCCCCGTCAGGCGTTCCCAGGCCAGTGGCGGGCCCGAGGCCGGACCGGGCCTTGCGGAGATCTTTGAACACCGGTTCCGCCCCATCTCGGCTGGATTCGCCGTCCCGGTCTTCGCGTTCTTTTCCGCCGGAGTGGCCGTCGGCGGCTGGCAGGGCCTCGGTGCCGCCCTGACGGACCCCGTCGCCGTGGGTATTGTCCTGGCCCTCGTGCTCGGAAAACCGGCCGGGATCCTCGGCACCACATGGTTCATCACCAAGGCCACGCGGGCCAGGCTGGACCGTTCGTTCAAGTGGATCGACGTCTTCGGGCTGTCCATCCTTGCCGGCATCGGTTTCACGGTGTCGCTGCTCGTGGCCGAACTGAGCTTCGGCCAAGGCACTGTCCACGACGACCACGCGAAGGTGGCGATCCTCGCGGCCTCCGTGATCGCAGCTCTCCTCGCGACGGCGGTGCTCCGCGCCCGCAACAAGCAGTACCGCCAGGCGGAGGCGGAAGAAAAGATCGACTCGGACCACGACGGGATCCCGGACGTCTACCAGCAAGACCGTCCGGCAGGCTAGGTGGTGTCCCGCAGGGTAGGTGGACAGGCTAGGTCGACGGGCTAGATTTGAGGGTGCGGCAGGAGGTGCCGTCCGGAGCGTCAATGATACCCCAAGGGGTATCATTGTCTAGCTGGAATACGCGCGCCGGGCCGTCCGGCGCCCGCGAAAGGAACAGGCATGAAGAGCATTTCCGTCAAGGACCTGGCCGCCCTGGGCGAGGCCACCGAAATCGTCGATGTCCGCGAGGAAGACGAATACGCCGCTGTCCGCGTTCCTGGCGCCAGGAGCATCCCACTCTCACGGTTTGTCCAGTCCCTCGACGAGGTTCCGGCCAGCGGAACCGTCTACATCATGTGCGCCGCCGGGGGCCGCAGCGCCCAGGCCACCACCTACCTGGAGGACCAGGGGTACGACGCCGTCAACGTCACCGGCGGGATCATGAAGTGGCAGGACGAGGGACACCCCGTCAACCGGGGCTGACCTCACGGAGGGATCATGGAAGTCATCGCCATCGAGACCCCGCAGCTCGGGGACCGCAGCTACCTGGTCCACGACGGCTCCGTGGCGCTGGCGATCGACCCGCAGCGTGACACCGACCGCATCGAGGCGGCCGCACGCGACGCCGGGGTGGCTATCACGCACGTGGCCGAGACCCACCTGCACAATGACTACATCACCGGCGGGCTGATCCTGGCCCGCGCCCACGGCGCCAGCTATCTCGTGAACGCCGCCGATCCCGTGGCGTTCGAGCGCACCCCCATCACGGACGGCGAAACGGTCCGGGTGGGCGCGCTCACGGTCAAGGCGGTCGCCACGCCCGGCCACACGCACAACCACATGTCGTTCATCGTGGACGACGGCGAGAAGCAGGCCGTCTTCTCCGGCGGCAGCCTGCTGTACGGCTCGGTTGGCCGCACCGACCTTGTTGCCGAGGCGGACACGATCGGCTTGACCCATGACCAGTACGCCTCGGTCCGGCGCCTCGCCGCTGAGGCCGGCCATGACGCCGCGCTGTTCCCGACCCACGGCTTCGGCTCGTTCTGCTCCTCCGGACCCGCAAGCGGCGCCCGGTCCTCGACCATCGGCGAGCAGCTTGCCGCCAATCACGCCCTGACGGACCCCGACGAGGACCACTTCGTCCGCCAGCTCATTGCCAACCTCACGGACCACCCCTCGTACTACGCCCACATGAGTCCGGCCAACCTGAGGGGCCCGGGCCCCGCGGAGCTGGCCGTCCCCGAATCGCTCGATGCCGCCGAACTCACCCGGCGACTGGACGATGGTGAGTGGGTGGTGGACCTGCGGCGCCGCGTCGCGTTCGCCAGCAGCCATCTCAAGGGCGCCGTCAGTTTTGAGTACGGGACCGGCACCAGTTTCACCACCTACGTGGGATGGGTACTGCCGTGGGGTGAACCGCTGACCCTCGTGGGCTCGCAGGAGGACCTCGAGAACGCCATCCGCGACCTCTCCCGGATCGGCATCGACTCCCCGGATGCCGCCGTCGGAACCGAGCCGCACGCGCTGGCGCCGCGGGCCGGCCTCGCCTCGTATCCGCGCGTGGGCTGGGACGGCGTGCTCGCCGGCCGGGCCGTCGGGGACACCGTTCTGGACGTGCGCCGGGCCGACGAATTCGCCGCCGCCCGCGTGCTGGGCGCTGTCAACGTGCCGATCCATGAACTGCTGCTGCGCCTGGACGAGGTCCCGGCCGGGAAGCTCTGGGTGCACTGCGGTTCCGGCTACCGTGCCGGAGTTGCCGCCAGCCTCCTCCAGCGGGCAGGCCGGGAGGTGGTCCACATCGACGCCAGGTTCGCCGACGCCGCGTCCGCCGGGATCGCACTGGACACCACCGCGGCCTGAGCCCCGGAGGTCCGCAACACACGGCGCCGGGCCGGATTCTCTGGCAGAGTATGGTCATGCTCACAGTTATTGGCGAGGGGCTGGTTGATGTCGTCCAGCGGTCCTCCGGCGTCCAGGCCCATGTCGGCGGCAGCCCCCTCAACGTGGCGGTAGGGCTGGCGCGGCTGGACCATCCCGTCCAGTTCATTGGCCGCTACGGCCGCGATGCCTATGGCGAGGCCCTGGCCGCGCACCTGAAGTCGAGCTCCGTGCTGCTCCCGGTGGGGCCCGACGAGCTTCCCACGAGCGTGGCCGCCGCCCAGATCGACGACGCCGGCGCCGCCACCTACACGTTCGACCTCGCCTGGGAGCTTCCCGGCGTCGCGGCGCGCCTGCCGTTCCTGCTCCAGGGAACTACTCTGCTGCACACCGGATCCATCGCCACCATGCTGGCGCCCGGTGCCGCCGAGGTGCTGGCCGCCGTCGAGCGTGCCCACCCGTCCGCCACCATCAGCTTTGACCCCAATTGCCGCCCCAGCATCATCCCGGACGTGGACTACGCCCGCGGGCAGGCCGAAAAGTTCGTGACTCTCTCTGACGTTGTGAAAGCCTCCGACGAGGACCTCGAATGGCTCTACCCCGGTGTGAACCCGCTGGATTCGGCCCGCCGCTGGCTGGCGCTGGGCGGCTCCGAGGGGCCCGCCATGGTGGTGGTGACCCGCGGCGGCAAAGGCCCCTGGGGTATCAACGCCGCAGGTGTGGCGCAGTTCCCCGCCCCCGAGATCAGCGTCGCGGACACAGTCGGGGCAGGGGATTCGTTCATGGCCGCGCTGCTGTCCGGCGTGGTGGACCTCGGCCTGGACGGGGCACAAAACCGCACGGCCTTGCGCGAACTATCCGCCGAAAATCTCCGCGATCTCCTCGCCCATGCCTCCCGGGCAGCGGCGGTCACCGTGTCCCGCGCCGGCGCCAACCCGCCCACGCGCGCGGAGCTGGCACGGATGGAAATGGGGGCCCAGCCCCTGCAATAAGAGAAAGGCAGCCATGACACACCACGAATTTCCGCAGTTCCCTGTCCGCAGTGAATCCTTCGCCGAGGGCCAGACGCTCCCGCCTGCCCAGCGCAGCGGCAAAATGCGCGCCGGCGGCCAGGACGAATCCCCGCAGCTGAGCTGGAGCGGCGCCCCGGCCGGCACCAAGGGCTATGCAGTCACCATGTTTGACCCCGACGCCCCGGGACGCGGCGGCTTCTGGCATTGGGCCGTGGTGGACGTCCCCGCCGATGCCACGTCCCTGCCGGCAGGGGCGGGCGCCGAGGGCGGCAAGCTCCTGCCCGCGGGCGCCATCCAGTTGAGGAACGACGGCGGGTTTCACGGATACCTGGGCGCCGCGCCGCCTCCGGGGCACGGGCCGCACCGGTACGTCATCACCGTGCACGCGCTCGACATCGCACCGTCCGGGTTGAACGAGCACGCTGCTCCCGGCAGCCTGGAAGCGAAGCTGTCGCGGCACACCCTGGGCCGGGGCACGCTCACCGGCATCCTCGAACGCCACTGAGCCCGCCGCCCGCCGTCGCCCGCCGCCGCCGCCCGCCGCCGTCGAGTCCGCCGCCCGCCGCCGTCGAGTCCGCCGGAAACTCTCCAGATCGCCGGAATTCTCCGGCGAACCCGACCAGGTCCGGCGATCTCGGCGCATACGGCCGCGAGGGCCGACCGTCCCGGCGCACGTAGACTGGCATTATGCGGCTGGTAGCAAGTGACATCGACGGAACGATCCTCGGCCATGACGGCAAAATCAGCGACCGGACCGTCCGCGCGTTCCACGCCTGCCGCGACGCCGGGCTGGAACTGGTGTTCGTCACGGGACGGCCGCCGCGCTGGCTCCACCCCCTGCAGGACCAATTGGGGCACACCGGAACGGTCATCTGCTCCAACGGCGCCGTCGTGTGGGACCTCGAGGCAGACCGCATGCTCTCGGCGCGGACATTGGACCTCGACGCCATGTTCGAGGTCCGCCGCATCATCAAGCGGTTGCGCCCGTCCGCGCTGTTTGCCGCCGAAACTCTGACCGGCTTCCACCTGGAACCGGGCTTTATCGAAAACGGCTCGAGCGAACTGCTCGCGGAATTCACCCCGGCCCCGCTGCACACCACCCTCACGGCGGGGGACTCCATTGCGAAGTTCCTGGCCATTGTCCGGGAAGGCGCCGCCGACGAGTTCCTGGCCGAGGTGACGCCCGCCGTCGCCCATCTGGCCGCCGCGACGCACTCGGCGCCGAACATGGCCCTGCTGGAGCTGTCCCTGCCCGGCGTGAACAAGGCCGTGGCCCTGGCGGAATATGCGGCGTCCCTCGGCATCGGCGCCCCGGACGTGGTGGCTTTCGGGGACATGCCCAACGACATCGAGATGCTTCGCTGGGCCGGGCACGGCTACGCGATGGCCAGCGGCCACCCGGAAGCGATCCGGGCCGCCGGCCAGCAGGCCCCGCACTTCGACGACGACGGAGTCGCCCAGATCCTCGAGGCCAAACTCGCCGAACTCGGCGTCCGGCTGCCCTAAAGCCATCCGGCGGCCGGCTGTCCGAATGGACACCGCCGGCGCCGCCGTACTCCTCCTCACCCCGGTCCATGTCCCCGCGGACACCGGATTCCCAGCGGACGGCCAACTGGCGTTCACCTTGGCCTCCTAGGCTGGGAGCTCGCGACAATTCGTTGACCGATAATGGGGACATCATGGCCAGGCACCGCATCAGGAACACCGACGAACAACCCCTGCACCCGGTGGAGCCGGACCGGCACTGGAGGCAGCTGCGCCAGGGCGACCGCGTCAGTGTCCGGCTGGGGCCGGGATTCGAGACCGGCGGTCTCGTGGACGCCGTCACGGCGGACCACAGCATGGTCTGGGTGGACCTCGACGGCGGCCGCGGCCGCACGCTGCTGCACTGCAGCGACGACGTGGAAATCCGCCAGCACGACTCCTGACACCCCATCCCGCTAAGGCCCGGTCCCCGCTAGGGCCTGCTGAGGCCCGGTCCGGCTCAGCCCCAACTCCTCGGCCCCGGCAGATCGAGGCCTCGGGTACGCTTCAGGAGTGACTGATCCGCACCCCTACTTTGCCCCGCGCGACAACCGCGACGGCGGACCGGAGGACCCAGCCGCCCGGGCCCGGGGCGGGGCCCGGGCGCCCCTGGCGATGGCCCACCGGGGCTTCTCGCTGGACGGGCTGGAGAACTCGATGACCGCGTTCCGCGCCGCCGTCGACCTCGGGTTCCGGCATCTGGAGACGGACGTGCACACAACCGCCGACGGCGTGTTGGTGCTCTTCCACGACAAGACCCTGGACCGAATCACGGAGGGCCGGGGCCGGATCGCGGACCTTCCGGCCGCGACCGTGGACCTGGCCAGGATCGGCGGAACCGAACCGATCCCGCGGTTCGAGGAGCTGATCGAGGCTTTCCCGGAGGTCCGGCTCAATGTCGACGTCAAGGACTGGAATTCGGTGGCCACCCTGGCCTCCGCGATCGAGCGCCACGGATTGCACGACCGCGTGCTGGTGGCCAGTTTCTCGGACCGGCGGCGCCGCGCAGTGCTGAAGCAGTTGAGCCGTCCGGCCGCGGGCTCGGCCGGCATCGTGTCCAATGCCGTGTTCGTCCTGCTGGGCGCCGTGCTGCCGACGCCGCTGATGTCCCTCGTGGCGCGCCGGGCACTGCGCGGAGTCCACGCCCTGCAGGTCCCGGTCCGCTACGGCGCCGTGCCAGTGGTGACGCCCGGCTTCATCCGGCGGGCACACCGGCACGGCCTGCAGGTGCATGTATGGACAGTCAACGAGCCCGCGGAAATGCACCGGCTGCTGGACCTCGGCGTCGACGGGATTGTCACGGACCGCGCGGACCTGCTCAAGGCGGTCCTCCAGGAGCGCGGGACCTGGTCTTGACGGGACCTGGTCTTGAAGCGAGCGCCCCGGCGCTCAGGCGGAAAGTTCCATCATGAGTGGCGGCAGTTCCTCGTTGAGCTCCCGGGCGAGGTAGCCCAGGCCGCCCAGCCGGCTGGCAAGACGGTCTCCGGCCGCAGCATGCAGATGTGTACCCCAGCAGGCGGCCTGCGCGTTGCCCGTTCCCCTGGCACGGAGGCCGGTGATGGCACCGGAGAGGACATCTCCGCTGCCCGAGGTGCCCAGTCCGCTGTGCCCGGTGGTGATCTCCCAGAGGCCAGGCCCGGAAGCGGCACCCCTGCCGCTGCTGCGGGGTTCTGCTATCACCCCCTGGCAGGTGACCACGGCCTGGTATTTGTCGGCCACCTCAGGGAGCTGGCGGGGCAGGTCCTCGACGTCGCGCCCGAGCAGGATGCCCGCCTCCGTGATGTTCGGGGTCAGGATCAGCCGGCCCGCCCACGGAGCCAGCTCGTCTTCGAGCTCCGGCAGGCTGGCAAGGGCAAAGGCATCCAAGACAAAGCACGGCCGGCTGCCCGGGGTGGCTTTGAGGAGTTCGCGCAGCAGCGCCGTGGTTTGATCCTTGTCGTCCAGGCCGGGCCCCACCAGGACGGCGTCCGCGGATTCCAGCTCGGCGGCCAGGGAACCGGCGGCGGAACCCACCACCGTCCCGGCCGTTGTTTCCGGCAGTCCAAGGACGCCAGCTTCGGGCAGGGCGACGCCGAGCGGTACCGCCACGGAGTCCGCCACGGCCAAGGTCAGCCGGCCCGCACCCGCGCGGAGGGCAGCGACGCCGGCGAGCAACGCCGCTCCGGGCGTCTTGCGCGCACCGCCGATGACCAGCACAGAGCCGCGGTCGTCCTTCCCGGAGCCGCCGCCAGGAAGCGGCCAGGCACGCAGCAACGTCGGGGTAACGGCCTCGGCGTGAGGAGGTTTGGCCTGCCGGGACTTAGCGGGGGTGGACATCGGCGTCCCCTGAGTGCTGGGTTACTGGGACACCTTCGCTCATGAGGTGGTCGGCCATATTGAAAGTCTCCAGCAGCCATTCCCCCCTGCCGTCGGGCCGGACGAAGCGGCTGACGGAGGCATTGAGGATGGTGGACGTGGCCGCGATGTCCAGCAGCTGCTGCTCCGAGAGCCCCTCCAGGATGTAGCGGATGAGCAGGATCACGGCGTCGTGGCAGACCAGCAGGACGCCCTCGCCGGGATGTTTGTTGTCGAGGTCGGCGAGCAGCGAGCGAAGCCGCAGCACCACGTCCGCCCAGGACTCGCCGCCCGGGGGCCGGTAGTAGAACTTGCCGAGCCACCGCCGGCGCCCTGCTTCCTCGGGGAGGCGGGCTTCCACCCCGGCTGAAGTGAGCATGTCCAGGATGCCGAGCTCGCGGTCGCGCAGCCGCTCGTCGATCAGGATTGCCGTTTGCCAGCCGCCGCTCTGCACGGCGAGTTCGGCGGTCTGCCGTGCCCGCAGATAGGGCGAGGACCAGACTGGGGTGCGCCGGCCGTCCGGGTACCCCGCGAGGACCCTGCCCAGGGCCAGCGCCTGCTCCCGTCCCGTGTCCGACAACCCGACATCCGCATCCCGGGCCGGGACATCAATGACATGCGCACCGGCCTGTTGAGCAAGCGTGGCGGCAACATTGCCCTGGCTTTCACCGTGACGCACCAGCAGCAGCTCAGTCACGCCTGGAACGCTGGCGCCGTGTCCGTGGTGGCTCACCGATCCCCCTGTCCGTTGGTTGCCAACGTCGTCCTCCACCGGGCCGACCCGGGCCGGAATGTCTGTGGCAGCCACGTTACTCCCGGTGGCCCGGATTTGTCGCTGCACCGGGCAGCCGAGCATGGTCAGGGACCGCCGGACTGGCAGGATAGAGCCATGCGCATCCTCATCGCCCCGGACAAGTTCAAGGGTTCCCTCACCGCCGTCGAAGCGGCCGCCGCCATTGCCGAAGGCGCTCTGCGCGTCTACCCCGACGCCGAAGCCGTCCAGTTTCCGGTGGCCGACGGCGGCGAAGGGACCCTCGAGGCGGCCGTCGCGGCCGGCTACGAGGAACGGCTCAACGCAGTTGTTGGCCCCATCCTGGCCCCGATCGGAGCCGCGTGGGCCATCCGCGCGGACGCCTTCGGCGGGGCCACCGCGGTGATTGAAACGGCGCAGGCCTCCGGGCTGGCGCACATGGAGCCCACACCGGCCAACTCGCTGCGCGCCCACAGTTATGGCTGCGGCCAGCTGATCGCCGCCGCGCTGGAGGCCGGTGCCACGGAAATCGTGCTGGGCGTGGGCGGTTCGGCCATGAGCGACGGCGGCAGCGGCGCCCTCCGGGCCCTCGGACTCAAACCGTTGGACGCCGCCGGCAACGTTGTGCCCCTTGGCGGGGGATCGCTCGCCGATGTCGCGTCCGTGGACATCAGCGGCCTGGATCCGCGGCTGGCCGAGGTCAAGTTCAGGATCGCCGTCGACGTCCAAAACCCCCTGTACGGCAGCGAAGGGGCCGCATACGTGTTCGGTCCGCAAAAAGGGGCCGACGCCGATGCGATGGACCTGCTCGACGCCGGCCTGCGCAACTGGGCCTCGGTCCTGCGCGAGTCGACCGGCCGGGACGTCAACGTGCCCGGCGCCGGAGCGGCCGGCGGCTTCCCGGCGTCGTTCCTGGCCTTCAGCACCGCCGCCCTGGAGGGCGGCTTCGAGCTGGTGGCCGGGCTCACCGGGCTCGCCGCGAAACTCGCGGTGGCTGATTTGGTCATCACCGGAGAAGGCTCCATGGACAGCCAATCGCTGACAGGGAAGGCACCGATCGCCCTCGCCGACGCCGCCCAGGCCCTCGGCATTCCGGTGATCGTGGTGGCCGGCCGGATCCTCGTCACCCCGGAGGACCTCGCCCCGCACGGAGTAGTCGCCGCGGCGCAGCTGCTGGACGTCGCAGGCAGCCCCGAGGACGCCATCGCAAACGCGGCAAAGTACCTTGCCTGGGTCACCAGCCAGGTCCTCGAGGGCGCCTAGGGGCACCTGCTGGCCGGCTGCCATGCCGGCCGGCTTGCCGGCCACCTTGCCGTTTAGGCGCCGGTCTCGTAGTGCGGCTCGGCCACGGGTTTTGACTCGGGGGAGCCCTTCTCGCGCAGGTAGACCGAGGCGCCCACCAGGACCGCCACGGCGAGGAACTCGCTTTGCCAGTTCTGGAAGGACTCGAACCAGAATCGGCTCGTCGCCAGATAGCCCAGCACCGTCACGGTGGGCTGTCCGTGCGCCTCCTGGTCACTGTTGTAGTCGTCCGCGCCGCCAACCGCGTGCAGGATGAAGGACGCCAGGAACAGCAGTAGGAACATGATCGAGAGCGAGTGTTCGTAGAGCTTGAGCACCCAGCCGCCGCGCCGCACGGGCCACGGGGTGGATGCCTTGAGCGGGGCCTGCCGGGGGTCCTCGTCCTGCGGGGCGCTGCGGCCCATCGGCTTGGACTCGGAGGACCCCTTCTGGAACAGGAAGACGGTCAAGAGGACATACATGCCCATCTGCAGGAATTCCGATTCCCAGTTCTCGAATGTCGCCTCCGCGAACGCCCCGGTGCCTAGGTACTGCAGCACGGTTACGGCTGGTTCGCCGTGGGCCAGCTGCTCGTCGCTGTAGGTGCTTGCGCCGCTCAGGACCATTCCGCCGAAAAACACGACGAACAAACCGATGTTGGCCAGCAGAAGTCCGTGGTCCTTGACCCACTTTCCCATGGTTCCTCCCGTGCCAGCGGTGGGCCGCTCATGTGAAACGTTTGTCACAGTGACTCCTCTTTGCGAGCCTGCCGGCGGATCCGGGCAGGGACAAGAACTAGTAGCAGTACCAGTACGGCCAGCAGTCCGAAGCCGGCTATCACGCCCGCCGTCCGGCCTGCGGTGACGTCGAAGATGAGGGATGTGGTCCCCACGCTCAGGAGCGCCACGCCGGTCAATGAAAACTTGGCGATGGTGTCGGCGCTGGCCACGAGCGTGGCCTTCAGCCCTTGCCGGAACAGCCGCCGGTGCACGCTCACGGGCAGCAGGATGGTGGCCGTGGTGAGGGCGGCCAGGACAACGTTGGCGAGGTACAGGCGGGTCTGGTAGTCATCGAGAGTCTCGAAGCGCGACTGGAACGGTAGCGTCAAGAGGAAGCCTGCGAGAATCTGGACACCCGTCTGGAGTACCCGCAGTTCCTGCACGAGCTCCGCCCAGTTGCGATCCATCCGCTCAGCGCGCGATTCGTTCCTGCCGTCATCCCGCGGCGCCGCTGGGCCTGTCATTGGTGCTCCTTCGCGCAATTCTGAAACCAATTCTGAAACCAATTCTGAACCGGCCGCAGCATGCGGCCCACCCTCAACCTAGGCTTGAAAGTTACCAAAAGACAAGTTGGTAGTAAGTCTGCTGACGATTTTTGAGGCTAGGGTAGAAACTGATTGCTTCACTGGGATGGTTTAGAGGGCACGGTTGCACCGGTCCGATGAACTTCCCTGGAAACCGACACATGGTTAGGTGGACTTTGAGCGACTCAAGCACGGCAGCCAGCGCCTCCGGCGGCGACCCCGGCAAGCAGCAGGACCAGCCCAAGCAGCAAGACCAGCCGCGCGATCCCCGCGCCGGCTACCACTCGGGCCCGTTCCCGGAACAGGTCCAGAAACAGCCCGGCCTCACCTCGCCCATGGAGCCCAAACCGGACCATGGCGAGGAAAGCTACCGGGGCAGCGGTGCCCTGAGCGGCAAAGCCGCCCTGATCACCGGCGGTGACTCCGGAATCGGCAAGGCGGTGGCGATCGCCTTCGCCCGCGAGGGAGCCGACGTCGCCATCTCTTACCTGCCGGGGGAGGACGAGGACGCGCAGGACACCGCCGAATGGATCCGGAAAGCCGGCCGGAAAGCCCTGCTGCTTCCCGGCGACGGCCGCACTGAAGACTTCGCGGCGGACATCGTGAAGGCCACGCTGGCCGAATTCGGGCGCCTGGACGTCCTGGTGCTGAATGCGGCCTACCAGAAGAACCGCGAGAGCTTTGAATCACTGCCCACCGAAGAGTTTGACCGCGTTTTCAAAACCAACCTGTACTCCCTGCTCTGGACGGCCCGTGCCGCGGTCCCGCATCTGGAAGCGGGTGCATCGATCATCACCACCGCGTCGATCCAGGCCTTCAACCCTTCCCCGGGACTCATTGACTACGCCATGACCAAGGCGGCCCAGGTGGCTTTCACCAAGGCGCTGGCCCAGGAGCTCGGACCCAAGGGGATCAGGGTCAACGCCGTGGCCCCGGGCCCCATCTGGACGCCGCTGATTCCGGCCACCGAATGGCCCGACAAGCTCCCGTCCTTTGGCCAGGACACGCCCCTGCAACGCGCCGGCCAGCCGGCGGAACTCGCGGCCGCCTACGTGCTTCTCGCCTCCGACCACGGTTCCTACATCTCCGGGGCCGTCCTACCGGTCACCGGAGGCAAGGGCCTCTGAGCCAGCTTTGAACCCGCTCAATTCCCGAAAGTCCCATTTCCAGCACCAGGAGGAATGACATGACTGAAAACCAGCAGGATCCCAAGACCGTCACCGAAGAAGCGGGCGGCTACGGCACGCCGACCGCCGAGCAGGAGATGGGCGGCGATGAGAAGAAATTTGCCCAGCCCCGCGAGGAAGAGGCCTTCGACGCTGCGGGGCTGAACCAGGACAGCGCCGACGGCGAGACGTATCCGGCCGGCGCCCCGGACCTAAGTCAGTTCGGCGCCGAAGACCAAGACAGTGCAGGAGAACCCGGAGCAGGACGCTTCGGAGGAACGGAGGAACAAATGAGTTCAGAAAACGCCACCACAACCCCCAGCTTCGACGCCGACGCCTCGGAGAATTCCGAGGCCGCCGTGCCGTCCTCGGAGGCGGAGATGGACGAGGCCAATACGGAAGAGCCCGACGCCGGGCGCTCTTTCTCCTCCGAGCCCGGACAGGATGCGGCGGGCCTGCCGGACGGCTCCGGGACGGACCTGCCGGAGAGCAAGTCGCCGAAGGACAGCGACGATGACAAGGACGCCTTCGACGCCGGCTAGTCCCGGCGCCGTCGCCGTCCGCCGCGGCGGGTGCTGCCGCCCCAAGGAGGGGCCCTGACAGCGATGGAGGCCGGACTCCTGCCTGTGGGCGGAGTCCGGCCTCCTTCGTCTGCGGGAAGTTGCCCGCTCGCGGTGCTTCCTCAGGGGCGTTCCTTAGCGGCGCTTCTTGGAGGCGCGCTTGGAGGCTGCCCTGACCGCGGCCGTCGAGGCCGCTGCCGGCGAGAGATCTTCAGTTTCCGGCTCCGCCACCGTGCCGCGCACCTTCGCGATCGCCTTCATGCCGTGGTAGATCACCAGGGCCGCGGCGGAGCCCAGCGCGATCCCGGTGAACTTCAGGTCGCCGATGGTCCAGGTGTAGTCGGCAATCCCGACAATGAGGGCGACGGCGGCCGTGGTCAGGTTGATCGAGTTGGAGAAGTTCACCTTGTTCTGGACCCAGATCTTCACACCCAGCACACCGATCATCCCGTAGAGCATCGTGGCCGCGCCGCCGAGGACGCCGGCAGGGACGGTGGCGATGAGTTCGCCGAACTTCGGCGAGAAGCTCAGGATCACGGCGAAGACGCCGGCAACCCAGTAAGCCGCCGTCGAATACACCTTGGTGGCAGCCATGACGCCGATGTTCTCGGCGTACGTGGTGGTCCCGGACCCGCCGCCAAGCCCGGCAAGCACGGTGGCGGCACCGTCGGCCAGCAGCGCCCGGCCGGACACGCCGTCGAGGTTCTGTCCGGTCATGGCCGACACGGACTTCACATGGCCGATGTTCTCTGCCACCAGCACCAGCACCACCGGCACGAAGAGGCCCACGACGCCGAGGTGGAATTCCGGAGTCTGGAAGTGCGGCAGGCCGACCCACGCCGCGCCGTCCATCTTGGAGAAGTCCACCTCGCCCCGGATCACGGCAAAAAGGTAGCCCACCAGGACGCCCACCAGGATGCTCAGCCGGCCCAGCATGCCGCGGAACAGTACACTGACCACGATGATGACCGCCAGCGTGATGAAGGCAGTCACTGGGGCCTGGTCGAAATTGGCCTTCGCCGCGGGCGCCAGGTTCAGCCCGATCAAAGCCACGATTGCACCGGTTACGATCGGCGGCATGACCCGGTTGATCCAGCCGGCGCCGAACTTCTGCACCACGGCGCCAACGACGGCGAGGGTCGCGCCGGCCAGCACCACCCCGCCCAGCGCCCCGGGGATGCCGAACTGCTGCTGGGAAGCCAGGATTGGGGCGATGAACGCGAAGCTGGAACCGAGGTAGCTCGGCACGCGTCCCTGCGTGATGACCAGGAACAGCAGGGTGCCGATGCCGGAGAAGAACAAGGTGGTGGCTGGCGGCATGCCCGTGATGATCGGGACCAGGAAGGTGGCACCGAACATGGCCACAACGTGCTGCATTCCGATCCCTACCGTCAAGGGCCAGGTGAGCCGCTCATCCGGCCTGACGACCTCGCCGGGGCGCACGGACGTGCCGTTGCCGTGGAGCTTCCATTTGGTGCCGAGCATGCTCATGCCGGGAGCCTTTCAGAGAATGGGGGGCGGGCGGGGAAGGAATCTTCCGGAGCAACTTTACCGCGCACGGTCTTACCGCCCGCTTCCCGGGGCGGGACCGGTCCGTGTGCGCCGGACCGGACATCACGGTGTTCGACGTCACAGTGTTCGAGGTCACAGTGTTCGACGTCACAGTGTTCGACGTCACAGGGGAAGGGGGAAGCAGACGCGGCTGGTTGAAGTTGCAACTAAGGACAGCAGAAGAAGCCGGCCGCCAGATGGTGCGCGGGCACAGGGAAAGGGATGCCAATGACAATCGCCCACGATGAAGCAGTAATCGAGGCAGCCGCCGTCGACGCCATCTTTGCCGAGGCGCGCACCGCCAACGCCTTCACCGGCGACGTCACTGAAGACCAGGCCCGCGCCATCTACGAGCTGACAAAGTTCGGCCCCACCGCCTTCAACTCGCAGCCGCTGCGCGTCACCTACGTGCGCTCCGACGAAGCCCGGACCACGCTCGTGGACGCACTTTCCGCCGGAAACCGCGCCAAGACGGCATCCGCACCCCTCGTCGCCGTCCTGAGCTACGACACCGCTTGGCAGGATCAGTGGGACAGCTTCCTCCCCGGCTACAACGCCCCCAAGGCCATGTATGACGCCGCGCCGGATCTGGCCGCGGCCACGGGCAACAACAATGCGCACCTGCAAGCCGGTTACTTCATCCTCGCCGTCCGCTCCCTGGGCCTCGCGGCCGGCCCCATGACCGGTGCTGACTTCGCCAAGATCGACGCCGCCTTCTTCCCCGACGGAAGCCAGAAGAGCTTCCTGGTGGTCAACATCGGCCAGCCCGGGGAAGACGCATGGGGCGAAGCCAAGCCGAAATTCGCCTACGAGGACGTCGTCCGTACCGTCTAAGGACCCCGGCACCGTTCTCCGGCACTGTCCTTTTCGCCGGCACTGTTTTTGACGCGGAGGTGCCTCCGGCACCATGGGGGACAGGCCGGAGGCACGCGGGATGCGATTCTGCGGTTCAGCGCAAGGCCCACATCCAAGGCCACTTCCCATTTTAGTCCGTGCCTTCGCCGGCGGCACTGTGCGTTTGGGTTACGCGCCCGGCCCCTGGGCGCCGCGGCGTGGCAAACTTTTCCCATGCGGAACCTGATCGCGGTGGCCTTCGTAGAGCCGGTAGCCGAAGGGCTCGAATTTCCGCGTGATGACTGGCCGCTGCACCTCACCCTGGTTAAGTTCGACGTGGTCAAGGTCGACGTCGTAAGGGTCGACGTCGTCGAACCCCGCCAGAAAGCCGGCGCGGAACCCGAACCAGGCTTGCCACCGGCTTCAGGCGATCTGCTCGCCGAACAGATCGCCACCCTCATGACGGATCCGGTGGCCGCTGCGCTGGGCAGCCGACTCAACGTGGACGGCGAAGCCGGGTTCGGGCGAGCAGGGTCGATCCCGGTCAACCTGATTGAACCCAGCGAACAGCTGCAGGTCCTCCACAACCAGTTGGTCCGGATCGTGGAGCAGCTGCCCGGCAGGATCTCCACGCCCGCCTTCACCCTGGCCGGGTACCGGCCGCACGTCTCGCACCACGGCGACAAACGGCTCGAGCAGGGCGACAGCTTCGCCCTTGACCGGATAGCGCTGGTGGATATGGCGCCCGACGGCGGCCACGCCACCCGCCGGATCCTGAAGTTGTGGACCCGAGGCCCGGCGGCGTAAGCACCGGAACGGCCTCATAAGAGGGCCTGCACGTCATATCCGCGACTCCGGCGGCCGATTCCTGCGGGCCGGGTGCCATACTTGGGTCAACTTCGACGGTTTTCGACGACGGAGTGACGTATTTCGGGCAAATCACGGCGGACCGGGGGGACCACTAAATGATGCTTGACACCGCGACACTTCGGGTCGCATTGGCGCTGGTCGATCTCACACTGCTCATGCTTTTCTACTTCATCACCTTCCGGCGCACCCGGTCGCCCTACAGCGGCTGGTGGTGCATGGCCCTCTTGCTGTTCCTGGTCGGCAACTCCGTGTACCTGCTGGGCGGTACCGCGCACCAGGGGTGGGCCATCCCTGCCGGCAACGTCCTGCTGGTCGCCGGCGCCGCCAGCATCTGGGCCGGCGGACGATCGCTGCGGGCCCCCTCACCCCGGCCCTGGCACCTCGCGGCCGGCCCTGCGGCCACCGCCGTCGCTTCAGTTCTTGACCACCCGGCCACCAACGCCTGGGCGGGAGGCCCGGTGTATCTGGGATTCATGGCCGTGCTGATCGGCCTGGCAGCCCGGGAGCTGTTCCTGCTCGAGCGCGACTACTCGCGCGTCCACCGTCCCCTCGCCGTGGGCGCCGGCATCCTGGCCGTTTTCTATCTGGGCCGCCTCTTCGCCTACCTGATTAAGGGACCGGACGGCCCGGTTTTCACGTCAGCCTTCGGTTCCGTACCCATGACGGTCTTGACGATGGTCACGCTCGTGGTTGCGTCCTTCACCATGGCCGACCTGAGCTACGAACAACAGACACGGGAGCTGCGGGCACGCGCCACTGTGGACGGACTCACGGGCCTGCTCAACCGCTCGGCGTTCCTGGATCTCGCGGAAAACGAACTGCGCCGCTTGCGCCGGACCGGCACCACGGCGTCGCTCATTCTGGCGGACCTGGACCACTTCAAGACGATCAACGACCAGTTCGGACACACGGCCGGTGACGCCGCCCTGCAGGCGTTTGCCAGGGCCTGCGCCGGGACCGTCCGCTCCACCGACCTCGTTGGCCGCTACGGCGGCGAAGAATTCATCCTCCTGCTGCCCGGCGTCACGCCGGACAGGGCGCAGGAAATCGCGGCCGACATCAGCGTCCGGCTCCATCAAACCGGCTCGGCAATCATCCCCCGGCTGCCCACCGTGAGCTACGGCATCGCGGCCACCGGCTCCGGACCGGGCGGCCTCGACGCTGCAGTGGTTTCGGCCGACGCGGCCCTCTACCAGGCAAAGATGCTTGGCAGGGACCGCGCCGAGGTGGCCGCCGGCGACGGAACTACGAAATAACCCCGTCCACCAGCGCTTTCGCCTCGGCCTGGACCTGCTTGAGGTGCTCGGCACCCTTGAAGGACTCGGCGTAGATCTTGTAGACGTCCTCCGTGCCGGACGGCCGGGCCGCGAACCAGGCGTTTTCGGTGACAACCTTGAGGCCGCCAATCGCAGCGCCGTTGCCCGGCGCCTCGGTCAGCTTGGCCGTAATCGTTTCGCCGGCCAGTTCGGTCGCGGTGACGTCCGAGGGTGAAAGCTTGCCCAGGGCCGCCTTCTGCTCCCGGGTGGCCGCTGCGTCGATCCGGGCGTAGACCGGGTCGCCGAACTGGTCGGTTAGGCCCTTGTACAGCTGCGACGGTGACTTGCCCGTTACCGCCGTGATCTCCGAGGCCAGCAGGGCCAGCAGGATGCCGTCCTTGTCGGTGGTCCAGACGCTCCCGTCCATCTTGTTGAAGGAGGCGCCGGCGGATTCCTCGCCGCCGAAGGCACCTTCCCCGGAGAGCAGCCCGGGGACGAACCACTTAAAGCCCACGGGAACCTCCACGAGCTTGCGGCCCAGGCTTTCAGCCACGCGGTCAATGATCGAGGAGGAGACCAGGGTTTTGCCGATCACGGACTGCGGGTTCCAGCCGGTCCGGTGCCGGTACAGGTAATCGATGGCGACGGCGAGGTAATGGTTCGGGTTCATCAACCCGCCGTCCGGAGTAACAATCCCGTGGCGGTCGGCGTCTGCGTCGTTACCGGTGGCGACGTCGAACTTGGCGCCGTCGGACATACGGTTGATCAGGGAGGCCATTGCCGACGGCGAGGAGCAATCCATCCGGATCTTCTCGTCCCAGTCGAGGGTCATGAAGGCCCACTGCGGGTCGACGGTCGGGTTAACCACAGTGAGGTTCAGATGGTGGCGCTCGCCGATCTCGCCCCAGTAGTCCACCGACGCGCCGCCCATGGGGTCGGCGCCGATCCGGACGCCTGCCTCGCGGATCGCATTCAGGTCCAGGACCGAGGGGAGGTCGTCCACGTAGCTGCTGAGGAAGTCGAACTTGCCGGTGGTCCCGGCGGCGAGGGCGTCGGCCACCGGGATCCGCTTGACACCGCGCAGGCCGTTTTCCAGGAGCTCGTTGGCGCGGTTTGCGATCCAGCCGGTGGCGTCGGTGTCCGCGGGGCCGCCGTGCGGGGGGTTGTACTTGAATCCACCGTCTCCCGGAGGGTTGTGGCTCGGGGTCACCACGATGCCGTCGGCCTGCGGCGCGCCCGGGGCGGCGTTCCGGTTGTGCGTAAGGATGGCGTGGCTCAGGGCAGGGGTGGGCGTGTAGCCGTGGCGGGCGTCGATGAGGACGTGCACGCCGTTCGCTGCCAGCACCTCAAGGGCGGAGTTTTGTGCGGGCTCGCTCAGGCCGTGGGTGTCCTTCGCCATGTAGAGGGGGCCGGTGATGCCCTGGCCCGCCCGGTATTCCACGATCGCCTGCGTGATGGCGAGGATGTGGGGTTCGTTGAAGGACGCCTTCAGGCTCGATCCCCGGTGCCCGGAGGTGCCGAAGGCCACCCGCTGGCCCGGGTCCGAGAGGTCCGGCGAAACGTCGTAGTACGCGTCCAAAAGCGCAGTGAGGTCAACAAGGTCTTGGGGTTGGGCAACAGTGCCCGCGCGGCTAGCCATGGCACCAGCATGCCAGACGGGGGCGGAGTGCAACACGGTTTCGCGTCAAACCCGTTCCTGTGACGAAAGAAAACCCGCCGATCGGCCCGGTCCCAAGCCAACCCGGCGGCGGTACGCTGGATCCAGAGACTTCATAAGGGGACATGCCATGACTGAACAGCCAAAACAAGGCAAAGACGAGACCCCGGAGGGTTACCAGCCGACCCTCCGACTCCCGGACCACCAACCGGACGTTCCGCCAGAGCAGGCGCCGCCCGCCAGCCAGGACCAAGGCCAATCAGCGACGCAGCAGTTCGCGCAACCTGAATCCCAGCAGCAGCCCTACACGGGCCGGCAGCCTGAGTCCCCCCAGCAGCCCGGCCAGGCGGCACCGGACCATGGCCAGTTCTCAAGCCCGTACCCTCCGGTCTACGGCGAGTCCGGCCGGACGCCATATGCCGCGGGCCAGCCGGCCTACGGCCAGCCGCCGTATGGCCAACCGTCGCCGTACGCTCAGCCGGGCAGCCCCAACGCCTATGGCCAGCCCGCGTACTACGGGGCGCCGTCTGCGCCCAAAACCCTGAGCATCGTCAGCATGTGCTGCGGCATCGCCGCGCTGGTGGGATTCGGATTCTTCCTGCTCCCGCAGCTGGCCGCCGTCATCCTGGGACACCTCGCCCTGCGGCGCGAACCGGCCGGCCGGGGCATGGCGATCGCCGGCCTCGTGATGGGGTACGTGGGCATCGCCGTCACCATCCTGGTGCTGGTCATTTTCGGACTGGTCATCGGCACCGCGCGCAACAGCGGATACGGCGTCTAGGCCTGCCCAGCGGCTGAGGGCCGGCGTCGGCTCAGCGTGTCAGCGCAGCCACCAGCGGTCCGGCATTGGCCTCAAGCCACGCGCGCCGGCGGTTGATCAGGCCACCCACGCCGTCCTGCCACATCCGGGCCCAGCCGCCGCCCAGGGCAGCGGCGTTGTGCCGCATCCGCTCGTAGCTCAGCGCGGCGGCCTCGATCCCGGCACCGGGCACCCGACGTCGTTCATCCTCGGTCCAGCCGTAGGCGTCGGCGAAGATGCGCAGCCGGTGGAACGGGTCCTGGTCTTCCCAGCCTGGCCACGCGTCGGCGGGGTCGCGGAGCGGCACCCAGTGCATGGCGGTATTGAGAGAATCATGAAGTGCAGTGGCGGGTCCGGCGAGGTCGAAATCCACCAGCCCCGCGGCCAGGCCGTCCCGGACCACCACGTTCTGCGGTGTTATGTCCAGATGGCAAATGAGCCCGGCAGCGTCGGTAGGGTTCGGCTGGACCGGCCGCGGCGGGAACGGGTGAGCCTCCGGCACGAAGCCTGCCGACGCCGTGTGCAGGCGCCGCACCAGGCGCCCCACGGAGACCAATAGGTCCCCGGACTGCACCCAGGCTTCGGGAAAGGCCCCGGAGCACTGTCCCGGCACGAACGTCAGGACATCCCGGCCCTGTGCGTCGCGGCCGAGGAAGCGCGGGGACCCCGCAAAGCCGGCGTCGTCCAGCCAGTCGAGGTACTCGCCCACGGCGAGGGATTGCGGTTGGTGCGGGCGGCGGATGGTTCCGCCAACCCGCACCACACCGTCGGTGACATCGCCCGCCGGCATATGTTCGACGTCGGACGCCTCGCCGGGGGCGGGGGTGTAGACGCGCGAAGCAACCGGGACGCGATGTGCGGGGTTCATCGGGTCAGCGTACGCCGCCCATGAGCTTCTTGATCGCCGGCGAGGCGACCGCCAGTCCGACAGCCAGCAGCATCGCGGTTCCACCGATGCCGATGAAGTAGGGCAGCTCGTCCTGCGGGTTGTACAGACCGGACAGGATGCCGGCCAGGGTAGTGCCCAAGGAGACGGAGAGGAAGAACAGTGCCACCATCTGGGTGTGGAAGGCCTTGGGCGCCAGCTTGGTGGTCACAGACAGGCCGATGGGGGAGAGGAACAGCTCTGCGAGGGTGAACAGAAGCAGGATTCCAACCAGGGCCAGCAGAGGGGTCTTGCCGCCGCCGGCCAGCGGGATGAAGGCCAGGAAAGCAAGGCCCATCACGAAGAGGCCTATCGAGAACTTCAGGGCCGAACCGGGCTGCTTTCGGCCGAGCCGGGTCCACAGGGCAGCCATGATGCCGGCAAAGATGATGATGAACACCGGGTTGATGGACTGGACCCAGGCGGCAGGCATTTCCCAGCCGAAGAGATTCCGGTCCAGTTTCTCCTCCGAGTACACGGCAATGAACGTGAACTGCTGCTGGAACAGCGCCCAGAATGCGGCCGAGGCGATGTACAGCGGGATAAACGCCGCCACCCGTCCGCGCTCGGTGGGGGTGATCTTCTTGCTCTTGAAGATCAGGGCGAAGTACAGCACAGACGCGCCAATGGCCGCGTAGGCCATGGACATGGCAAGGTTCTCGGCGTTGACGGTGCCGGTCGCGAGCAGCACTGCGATGATCACAGCGATGCCGGCGAAGATCAGGCCGTAGCGGGTGCGCTGGGCGGCGGGGAGGGGGTTCGGTACCCGGTGTGCTTCTTCAGGCAGCTTCTTGCGGCCCAGCGTGTAGATGACCAGGCCTATGGCCATGCCGACGGCGGCGGCGCCGAAGCCCCAGTGGAAGCCCTGGCTTTCCTGCAGCCAGCCGGTGACCAGCGGGCCGATCAGCGCACCGGCGTTGATGCCCATGTAGAAGATGGAGAACCCCGCGTCGCGGCGTTCGTCCTTCTCGCCGTACAGGCTGCCGACGAGGGCGGTGGCATTGGCCTTCAGGCCGCCGGAGCCGACGCCCACCAGCACCAGTCCGGCGATCAGGCCGGGTATGCCGGGCACGAGTGCCAGCCCGATGTGGCCCGCCATGATCAGGACGGCCGCGCCGAACAGCACCCGCTCCGACCCGAAGAGCCGGTCCGCGAGCCAGGCGCCTAGGATTGTGGAGAGGTAGACGCCGCCACCGTAGGCGCCGACGAGGCCGGCCGCCAAGGCCTGCGGAATCTCAAGGCCACCCTGGGCGGCCGTGAAGTACATGTAGTAGAGGAGGATCCCCTGCATTCCGTAGAAGGAGAAGCGCTCCCACATCTCTACGGAGAAGAGGCTGGCCAGCATCTTTGGGTGGCCAAAAAACGATGTGTCGCCCGGCGTCTTGGTGGGGGGACTGAATGAGGGATCGCCCGGCGTTGTAGCGGGGGGATTGGATAAATGAGTTGTGCTCATTTACTTAATGGTGACATTGTGACGCGCGATTGTCACATTCGGGCAGGCCCGAGGCAAGCAACCCGGACCGTGTTTTGCCTCTCTTTCGGCGGTTTCCCAGGGCGTGCCGGGCTGGGCGGCCGTGTCCTAGGCGGGCTCCCCGACGGGCTCGCCGGCGTCGAACATGATGATCTGCCGGATGGCATGGCCGTCTGCCAGCTGGTCCATGGCCCGGTTGATATCGGCGAGGGCGATGCGGTCCGAGATCAGCTCCTCGACAGGCAGTTTCCCGTCCCGCCACAGCTGGGCGTATTTCGGGATGTCCCGCGACGGGACGGCGGAACCAAGGTAGCTCCCCACGATCGTCCTGGCTTCGGCGGTGACGGTCAGCGGCGCCAGCTGGGCGCGGGCATCGGGGGAGGGCAGCCCGGCCGTGACGGTGGTCCCGCCGGGGGCGGTGGCGGCAAACGCGGTTTCGAACGCGCGCGGATTCCCCGCGCATTCGATCACATACCTGGCTTTGACCCCGGCGTCGAGGACCTGCTGCGGAGTGTACGTTTCGTGCGCGCCGAGGCGGCGGGCGTGATCGAGTTTCTGCTCCAGCGTGTCCACGGCGATGATCCGCGAGATTCCCTGGGAGATGGCGGTGATGAGCGCCGCCATGCCCACGCCGCCGAGACCGACGACCATGATGCTGTCCTGCGGGCGGGGCCGGGCCGCGTTGAGCACCGCACCGCCGCCGGTCAGCACGGCGCAGCCCAGGACCGCCGCAATGTCCGCCGGGATGTCGTCGTCCACCGGCACGGCGGAAGCGCGGTCCACCACGGCGTGGGTGGCGAATCCCGAGACGCCCAGATGGTGGTGGACGGGCTCGCCCCCGCGGCTCAAGCGCCTGGATCCGTGCAGCAGGGTCCCTTCGTTGTTGCTCTGCGAACCGGCCGTGCAGGGCAGCCGGCCGTCTTCGGCGCAGTTGGCGCAGTTCTCGCACCGGGGCAGGAAGGACATGACCACGCGCTGCCCGGGCTGCAGATCATTGACGCCGGACCCGACCTCCACGACCCGGCCCGCCGCCTCGTGGCCCAGCAGCATGGGGACTGGCCGGACCCGGTTGCCGTCGACGACGCTCAGGTCCGAGTGGCAGATCCCGGCGGCCTCCAGCCGGACGAGAATCTCGGTGGGCCCGGGAGCCGCGAGTTCCAGCTCGGAGATGCTGATGGGCCTGGATTCCGCGAAGGGACGCGGGCGGCCGATTTCCTCGAGTACTGCACCGGTGATCTTCATTGGTCCTCTTTCGCGGCCGCGTCGGGTTTGAGTGAACGATAGCCGCCGGCCGCAGCCAGCGTCCATTTGGGGCTCCCGACGGCGGCCGCACTGACGCCGGGCGGAGGGGGTGGGCCGGTTGGTTTCCTTGGCCCAACCGGGGGACATGCTCATTCTTGGCGCCCGCGGGTGGACAAGATGGCATTGTGCCCAGCGGCCGCGGCAAGGAGTGGGCATGTCCCCGGTGAGCGCTGGACATGTCCCGTGTGCGGCGTGCGGAGTGGGCATGTCCTCAGCGGTGGAGGTTGGACATGTGGCAGTTGGGCATGTCCCGTGTGCGGCGTGGGGAGTGGGCACGTCCTCAGCGGTGGAGGTTGGACATGTCCCTTGTTCGACCTGCGCTCCGAACATGTCCCGTGCTCGGCGTGAGGGGCGGGCATGTCCCGGGTGAGCGGCGGGTCCTTGGCTAGAACCCCAGTTGGGCGGCCACCTGGAGCAGCAGCCCCTCGGAGCCTATTGGCCCGATTAGCTGGATGCCCATCGGCAGGCCCGAACCGGCGGCGCCGCCGGTCCAGTGCACCGGGATACTGATTGCCGGCAGCCCGCAGACGTTCACCATGGACGACCACGGCGCGTATTCGCACTGTTTGCGGTAGTCGTCGTCGGCGTCGCCGGCCCATTCTGCGGCCGGCCAGTAGTCCCCGCCGTGGGTCGCGCCCGTGAACCAGCCCACCGGGCGGGGCGTCTGCGCCAAGGCCGGCGTAACTATGAGGTCCCATTGGGCGTACTGGGCGATCGTGTCGCGCTGGAACTGCCGGAGGAACCCGACGGATTCATTGACTTTGGCCGCACTGCGTTGCTGTGCGCGCCGGCGGAACGTCCTTGTGAGCGGGGTCAGGAGCGCCTCGCGCTGGGGTGAGATTCGCGCGCTGCCAATGCCGGCGGTCCAGGCAGTGGTGAAGGCGTCCGGGTAGCGGTTGTCATAGCGAATCGCGGCCGCCGACGTCTCGTGTCCCGCCGCCTCCAGCCGCGCGACGCCGTCGGCCAGCGCCTCGAGCGCCTCCCGGTCCGGGACGAAAGGGAACATTGATTGCCAGGGGCTGTCGAGGCTCATCCCGATCCGCAGCCGGCGCGGCTCCCTGGCGGTCAGTTCGAGATAGCCGGCGTGCGCGCCGCCGACCGCGGCCTGCCTGTCCGCACTTTGTTGGCCCGGTCCTTGCGGGGTCGCACCGGGCATCAGGGCATCGAGCAACAGGGCGGCATCGGCGGCGGAGCGGGCGAGCGGTCCGGCAACCACGAGCTGGGCGGGATCGCCCGCGCTTTCCCCGGCCGGCACGAGCCCGCGTCCGGGCTTCAGCCCGACCAGCCCGCACGCCGCGGCCGGGATCCGCACGGAGCCGCCGCCGTCGGACCCGGGGGCGAACGGCAACAGCCCCGCGGCCACGGCGGCAGCGCTGCCGCCCGAGGAGCCGCCCGAACTGCGGCTGAGTGCATGCGGATTACGCGACGGCGGAGCGACCCGGTTCTCGCTGTAGGCCGTCAGGCCGAACTCCGGGACCTGAGTCTTGCCCAGCGAGATGACCCCCGCAGTCTTGAGCGCGACGGGAAGCGCGCCGTCGGCCAGCGCCGGTTTGCGCTCCAGGGCGGCGCTGCCATGCGTGGTCACGACCCCTGCCACATCCGTCAGGTCCTTGAAGGCGACCGGCATTCCATGCAGCGCGGGCAGAGCGCCGCCGTTCCGGCTCCGGAGGGCGTGGAGCCGGTCCGCCGCCGCGGCGTCCTTCTGCGCCTGTTCCGCGGTGACGGTAATGAAGGCCCCGAGGTGCGGATTTTGGGCTTCGATGCGGTCCAGGAAGTGATCGGTGGACTGCCTGGCGGACAGCTCCCCGGATCGGAGCGCGTCGCGGAGCTGGACGGCGGAGAGTTCGTGGATCTCAGCCAAGGAGGCGGGACTCCAGCCGTTCCCCGGGCTGCGCGGCGTGGATCCCGGGGGGACATGCCCATTCTTGCGCACCGCGGAAGGACACAATGGCATCATGTCCAGCGCTCGCGGCCAGGGGAGGGCATGTCCCGTGGCGGGGGCCGCGGACGGGCCGCTCCGCGGGGTGTTCGGCAGCCATCAGGTCTCCTTTGCGGTCTCCAGAAGCGTAACCTGCCGCCAGCGTGGGCGCCCTGGAAGCGGCGGGGGATACGCTGGGATCGGAGCTTGAATTCCGCGGAAAGGGTGAACATGAGCGACTTCCAGACCGTAAGCGTGTCCGGCATCCCCGATGGTGCCAAGATCGTGGACGTCCGCGAGGACTATGAATGGGTTGCGGGCCATGCCGAGGGCGCCCTGCACGTTCCCATGGACCAGCTGCCGGCCCGGATCGAGGAGCTCGACCCGGACGAGGACGTCTATGTCATTTGCCGCACCGGCGGCCGTTCCTACCGGGCCACGCAGTGGCTCGTGGGAATGGGATATTCCGCGCTGAATGTGGCCGGCGGCATGGACCAGTGGGTCGAGTCCGGCATGCCGCTGGTGTCCGACAACGGCCTCAAACCGGTTGTCCTGTAACTGAAGAAGGAAGAACTGATGCCCGCACCAACGCTCACCTACACATTCCTCGGACCCGAGGGCACCTTCACCGAGGCCGCCTTGATGCAGGTCCCGGACGCGGCGAAGGCTATTCGCATCCCGTCCTCGAATGTGAACACGGCGCTGGACAAGGTGCGGGACGGCTCCGTCGATGCGGCCATGGTGCCGATCGAAAACTCGGTCGAGGGCGGCGTCACGGCTACCTTGGACGCCATCGCCACCGGCCAGGAACTCAGGATCCTCCGGGAGGCCCTGGTGCCCATCAGCTTCGTCCTGGTGGCCAGGCCCGGCGTGGCGATCGGGGACATCCGGCGCGTCTCCACCCACGGTCACGCCTGGGCCCAGTGCCGGCTCTGGGTGGACACTAACATTCCCAACGCGGAATATATCCCCGGGTCATCCACCGCCGCTGCGGCCATGGGCCTGCTGGACGGCGACGGGGCCCACTACGACGCCGCGATCTGCGCCCCGATAGTGGCCACCGAGCAGCCCGCCCTGAAGGTGCTAGCCGAAAACATAGGTGACAACCCCGGCGCGGTCACCCGGTTCGTGCTCGTGGGCCGACCGGGCGAACTGCCGGCCCCCACCGGCGCGGACAAGACCACCGTGGTGGTGCCGCTGCCCGAGGACCGGCCGGGTGCGCTGATGGAGATCCTCGACCAGTTCGCCACCCGCGGCGTGAACCTGAGCCGGATCGAATCCCGGCCGACCGGGCAGTACCTGGGCCACTACTTTTTCAGCATTGATGCCGATGGCCACGTAGCCGACGCACGGGTGGCCGACGCGCTCGCAGGCCTGCACCGGATCAGCCCGGCCACCCGCTTCCTCGGCTCCTACCAGCGTGCCGACGGCCACCGGACCAACGTAGCCCCGCACACCTCGGACCAGGCATTCCGCGCCGCGCATGCGTGGGTGAAAGACATACTGGGCGGCGCATCTGCTGAGGCGGAATATACGCCGGGAGCTTCGCCCAGAGCGTAGGCAAATGCCATATGGCGCACTTCCACCCCCTCCCAACTGTGCGTATGCTTGCCTGATCCATATTGGGGAAGTCCCCTACGGGAGGGAGCGGGTCATGTCAGGCACCAGCACAGAAAATGACGGCCAGGGAATGATTGTCAATCCCAAGCCGACTGCTGAGAACCAGGACTGGGACGGCGACGACGCCGACCGCGCGGACCGCCTGCGCTTCGAAGAGGAACAGGCCATGATCCGGGAGCAGTCCGAAGCCCGGGCCGCCAAGGCTGCAGCAGAGGCAAAAAAGGCGGCAGAGGCGAAGAAGGCCGCCAGCGCCTAGTCCTCGCCCCAGTCGCCGTCGGCCTAGCCGCCTTCGGTACCGGCCTTGACCCGGACCAGCAGGGATCCCGGCGCCACCTCCACGGTGACCTTCGTGGCCTCGCCCGAAGGATCGCCGTCGACCTGGGTGGGCATAGGTTCGGGGCACCGGATGGTGATCTTGCCGGAGCGGTAATACGTCATGACTGGCAGGTCCTTCTTGTGCTTCAACACGATCTTTGTGGACATGGCCAGCCAGCCGATTGCACTGCGCGGGCTCATCACCACGATGTCCAGCATCCCGTCATCGATCATGGCCTGCGGGATGAAGTCGATTCCCCCGGGGATCAGGCCACAATTCGCGAACAAGACGCTGCGGATCTTCCGGGCCTGCTCAGGCTGGTCATCCAGCGCTATCGAGACCTTCTTCCGGCGCCCCGCAAGGTGCCGGACCCAGGCTTCCGTATACGCCAGCCAGCCCACCGTGTTCTTCAGGCCGACAAGGGTGTCAGTGACCACCTCGGCGTCCATGCCCATGCCCGCGATCACCAGGAACGTGTGCTGCGCGGATTCCCCGGTGTGTGAATTCTCCAGGCTGAGCCGCGCCGTATCGATGAACCGCTGATGCCCGAACAAGGCCGCCTGCACGTTGCCGGAGAGGTCGTTCACCTCCAGATGCACATTGCGGGCCAGGAGATTCCCCGTGCCCAGCGGGATCAGGCCCATCGCGGTGTCCGTCCCGGCGAGGACCTCGGCCACCACACGCACGGTACCGTCGCCGCCGGCGGCCAGGACGACGTCGGCCCCGTAGGCCACCGCCGCCTGCGCCTGCGAGAAGCCGGGGTCCTCCGCGGTGGTTTCAAAGACACGCGGCGCCGGCCAGCCGGCCTCCGCGCACGCGGCATCAATCAGGCCCCGGGCCTCGACCGACCTCGCCTTGATCGGGTTCAGGACCACGGCCACCGTCTGGCGGCCCGGGCCCGGGCTGTGGGTCTCCTCCCACACGGCACGGCGGGTGTGCTTGACCTTCAGCCGGCGCACCCCCCACCAACTGGAGGCGGCGAAGACCAGGACCCCAGCGATGACGAGGTAGAGCAGCCAGTCGCGCATTGTGATCCAACAGTATCCCGCCAGCGTCCTCCGCCGGGCTTGCCCGGCAACGGTGGCCGGATTGGATACTCTTGTCTGGTGATCGACGTAAAAGACCTCAGCGAATATCCGGACAAGTTCCGTGCCAGCCAGCGCGCCCGCGGCGCCGACGAATCCGTGGTGGACGCGATCATCGCTGCGGACTCGGCCCGGCGCGCGGCGCTGATCCGGTTCGAGAACCTCCGGGCCGAACAGAATGTCTACGGCAAGAAGGTCGCTCAGGCCAAGGGCGAGGAGAAGCAGGCCCTCCTCGCCGAGCTGAAGGTTCTGGCTGCTTCAGTCAAGAGCGCATCGGCGGAGGCCGATCTAGCCCAGACAACCCAGGAGGAACTGCTCCGCGCCATCCCCAACCTGATCGAGGACGGCGTCCCGGCCGGCGGCGAGGACGACTACATTGTGGTCAAGACGGTGGGCAAGCCGCGCGAATTCCCCGACTTCGAGCCGAAGGACCACCTGGAGATCGGCGAGCTGATCGGGGCCATCGACATGGAACGCGGGGCGAAGGTTTCCGGTTCCCGCTTCTACTTCCTGCGCGGCGTCGGCGCCCGGCTGGAAATGGCGCTGCTCCAGATGGCCATGGAACAGGCCATCGATGCCGGGTTCGTCCCCATGATCACGCCCACCCTGGTCCGCCCGGAAACCATGCAGGGCACCGGCTTCGACGTCAAGCACGACGCCGAGATCTACCGTCTCGCCGAAGACGACCTGTACCTGGTGGGCACCTCGGAAGTAGCCCTCGCCGGTTACCACGCCGACGAGATCCTGGACCTTTCGGCCGGTCCCATCCGCTACGCAGGCCAGAGCTCGTGCTACCGCCGCGAGGCGGGTTCGCACGGCAAGGACACCCGCGGCATCATCCGCGTCCACCAGTTCAACAAGGTGGAGATGTTCATCTACACCACCGTTGAGGAGGCCGCCGCCGAGCACGCCCGCCTCCTGGCGTGGGAAGAGGAGATGCTGGCCAAGTGCGAGCTCCCGTACCGCGTCATTGACACTGCGGCCGGGGATCTGGGCAATTCGGCGGCCCGGAAGTTCGACTGTGAGGCCTGGGTCCCCACCCAGGGCGCATACCGGGAGCTGACCTCCACCTCGAACTGCACGACGTTCCAGGCGCGCCGCCTGAACATCCGGGAACGGGTTGTCAACGAGGACGGTGCGCCCAAGGGCACCCGGGCCGTGGCCACGCTCAACGGCACCCTGGCCACCACGCGCTGGATCGTCGCCATCCTGGAGCACCACCAGAACCCCGACGGCTCCGTCAACGTCCCCGCCGCACTGCAGAAGTACCTCGGCGGCATGACGGTCTTCCCCGTCCTCTAACCCCCGGTCCCTAACCGCCAGCCAGGCCTCCGGTGGCCGCCGGGTAAACATTCACACTGGGGACAAAGTGTGGGTGTTTACCGCAAGTTCACGCCCTGCTGTGGCGTGTGTCCTAGCGGCCGTCGGGGGTGTCTGCTCTACTTGTGAGATGACAACCATGACTGAATCCTCAGTCGCCGGCAACGATGACCGGCGCACCACACACCAGAACACGACAGAGAAGAACACGGCAGACCGGAACGCGGCAGCCCCGACCAGGTCGGCCCGGGACAAAAGCGCCCGGAACGGCGCCGGCGAAAAGATGCTGATCGCCTTGGACGTCGACGGCACCCTCGTGGACCACGATGGGCACATGTCGGATCCTGTCCGCGAGGCCGCCCAGGCCGTCGTGGCTGCCGGCCACCACGTCATGATCGCCACCGGCCGGTCCCTCAACGCCACGTTGCCCGTCATCGAACACATCGGGATCGACAACGGCTACGCCGTGTGCTCCAACGGCGGTGTGATCCTGCGTGTCGACTCCGGGCTGCCGGACGGCTACGAAATCCTCCACAAGGCAACATTTGACCCCGGGCCGGTGCTTCGCGCCCTGCGCAAGCGGCTGCCCACGGCCAAGTACGCGCTCGAGGACGGGGACGGCAACTTCCTGTCCACCGAACGCTTCCAGGACGCCAGCTTCGGCGTCGAAGCGGTCGGCGTCGACTTCCAGACCATGCTGGAGGCAACTGCCGTGCGCGTGGTGGTCTTCAGCTCTGAGAACACGCCCGAAGAGTTCAACACCGCGATCCGCCACATCGGGCTCGCCGGCGTGACGTATTCGGTGGGCTGGACGGCATGGCTGGACATTGCCGCCGCCGGTGTCACAAAGGCCAGCGCGCTGGAGCAGCTCCGGGACCGGCTCAGCATTGAAGCCCACCGCACTGTCGCCGTCGGGGATGGCCGCAACGACATCGAGATGCTGACCTGGGCGCGGCGCGGCGTGGCCATGGGCCAGGCCCCCGTTGAAGTGATTGCCGCCGCAGATGAAGTGACGAAATCGGTCTACGACGACGGCGCCGCGCACGTACTTCGCAGCCTCCTCTAAGCGCCGCGCGGGACGGGAGGTTCCAGGGCGGGACCGGGCCGGCTAGCGGACGTCCAGGATGAGGCTCAGGAGCCTTGCCGCAGCGGGCCGGGCCGCGTGCTCTTCGTTCCACTGGGAGCGGGCCACGGCCTTGCTCACCGCCTGCGTGGTGATCCCGAGTTCCTCGGCGACTGCCTTCTGCTGACCCCGCACCCCTGGAGTGAGCAGGTCCAGCACCCGCCATTCGGCGTGACTCCGGTCGTGCACAATGTGGCCCAGCAGACGCAGGACGGCTTCGGCCTCAGCCGCAATATCGGCCAGCGGTCCCTCCACGGCCACCCGAACGCGGTCCTTGCCGTTCCGGAGGCGATCCACGGCGCGCCGGGCATAGATCAGCCCGTGTCCGGAGGCGTCCTTGATCTGGTTCGGCAGGGGTTCATTGACCGGCCCCACGCCAATGCCCACGTACCAGCTGCCGCTGCGCAGGGCGACCATGGCCGCTTCCACCGCCTGATGCGGACAGTCCAGGATCCCTTGGACCTCGTCCTCGACGGACCGGTCGAAATCGAGGCGCGCCGGAATGTGCCGCAGGTCCTTGAGGAGCTGCGGCACACGGTCGCCGTCGCGCCGGCTGTCGGTTTGATTGATGGTCAGCGTGAACATTCTGGATGACACACTACCTGCTGGCACTTGGGGGGCAAGTCGCCGGCGGCGCCGGTGGACCGGAGTTGTGTCCCGTCCGCCTGACGTGTTGCGATGGACAAAATACGCCGAGGCAGGACCAAGCAAAGCGAGGACCCCTAGTGAGCAGTGACGTGAATGGAACCACCCGCACTCAGATGCCAGCCGACGGCCCGATCCTGGACACAACAGCCATGGACCTGGTGGACCGCTGGTGGCGCGCGGCGAACTATGTCTCAGTGGGGCAAATCTACCTTCGGTCCAATCCGCTGCTGCGTGAACCCCTCAGCGCGGAACACACAAAGTCCCGGCTCCTTGGCCACTGGGGGACCACACCCGGACTGAATTTTGTCTATGCCCACCTGAACCGGGCGATCCGCCGGGACAACCAGCAGATGCTGTTCGTCGCCGGCCCCGGCCATGGCGGCCCCGCATTGGTGGCCAACGCCTGGCTGGAAGGCACCTATTCGGAGATTTACGGCCACGTCAGCGACGACGAAGCCGGCCTGGCCGAGCTGTTCCGGCAGTTCTCCTATCCGGGAGGCATACCAAGCCACGCCGCCCCGGAGACCCCCGGCTCGATCAGCGAAGGCGGCGAGCTCGGCTACTCACTCGCACACGCGTACGGGTCCGTCTTCGACAACCCGGAGCTGATCACCGCCGTCGTCATCGGGGACGGCGAGGCCGAGACCGGGCCGCTGGCCGCCAGCTGGCATTCACACAACTTCCTGGACCCGGCGGCCGACGGCGCGGTGCTGCCCATTCTGCACCTGAATGGCTACAAGATTGCCAACCCCACGATTTTGGCCCGCATGCCAGAAGCCCAGCTGGATCAGCTGCTACGCGGCTACGGGCACGTCCCCCATTTCGTCACGGTGGCCGACCCGGCGGACACAGCCGCGGCGCACCGGGATTTCGCGGCCGCACTGGACACCTGCCTGGCCCAGATCCGGACCATCCAGCAGCGCCACCGCAGCGGCGGGACGGCGCAGGATGGCGCTCCGCAGTGGCCGATGATCGTGCTGCGTTCGCCCAAGGGCTGGACCGGGCCCAAGAAAGTTGACGGGAAGCAGGTGGAGGGGACCTGGCGCAGCCACCAGGTCCCGCTGGACGAGGTCCGCACCAACCCTGAGCACCTGAGCCAGCTGGAGCAGTGGCTCGAGTCCTACCGGCCGGAGGAACTCTTCGACGGCCGCGGACGCCTGCTGCCGGAGACGGCCGGGAACGCCCCTGCCGGTCCGCTGCGGATGAGCGCAACCCCTCATGCCAACGGCGGGCTCCTGCTGCGTCCGCTCACCCTGCCGGACTACCGCCGGCACGCCGTCGACGTTGCCGAACCCGGAGCTGAACGGATCAGTCCCATGATGACGCTCGGTCCCTGGCTGCGGGATGTGATTGCGCTGAACCCGGACACCTTCCGGCTTTTCGGCCCCGACGAGACCGCGTCGAACCGGCTGCAGGACGTCTACGAGGCCACCGACAAGGTCTGGCAGTACAGGATTGATGCGCTGGATGAGCATATTGCCCGGGCCGGGCGGGTGATGGAGGTCCTGAGCGAACACCTCTGCCAGGGCTGGCTGGAGGGCTACCTGCTGACCGGCCGGCACGGGGTGTTCAACTGCTATGAGGCGTTCATCCACATTGTCGATTCGATGTTCAACCAGCATGCCAAATGGCTCAAGGTCCACCGGCAGTTGCCGTGGCGCCAGCCGGTGGCCTCCCTGAACTACCTGTTGTCCTCCCATGTGTGGCAGCAGGACCACAACGGCTTTTCGCACCAGGACCCCGGCTTCATCGACCACGCCGTCAACAAGAAGGCCGAGATCATCCGGGTCTACCTGCCGCCGGACGCCAACACACTGCTGGCCGTGATGGAGCACTGCCTGGGCTCCCGCGACTACATCAACATCGTGGTCAGCGGAAAGCAGCCCTCGCCAACCTGGCTCGGGCCGGACGCGGCCTCGCACCATTGCCGCCGGGGCCTGGGAATCTGGGAGTTCGCCGGCTCCGAAGTCAGCGGTGAGGAGCCCGACGTCGTCCTGGCCTGTGCCGGCGATGTCCCCACGGTCGAGACCGTTGCCGCGGCCGAGCTCCTAAAGCAGGGGGCGCCGGGGCTGAAAGTGCGGGTGGTCAACGTGGTGGACCTCATGCGGCTCCAGGACGCCAGCGAGCACCCGCACGGGCTGACGTCCCGGGACTTCGACGGCATTTTCACGGCAGACAAACCGGTGATCTTCGCCTACCACGGCTATCCCGCGCTGATCCACCGGCTCACGTACCGGCGCACCAACCGGGAGGGCCTGCATGTGCGCGGCTATAAGGAGGAAGGCACCACCACGACCCCGTTCGACATGGCCATGCTGAACGGGATCGACCGGTTCCAGCTGGCAATTGACGCGATCGACCGGGTCCCCGGGTTGTCCGAGAAGCACTCGCTGTTGCGCCAGTCCCTGCAGGACAGCCGCATGCGCGCCCGGGACCACACCCGGGAGCACGGCGAGGACCCGGCCGAGATCAGCAACTGGTCGCTGCGAATTGGGTAGCCCTTCCGTCGGGGCTAGCCAGGGAGCTCTTGCAGCCCGCCCCGGGGGAGGTGGATCCAGCCCTCGGTCAGGGCGGCCCCGGGAGGTCCGTCGGGGCGCAGCGTCCTGCCGAGGGCGACTGCCCGGCCGGTCAGGGAGGCGATGAGGGCGTCGAACATGTCATCGGAGGCGGCCAGCCGGTCATCGTGTCCGGCCAGGTCCAGCCACGGTGCCGCCGTCGACAGCGCGTCAAGGGCCACTGCCAGCCGCTCCGTTTCCGGTGTGCCCCGCCCCTTGTAGCCGCGGGTCGGCAGGCCCCACAATTTCAGCGAAGCCGCCGGGTACACCTCGGCAAGCCGGCCGCTGCCGTCCCTGGCCTGCGGCCCGTACTCCCGGGCGATCTTTGCCTGGATGACGGCGCAACGCATCGCCGGGTGGGCCAGCCGGTCCGCGGAGACGCTGAGCGGGATCAGGCCGGTTTGACCGGTGACGAATCTGTCTGTGTCCCGGTAGGCCAGCAGCCGGCGGCCTGCGATCCCGTCATGGTCCAGCACCGGATGGGCGTCGAAGTTCAAGTGCCCGGCGATAAAGGGAAGAAACGCGTCCGGCCAGCCCAAGGGGCAGTCGATCCCCGTCATGTCGCTGGTGCCGAAGAGGCGCAGGATCTCCTCGTCACCCACGTCCAGGGACAGATGCTCCAGGCGTGCCGCGCCGTCGGCCCAATCGGTGACGGCCACCGCCGTCTTCTTCGCGGCGGCAGCGAGGTCGACGCCGAGGGTCCTCATCGTCGGGCTCCCGCCAATCGAAAAAACGCGGGGTCAATTGCCGCCCGTTCCGGAGGTCCGGATGAGCGGTAATCGACCCCGCGTTGGAGTGCAGGAACGGTCAGTGGCCAGCTGCCGGAACGTAGCGCTTGATGGAAGCAGCCAGTTCGGCTTCGGCGGCGGCGCGGTCGCCCCAACCCTCGGCCTTGACCCACTTGCCCGGCTCCAGGTCCTTGTAGCGGGTAAAGAAGTGCTCGATTTCCTTGATCAGGAACTCGCTGACATCGCTGATCTCTTTGATGTGGTCGAACCGGGCATCGGTCGGGACGCACAGGACCTTGGCGTCTCCGCCGCCGTCGTCGGTCATGTTGAAAACGCCGATCGGGCGGGACTCGACGATCACGCCGGGGTAGAGGTCGTAGTCCTGGAGGAGCACCAGTGCGTCCAGCGGATCTCCGTCCTCACCCAGGGTGTTTTCGAAGAAACCGTAGTGGGTGGGGTACTGCATCGACGTAAACAGGACGCGGTCCAGGCGGACGCGGCCGGTCTCGTGGTCGACTTCGTACTTGACGCGCGATCCCTTGGGGATCTCGATGGTCACGTCATGCTTCATGGAATGCTCCTTGACGAATTCAGGGGTGCGCGGCACGTGCATCAGGGCTGTCGGTGCCGCCGACTACTATTGAGGATATAGCGAGAGGCGCTGGTTTCAGGAACTAGTGGGGACATTTCAGAACTAAGGACCAGCAGCAGCATGAAACCGAGAACCAGCCGCGCGGGCACCGGACAGGCGCCCGGCAGGCTTCGCGGGATCCCCGCGCTGCTGCTCCAGACCCTCCTGGTGGTGGCGGTGGCACTGCCTGCCGGCATCGCCATCGCCCCGGCATTCCTCGGCCCGGACCGGTCCTCCAACGCCTCGCAGACAGCGCTGCCGTGGCAGCAGATCCCCGCCACGCTGAGCGTCCCCGGCAGCAGTGCCGGCGGAATCGGGCCCCTCAGCGATGCCGCGCCAGTCCCGGCCGGCGCCGCCCTCGCGGCGGAGCTCAACAGGACCCTCAAGCCTGACGGCGCCGGCACCTTCACCGGGATCGTCCAGGACGCCACCACGGGGCAGGTGCTCTTTGACCGGGGGGCGGACCAGGCCCGCATTCCGGCGTCGAACATGAAGCTGCTCACAGCCGGCGCGGCCTTGCGCGTCCTTGGCCCGGACCGCCGCTTCAGCACCCGGGTGGTGGCAGGGCCCACCCCCGGCTCTGTGGTCCTGACCGGCGGGGGCGACGTCCTCCTGGGCGCCGGAGAATCCGCCCCCGGGGCCGTGCTGGGCCGCGCCGGGCTCGCCACGCTCGCCGAGGCCACGATCCACGCCCTCAAGACCGGCGGCGTGACCGGCGCCGTGAGCGTCCTGCTGGATGACTCCCTCTTCAGCGGCCCGTCGCTCAGCCAGGCGTGGAGCCCCGAGGACGTCGCCGCCGGGGAGATGGCCCCGCTGTACCCGCTGGCATTGAACTCCGCCAGGTTCGATCCCGCCAAGACCACCGGACCCCGCCCGCAGGACGCCGCCATGACCGCTGCCGAGGCGTTCGCCGCCCGGCTCACGGCGGCCGCGGCGGCCGCGGGGCTGTCCGTGGCCCCCGGGGTCGCCCGGATCGAGCCCGGCAGCGCAGCGGACAGTGCACCGGACAGCGGACACGCCAAGGTCCTGGCCGAGGTCCAGTCCGCCACGGTGGGGCAGCAGGTGGACTTCATGCTGCAGACCTCGGACAACTACCTCGCCGAGGTGATGGGACGGATGACCGCCCGCGGCGTCGGACGGCCCGGCAGCAGCGCCGACGCCATTGCCGCCGTGCTGGCGCAGGTCCAGGACATGGGCGTTCCCACTGACGCCCTCCGGGCCGCGGACGTCTCCGGCCTGGCCCTGGCCAACCGGGTCTCGGCCCGGCAGCTCACGGACGTGGTCCGGGCCATGACCTCGGGGACAGACACCCGGCTGCGCGCCGCCCTCACCGGGTTCCCGGTCGCTGGGCTCACCGGCACCCTGGGGGACCGGTACACGGACGCGGCTTCGGCCGCGGGCGCCGGGCTGGTCCGCGCCAAGACGGGCACGCTGAACACGGTCATTGCGCTCAGCGGTTACGTCGTCGACGCCGACGGCCGCCTCCTGGTCTTTTCCTTCGTCGGCAACGGACTGACCCCCGGCGCCGCGAACAAGGCCGCGCTGGACCGCTCCGCCGCCGTCCTCGCCGGCTGCGGCTGCCGCTGACGGTCGGCGGGCCGCCTGGAAGCCGGTGCCCGCCTGGGACTTGGGCCCGGCTGGTTCGCCGGTCAGCGAAAATTAAGGCGGAATGTCGGGCCCCTGTGATCTGATGGATCCCATGGAGCCCTCTGCACGCGAGACATCAAGCAATCCGTCACCAAAGACGCCGAGCGGGACATCAAGCGAGACCTCGGTCCAGGCCCAAGATCTCATCAACTGGGAGCTCGCCGCGTCCACGGCAGCCCGTCTGACGCCGGCGGGCCCTGTCCTGGGCGCCGCCGAGATCGGCGCCGCCGTCGAAAACCTGCGGCTCATGGCGGACATTTCCGTGCCGCACGTCCACCACATCACCGGCCTTGACGCCGCCCGGGACCTGCGCGACTCCGAGGTCCTCGTGGTGGACAGGGCCTCATGGGCCAAGGCCAACACTCAGAGCTTCGCCGTCATGCTCAAGCCCGCCATGCAAAAGCTGCTGGAGGGCCGCGGCTCCTTCAGCCCCGGAGCTGCCGGCGTCAGCGCGGCCATCACCGGCAGCCAACTCGGCGCCATCCTGGCCTTCCTTTCCAGCAAAGTCCTGGGCCAGTACGACCCCTTCTCCGCGTTGGCCGAGAACTCCACGGCCCCCGCATCCGGCCGCCTGCTGCTCGTTGCGCCGAACATCATCTCCGTGGAACGCGAACTGAACGTCGAGCCCGCGGACTTCCGGCTCTGGGTCTGCCTCCACGAACAGACCCACCGGGTGCAGTTCGCCGCCGCCCCGTGGCTGCGGCACCACATGCTCCAAGAGATCGAAAACCTCAGCGGGCTGCTGCTGGGCAACGTCGATTCCCTGATGGAACGGGCCTCCGCGGCCGCGAAGTCGCTGAAGGACCGCGCGGCACCCGGTGCCGCGCCCGGACGCGGCGCAATCCTGGACCTGCTCCAGAACCCGGAAGAAAAGGCGGCCCTGTCCCGCCTGACGGCCCTCATGAGCCTTCTTGAGGGCCACGCCAATGTGGTCATGGACGCCGTGGACGCCAGCATCGTCCCGTCGGTGCAGACCATCCGGCAGCGTTTCAACGCCCGCGGCCAGGACCGCGGCATGATCGAAAAGTTCATCCGCAACCTGCTCGGCCTCGACGCCAAGATGCGCCAGTACAGTGACGGCGCCAAGTTCGTGCGGGAAGTGGTGGCCGCCGCCGGCATGTCAGGCTTCAACAAGGTCTGGGAGTCCGCTGCGAATCTCCCCAGCGAACCCGAGATCCACGACTCCAAGCTCTGGCTCGACCGGATGGGCCTCTTGCCCTCATGACTGCCCGCAACGCCGGTTCCACCTCAGTCTCCAGCGGACGACGCCGGCCCGGCCGCCTCGCTCCGGTGCTCGGCACGGCGCGAAAAATGCTGCAGGACGCCCTCGCCGGGGCCGGCTACCCGGACCGTGTCCTTATCGCCTGCAGCGGAGGCCCGGACTCGCTGGCTCTAGCCGCCGTCGCCGCCTACTTCGCCCGCCGCGGTCATGTGGACGGCCACCCTGTGTCCGTTGGCGCCGTCGTCGTGGACCACCAGCTGCAGCCGGGCTCGGCCGGGGTCGCCGCAACCACCGCCCGGACCCTCGAGGACCTCGGCCTCTCTCCCGTGCAGGTCAGGACCGTCGACGTCGCCGCCACCGGCGTGGGCCCCGAGGCGGCTGCCCGGGACGCCCGCCACGCGGCCCTCGAGGCCGCCGGGGACGAGGCAGGTGCAGGCGCGATCCTGCTCGGCCACACCCTCGATGACCAGGCCGAGCAAGTGCTGCTCGGCCTGGCGCGGGGGTCGGGCACCCGGTCCCTCGCGGGAATGCGGCCCTCCCGGGGCCGGCTGCTGCGCCCGTTCCTGGGCCTGCGGCGTGCGGACACCTTGGAGATCTGCCGGGTGGAGGCCCTGGTGCCCTGGCACGACCCGTCCAACACGGATCCGGCGTACGCGCGCTCCCGGACGCGGGTTGAAGTGCTGCCCCTGCTTGAGAACAAGCTCGGCCCCGGCGTGGCCGAATCCCTCGCCCGCACGGCCGCGATCCTGCAGCTGGACGCCGACTACCTGGAGGACGTGGCGAAAGACACCTTCGACCGGCTGCGCCAGCAGACCGGAGAGGAGCTCAGCCTCCCGGAGGCTGAGCTGCGCGATCTTGCCCCGGCCGTGAGGTTCCGCGTGATCGCCAAGGCCGCCGCCGCCGTCGGAGGTCAGCAGCCCAGCTACCAGCGCCTGCTCGCGGCCGAGGCGCTGCTGCGCCGGCAGGGATCGGCCGGCCCGGTGGAGCTTCCCGGCGCGGTCAGCGTCTACCGGCTCTCGCTCGCGCAGCTCCTTGCTGCGGAGCCGTCCGCCGGAGCCGGTGTTCCCCGCGAAGCCGCCCGCTGTGGGAAGCTTGTATTCCGGCCTCAACAGCCGCCCCGAAATTAGTCGCACCCCGCATCTACACAGGAGCCATTGGTGGATTCAAACGACGTCCAGGCAGACCTCAAACACGTTCTCTACACCAAGGAACAGATCCAGGAACGGATCACCGAACTCGCGGCGCAGATCGACAAGGACTACGCGGGCCGCGACCTCCTGATCGTCGGCGTGCTCAAGGGCGCCGTCATGGTCATGGCGGACCTGGCCCGTGCACTGCACAGCCACGTCTCCATGGACTGGATGGCCGTCTCCTCGTACGGCTCCGGCACGCAGTCCTCAGGCGTGGTCCGCATCCTGAAGGACCTCGACACCGACCTCATGGGCAAGGACGTCCTGATCGTCGAGGACATCATCGATTCCGGCCTCACACTGTCCTGGCTCAAGACGAACCTGGAATCCCGAGGCACGGCGTCGGTGGAAATCTGCACCGCCTTCCGCAAGCCGACGGCCGCCAAGGTCAAGATCGACGTCAAGTACGTCGGCTATGACATTCCCAACGAATTTGTCGTAGGCTACGGCCTGGACTACGCCGAGAAGTACCGCAACCTGGACTTCGTCGGCACCCTGGCCCCGCACGTCTACGAGTAAATCGTTCACGCAGAGGCACCCCCCGCCCGGGACCCGGGCGCCGGGGAAGCCCGGCCCCGCTACGCCCACAGGGAACTTTTGCCCTCCGCCGTGCGTGAGTTAGTGCGACGGTGTATAGCTAGAAGCTGAGGCAGCACCACACGTGCGCAGAACGGTCGCCGTGCAGCACTACCAGGAGGGACGGGGCCAGCCCCGAACAGATGAAAGCTAAGAGTTTCTTCAAGGGCCCCGGCATCTGGATTGTCGTCGTGGTGGCCATGCTGCTGCTGGCATTTGCCACTCTGGCGCCGGGCGGCGCGAGTCGGATCGACACCGACAAGGGCCTTGAACTGCTGAGTGCCGGCGGCAAGGTTGAACAGGCCAAGATTTTCGACGCCGAGAACCGGGTGGACCTGGTCCTGAAGGACAACCTGCAGGTCGACGGGCAGGACAAGGGCAAGAACGTCCAGTTCTACTTCGTCAACGCCCGCGCCCAGGACGTCGTCAAGGCGGTCACGGACTCCAAACCGTCGGGCGGTTTCACCGACCAGCCGATCGAAAACAACTGGTTCTCCGGGCTCTTCTCCCTGCTGGTGCCTGTGCTGTTGCTCGGGGTCCTGTTCTGGTTCCTGCTCTCCCGGATGCAGGGCGGCGGGTCCAAGGTCATGCAGTTCGGCAAGTCCAAGGCCAAGCTCGTCAACAAGGACATGCCCCAGGTGACCTTCAGCGATGTCGCCGGCGCCGATGAGGCCGTGGAGGAACTCGAGGAGATCAAGGAATTCCTGCAGGAGCCGGCCAAGTTCCAGGCCGTCGGCGCCAAGATCCCCAAGGGCGTGCTGCTCTACGGCCCTCCGGGCACCGGCAAGACCCTCCTGGCCCGCGCGGTTGCCGGCGAGGCCGGCGTTCCCTTCTTCTCCATCTCCGGTTCCGACTTCGTGGAAATGTTCGTCGGTGTGGGCGCCTCCCGCGTCCGCGACCTCTTCGAGCAGGCCAAGTCCAACGCGCCGGCGATCATCTTCGTTGATGAGATCGACGCCGTCGGCCGGCACCGCGGCGCCGGCATCGGCGGCGGCAACGACGAGCGCGAGCAGACCCTGAACCAGCTGCTGGTGGAAATGGACGGCTTCGACGTCAAGACCAACGTCATCCTGATTGCCGCCACCAACCGCCCCGACGTCCTGGACCCCGCACTGCTGCGTCCGGGCCGCTTCGACCGGCAGATCTCGGTCGAGGCCCCCGACTTGGTCGGCCGCGACCAGATCCTGCAGGTGCACGCCAAGGGCAAGCCGATGGCCACCGGCGTCGACCTCAAGGCTGTTGCCAAGAAGACCCCCGGCTACACCGGCGCGGACCTGGCTAACGTTCTGAACGAGGCCGCCCTGCTGACGGCCCGCTCCAACGCCAACCTGATCGATGACCGCGCCCTCGACGAGGCGATCGACCGCGTCATGGCCGGCCCGCAGAAGCGCAGCCGGGTCATGAAGGAACACGAACGCAAAGTCACCGCCTACCACGAAGGCGGCCATGCCCTCGTCGCGGCTGCCCTGCGGAACTCCGCCCCGGTCACCAAGATCACCATCCTGCCCCGCGGCCGTGCCCTCGGCTACACCATGGTGGTCCCGGAAAACGACAAGTACTCCATCACCCGCAACGAGCTGCTCGATCAGATGGCCTACGCCATGGGCGGCCGCGTCGCAGAGGAACTCGTCTTCCACGATCCGTCCACCGGTGCGTCCAATGACATCGAGAAGGCCACCGGGATCGCCCGGAAGATGGTCACCGAATTCGGCATGAGCGAAAGGGTCGGGTCGGTGCGCCTCGGCCAGGGCGGCGGCGAGCCGTTCCTGGGCCGCGACGCCGGCCACGAGCGCAACTACTCGGACCAGATCGCCTACATCGTCGACGAGGAGGTGCGCCGCCTCATCGACGGCGCGCATGATGAGGCCTACGCCATCCTGACCGAAAACCGGGACGTACTGGACGAGCTGGCGCTGGAACTGCTCGAACGCGAGACGCTGAACCAGTCCGAAATCGCGCAGATTTTCACCAACATCCGCAAGCGCGACTTCCGCGACGTCTGGCTCTCCAAGGAGACCCGCACGCTCCAGTCCGCCGGCCCGGTGGAGTCGCGCCGCGAAAAGGCGGAGCGTGAAGCGCAGGAGGAAGCCACCCAGGCCCGGCTCGAAGAGCCCCTGGATGCCCAGGCCCCGCATGCCCAGGGCGTCGGCGGACAGGAGTCCTTCCAGGGCGGTGCTACGGATATCGGGACTGATGGTCATCCCGGCTAGGCTTCTTCTGTGACTTCTAACTTCGACGACGACGTTCCCGCCCCCGCTGCTTCGGCGGGGGACGGGGAAGCCCCACATTCAAGGACCAAGGTGGACCGCCCCAGGATCGAAGCCGCCGTGCGGGAAATCCTGCTGGCCATCGGCGAGGACCCGGATCGCGGTGGCCTCCTGGACACCCCGAAACGGGTGGCCAAGGCGTATACGGAAATGTTCGCCGGCCTGCACCACGACCCCGCCGAGATCCTGGCCACCACCTTCGACCTGGACCACGAGGAACTCGTGCTGGTCAAGGACATCCCGTTCTACTCCACTTGCGAGCACCATCTGGTGCCGTTCCACGGTGTGGCGCATGTGGGTTACATTCCGTCCCACGACGGCAAGGTCACAGGCCTGAGCAAGCTGGCCAGGGTCGTGGACATGTTCGCTAAGCGCCCGCAGGTACAGGAACGCCTGACCACCCAGATCGTCGAGGCCCTCGTCACGCACCTCCAACCGCGCGGTGCGATCGTCGTCGTCGAATGTGAACACCTGTGCATGTCCATGCGGGGAATCCGCAAGCCCGGCGCCAAGACCGTCACCAGCGCAGTGCGCGGGCAACTGCATGACCCGGCCACCCGTGCCGAAGCCATGAGCCTCATCCTCGGAAGGTAAGAACACAGACTATGGACTCCCTAGCCGCAGCCCCGGGGACCGGGCCCGCCACCTCGCCCCTGCCCATCCTGCGCAAACCGCGCCCGGCGGCGAAGTTCCAGGACCTGCCCGCGGACCGGACACTCGTGATGGGAATCCTCAATGTCACCCCTGACTCCTTCAGCGACGGCGGAGCACACGCGACCCCGGACACGGCGATCGCAGCCGGGCTGCGGATGTTCTACGCCGGGGCGGACATCATCGACGTCGGCGGCGAATCCACCCGCCCGGGCGCCACGGCGGTCGGCGTTGACGAGGAACAGCGCCGGGTCCTGCCGGTCATCGAGGCCCTGGTCAAGGCCGGCGCCCTCGTCAGCATCGACACCACCCACGCCGTGACGGCGGCTGCGGCCCTGAAAGCCGGCGCCGCGATCATCAACGACGTCTCGGGCCTGACCATGGAGCCGGAAATGGCCGAACTGGCCGCCCGCACCAAGGTCCCCTACATCCTGACGCACCGCCGCGGCGACGCCAGCACCATGAACTCCCTGACCGACTACCGCGACGTCGCCGGGGAAGTCGTGACGGAACTCGCCGGCGTCCGCGACAAGCTCTACGCCGCCGGCGTCACTCCGGAGCAGATCATTGTGGACCCGGGACTGGGCTTCGCCAAGAATGAGGTCCAGAACTGGGAGCTCCTGCAGCACCTGGATGTGCTGCAGGCGATGGGCCACAAGGTCCTCGTCGCCGGCTCACGCAAGCGCTTCCTCGGCAGCCTGCTGACCGTGGCCGGCAAGGCCGCCCAGCCCGTGGAACGCGACGCCGCCACCGCCGCCGTGACCGCCATCAGCGCCTACCGCGGCGCCTGGGCGGTGCGCGTACACGACGTCGGCGCCAGCCTCGACGCCGTCAAAGTCGCCGCCCGCATGGTACCCCCGACGCGCCCGGCGACGGCTGCTGCCGCCGACGCCGGCACCAACTGATCCGGCCGGCGCCATGGACCAGATCACGCTGAGCGGCGTAACCGCCGTTGGCCATCACGGTGTGTTCGATTTCGAGCGCCGCGACGGGCAGCCGTTCGTTGTTGACGCTGTGCTGCACCTGGATTTCAGCAAGGCCGCGGCTTCCGACGACGTCCTGGACACCGCGCACTACGGCGAAGTAGCCAACAGCATCCGGGACTGGATCACCGGCGAACCGCTGAACCTGATCGAGGCCCTCGCCGTGCGGATTGCCGAGGACGTGCTGCAGAAATTCCCCGTGGCCGCCGTGGACATCACCGTGCACAAGCCCAAGGCCCCGATCGAAGTCGACTTCGGCGATGTCTCCGTCAGCGTGCACCGGAGCCGGCCGTGAGCCCGCTCTACACCCGCGCCGTGATCGCGCTCGGCAGCAACCTGGGGGAGCGCAGCGACACGCTCTCCGCCGCCGTCGCAGACCTCGTCGACCTGCCGGAGGTGCGCCTGCTGGCCATCTCGCCGATCGTCCAGACGAAGGCCGTGGGTGGGCCGCCGGGCCAGCCGGACTTCCTCAACATGGTGATTGCCGTCGAGACGTCCCTGCCGCCGCGCGGACTGCTGGCGCACTGCCACGCCGTCGAGCAGAAGCATTTGCGCGTGCGCGAGGTCCGGTGGGGGCCGCGGACCCTGGACGTGGACATCATCACCTACGGGGACGTGGTGAGCTCCGATCCCGAGCTCACCCTGCCCCACCCCCGGGCCGCGGAACGGGCGTTCGTGCTCTACCCGTGGTCGCTGATCGATCCCGCGGCGGAGCTCCACGGCGAACACGTGGGCGACCTCGCCGCGAAAGCCGCCGATTTCGGCGACCTCGCGACGTTTGACGGCTTCCAGGCCCGCGCCGCGGCGGATGTCACAACCACAGAGCGTACCGGCGTATCCGGTGCGGCGGAGCGGCCGTGAAGCTGACCAGCCCCCTGCTCCTGCTGGCCATTTGCGTGGTCCTGGCCGTGGCCGGCTGGTTCGCCACCGTGCTCGCGGGCCGGTATGGCCTGGCCACCCCGGTGCTGCCACTGACGGGGCTGCTGACCATGGGCGTGATCGTGGCACTCACCCTGGTGCTGGGCATCCGCGTGCTCCGGTGGCGCAACGGCAAGAAGAAGAAAATCCTCAACCCCATCCTGGCGGCCTGGACCCTGGTCCTCGCCCAGGCCTGCGCCTACACCGGCACGGTCCTGCTGGGCTGGCACGCGGGAATCGTGGTGGAGCAGCTGCGGCTGTGGAACCTGGGCAGCAACCACGACCTCACCTGGCAGGCCCTGGCCATGGCCGGCGGCGGGCTGATCATGGTGATCGTGGGGCTCGTCGTCGAGCGGTTCTGCCGGATTCCGCCCGAGGACGGCGACGCCGAATCCCGGCCCGGCGTGCAGGAAAAGCGCAGCAAGCCCTCGGCGGAAGGCGAATATGCGTACCGAAGCGATTGATCCTCCGGGCATCGACTGGCTCAGGGTGTCACCGAAGTACGTCACGGTGCGCCTCGCCGGGTGGGCTCTGGGAAACCTGATCGCAGTGTCCCTTCTGTCGCTTCCCCTGGTCCTGGTGCTGACCGGCGTGTGGACCTGGCCGCCGGTCTGGCTGGGCGTCGCCATTCCCGCCGCCTGGCTGCTTCTGGCGTTGTGGCGGCTCCTGCTGATTCCCCGGCAGGTGCGCTCGATCGGCTATGCCGAGCGGGAGGACGACCTCCTGATCCGGCGGGGCATCTTCTTCCAGCGCACCCTCGTGGTCCCCTACGGTCGGATGCAGTACGTGGACATCGCGGTGGGCCCGGTCGAGCGTCCGCTGGGCCTGTGCACCCTGAAGCTTCACACAGCCTCCGCCACGACCAACGCCGAGATTCCCGGTCTGCCCGCCAGTGAAGGGGCCCGGCTCCGCGAACAGCTTTCCGCCCGCGGCGAAGCCCGGCTGGCCGGGCTGTGACGGGAAGAACGTGACGGGATGGCGCTGACACCGGAGGGTGCCGGACGCGCCGGTGCCGACACAGCTGGTAACGAAGGAAATGTCGACGCCGGCTGGTTGCGCGTGCACCCGGCATCGCCCTTTGTCCGTGGCTGGGTGGCGCTGGCTGCACTGTTGTTCTTTTTTGGACGCGACAGTTTCGAACGTCTGCTCCAGGGCGACCCGGTCTTTGACGAGCGGTTGGCCGGACGGGCGCCGTGGCTGCTGCTCGGCGGCGGCACCCTGCTGCTGCTGACCGTTCTCGGTTACGTCCTGAGCTGGTACTTCACCCGCTACCAGGTGGCGGGCGGCTACGTGCGCGTCAATACCGGTTTCCTCTTCAAGCAGCAGCGGCAGGCCAGGCTGGACCGGGTGCAGGCAATCGACGTCATACAGCCCCTGCTGGCGCGGATCTTCGGACTGGCTGAACTCAGGTTTGAAGTCGCCGACGCCGGCGAATCCGCCGTGCGCCTCGCGTACCTGCGCGCGGACGAGGCCCGACAGCTCCGCGCGACAATCCTGGCTCGCGCCTCCGGTGCGGCAGACGGGACGCCGTCGCCGGAACCGGGACAACGGGAGACCGCCGCCGAGGAGGCCCCCGAACAGGTGGTGCTGACCGTGCCGCCGCCGCGCCTGGTGGGCTCGCTGCTCCTGAGCGAACAAAGCGTCGCGATCGTGGCCGGCGGCATCGCCTCCGTGCTGCTCTCCGCCGTCACCGAAAACCGGAACTTCGCGGTCTTCCTGATCCCTGCCGCGATCGGACTCGTCGCCTCCTACTGGTCCTCGTTCAACAAGGGCTACAACTTCACGGCCGCCGTTTCCCCGGACGGCATCCGGCTGCGCTACGGCCTGCTGGACACGCAGGCGCAGACCGTGCCGCCGGGCAGGATCCAGGCGCTGAAGGTCAGCCAGCCGCCGCTGTGGCGGATGTTCGGCTGGTACCGGGTCCAGGTCAACGTGGCCGGCTACGGCCTGGCCGCCAGTGCCGGCGAGGGATCGGCCCGGACCACGCTGCTTCCGGTGGGATCCCTCGCCGACGTCCTGGAAATCCTCTCGCTGGTGCTCCCGGACCCCGGAACCCAGGATCCGCTGGGTGTGTTCACCGCAGGGATCACCGGTCTCGCCGACGCCGCCGGGACTCCCAGCAGCGGAGACGGCCAGGACACCGACGGCGGCTTCGTCACCAGCCCGCGCCGGGCCCGGTTCCTGGCACCGCTGGGCTGGCGGCGCAACGGCTTCACAGCAACGGAGACCGCCCTGCTCCTGAGGTCGGGCCGGTGGTGGCGGAGCTTCGTGGTGGTGCCGCACCAGCGCACCCAGTCCATGGCGCTCCAGCAGGGCCCGCTCGCCCGCAGATTCCGGGTGGCGGACCTGGTCCTGCACACCACGGCAGGTCCGGTGGCCCCGCGGCTCATCCAGGCCGGCCTCGACGAAGGCCGGGCCCTGCTCGATGCCCAGTCCGCCCGTGCCCGCGCCGCGCGCAAGCGCCAGAAGAGCGAGCACTGGATGGAGCCGGCGGCCAAGCCGGCCGCACCACCCGCAGACGACCCTCAGGAAGGCCCACATCATGGCTAAACCAGGACGCCTCGGCGTCGGAATCATTGGCGCAGGGAAGGTCGGTGCCGTCCTGGGGGCGGCGCTGCGCGGAGCCGAGCACGCCGTCATCGGGGCGTCCGCCGTTTCGGACGCCAGCCGGGAACGCGTCGAAACACTGCTGCCCGGCGTCCCGATCCTGGAGGTGCAGGACATCGTGGAGCGCGCCGAGCTGGTCCTGCTCGCCGTCCCGGACGATGCCCTGGGCCCGCTCGTGAACGGCCTGGCCAAGCTCGGCGCCTGGCAGCCCGGCCAGCTCGTGGCGCACACCTCCGGGCGCTTCGGCGTCGGGATCCTGCACCCGGTCCGTGCCGCCGGCGCCGTGCCGCTCGCGCTGCACCCGGCCATGACGTTCACGGGCATGAGCCTGGACCTCACGAGGCTCCTGGACTGCACCTTCGGGGTCACGGCCGACGCCGCGATGCTGCCGATTGCCCAGGCACTCGTCGTCGAAATGGGCGCCGAGCCCGTCGCGATCGCCGAGGCGGACCGCGTCCTCTACCACGCTGCCCTCGCGCACGGCTCGAACCACCTCGTAACGCTTGTGGCGCAGGCCTCGCAACTGCTCCGCGACGTCGGCGTCGACGCCCCGGACCGGATGCTGGGCCCGCTGCTGCGTGCCACCCTCGAGAACGCGCTCGCCTCGGGCGAATCGGCGCTGACCGGACCCGTAGTTCGCGGCGACACGGGCACGGTTGCCGCCCACGCCGCGGCCCTGCGCGAGTACGACGGCGGCTCAGCCGGCGATATCCTTGAGGCGTACCTGGCCATGGCCCGGGCGACAGCCCGCCGGGCAGGAAGCCGCGGGCTCCTGAAGCCGGAACAACTCGACGGCATCGAACAGGCGCTCGGCGGCCCCGGCCAGAACGGGACGCACGCCCCGGAAGGACCCTGACTTGGCAATCCAACTCGTCACCACAGCTGCCCAGCTCCGCGCCGCAAGCGCCCGGCTGCTGGCGCAGAAAGGCGGCACGTCCCAGGGGCTCGTGCCCACCATGGGCGCCCTGCACGAGGGGCATGCCCAGCTGGCCCGGACGGCCGCCGCCCAGAACGACGTCGTGGTGGCCAGCATCTTCGTGAACCCGCTGCAGTTTGGCGAGGCCACGGATCTGGAACGCTACCCCCGGACGCTCGATGCCGACCTCGCGCTGCTGGACGCCGAGGGCGTGGACCTGGCGTTCGCGCCGAGTGTTGAGGAGGTCTACCCCGGCGGGGCACCCCTGGTGCGGATCACGGCGGGACCCCTGGGTGAAAAGTGGGAGGGCGCGTCCCGGCCCGGACACTTCGACGGCGCGCTGACGGTCGTCGCGAAACTGCTGCACTACGGCATCCCGGGGACCGGGCTGCCGGACGGTGGCCAGGCCGCCTACCGCGCCTATTTCGGCCAGAAGGACGCCCAGCAACTGGCGCTGGTCCAGCGCATGGTGGCGGACCTGAATTTCCCCGTGGAGATCGTGCCCGTGCCCATTGTCCGCTCGGCCGACGGCCTGGCACTGTCCAGCCGCAACCGTTTCCTCTCCGAGGACCAGCGCGAGGCCGCCCTGGTGCTCTCCCGTGCGCTGCGGCTCATCGAGGAGCGCGCCAACGCGCATGAGCCGCTGGACGTCGAATCCGCGCAGGCCCTGGTCCGGTCCCAGCCGCTCGTCGAACTGGACTATTTCGAGGTGGTGGATCCGCGCACCCTGGAGCCCCTTGCGGAAAACTGCAGGGACACCCCGTTCCGCGGCGAGGGGCTGGCGATTATCGCCGCCAAGGTCGGTCCCGTCCGCCTCATCGACAACGCGCCCCTGAACTCCTAAAACCGACGCGCAGGTCAGCTACGGCCCATGCGGCCGCCCTCCACGGGCAGTAGCTGACCCCGCATAGATTTTCCGGCGACGGGAATGCCCCCGGGCCTTAGACTGTTGGAACCTGCAGCAGCGCCGACGCTCGCCGGACCCACACCAAACTCCCTGAGGGAATTCCCATGTCAACAGACGTCTCGTCCAACGCCTCTGGCGATCCCGCACCGGGCGCTGCCCCCACCATCCCCGCGCAGACGGCGCCTGCCACAACGACGGCGGTAACCGCGCCGGCGAAGATGTCCCGGGAGTCCGTGACCATCATCGTCACGCTGCTGGTGGCCACGTTCGTCGTGATCCTCAACGAGACCATCATGAACGTGGCCCTGCAGCGGCTGATGGTGGACCTGAACATCGATGCGCCCACCGTGCAGTGGCTCTCCACCGGCTTCATGCTCACCATGGCTGTCGTGATTCCCACCACCGGGTTCATCCTGCAGCGGCTGTCCACCCGTGCCGTGTTCATGCTGGCCATGGGGCTCTTCTCCGGCGGCACGCTGCTGGCCGCCCTCGCGCCGGGCTTCGGAGTCCTGCTGCTGGCCCGCATCGTCCAGGCCGGCGGCACAGCCATCATGCTGCCGCTCCTGATGACCACCATCCTCACGCTCGTGCCGCTGGAGCGCCGCGGCGCCGTCATGGGCAACGTCAGCATCGCCATTTCGGTTGCGCCGGCCCTGGGCCCCACAGTTTCCGGCCTGATCCTCGAGCATTTTTCCTGGCGGTTCATGTTTGTCTTCGTGCTGCCGATCGCCCTCGCCGCGCTGGCCATCGGGGCCAAATTTCTGACCAACATCGGCACATCCGAGAAAACCCGGCTCGATGCCCTCTCAGTGGTGCTCACGGTCCCCGCTTTCGGCGGCCTGGTGTACGGCCTGAGCCAGATCGGCGGCAGCCAGGCCGGCTCCCGCGCCCCGGCCGTGGTGGCCCTGGCCGTCGGCGTGGTTGCCCTGGCGGCATTCGTCCTGCGCCAGCTGAAGTTGCAGAAGGGCGACGGCCCCCTGCTGGACCTGCGCGCCTTCACTTTCCGGATGTTCACGGTGTCCGTGCTGCTGCTGGTCGTGGCCATGATCGCCTTGTTCGGCGCGGTGATCCTGCTGCCGTTGTACCTGCAGGAGATCCGCGGCCTGAAGTCACTCGAGACCGGCCTGGTGCTGCTTCCCGGCGGCCTGGCCATGGGCCTGCTGGGGCCGTTCATCGGCCGCTTGTTCGACAGGGTCGGGCCGCTGCCGCTGACAGTGACGGGCTCGGTCATGATGGTGCTGTCCCTTTGGCAGTTCTCCATGCTGGACGCCGGCTCACCAGTGGGGTGGATCATTGCCCTGCATGTGGCGCTGAGTCTGGGCCTGGCGCTGCTGTTCACCCCCGCGTTCACGACTGGCCTTAACCCGCTGCCGCCGCACCTGTACTCCCACGGCTCGGCCATCATGAGCACGCTGCAGCAGGTGGCCGGCGCCGCCGGCACGGCGCTGCTGGTCTCGATTTACGCTTTCGTGGCAGAGTCCTCGGGAATGGTTGCCGGCATGCACGCCGCATTCTTGACGGCGGCCGTCATAGCTCTCGCCGCCGTCGTGCTGTCCGCCATGATGCGCAAGACTTCAGGCGCGGCACAGCCCGCGCACTAAGAGCAACGCCACTACAGCAAAACGCGGGTCACATCGCGGCCGTGTCCTAGGGACGGATGGGCGCGACGTGACGCCACGTTGCTTGTTGCGCGTTTCGCGTTGCTTGACGCTGGTCAGCCCGCGTAAAACGCGCTGAGCTCGGCGATCAGCTTGTCTGGCGCCTTGTTGACACCGTCGTGGCCCATTCCCGGCAGGATCGTGTAGCTGGAACCGGAGAGGACATCGTGGATCTGGGCACAGGCCACGCCGAAATATGCCGGGCTCTTCTCGCCCACGATGATCAGCGTCTCCAGCGGCAGTTCCAGGAACGGTTCGGCCGGCATGTCCGCGGCGATGATCGCCTTAATCTCGCGGACACCGGTCTGCATGAGGTCGCGCAGCTGCTTGCCGATCGGGGTGGCCGCCGAAAGCTTATTCGCCAGCGTCAGCATAGACAGCGGCATCCGGGACAGGGCGCTGCCGGTCTCCAGGCCTCTGAGCAGGACGGCGAGGGCGCGATCGTCGTCGCCGGCCGCGGTCGCCCGCTCGTATTCGGGCGTCCAGTCCGCCGTGACGCTGTGGTTGACGGATACGGCGGGGTCGTACACGGCCAGTCGTTCCACCGGCAGGGTGCGGGCCGCGTGCAGGGCCACTGCCCCGCCGAAGCTGTGGCCGAAGACGTCCGTGCTGGACGTGTGCTTCATGACGGCGTCGAGATCGTGGATGTCCACGTCCAGGGTGTAGTCCTCCGGCTGCGGGGAGGACGAGCCACGCCCGCGCCGGTTAAAGGTGTGCACCGGCCGGCCCAGTGACGCGCTGAGTTTCTGCGCGAAGCGCGTGTAATCGGCGGCCGTCACCATCGAGGCCGGCACGACGACGATGCCCGAACCCGCCGAGGCGAGCTCGGCGCCCGTGCTTAGAAGCTCGATCGTTCCGCCGTGGGGGGTTCTGATGTTCTCGCGGGTCATGCTCCGAGCCTAGCCGAGGCCGCGCCCCAGTGCAGTACGCCCCAGTGCAGCAAGCCTCAGTGCAGCAAGCCCCAGTGCAGTAGGCCGCAGTTCAGCAAGCCACAGTTCAATTGGGCACGGCACTGCCCGGCGCAGTACAGCTAGTTGCCCAGCCGGCCGCCGGAAACCTCGAGGTAGCAGGCGCCGCAGAGCGACTCGTACCAGACATCCTGGCCGTCGATCGCAACCTGGTTCCCGTCGAAGACCACCTGGTCTCCGATCCGGCGGGTGTTGTAGATAGCCTTCCGTCCGCAGCGGCAGATGGTCTTGAGCTCTTCGAGGGTGTGCGCAATCTCCAGGAGCCTAAGGGAACCGGGGAACGCGCGGGTCCGGAAGTCGGTGCGGATGCCGTAGGCGAGTACGGGGACGTTGTCCAGGACCGCGATGCGGAAGAGATCGTCCACCTGCTCCGGTTCCAGGAACTGGGCCTCGTCAACCAGGAGGCAGGCCACGGGCGGGGTGTCCACGTGCTGCAGCAGGGCGTCGGGATCGTCCCCGTGGGCCTGGGCGGTGAAAAGCTCGCGGGCCGACGCGCCGGCGGGGATCAGGAAGTCCACCGAACGGGTCATGCCCAGGCGGGACACGACGTCGGAGTCGCCCTTGGTGTCCACGTCCGGCTTGGCCAGCAGGACGTGCTGCCCGCGTTCCTCATAATTGAACGCCGCCTGCAGCAGCCCCGTAGATTTGCCGGAGTTCATGGCGCCGTAGCGGAAGTAGAGCTTGGCCAAGGGGGTCCTTTCGAAAGGGTCGCCCCCGATTCTAGCGGTCGGCCGCTGCGCGGCCGTCAGCGGCCGGGCCCGATCGGCCGCCACCGGGCCGGCACGCGTCCGGCGATGCCGGTCATGCCCCCGGCCGCCAGGCTGCCGGCCAGGCTGCCGGGCGGCGGGGTCGCAGCGTCAGTCCCGCCGAGGAGGAACCGTGCCGTACGGAGGGCCAGTCGGTTTCCCGGCCGGATGGGGCCTTCGTGGAGTTGCCCGGGAGCCAGTGCGAAGCTGAGCGCCGGGACGGCGTCGGCGAGCTGGCGGCCCGTCTCGGCGAAGTAGGCAGGACTCCAGCCGCCGCTGAGCATGAGCGTGGGGGTGGTGATGGCGGCAAAATCGGTGAGTTCGGCGTCGGCGGCCAGCACGGCCCGCATCTCTGCCACAGCCGTGGGCAGCAGTTCCCGCATCTCGGCCCCCAGGTTGGTCCGGGCAGAGAGGATGCTCAGCATGCGCAGAGCGCCCAGGGGCAGCCGGGACACCGGGCCCGCCGTCTCCAGGCCCTGCACCAAATGTGCCCAAGCGTCGTCAAGCTGGCCGGCGGCCAGGGAACGTTCAAGCTCCGGCCGCCAGCGCTGGTTGAGGTTCCCGGAGAGGCTGACGGCCGCGTCGTAGGTCACCATCCGGCGGATCGGCAGGTTACGGGCGGTCTGCAGGGCCACAAACCCGCCATAACTGTGGGCCACGACGTCGCTGGCGCCGGTCTCGCGGAGCACGGTGGCCAGGTCGGCCACCTCGGTGGCGGCAGAATAGTCGGCGGGCTGGGGTGAGGAACCGGCGCGCCCGCGGCGGTTGTAGCAGTGCACTGGCCTGCCCAGCAGCCGGACGAGTTTCCGGGCAAACGGCCGGTAGAGCTGATCGGTGATCAGTGTCCCGTGCACGATGACGACGCCGGATCCTTCACCGCGCAGTTTTTGAGATTGGGCCGCCGCCGCGGCGCCGGATGCGCCCGGCCCGCCCGGCGCACGCGCCGCCGGACGGATTGTGTGCAGCTCGAGGTGTCCCTCGCCGTCGTCGGTCCTCACTGTCCATGTCTCCACAGCCCCGATTCTATTCCCGCAGCCCGTCTGCCCGGCTGCGCCCGGGCAGAACCGGCCCGGGACCTGCCCGGGCGCAAATCGACGGTAAACTTGGGGATTGTGACTTCCCAAAACACCCCCGCCCCGAACACCGCCGCCGAGCCGCACGATGCCAGCGAGCAGACGCGCATCCGCATGGAGAAGCGCGCCAAGCTGATTGAACGCGGCGTCGAGGCATATCCGGTGGGTGTCGAACGCACACACTCGCTCACGGAAATCCGCGAGAAATACGCCTACCTTCAGGCCGATGAAACCACCGGCGACGTCGTCGGCGTGACCGGCCGCATTGTCTTCATCCGCAATACGGGCAAGCTCTGCTTCGCCACCCTTCAGGAGGGCGGTGTGGACGGCAAGGCCGTGCGGCTGCAGGTCATGCTGAGCCTGGCCAACATCGGTGAGGAGGCGCTCGCGGAGTGGAAGTCCCTCGTGGACCTCGGCGATCACGTCTTCATCAAGGGCGAGGTCATCTCCTCACGCCGCGGCGAGCTGTCCGTCATGGCGGATTCCTGGACCATGGCCTCGAAGGCGCTGCGTCCGCTGCCCGTGCTGCACGCCGGGCTGAACGAAGAAACGCGTGTCCGCCAGCGCTACGTGGACCTCATTGTCCGCGACGAAGCCCGCGAGATGGTTTACACCCGCGCCGCGATCACCCGCTCGATCCGCGAAACCCTGCACCGCCAGGGCTACGTCGAGGTCGAAACCCCCATGCTGCAGCTGGTTCACGGCGGCGCCACGGCCCGTCCCTTCGAGACGCACATGAACGCCTTCGACCAGAAAATGACGCTGCGCATCGCTACCGAGCTCTACCTCAAGCGCACAGTGGTCGGCGGGATCGACCGCGTCTACGACATGGGCCGGGTCTTCCGCAACGAAGGTGTGGACTCCACCCACAGCCCCGAATTCACCACCTTGGAGTCCTACGAGGCCTGGGCGGACCAGTTCGTCATGGCGGACCGGATCAAGGAGATCATCCTGGACGCTGCCGACGCCGCCGGTGTGGGCCGCGTCCTGCAGACCGAAGCCGGAGAGATCAACCTCGACGGCGACTGGACCTGGCTGGCGGTGTACCCGGGACTGTCCGACTTCGTGGGCCAGGAAGTCACTCCGGACACCCCGGTTTCGGAGCTGCTGGCGCTCGCCGCAAAGCACGAGGTCAAGGTCGACGCCAACTGGGAGGCCGAAAAGCTCGTGGTGGAGCTCTTCGGCGAACTCGTCGAGCCGACCCTGCTGAACCCCACCTTCGTCTACGACTACCCGCCGTCCGCGCAGCCGCTGGCCCGCCAGCACCGCGAGGATGACCGCCTGATCGAGGCCTGGGACCTCATCATCGGCGGCATGGAGCGCGGAACGGCCTTCTCCGAGCTGATCGACCCGGTGATCCAGCGCGAACGCCTCACCGAACAGTCCCGCCGTTCCGCCGCGGGTGATGTCGAAGCCATGCAGCTGGACGACGACTTCCTCCGTGCGCTCGAGTACGGCGCGCCGCCCATGGGCGGGATCGGCCTGGGCATCGACCGTCTCGTGATGCTCTTCACCGGCGCTGGCATCCGCGAAACGATCCTCTTCCCCCTGTTGAAGCCCGAAGGACACTGAGCATGGACTATATCGCCGTATTGCTGCCCCCCATCGTGGTGGGCCTGCTTTTCTGGTTTGCCATGAAAGCCATATTCAATGCCGACAAATCAGAGCGGCAGGCAGAAGCCCGCGCCCATGCCGAAGCGGATTCTCGAGCGGAAGCTCAAACCCGGGAGCAGGATTCCGGAGCCCTGGGGGGCTAATTACCCGGGAAGAAGTAATAGTTCCCTATTGCCACCTGTGGTTTTCCTTTGAACAGAGTTTTGCGCTTTGACTCCCTGCTGTAACGCGGAGGATACTTATTCCAGATACATCCTGCTTTTCTTAACGCTCGATCTTTGGAAAGAGAGTCCTTTATGGCACAGAAAGTAAAAATCATCCTCGTTGATGATCTGGATGGGGGATCCGCGGACGAAACTGTCCGGTTTGGCCTTGACGGCGTGAGCTACGAAATTGACCTGTCGTCAAGTAATGCTTCAGAACTGCGCTCCGCAGTGGAGCGATTTGTGGGGCACGCACGCAAGACGTCAAGCGGACGCGCCACGCGCACGAAAATTTCCAGCGGACGGAATCAGGACTCTGCCCAGATCCGTCAGTGGGCACGGGACAACGGCTATGCGGTAAACAGCCGCGGACGTATCCAGGCCGAAATTCAGGAAGCCTACCAAAAGGCCAATTCCTAGCCAGGACCCCGCGCCAAGGCGCAGTATCAATGCCCAGTATCAAGAGGCAATCAAGACTCATCAGGTCGCAATCAAGTCCGAAGTCGAGTCAAATGCCAATGCCCCCGTTATCTGGCGGGGGCATTGCCATGCCGACGGCGGTACGCCTTTCGGGCCGGACCCGCACGCCCTCTCCGCCGGGGGCCCGCCCGGTCCGGCCGGTTGCGCACGCCCGGAAGGGCCGGAGGGTCCCGCCCGGAACGGCCGGAGGGGGAAGCGGGCCCGCCCGGAAGGGTTCAGGCCCCATCCCGCCCGGAAGGGTTAGGGCCCATCCCGCCCCTGCCGGGAGTGGGTCCTGCCAGGGATGCGCAGCCTTCCGGTTTCCCCTGTGGCGAACAAGCCCCAAATCTGGAACCCGGCCACGTAGCATCAAAGTACGTCGTAGCTAGGAGTGTGGCGAAATGTTTGAGCGATTTACGGACCGTGCCCGTCGCGTAGTTGTGCTTGCCCAAGAAGAGGCACGCATGCTGAACCACAATTACATTGGTACCGAACACATCCTCTTGGGTCTGATCCATGAGGGTGAAGGTGTTGCCGCCAAAGCCCTTGAATCATTGGGCATTTCGCTCGACGGTGTCCGCGAGCAGGTGCAGGAGATCATCGGCCAGGGCCAGCAGGCGCCTTCCGGCCACATCCCCTTTACCCCTCGTGCCAAGAAGGTCCTGGAGCTCTCGCTGCGCGAGGCCCTGCAGTTGGGCCACAACTACATCGGTACCGAGCACATCCTGCTCGGCCTCATCCGGGAGGGCGAGGGCGTTGCCGCCCAGGTGCTCGTCAAGCTCGGCGCCGACCTGAACCGGGTCCGCCAGCAGGTCATCCAGCTGCTCTCGGGCTACCAGGGCAAGGAAAGCACGGGCGCCGGCGTCGGCCCCGGCCAGGCCGAGGGTACCCCCGCGGGTTCCGTCGTCCTGGACCAGTTCGGCCGCAACCTGACCCAGGCGGCGCGCGAGAACAAACTGGACCCCGTGATCGGCCGCGAGCAGGAAATGGAACGCGTCATGCAGGTCCTTTCCCGCCGCACCAAGAACAACCCCGTGCTGATCGGCGAGCCCGGCGTCGGCAAGACCGCCGTCGTCGAGGGCCTTGCCCAGGCGATCGTCCGTGGGGATGTCCCGGAGACCATCAAGGACAAGCAGCTGTACACCCTGGACCTCGGGTCCCTCGTGGCCGGCTCCCGCTACCGCGGCGACTTTGAAGAGCGGCTGAAGAAGGTCCTCAAGGAGATCCGCACCCGCGGGGACATCATCCTGTTCATCGATGAGATCCACACCCTGGTGGGTGCAGGTGCGGCCGAAGGCGCCATCGATGCGGCCTCGATCCTGAAGCCCATGCTGGCCCGCGGCGAGCTCCAGACCATCGGCGCCACTACCCTGGACGAATACCGTAAGCACATCGAGAAGGATGCCGCGCTGGAGCGCCGCTTCCAGCCGATCCAGGTCAAGGAACCCTCCGTTGCGCACGCGATCGAGATCCTCAAGGGCCTCCGCGACCGGTACGAGGCGCACCACCGCGTCACCATCACCGACGGCGCCCTCGCCTCGGCGGCGAGCCTCTCCGAGCGCTACATCTCGGACCGGTTCCTGCCGGACAAGGCGATCGACCTGATCGACGAGGCCGGCGCGCGGCTGCGCATCCGCCGCATGACCGCCCCGCCCGAGCTCAAGGTCATGGACGAGAAAATCGCCGCCATGAAGCTGGAGAAGGAATCCGCGATCGACGCGCAGGACTTCGAAGGCGCCGCGTCGCTGCGCGACAAGGAGCAGAAGCTCATAGCCGAGCGCGCCGAAAAGGAACGCCAGTGGAAGACCGGCGGCATGGACGACATCTCCGAAGTTGATGAGGACCTCATCGCCGAGGTGCTGGCGAACTCCACCGGCATCCCGGTCTTCAAGCTGACCGAGGAAGAGTCCTCGCGCCTGCTGAAGATGGAAGATGAGCTCCACAAGCGCGTGGTCGGCCAGAACGAGGCCATCAAGGCCCTGTCCCAGGCGATCCGGCGCACCCGTGCAGGCCTGAAGGACCCCAAGCGTCCGGGCGGCTCGTTCATCTTCGCCGGCCCCACCGGCGTGGGCAAGACCGAACTGGCCAAGGCCCTGGCCGAGTTCCTGTTCGGCGAGGAAGACGCGCTGATCACCCTGGACATGTCCGAGTACTCGGAGAAGCACACGGTCTC